>NZ_LMHF01000013.1:0-575816 GCF_001427715.1 Lysobacter sp. Root667
GTACGACACGAACAACCGCCTGACCAATGTCCAGAACAGCGGCGGCGCCAGCGTGGTGGGCCTGAGCTACGACGTGCAGGGCAATCTGAACAACAAGAATGGCCAGCAATACGGCTTCGACTACGGCAATCGTCTGCGCTGGGTGATGGGCAAGGAGAACTATCGCTACGACGGCCACGGCCGTCGCTCGAAGATCCAGAAGGACAACGGCCTGCAAGAGTGGTTCCAGTACAGCCAGGCCGGGCAATACCTGTTCAGCTCGAAGCTGACGGCCGGCGGGGTGCAGACGACGCAGGAGAATGTGTACCTAAGCGGCAGCGTGATCGCGACGATCGATCACAACTGGCCGAGCAACACCATCATTGCGACCAAGTACCAGCACACCGACGCACTAGGCAGCCCGGTGGCAACGACCGATACCGCAGGGGCATTGATCGAGCGCACGAACTACGAGCCCTATGGCAGTGCGATCAACAAGACGGTCGATGGTATCGGCTATACCGGCCATGTGATGGATGGCGCAACCGGGCTGACATATATGCAACAGCGGTACTACGATCCATCTATTGGGAGATTTCTGAGTGTTGACCCTGTTGGTGCTAGCGGTACTGGAATTAACTTTAATAGGTATAAATACGCGGCAAACAACCCTTATCGCTTCATAGATCCTGACGGGCGCGAAGAAAAGAATAAAGACAATCAAACGAAGGCATGCGGCACGGACACTACTTGCCGCATATCTAGCGGGCAGTCTGCAGGTGCAATTAATGGGGTGGCCGCATCTGCTCGTGGGTCAATCTTCGCAGGAAACGGCAAGGTGCTGGCCGAAGGGACTAGTCAAAACGGGGCCCCTGGCGTTTCTTCAGTGGCTTTCAACGGTGGGGTGAGGGATAGGAAGCCCATTAGTGTTCCTGTTAATCTCCCTGGTCAGGATAAATGGGCGCTATCTCAATTGCTTGGCGTGCCAGTGGAAGCTATTTCGAATGTGCAGGTGCTTAGCAACTCGCCCAAGTCTAAATTGTATGGCGCAGTCGCTACTACTGGAGTAAACGTAATATTTGTCGCGGGTAGTGGTGAGTCTTTTATGAGTGATCCCCGAACTATGTTGGAAGAGTATTTCCATGTGATTAAGCAATGGAATCCGGGGGCGCTCACTGGATTGGGTTATATTTTTGAGAATGTGAGGCAGGGTGGTTATGATAAAAATAGGTTTGAGTTGCAAGCAAAGGGTTTCGCAAGAGATAATCTCAAGCAGTTCGAGTATCTAAGAACGCCATAAGGGGGTGAGGATGAAGCTATTGTTAGCTGCAGCACTTTCTGTTGCGCTGTTGGCGTCTTGCGTCGCGGATGCTGGATTCAAGGTGCGAGGTAGAATTGTGGCTGCTGATGGCTCGCTACGAGAAGAGTGCACGGTTGAGAGACTCGATCGTGAGGGGAGAGTGCTCGATTGGCAATCGGCAGACGGTGCGTTTCTCGCATCATTTACTGTTGCGCCGGGAGTAAATAGATTTCATATTGCCGTTCATTGTAGAGGGGTTCGGCAAACTTTTTCTTCGAGGGAGTTCGAGATAGTTGGGTCTGAGAATTATAATGATCCTATCGACCTCGGGGTCATTCAATTGAACGACTAGGGTGTGATCAACGAACAAGCGCTTCCGCTGTCCAACACTTGCCTGAAAGCGAGATCATATTTTTATTGCGGCGCCCGTGCGAAGGTGTGGATGCTGGTCGCATGCCACTGACGTCCTTATGGTCCCATGCACAGGCTGCTCATTCGAGTGCCGCAAGGATTGGGTCGAGCGGGCGCCAGATGTCGTTGGTCAGGAAAGTCGCGTGCTGGGTGTCGCGGGTTTCCTACATTAGCGTCTGTAGAGCGTGATGCTGGTAAGGACAGCCGCTGCCGGAGCCGGTTCCTCAAGATCCATGGCGCCCGTGTCGGATGGTGGGTGAGTCGCCTGCGGTGCGGAAGTAGCAGCCTATTGTTGCGGTCTGGGAGGTCGGAGATCTCTGTGCTAAGTCTTTTCCTAATAGGGTGAGCGACGAGACCGGGATCATCGGCGAGTCTTTGGCGGGGTTGTTAGTGGTCGAGACCTTCTTCGAGCAGCCGAAGCTGTTCGATGTCTATATCGCGATGAGTCCCAGTCTGTGGTGGAACCAGGATGCGCTGATGCTCGAGGCCGAGCGGCGTTTGAAGGTGGGCGGGTTCGCGGGACGGACCTTGTTCCTGTCGTCGGCCAATGAAGACAATATCGCGCCGCAGACGGCGCGGCTGGCCGATGCGCTGCCTGCGGCGGCGCCGGAAGGGCTGAGATGGCGTTACGGCCCCCGGCCGGATCTGTCGCACAGCACTATCTATCGGACGCTTTCGCCGCAGTTGTTGCGCGATGCATTCCCGCCTGAGGCTGAGGTCCGGCGCGGAAATGAAGCCGGTCGCACCTCAGCGAAGCCCTAGCGAGCGATCGGCAAGGTTGGAGCGAGCCACGGTTTATGGTTCGGCTGGTTCACGGCGAGTGGCCTTGTCAGCTGGCGGGAGGTACGACTGTCGAAGGACGGGGATGAACGGTTACTGGCGGCATTGGATGAGAACAGATATGAGCAATCGGCGCGTCATCGGTAGCCTGTTGGTTTGGGCCGGCTTGTTATGCGCGACCTCGGCAATCGCCGCGCCGCCGAAGCCCGCAGCCGCCGCAACGGTCCTGCCCTTGAATACCAAGATCGAGGGCCTGGGTTATGCCGAGCTCAGCGCGCGCTGGTGGCGCTGGACCGACCGCTTCCCGGGCGGGATGGAGCCTTACCGCGATCCCGACGGACGATGGTGTGCGGTCGCGCAGGACGGGCCGGTGTGGTTTCTGGCCGGGACCGACGGCAGTGCGAACGTGAAGCGGCGGTGTTCGGTGCCGGTCGGCAAGCATGTGTTCCTGCCCATCATCAATCTGTACCAGCGCACCCGCTATCGGATTGCGACGCGGCAGCGCGCCGCGGAGTGCCGTTCGCTACTGGACGGGCTGGCGTTGAATAACGATGCCCTGCGCAGCGCGGTGGTGCTGATCGACGGCGTCCAGGTGACCGACCCGAAGCGCTATCGGGCGCGCACCGAGGGGTGCTTCGATGCGTTCGGCGACGATGAGAACGACGGCACTGCCGCGGTGATCGCGGCCAGCGATGGCTATTGGCTGCTGCTGCCGCCGATGAAGCCGGGGCGGCATACCCTGGTGGTGGGCGCGAACTACGGCCGTGGCGACGCGGACGAAGACGGCTACGGCAACATGGTCCAGAACTTCGAGTACGTGCTCGACGTGGGCGGCCCGACGTATTGATTCGTACGCGACGTGGACAGAGCGCCATTCCGCGATACGACCGATCTCGTCGGACCGATACGGACCGAGCCGTCGCCGCGTCGCGCCAGTTACTCGCGCTTATGCGTCGCGATGCTACGCGCACACGCGGCCGCCCGGTCCGTCAGCAACTCGCGCTCGCGCGCATTACGCGTAAGCGACGCAGCGCGTTTGAACTCGGCATGCGCTTCCTGATAGCGGCCTAGCTTGGCCAGGAAATCTCCACGCACGCTCGGCAGCAGGTGGTAGCTCTTCATCGACGGTTCGTCGAGCAGGGTGTCGGCCAGTTCCAGGCCGGCGGCGGGGCCGAAGGCCATTGCCAGGGCGACGGCGCGGTTGAGTTCGATCACGGGCGACGGCGCGAGTTGGGCCAGGGCGTCGTAGAGGGCAGCGATGCGGGCCCAGTCGGTTTCGTCGCCAGTGCGGGCGCGGGCGTGGCAGGCGGCGATTGCGGCTTGCAATGCATACGGGCCACGAGCGCCGCCGAGTTTTTCGGCGCGTTCCAAGGCGGTCAGTCCGCGCCGGATCAGGACCTGGTCCCAGCGTGCGCGGTCCTGGTCCAGCAGCAGCACCGGTGCGCCATTGGGGTCGACGCGAGCGCGCGAACGCGAGGCCTGGATCTCCATCAGCGCGGCCAAGCCGTGTACCTCAGGTTCGCGCGGCACCAGTTCGGCGACGATGCGGCCCAGGCGCAGGGCTTCCTCGCATAGGGCCGGGCGCATCCAGTCGTCGCCGGCGGTGGCCGAGTAGCCTTCGTTGAAGATCAGGTAGATCACCGCCAGCACCGAAGCCAGGCGTTCGGCGAGTTCGTCGCCGCGCGGCACTTCGAACGGCACCCGCGCTTCGGCCAAGGTGCGTTTGGCGCGGACGATCCGTTGCGCCACGGTCGGTTCGGGGACCAGGAAGGCGCGCGCGATCTCGTCGGTGGTCAGGCCGCCGAGCAGGCGCAAGGTTAGAGCGACGCGCGCTTCGGTGGACAGCACCGGATGGCAGGCGGTGAACACCAGGCGCAGCAGGTCGTCGCCGATGTCGTCGTCGATGGCCGCCTCGAACGCGGCCTCGGCGTCGTCCTGCCAGTCTTCGAGTTCGTAGCCCAGTTCTTCGTACTTGCGCTGCTGCAGCTTGCTGCGGCGCAGGCGGTCGATGGCGCGGTGCTTGGCGGTGGCCATCAGCCAGGCGCCTGGGTTGTCGGGCACGCCGGTTTCGGGCCAACGCTCCAGCGCGGCGACCAGGGCGTCCTGGGCGAGTTCCTCGGCCAGACCGACGTCGCGCACCATGCGCGCCAGGCCGGCGATCAGGCGCGGCGATTCGATACGCCAGACGGCATCGATGGCGCGATGGGTGTCGGTGGTCATCGGATGCGGTCGGACGTCCAGAGTGGGAAGGGGCGGGCTACTTTTCGGACTGGACCTTGAGCGCGGCCAGGCCGGTCTCGAAGTCGCGTCCGATCATACGATCCATGTTGAAGAAAACGCCCATGAGTTTGGTCATGTAGGCAGCGGGCCCCTGCATCGACCAGGTCACGCGGGTGCCGCCGGCCTGGGCGTTCGCGGCGAACTCGGCGATGTTGTGGCTGACGAAGGGTTTGCTGAAATCGAGCTGGATGGTGGTGCGGTCGGGGCGGGCGTCGGTGATCTCCATGCGTCCGGCGCCGGCCTTGCCCTGACCCTGCCAGGCGTAGGTGGCGCCGACGCCGCTGGGGGCGCCGCCGATCTCGCGCCGCATGTCCGGTTCGAGTTTTTCGTAGGGCGACCAATCGCGCCAGCGGTGGAAATCGTTGACGTGGGCGAGGATGGTCTCGGCCGGGGCATGGATGACCAGGCTGCGTTCGATCCGCAAGGTATCGGGACGGGTCGCGGCGTAGGCCAGCACAGCGATCACGAGCAGGGCGAGCAAGGACAGGATGATGACGAGCATGTGGGCGGTGTCCGATCAGTTGCGTTGAGCGCTATCGCCGTGCATGTCGCGGAAACCGGATCCGGCCTCCTGGACATCGGCGGGGAAGTCCTCGAAATCCATCACCTGGCGGATTTCGATGGTCTCGTTTTCCGCGGCCGGGCAGCGTGAGGCCCAGGCGATCGCTTCGTCTCGCGATGCGACCTGGATCATCCAGTAGCCGCCCAGCACTTCCTTGGATTCGCTGAAGGGGCCATCGGTGACTTTCGGCTTGCCGCCGGCGAAGGACACGCGTGCGCCCATCGAGGGCGGGTGCAGGCCGTCCAGCGCGACCAGCACGCCGGCCTGCTGCAGGGTCTCGTTGTACTTCATCATCGTCGCGACGCGGTCGGCGGGCGGCAAGGTGCCGGGCGCGGCTTGTTCGTAGCCTTGGGGAATCATCAGCATCATGAAGCGCATGGTGCATCTCCTGTGGTGGCGCAAAGAGGGGGCGGCGGCAGGCGCCGCAAGGCACGCCGAAGGTCGGTTTGTAGCGCAGGGGGGCGAGCGAGGCCGGTGACGATGGCCGAGCGCGCGCCGCCGCTATGCGAGCGGCGCGCGCAAGCGATCAGGCTTTCTTTTCGAAGTTGATCAGCCACGGCACGCCGTAGGCGTCGGTCACGCAGCCGAAGCGCTCGGCCCAGAACGTCTGCTGCAGCGGCATGGTGACTTGGCCGCCTTCGGACAGACCCTGGAAGATGCGTTCGGCATCGGCGGCGGAATCGACGTTGAGCGAGACCGACATGCCCTTGACGCCGTCATAGGGGTAGTGGGTACCCGCGTCGGAGGCCATCAACACCCAGTCCTTGGCGGCCAGGCGGACGTGCATGACCTTGTTCTTTTCTGCATCCGACAAAGAGTCGCAGCTGCTGTCGGGGGCTTCGCCGTAGCGCAGCAGCAGTTCGATCTTGCCGCCGAGCAGTTCGGCGTAACGCTGGAACGCGGCTTCGGCGTTGCCGTCGTAGGTGAGGTAGGGGGCGAGGTACATGGGTGACTCCTGTTTTTGGGGACTAGGTGCAGTTCATGTCGCCGTCGACGATGCGGTGCAGCTCGCTCACGCCGTCGCCGGCGATGTCGAGGAAACGCTTGGCGTACTCGACCGCGGATTCGAAGGACTCGACCTCGATCAGGGCGTAGCCGGCGATCACTTCCTTGGCCTCGGCGTAGGGGCCGTCGGTGACGGTGATCTTTCCGCCGCTCAGGCCGATGCGGGCGCTGCCTTGGGCGAGCAGGCCGCCGGTGTGCAGCAGGCTGCCGTCGCTGAAGCCCTGCTGGATCAGCTCGCCCATGCGCTGCTGTTTGTCGGGACCGAAGTCGGCGGGCTTGCTGGTGTCGGGCGTGTAGATGGACAGGAACTTCATCGGTGACTCCGTGGTGGGGAAGGCGAATGTTTTCGACGGACTGTACGAATGCGACGAACGGCGGCGCGCGCGATCGACATAGGCGGCGAACCGTTTCCGGGCGGTGCTCAGTGCTTGGCGGCTTGGACGCGCAGGCGTTGTTCCTGTTCGCGCAGTTCCGGGGTGAGTTCGGCGCCGAAATCCTCGGCCTCGAACACCTGGCGGATCTCGATTTCCGATTCGCCACCGGTCGGGTTCGGGCAACGCTTCACCCACTCGATCGCCTCTTCCTTGGACTTGACCTGGATCAGCCAGAAGCCGCCGATCAGTTCCTTGGCCTCCGGGAAAGGACCGTCGACGACGCTGCGGCGCTGGCCGGAGAAACGCACGCGCGCGCCCTTGGAAGAGGGATGCAGGCCTTCGCCGGCCAGCAGCACGCCGGCCTTGACCAGCTCCTCGTTGTACTTGCCCATCGCGGTCAGCAGTTCTTCGCTGGGCATTTGCCCGGCTTCGGCAGCGTCGTCGGATTTGACTATCAGCATGAATCGCATGGCCCTGTCTCCTGGTTGGGTGGGGAGCGCTGGCCGCGGTGTGCGGTGTCAGTGCGGCGCTCTTACTCAGGGCGACGAAGGCCGGGGCGCGGAATCGACACGACCCGCGAAATTTTTTTCCGACGATTGCGGTTGCCGGGCGAGACGGCGCGGTGCTAGCGTTTCGGCCCCAACCCCGGATCGAAGGAACGTCGCAATGAAGTCGCTCAAGTATTTGATCCCGATAGCATTTATCGCCAGCGCATCGGCCGTGGCCGCGCCGACGACCTACGAGATCGACCCCGACCACACCTATCCCAGCTTCGAGGCCTCGCACATGGGCGTCTCGGTCTGGCGCGGCAAATTCAACTCGTCCAGCGGCAAGGTCGTGCTCGACAAGGCCAAGGGCACCGGCACGGTCGAGGTGGTGGTCGACACCAACAGCATCGACTACGGTCACGACAAGATGAACGAGCACGCGCGCGGCGACACCCTGTTCGACGTCGCCAAGTACCCGACCGCGACCTACAAGGGCAAGCTCGAAGGTTTCGTCGATGGCGCGCCGACCAAGGTCGTCGGCGAACTCACCCTGCACGGCGTGACCAAGCCGCTGGAACTGAAGATCAATTCCTTCAAGTGCATTCCGCATCCGATGCTCAAGCGCGAGCTCTGCGGCGCCGACGCCAGCGCCAGCTTCCAGCGCGATGCCTTCGGTATCGATGCCGGCAAGGACTGGGGTTTCAGCATGGACGTGACGCTGCGCATCCAGGTCGAGGCGGTCGCGCAGGCCAAGTGAGCCGGTCGCAGGTCGGGCACGGATCGCATCACCGGCAACATCCACTGGAGGGAGCGCCAGGCCGCCGCGGCTTGGGCTCCTCGAGGACAGGACCATGAACAACGAACCGCAAGCCGAGCATCGCTGGTTGCAACGATTGCTCGGCGAATGGGTGGGCGAGGGCGAGATACCCGGGGCGCCCGGCGAAGCGCCGACCACCTGGCGATCGCAGCAGACGGTGAGCAAGATCGGCGAGCTCTGGATCCGGTGCGAGGCGCGCAGCGAATCGCCGGAGGCGTCGATCATGCAGATCACCCTGGGCTACGACCCGGCCAAAGGCCGCTACGTCGGCGCCTTCGCCGGCAGCATGCTGTCCAGCCTGTGGGTCTACGAGGGTTCGGTCGGCGCCGACGGGCGCACGCTCACCCTCGACACCCGCGGTCCGGATTTCGACAGCGGCCGGATCCGCGACTTCCAGGACATCATCGAGCTGGTCGACGACGACCATCACGAACTGCGCTCGCGCATGCTCGGCGACGCCGGGCAGTGGCAGCCGGTGATGTCGGTGCGCTACCGGCGCAAGAAATAGCCGGGCTCGCCGCGGTCGCGACCGGAGTCGCGATCGCGGCACTTGCGGCGCCCTCGGGCGGACGGCACTGTCGTTTTTTTCGGCAGAGGAACCAGGCATGTCGCGTTCGCTAACGGGTGTCAGCATGGTCGCGGCGATGGCCGCGTTGTGGGCGGGCGCGGCGGCGGCCGCACCGGCGCCGGATGAGGCCGCGTTCCGCGCCCTGTACCGCGAACTGGTCGAGATCAACACCACCCGCTCGGTCGGCAGTTGCACGCGCGCGGCGCAGGCGATGCAGGCGCGTTTGCTCGCGGCCGGCCTGCCGGCGCAGGACTCGCGCATCCTCGCGCCCAGCGACCGCCCGCAGGCCGGCGCCTTGGTCGCGGTGCTGCGCGGCCGCGATTCCAAGCTCAAGCCGCTATTGCTGCTGGCCCACATCGACGTGGTCGAGGCACGGCGCGAGGACTGGCAGCGCGACCCGTTCACCCTGGTCGAGGAAG
Source organism: Lysobacter sp. Root667 (assembly GCF_001427715.1). NCBI lineage: Bacteria > Pseudomonadati > Pseudomonadota > Gammaproteobacteria > Lysobacterales > Lysobacteraceae > Lysobacter > Lysobacter sp. Root667. The sequence continues at coordinate 8,984 of NZ_LMHF01000013.1, forward strand.
ACGGCTGGTTCTATGCGCGCGGCGCCAGCGACGACAAGGCGATGGCGGCGATCTTCACCGACAATCTGGTGCGCTACCGCCAGGCCGGCTACGTGCCGCGGCGCGACATCAAGCTGGCCCTGACCTGCGGCGAGGAATCGCCGGACGTGTTCAACAGCGTGAAGTGGCTGATGGAGACCCAGCCCGAGACCTTGGCGGCCGCGTTCGTGCTCAACGAAGGCGCCGGCGGCGAACTGCGCGACGGCAAGCCGCTGGCGCTGCAGGTGCAGGCCGGGGAGAAGGTCTATCAGGACTTCGAACTCAGCGCGAGCGATGTCGGCGGGCACAGTTCGCGACCGACCCGCGACAATCCGATCACCCATCTGGCCGGCGGTCTGGAGCGGCTGGGCGCCTACCAGTTCCCGATCGCGCTGAACCCGGTCACGCGCGGCTACTTCGAAGCGCAGGCGCGGCTGTCGGCGCCAGCGGTTGCCGCCGACATGCGCGCGGTGCTGGCCGATCCGGCCGACGCGGCCGCGGCCGATCGCCTGTGGACGATCAACCCAGGCTGGAACAGCACGCTGCGCACCACCTGCGTGGCGACCCAGATCGAGGGCGGCCATGCGTCCAACGCGCTGCCGCAGCAGGTGCGTGCCAACGTCAATTGCCGGATCCTGCCGGGCGTGCCGGTCGAGGAAGTGCGCCAGACCCTGGTGCGCGTGCTCGCCGACGAACGCATCAAGGTGGCGCCGCGCGGCGAGCCCGGCATGGCGACCTCCGCGCCGCCGCTGTCGCCGAAGATCCTCGGCCCGGTGCGCGAAGTCGCCGATACGATCTGGCCCGGGGTCGCGATCGTGCCGACCATGTCCACCGGCGCCACCGACGGCCGCTTCCTCAATGCCGCCGGCATCCCCACCTATGGCCTGTCGGGCCTGTTCCACGATGCCGAGGGCAGCCGTGCGCACGGTCTCAACGAACGTATCCGGGTGCGCTCGCTGCTGGACGGGCGGCGTTTCCTGTACGAAGTCGTGCGCCGCTACGCCGACGCCGCGGATTGAGCGCCGGCCGGCGGGCGCGGCTGCGATGCGGGCGCGCTACGCCCGCACATCCATCAGGGGGTAACGATATGGAGATCCTGCTGCACACCGACGAACTCGGCGACGGCGTGAGCGTCGACAACGCGACCGCGGACGACATCGCCGACACGATCGCGCAGACCTCGCATCTGGGGCGGGTGCACTACATCGTCTACGACCAGCGCAGCTTCCGTGTGGTCGCCGGCAGCGAGCCGGGGTCGATGCAGAAGATCGCCCAGTCGGACGTGCCGGACAATCTGCTCGCCTTGCTGTCGGCGTTGCGGGCTACGCGCGGCTGACGCGGCCCTCGCGCGCCGGTTCGCGGCGCCGGGCCGCGGCGCCGGATGGGCGATACTGGCCGTCCCCACTGAGCGAGGTGCAGCATGATCCAGCGCTACGAAGTCGGTCCACGCATGTCGGAAATGGCCGTGCATAACGGTACGGTGTACCTGGCCGGGCAGATCGCCGACGACGAACACGCCGATATCGGCGGGCAGACCCGGCAGGTGCTGGCCGCGATCGACGCCTTGCTGGCGCAGGCCGGCAGCGACAAGTCGCGGATCCTGCGCGCGCAGATCTACCTGGCCGACATCGCCGATTTCGCGGGCATGAACGCAGTCTGGGACCAGTGGGTGGTGGCCGGCCGCACGCCGCCGCGCGCGACCGTGCAGGCGGCGCTGGCGAATCCGAACTGGAAGATCGAGATCGTGGTGACCGCCGCGGTTTGAGTCCTGCGACGCGGCGATGCGGCTCAGCCGCCGTCGCCGCGCCGGCCGGCGCCGGCCGCGGCCAGGAACGCGTCCAGCAGCGGCCGCCCGGGCATCAGTTCGGGAAAGCGCGCGTCGTGGAATTCCGGATGCCATTGAACGCCGACCACGAAGGCGGCATTGGGCGCGCGTATGCATTCGGGGATGCCGTCCTCCGACCAGGCCTCGACGTGGAGGCCGTCGCCGAGCCGGCGGATGCCCTGGTGATGGATCGAATTCACCCGCGTGCCTTCCTGCGGCGGGTACAGCGCGGCCAGCCAGCCGCCGGCTTCGATGCGCAGCGGATGGGCGTGTTCGTCGTAGCGGTCGGGCAGGTAGTGCTGGTTGCGGGTGGCGCCGCCGGCGACCAGATCCTGGTACAGGCTGCCGCCATAGGCGACGTTGATCAGCTGCATACCGCGACAGACGCCGAGCACCGGCTTGCCGGCGGCGGCGAAGGCGCGCAGCAGCGACAGTTCGAAGCGGTCGCGCACCGGGTCGGTGGTCTGCAGCAGCTCGCTGGGCTGCTCGCCATAAGCGACCGGATCGATGTCGGCACCGCCCTGCAGGATCAGGCCGTCGAAGGACTGCGCGTATTCGCGCACCGACAGGTCGCTGCGCTGGACGTCGCCGTCGGGATCGACGGTGGGGATCATCGCCACCAGCGCGCCGGCCGACATCACCCAATGCGCCATCGACTGTTCCAGGTACTGCAGGGTCTTGTTGCGGAAGCCGTACTGCGCGGGCAGGTTGCGCATCAGGCGCGGCGACAGGCCGATCATCAGTTTGCGCGGCGTGGCGTTCATACGGGCCTCGATGGGGACATGATCGGTAGGAGCGGGCCGACGGCTCAGTCGCTCGCCGCGGTGGTGGTGCGCAGCCAATCGACCACCGCCTCCAGCGAGGGTACGCGGCCCAGGCCGCGGTCGCGTTGTTCGCGGTACAGCGCCAGTTGCGCATGGGCGCTGCTGCCCTGGGCGACGATCGCATCCAGCGGCGCCAGCGCGGCGGTGCTGTCCAGGGCACGGATGTCCTGCGCGCACAGTTCGCGCAGCCGCGCCAGCATCTGCGGCAGCGGTTCGGGGTCGGCGCCGCTTTCGTCGAAGAACTTGGCTTCGGTGCCGAAGCGCTTGGCGCGCCAGCGGTTCTCGTCGATCACGCGCCGGGTCAGGGCGCTGCGCGGCGGGTCGTCGTCGGGGCAGCGCACCAGGTAGCGCAGCAGGCAGCGGTACAGTGCGGCGATCGCCAGGGCGTCGCGGACCCGGGTGCAGCAGTCGGCGATGCGCAGCTCCAGGGTGGGGAAGCGCGGCGAGGGCCGGATGCCCCACCACAGCGAGCGCGCGTCGTTGATCGCATGGACCCGGGTCAGCAGGGCGGCGAGGGCGTCGTACTCGGCCTCGTCGGCGAAGAAATCCGGCACGCCGGTGCGCGGCCATTCGTCGTAGACGGCCTGGCGGTAGCTGAGCAGGCCGGTGCGCGAGCGGTTCCAGAACGGCGAGGAGGTCGACAGCGCCAGGAACAGCGGCAGCCAGCGCATCATCCGGTTCATCACCCGCACCCGGTCCACGCCCGGCGGCAGTTGCACGTGCACGTGCAGGCCGCAGACCAGGCTGCGGCGGGCGACGATCTGGAAGTCCTCCATCAGCCGCCGGTAATGCGAGCGCGGGCTGCGCTCCTGTTCGCGCCACACGCCCAAGGGGTGAGTGCCGGCCGCGACCAGGCCCAGATCGAAGCGCGCGGCGACCTGCGACAGCGCGCTGCGCAGGCCGATCAGGCTGCGCTCGGCCTCGCCGGCGTCGCGCAGGATCGGGCTGGAGATTTCGATCTGCGATTGCAGCAGTTCGTTGGCGACCGAGTCGCCGAGTTCGCGCCGGGCCTGCCTGAGCAGTTCCGCCGGCACCCGCGTGGCCAGGCCGTGGGCGCCGGGGCGGACGAGAAAATACTCCTCCTCGATGCCGTAGGTGTAGTCGTGGTGTTCGCTCACGCGCGCTCGCCGAGGCGTCGGGGCGTGGCGATGGAGGAAGGACGATACATGCGGGCGCTCCTGCGGTCGCGGATTTCGGCCAAGGTAGCGCGGGCGATGTAAGCGGCAGTTGAAGAAGCCGGCGCGGTATCATCGGCGCATGTCGAAACTGCTGCTGAATCTGCGCCAGGTGCCCGAGGACGAGGCCGCCGACGTGCGCGCGCTGCTGGACGCGCACCGCATCGAGTTCTACGAGACCCGGCCCAGTCGCTGGGGCATTTCCTATGGCGGGATCTGGATCGCCTACGACCGCGACGAGGCCGCGGCGCGGGCGCTGATGGCCGAGTACCAGGGCGAGCGTCAGGCGCGTGCGCGCGCCGAGCACGACGCGGCCCTGCGCGACGGCAGCGCCGAGACCTTCGTCGACGTGCTGCGGCGCGAGCCGCTGCGGGTGTTGGCGATCGTCGCGGCGATCGTCGCCTTGCTGGCGGTGCTCGCTCTGCCGGCGTGGCTGCTGCGGCACTGAGCCGGAGCGTTGCGCCGCGACCGGGGCGCGGTCGCTGAGTTCATCAACCGCGACATAGCGTGATGCGGCCCGATGGCGCGCGCGTCAGCCGCGCGCCGCCGGCGTGGCGTCTTCCAGATCGAGCGCGGTGAGGTAAAGGCGCAGGTCGAACTCGAGCTGGTGGTAATCCGGCTCCATGTGCGTGCACAGCTGGTAGAAGGCGCGGTTGTGGTCGCTTTCCTTCAGGTGCGCCAGTTCGTGCACCACGATCATTTTCAGGAACTCCGCCGGCGCATCGCGGAACACCGTGGCGATGCGGATCTCGCGGCTGGCCTTGAGACGGGCGCCCTGCACCCGCGAGATCGCGGTATGCGTGCCCAGGGCCTGGCCGATCACCTGCAGGCGGTTGTCGTAGATCACCTTGTGCAGCGGCTCGGCCTTGCGCAGGTAACGGCCCTTGAGTTCGGTCGTGTATTCGTACAGCGCGCGGTCGCTGCGAACCTCGTGCGCCTGCGGGTAGCGCTCGCGTAGCACCGCGCCCAGGCGTCCTTGCGCGAGCAACTCGCGTACGCGCGCCAGCACGTGCTCCGGGTAGCCGTTGAGGTAGGTCAGGGACTGCATGCCGTAACGATACGACAGTCGCCGCGCGCAGCGGACGGCGACGCGTGCGGGCCTGCGCGCGACCGGCGTTTTGCTCATTTCTTCAATGGATCGCACGCCTCATCGGCACCTGAGGTGCGCCGCCTGGCACGCCAACTTTTAATTGGTCTTGAATGTCAATTTAGGATTGTGTTTTATCTCTCCGCAACTCGAAGTCGCGAATTTTCCGATGCGGACAGACGACGAGTCAGTACCGGCCAGCGGGCCGGCAAACCGGACACGAGGAGCGAGGGAATGCGGGCAGATAGGCGCAGAGGTTGGTTGGGAGCGATGGCCGCGGTGCTGGCGGTGGCGGCACTGGCGGTTTGGTGGCGCGGACATCGGGTGGATGCCGTGCCCGTCGCGCGTATGAGCGTTCCAGCTCTGACTGCGCAACCCGTCGCCGCGGACGAGGTCGGCGGCGCCGGCGACCCGGCTGCCGAACTGGTGCGCGCGCGTCGCCCCGGTGCGGTGAGGCGGGGCGTGGTGCCTTCGCGCAGCTTCGACCTGCCGCGTGGTCGCGCGGTCGATGTGGTCGCGGCCCTGCAACCGCGGGCCGAGGCCGGCGACAACGAAGCGGCCTTGTATTTGTTCATCAAGATCGAGGAATGCCGCTACCAGCTCTATCACGGTGGCGGCAACGACAACCGGCCGCCGCCGAGCGCGGACGACAGCCTGGAGGCGCAATTGATCGCGCGCACGCCGCCGGAATGCCACGGTCTGACCCAGGAGCAGTACCAGAACAACGTGCGCTGGCTGGAGCAGGCCGCGGATGCCGGTGTGGTGATGGCCCAGCTCTCCTATGCCGGCAACGCCGAGGCGGTCGTCGGCAACTCTTCGCAGATGCTGGCGAACCCCGAGAAGGTCATCGCCTATCGCCGCAAGGCGATGCAGTACCTGCGCCAGGCGGCCGCCAGCGGCAGTCTCTCGGCCTTGATGAGCCTGAGCGACGCCTACCACTACGGCGTGCTGGCGCCGCGCGACCCGATCCGGGCCTATGCCTACTACTACGCGAAGGACATGGCATCGCCGAGCGCGTACGGGCGGCAATACCTGGACACGTACGCCGACCAACTGGAACCGGCGCAACTGGCTACGGCCATTCAACAAGGAAAGGGAATCTACGATGCGTGCTGCAAACCATAAAAAACTGTTGCCGATGGCCGGCCTGGCCGTGCCGTTGTTGTTGGCTTGCGCTTGGCTGGTTGCGGCGGAGCGCGGTCCGTTCGAATGCGATAACGGCTGCCAGATCGACTATCCCAAGCCGGATCCGCTCACCGCAGATTACGTGCAGCAGATGAAACCGCTGTTCTACCGCTGGTTCGGCGACGTGTTCTGGAACAAGGGCGATACCTACATCATCTGCAACGCGAGCTATTGCGCGAAGTACTACATCACCGACGATTTCGGCCTCTACGGCAAGGAAGGGCGTATCGAGCGCGAAGGTGGTTCCAGCAGCATCGGCGTCGGCGGTGGCGGCAACGAAACCGGCGGTGACGGCGGTGGCTACAACCCGGGTGCGGGCGGCGGTGGAGGCGGTGGAGGTTACACCGGCGGCAAAGTGATCGTCGGCGATCCGGCGGTGGTGCAGAACTGATCGTGAGCGGCGCCCGCCATGCGCGGGCGTCGCTTCCAGGCGGCTGTCGCATCGCCGCGAGCAAGGGATGGGAACCGTGCGCGGGCTTTGCGCCTGCGCCTGCGCTAGCTTCCGATGTGGATGCCGAGGTGTCCGCTAACCATATTGCGGCTGGCGATCCGGCGGCGGAGCTCCTACGTGCGCGGCGCCCGGGCACCGTACCACGCGTGTCGACGTTCACGCGCAGCTACGATCCGCCACCGGGACGTGCGGTGGATGTGGTCGCCACGCTGCAGCGATCTCTCTATCAAGCCGCTAGGCCCCTGTTTGTGAATGGGGCGCGGCAAGGGGCTTTGACTCCGGAGATTTGTCCTGGCGCAGGAAAATCGACAGCATCACGATCGCAAGCACCGCGAGGAACTCGCTTTGCCAGTTCTGAAGGGACTCGAACCAGAAGGTAGTGCCGGAGAGATGCTCCAGTATTCCAATCGGGGGCTGACCTGCAAGATGCCGTTCGTCCAGCTCGTGTCGCCAGCTGCCCACCGCATGCAGAACAAAAGACCCGACGAACAGGAAGGCAAACGCAATGGTCAGGGAACTGGCATAGAGCCTTGCCCACCAACCGCCCATACGGACTGGCCATGGCGTTGGGCCATCCTCGATCACTTCCTTATCTTCGTGGAACGGTCTTGACTCGGCCGAGCCGTGCTGCCGCAGCCAGACGGTGAGCAGTACGTACATGCCCATCTGCAGGAACTCGCTCTCCCAGTTCTCGAAGGTGGCGGAGATGAAATGTCCGCTGCGCAAATAGGCGGCCAGCGTGACAGGGGAGTAGCCGTGCGTGAGCAACTCATCGTTCCACGAGGCGTGGCCCGCGAGGATCTGGCCCCACAGGAACACGGCGAAGATCGCGAAGAGCACAAGGCCCAGCGCGTTACGTTGCCAGAAGGAAGGGGTGTTCTTGGCTGTCTTGGTCATAGCGAAATCTGGGCGGACACCCGTATGTGCATACAACCTCGGTCGGAGCGCTCACGGCACGGGGCGAGGTCGGGAACAATTACCGGAGAACTTTCGGACTACCTACGTAGTCGTGCGTCGATCTTGCTCAGGGGTTCTTGTGTCGTCCAGATATTCCCACTCTTTGCAGAGGTCCTCGTTTTGCGCGTCCCTAATCGCTGCCGTGCAAATCTTGATGCCGCCGCACTCGGTCTCCAGTGCCCGCAGTAATGGTTCGTGGACTTGAGTCTTGTCCATAGCTTCTCGCTCGTGCCATCGCATGGTGCAGCGGGTGGGACGCATCATTAGTAGACGCGGCATCCGCAAGCGAATGTGAAGAATGTTTCTGTCGAGACCGATTTTCTTAATGGTTCATGCGGAAGATGGACACGAGAAAATCGCTGACTAGGGCGTGGGACGGAACGCGGCAAAGAAGAGAGTGGGAGGTTGAATTGTCGTGAGCTTTGTTTCGCGCGCACAGCCGGCTGACGCCGTTCGGGCCGAGGTCGACGAGCCCGGCCCTCGCGAACACCGGTTCACGACTCCATGACGGTAGCGCCGCTAGGTTCGCGTAACGGTCAACGGGCTCGGATCGCCGGCACTTTAGCCCGCGTAGCCAGCGAGCAAACGCACGGCCGAGAGCAGCCTTAAGACGTCGACAGTGAGGTGCCTATGCGGCGAAAGTCAGGTCGACCCGCATTGCTGATTGTGGATATGTTGAACATGCTCGATTTCGATGCGGGTGATGCCCTGCTCAAGCAGGCGATGCCGGCCGCAGCGAAGATCGCCAGCTTGAAGCGTCGCTTCAAGAATGCTGGCGCTCCGGTCATCTATGCGAATGACAACTTCGGGCAATGGCATGCGGACTTCACGGAAATTGTGAAGATCTGCAGCGGCGAGGGGTCTAGGGGCGCGCCGATCGCCAGGAAGCTGCTACCGGAGCCGGACGACTTCTACATCCTCAAGCCCAAGCAATCCGCTTTTCACTCCACGCCCCTGGCGGTGCTTCTCGAGCACTGCGGCAGCCGGAAGGTAGTGATAACGGGAATTTCCACGGACGTTTGCGTCGCAGCAACGGCGATCGACGCGCACATGCGGGATCTGACGGTTCATGTGCTGGCGGACTGCGTCGCGGCTCCGACTCGCGCGCGAACGGTTCGGGCGCTCGGCATGCTTCACGAGTCGATAGGTTCTTCGTTGGCTGCATCCCGATCGATCAGGCCTTAGTCGACTCAAGCCGCTGCGCATTCGCGGTTCTGCGTCAGCCCTGCTTGATGAGCGTCCGTCGGCCTATCGAACTGCTCTTGCGTGCGGTCGGCTTTGCCAGGCCGGGGATCAGGAAGTCGGTGACGCTCCGGCCATGTTTCGTCTTCTGGGCCAGCCACAGCGGCATCCGCCCGCGGCCAGACCAGGTATTGCGCTTGTTCTCCGGATCGCGGTACTTGGCCGCCACCTTGCTCGCCTTTCGCCGCGGCGCCCGTTTCTTGCCAGGCTTCTCAGCTACCGGCTGATCCCCATACAGTTCCTCGATCGTATACCCGTACTGAGCAGCGACTGCGATCGCTTTTCGACGCACTAGGGCAATGGGGCGACGGCTGCTTATCAACTGCCGCCGCTGCTCCGCGGCGACCAGAAGGGCGTTCAGTTCCGACAGGCTGAGCTTCTCGATATCGATTTTCATGCCCGCGAGGGTCCAGCCACACCATCGACCTGTCAAGCGACAACCTGATGTTTTGTGAGAATGCGCTCTCGGCCGGAGGCACGGTCGGGTCCTGCGCCTCAATATATCGATGCCGTCGAAGGCGGCTGGCATTGAAAGAGATGGATGGGGGCGCCATTTGGCTGTCGGCCATGCTCCTTGTGGATATGTCGGCGGCCCCTTGGGTCGTCCCGCCAGGATCGCCGCCCCGCTGGGAGCTTTGCAGCGGGCACGTTGCCCCGCAGCTTCGCCCGGAGGCGCCGGCACGACGGCGGCGAGGACGGTTCAGGCGGCCGCCACAAATCCGTCATCGCCCCGCCATAGTCTGGCGGGCATGAACATCCTGATGCTGTCCGACGTGTACTTCCCGCGGGTCAACGGCGTCTCGACGTCGATCCGCACCTTCGCCCAGTCGCTGGCGCGGATGGGCCATGCGGTGACCCTGGTGGTGCCGGATTACGGGCCCGACAGCGGCCAGGATCAGCACGACGGCCATGGCGAGTTCGAGATCCTGCGGCTGCCGTCGCGGGTGATCTTCTTCGATCCCGAGGACCGGCTGATCCGGGCTTCGGCGCTGCGCGCGGTGGAGGACCGGCTGGCGGCGCGGCACTGGGACGTGATCCACATCCACACCCCGTTCCGCGCCCACAGCCTGGGCGTGCGCCTGGCGCGGCGGATCGGGCGGCCGACGGTGGAGACCTACCACACCTATTTCGAGGAATACGTCGGCCACTACCTGCCGTGGCTGCCGGCGCCGCTGCTGCGTGCGTTCGCGCGGCGCGCTTCGCGCTCGCTGTGTCACGGCGTCGATCATTTGATCGTGCCGACCGCGCAGATGGTGCAGGTGCTGGAGCGCTACGGCATCACCACGCCGTCGACGGTGCTGCCGACCGGCATCGACCTGAGCGAGTTCGCGCGCGGCGACGGCGCGCGCTTCCGCGCCGAGCACGGGATCGCGCCGCAGCGTCCGACCCTGGTCACGGTGAGCCGGCTCGCGGTCGAGAAGAACATCGCCTTCCTGCTGCGGGTGGCGCGGCGCCTGGTCGACGAATTTCCCGAGCTGCTGTTCCTGATCGCGGGCGAGGGCCCGGATGCCGAGCGCCTCAAGCGCCTGAGCGTGGAGCTCAAATTGCAGGAGCACGTGCGCTTCTTCGGCAACCTGGACCGCCGCACCGCCTTGCTCGACGCCTACCGCGCCGGCGACGTGTTCGTGTTCGCCTCGCCGACCGAAACCCAGGGGCTGGTGCTGATCGAGGCGATGGCGCTGGGCGTACCGATCGTATCGACCGCGGTCATGGGCACGGCCACGGTGCTGCGCGATGTGCGCAGCGCGGTGGTCAGCGCCGAAGACGAGGCCGCGTTCGCCGGGCATGTCGCTGCCGTGCTGCGTTCGCCCGAAACCCGCGCGGCCTTGTCGGCGGCCGGGCCGCTGGACGCGCGCGCCTGGAGCACCGACGGCCTGATGGAGCAGGTGGTGTCCCTATACGAAAGTCTCGCACGTACCCGCGCCGTCGCCACGACGCTGGCGGCCACGGCCAATCCGTAAGACGCGGCAAGACGCAGGCGCACCGCATCGAAACAGCGCGAGCGATCGAGACCGCACCGACGCGGTTGTCGCCGCGGGCTAGGACGCGATCGCATCGATGGCTACGTCGGTGCGTAGCCGTCGCGCGCGCCGGTGCGGCTGGCGTCGGTCACGGCCCGAATCCGCTGTCGCCGGTCTGGTAGACCATCAGCACGACCTTGCCGCGGCCGTGGCCGGTCTCGACGTCGCGATGCGCGACCGCGGCATGCGCCAGCGGATAGATCTCGCGCACATGCACGTGCAGGCGGCCGTGTTCGTACAGGTCGACCAGATGGCGCAGGCGGTCGCGGTCGCATTCGCCGCGCAGGCGCAGTACGCCGTGTTCGCGCGCGCCGTCGCCATCGACCAGGCTGCCGATGCGTTCGCGCGCCACGCCCAGCGCCAGCGAGGCGGCGATAGCGCCGCGGCCGGCCGCGTCCAGCGCCACGCTCACGCCTTGCGGCGCGAGTGCGCGCACGCGCTCGACCAGGCCGTCGCCGTACAGCACCGGCTCGGCTCCGAGCGTGCGCAGGTAGGCGTGGTTCTCGCGGCTGGCGCTGCCGATCACGCGGGCGCCGGCCAGACGCGCCAGCTGCACGGCGATGGTGCCGACACCGCCGGCGGCGCCGTGCACCAGCAGGGTGTCGCCGCGGCCCACGTTCAAGGCGCGCAATGCGACCTGCGCGGTCTGGCCCGAGGCCGACAGGGCGCCGGCCACTGCCCAGGACATCATCGGCGGCTTGGCCACGACCTGCGGCGCCGGTACGGTCACGACTTCGGCGTAGGCGCCGCCGTCGCACCAGCCCAGCACTTCCTGGCCGTGGTAATAGCCGCGCACGCCGTCGCCGATCTGGTCGACGACGCCGGCGAATTCGTAGCCCAGGCGTTGCGGGAAGGCGGCGTCGGCGTCGATGCCGCGGCGCGCGAAGTCGCCGTTGCGGCGGGCGATGTCGGCCGGCTGCACGCCGGCCGCACGCACCCGCACGCGCAGTTCGCCGCGCGCGGCTTCGGGCAGCGGCAGCACGGCCGGATAGAGCACTTCGGGTGCGCCGTAGCGGTCGAAATGCACGGCCTGCATCAGGCCGGCATCGTCGTCGATGCCGTCGGCGGCGTCGCGGGAACTGGGTTGGTCGAGGTCGTCGTCGCGGGCGTTGCGGTTGTCCATGGCTTGACCGGAGGGAGTGGGGACGCGCAGCATAGAACCTCAACTTAACTTCAGGTCAAGCGCATGGGCGCGAATACCGAGCTCAGCGTGGGGCAGATGGCGCAGCGCAGCGGCGTGGCGGTGTCGACCCTGCATTTCTACGAGACCAAGGGCCTGATCCACAGCCAGCGCACCGCCGGCAACCAGCGCCGCTACGGTCGCGACATGCTGCGCCGGATCGCGATCATCCGCGTCGCCCAGCGCGTGGGCATGCCGCTGGCGACGATCCTGCAGGCGTTCTCGACCTTGCCCGACGGACGCACGCCGACGCGCAAGGACTGGGAGCGGCTGTCGGCGGCCTGGCGCGAGGAGTTGGACGAGCGCATCCAGAAACTCAGCCAGATGCGCGACACCCTGGACGATTGCATCGGCTGCGGCTGTCTGTCGATCGACCGCTGCCGCCTGGCCAATCCGGGCGACGTGCTGGCCGAGGACGGGCAGGGTGCGCAGCGTTGGGAGCATGCGCCGTCGGATTGAGGCCGCACCCGGGCATCGCCACAGCGCACCGGCAGGACGCATCGATCCACGCATGCGCGCGCGGTCGGCGCCGGTCGCCGTCGTACCATGGTCGCTTTCCCCACGAGTCCCGCCATGACCGTTTCCATGCACGCCGCCTCCGTCCCCGTGTTCAAGCAGTTCCTCGGCAGCCTCGCCGCGCTGCTCGACAAGGCCCAGGCCCACGCGGTCGAGAAGAAGATCGAGCCGGACGTGCTGCTGCAGTCGCGCCTGTACCCGGACATGTTTCCGCTGCTGCGCCAGGTCCAGATCGCCTGCGACTTCGCCAAGGGCGTGAGCGCGCGCCTGGCCGACGCGGAAGTGCCGGTGTACGACGATTCCGAGCGCAGCTTCGAACAGCTGCAGGCGCTGGTCGCCAAGACCACCGCGTTCATCGACAGCCTGGAGCCGGTGCTGTTCGACGGCGCCCACGAGCGTGAAGTGGTGCTGCGCCCGGGCACGCCCAAGGAGCGCCGCTTCGTCGGCCACGACTATCTGCTGCATTACGGTCTGCCGCAGTTCCAGTTCCACGTCGTGACCGCCTACGCGATCCTGCGCCACAACGGCGTCGAGGTCGGCAAGCGCGACTACATGGGCCAGTACTGAGCCTCGCGCGCCGCGCGCGCTTGCATCGCGCGCGCGGCGCGGCGACCATGCGTTCCAGCTTTGAGGGGAAGCCGCATGGAACTGCTGACGCTGGATCATTTCGCCCGCCACGTGAACGAGACCTTCTCGGCCGCGCTGAACGACGGCGAGGTGCCGTTCGTGCTGGTCGAGGCGCGGGCCTTGCAGAGCAGCCAGGTCGTGCCGGGCGCGGCGCGCGCGCCGTTCTCGTTGCTGTTTCGCAATGCCTCGGCGTTTCTGTTCCCGCAGCAAACCTATCTGATGCGCCACGAAAGCGTGGGCGAGGTCGGGATCTTCCTGGTGCCGGTCGCGCGCGAGCGCGAAGGGTTTTTGTACCAGGCGATTTTCAACTGAGGGCGGGGCGGGCTGGAACGCTCGCGCTCGCTCGGTGATCCAAGGCCGATCTGAGGCGCTGCTAATCCGGTACTGATCGCGATAGGCGCGGTGGGCGTGGGGGCGCGGTCGCGGCTTACGCCGCTCCTACCCCAGAGCTAGAGCGCGCCCTGCGGGGTCCAGCGCAGGCGCCGGTAGGCGCCGCCGTCTTCGAGCAGGACGAAACCCAGGCGCTGGTACAGGCGCTGCGCCTGCGTATTGTCGGACGACACATGCAGATGCAGGCCGCGGCCGAGCGCGGCGGCGTCGTGCTGGCTGTGTTCGATCAAGGCGCTGGCGATGCCCTGGCCGCGTGCGGCGGGCAGCAGGCTGATATCGACGATCAGATGATCGGGCGCGCGCCGTTGCAGGTAGTAGCGCCCGACCGGCGTGCCTTCGCGCTCGATGGCGAGGAAGTCGGCGTCGGCGTAGTGGTGCAGGTAATGCTGATGCTGGAGCGCGAACTGGCTGTCGAGAAAGGCGCGCTTGGCCTCGTCGGGCCAGGGCACGGGCGCGAGTTCCTCGGCCCGGGTGCTGGCGTAGAGCGTGCGCAGCCAAGGCAGGTCGTCGTCGCGCGCGGGGCGCAGTGCGAACCCGCGCTCGCTCAGGAGCGCGGGTGTCGCCAGGCGGTCGTCGCGGCCTTGCGGAAACGGCGGTAGCGGCGACGTCGCCTGCATTGCCGTCAAGGGAAGCTCGGGAAAATACCCTGTAAGGCGATGCAGAAGTTCGACGCGAGGTACGGCTGGCGGTTTTCGTGCGGCTGGCCGCCGCCGGCCGGGCCGCACATGACCGGAGCGAACTGCACGTTCGGCGCCACATTCCCGATGAAGGGGTTGCTGGAGGTCGGGATGCCCAGGAAGTTGTTGGGGGCCGGCGTGCTGGTGCGCGAAGCGCCGGTGGGCTGGTTGTAGGCGGTCAGCGTATGGCCGTGCGCCGGCATCTCGCCCTGGGTCAGGGTCACGCTGTTGGAGCCGAACACTTCGCCCATGCTGCGCGGCGTGAGTCCGGGACCCTGGCCCTGGTTGCAGGCGGCACGGTTGACGAAGTTGGGCAGCTGGAACGTGGTCTGGCCGTTGCCGCCGTACTGGGTGCCCAGCAGCGCGAACAGCGCGGTGTTCTGCTGGATGGCCATGGTGGCGCCGGTGCACGACGCCCAGCCGCGCGGCGCGAAATTGAATCCGAACAGCTGGATTTCGCCGATGAAAGGTTCGGTCATGGTGATGTCCTCGAATGATGGTCCGCGGCGGCCGCTCAGCTCTGCGACGGGAAGATGCCGGCCCAGGCGATGCAGTACCCCACCGTCAACGTGGGCATCAGGTTGTCGTGCGGCTGGGTGTTGCCGCTGCTCGAGATCGCGGCCGGGGCGAGGGCGGCGCCGGTGGCGCCGGTGATGTCGGTGACGTACATGGTGTCGCCCGACACCGTGGCCGGTTGCACTGTCACACCGACCGCGCCGGTGCTGGCGGCGGCCGTGGTGGCCATCAGCGCATGGTTGTGGCTGGGCAGCTGCTGGGTCAGCAGGGTCACGCTCTCGGTGCCGGCCCTCTGGCCGAGCACGTAGGTGCTCAGGCCCAGGCCGGTGCCCTGGTGGATCGGCGCGCGGCCGCGCAGGTCGGGCAGGGCGAAGGTGGACTGGCCGTCGCCGCCGTAGGTGGTGCCGATCAGGGTGTACAGCACTTCGTACTCGCTGATGGGCTGCAGCGAACCGTCGCAGCTGAACCAGCCGTTGGGCACGCGGCCGAAGCCGAACATACGGATTTCTCCGACGTAAGGGGTGCTCATAGGGAACTCCTGTAGATGGCTAGGGCGTCAGTTGCGCGACGGGTAGATGCCGACCAGCGCGATCACGAAATTGATCGTCGTGTAGGGCTGTATGTTGCTGTGCGGCTGGCTGTTGCCCGTCATGCCGATGCCTTGCAGCGCGACCTGGGCGCCCGAGGAGGGGCCGAAGATCGAGGCGCTGTTGGTGCCGTACAGGCCATTGGTCGGATTGCGGATCGCGCCCGCCGTGGTGTTGCCGCTGACCATGTGCGTATGCGTCGGCATCTGCGTAGCGAGCAGGGTGACGTTCTCGACGCCGCCGGTCTCGCCCAGCTGATACGGCGCCGGATTCCAGCCCCCATCGACCGAATTGCCGAAGCCCACCGGGGTGCGCGACTGCATGTTGGGCAGTTGGAAGTTGGTAGTGCCGTTGCCGCCGTAGGTGGTGCCGAGCAAGGAAAACAGCGCTTGGTTCTGGGCGATCGACAGGATCTGCCCGTTGCACAGGGCAAAACCCTTGGGCGCGAACTGGAACCCCGTGAGCATGATCTGCCCGAGGAAGACTTCGGTCATACCTTTTCCCCCAAAAGGATGGTGGCACGGGACGTCATGTCCGGTGCGCTCGCTACTCTCGCTCACACTCCGTGCGCCGTACAAGCGAATTTTTTGTGGCAGTGCAGCATAAAAATATGTGAAGTGGGTGGCACTTTATTTGCGGATCGATTCCTGATTGAATGAAGGGAGAGCAGTTCGCAAGGGGTGCGGCTCGGGCGTCAGCCCGATGTCCGCGGACAAGGATTCGAGTCTCGCCGGACGGTTCGACAGCCAGCGGCCGATCGAGCTCGTGCGGTGCCAACAGGGGCAGAACATGCATCAGCTTTCAGCGCACAGCGTGGAGACGCCGCGTGCGCCTTCGCACGTATTCACTTCCTTGTTCTCCTGGTTCGCCACCGCGCTGCTGTGCCTGGCCAGCCTGTGGCCGCAGATGGCAGCGGCGGCGCCGTCCACGTTCTGCCCGACCCTGAGCATGTCGGTCGCGCACAGCGGTTCGCAGACCATCAACGTCGACCACTGCCACGGCGGCTTCGGCATCACCGCAGGGACCGCGGCCACGCCGCACGGCACGCGCACCATCGGCGCGCAGTCGCCCGGCAACATTCCGCTGACCTATTCGCATAACGGCGACAGCGCGACCACCGACACCTTCGTGTTCCAGGACGACCTCGGCGGCGACATCACCGTCACCGTGGCCATCGGCCCGGCCTCGAGCATCGTGATCGGCCCGGCGACCGTCAGCCTGACCGCGGGCACGCCCTTCAGCACGACCCTGACCGCCACCGGCGGCACCGCTCCCTACACCTACACGCTCGACAGCGGTGCATTGCCGGCCGGGCTGACTCTGAGCGGGGCCGTGATCAGCGGCACCCCGACTGCCCGCGGCCCGCACAGCTTCTCGATCCGCGCCACCGACAGCACCAGCGCCAGCGGCGTGAAGACCTACACGCCCACCGTCGCCAATCCGAGCTTGCAGATCGTCCCGTCCACGCCGCCGAACGCGGCCCAGGGCATCCCCTATTCGGTGACCTTCAGCACCACCGGCGGCGTCTCTCCGTATACCTATGCGCATGAGGTCGTTTCCGGTCCGCTGCCGCCCGGCCTGAGCCTGAGCGGCGCGACCCTGAGCGGCACGCCGACCACCCTGGGCACCTTTAGCTTCGGCATCCGCGTTACCGACAGCAGCACCGGCGTGGGCTCGTATTTCGAAGTCGAGACGGTCACCCTGACCGTCGTGGTCGCGCCGACCATCGTGGTCAACCCGGCCACCGTTCCGGGCGCGACCGTCGGCGCCGCCTACAGCCAGACCTTGACCGGCAGCGGCGGCACCGCGCCTTACACCTTCGCGATCACCGCCGGCGCCTTGCCGGCCGGGCTGAGCCTCAACACCACCACCGGCGCCCTGACCGGCACGCCGACCGCGGCCGGCACCTTCAACTTCACGGTGCGTGCGACCGACGCCAACAGCTTCTCCGGCACGCGCGCCTACACCCTGGTCGTGGCGCCGCCGGTGATCGTGGTCGCGCCGACCACCTTGCCCAGCGGCACGGTCGCGGCGGCCTACAGCCAGACCGTCAGCGCCAGCGGCGGTATCTCGCCGTACACCTTCGCGATCACCGCCGGCGCGCTGCCGGCCGGCGTCACCCTGAACGCCAGCACCGGCGCCGTCAGCGGCACGCCGACCGCGGGCGGCACCTTCAGCTTCACCGTGACCGCCACCGGCAGCAGCACCGGCACCGGCGCGCCGCATACCGGGTCGCGCGCCTACAGCCTGGTGATCGCACCGCCGACCATCAACCTGCCGGCCACCACCCTGGCCGACGGCACGCAGAACCTGGCCTACAGCGCCACGCTCAATCCGGCCAGCGGCGGCACCGCGCCGTACACCTATGCGGTCACCGCCGGCGCCTTGCCGCCGGGCATCGCCCTGGCCGCCAGCACCGGCGCGCTGTCGGGCACGCCGACCGCATCGGGCACGTTCAACTTCGCCGTGACCGCGACCGACAGCAGCACCGGCACCGGTGCCTACAGTTCGGCGCCGCGCGGCTATACGCTGCAGATCGTCAACATCCCGCCGGTGGCCAATCCGATCTCGGCCTCGGTCGCCTACAACAGCGGCGCCAATCCGATCGCGCTGAACATCACCGGCGGCGTTCCGACCTCGGTCGCGATCGGCACCGCGCCGGCCAACGGCACTGCGATCGCCAGCGGCACCACGATCACCTATCAGCCCAATCCCGGTTACGCCGGTCCCGACAGCTTCACTTACACCGCGACCAACGGCGCCGGCACGTCGGCGCCGGCCACGGCGACCATCACGGTCGGCAACCCGACCATCACCGTGACCGCGGGCGGTCCGCTGACCGCGCAGATCGGCGTCGCCTACAGTCAGACCTTCACCTGGAACGGCGGCACCCAGCCGTTCGTCGGCTACAGCGTCACCGGCATGCCGCCGGGCCTGCTGATCACCGGCAGCACCGCCAACAGCGTCACCGTGTCGGGCACGCCGACCGCGGCGGGTTCGTTCACGGTCACGCCCAGCGCGACCGACTCCAGCACCGGCAACGGTCCGTTCACCATCTCGCAGGCCTTCACCCTGACGGTGAGCGCACCGACCCTGAGCATGACGCCGGCCGCCGGCACCTTGTCCGCGTCCTACGGGACGGCCTACAGCCAGACCTTCGTCGCCAGCGGCGGCACGCCGGCCTACACCTATGCGGTGTCGGCAGGCGCATTGCCGGCCGGCCTCAGCCTGGACGCCAACACCGGCGTGCTGGCGGGCACGCCGACCGTCACCGGTCTGTTCACCTTCTCGGTGCGGGCGACCGACAGTTCCACCGGCGCGGGCGCACCGTTCGCGCGCACCCAGAACTACGTACTGCAGGTGGCCGCGCCGACGATCGCGATCGCACCGGCCACCTTGCCGGGCGCGCAGGTCGCCACGGCCTACAGCGAAGCGCTGAGCGCCAGCGGCGGTATTGCGCCGTACACCTATGCGGTGACCGCCGGCACCTTGCCGGCCGGCCTCACGCTGAGCTCCACCGGCACCCTGAGCGGCACGCCGACCGCGGGCGGCACCTTCAACTTCACCGTCACCGCCACCGACAACCACTCGCAGAACGGTTCGCGCGCCTACAGCCTGAGCGTGAGCGCGGCGACGGTCAGCGTCGCACCGGCGACCCTGCCCAACGGCGGCGTGGCCCAGGCCTACAGCCAGACCATCACCGCATCGGGCGGCACCGCCGGCTACAGCTTCGCGGTCACCGCCGGCGCCTTGCCGACCGGCCTGAGCCTGGCCAGCAACGGCACGCTCAGCGGCACGCCGAGCGCGGGCGGCACCTTCAACTTCACCGTCACCGCGACCGACAGCAGCACCGGCAGCGGCCCGTACACCGGTTCGAACTCGTACACGGTGTTGGTCACGGCCGCGACCGTGATCCTGCCGCCGACCAGCCTGGCGAACGCGACCCGGACCGTCGCCTACAGCGCCACGCTCAACGGCGCCAGCGGCGGCACCGCGCCGTACACCTATGCGCTCAGCAGCGGCGCTCTGCCTCCGGGCATCTCGCTCAGCAGCGCCGGCCTCGTCAGCGGCACGCCGACCGCGCCGGGCAGCTACACCTTCGGCGTGGTCGCGACCGACAGCAGCACCGGCAGCGGCCCGTACGCGTCCGCCCCGCAGAGCTACAGCCTGCAGGTCGCCGACATCGCACCGGTGGCCAATCCGGTTTCGGCCACGGTCGCCTACGGCAGCAGCGCCAATCCGATCACCCTGAACATCAGCGGCGGCATTCCGGCCTCGGTGGCGGTCGCTACGGCAGCGGCGCACGGCACCGCGGTCGCCAGCGGCACCAGCATCACCTACACCCCGACCGCCGGTTACGCCGGTCCGGACAGCTTCACCTACACCGCGACCAACGGCGCCGGCACTTCGGCGCCGGCCACCGTGACCATCACGGTCTCCAACCCGGCCATCACCGTGACCGCGAGCGGTCCGCTGACCGCGCAGATCGGCGTCGCCTACAGCCAGACCTTCAGCTGGAACGGCGGCACCCAGCCGTTCTCCGGCTACGGCATCACCGGTCTGCCGGCGGGCCTGAGCGTCACCGGCACCACCGCCAACAGCCTCACCGTGTCGGGCACGCCGACCGCGGCGGGTTCGTTCACGATCACGCCCAGCGCGACCGATTCCAGCAGCGGCAATGGTCCGTTCACCGTCGGCCAGGCCTTCACCCTGAGCGTGGGCGCGCCGACCCTGAGCATGACCCCGGCCGCCGGCAACCTGCCGATGAACTACGGCGCCGCCACGACCATCAACTTCGCCGCCAGCGGCGGCACCGGCCCGTACAGCTTCTCGCTGGCCGCCGGCTCGCTGCCGGTCGGTGTGAGCTTCAGCTCGGCCGGTGTGCTCAGCGGCACGCCGACCGTGCCGGGCAACTACAACGTGACGATCCGGGTCACCGACGCCAGCACCGGCGCCGGCGCACCGTTCGCCTTGCAGCAGAGCTACACCATCGTCGTGGCCACGCCGGCCATCACCATCGATCCGCCGGCGCTGCCCAACGGCACCGCGGGCACGGCCTACAGCGCCCAGCTCAGCTCCACCGGCGGCGTCGCGCCGTACAGCTATTCGCTGCTCAGCGGCGCGCTGCCGATCGGCATGAGCTTCAGCTCGGCCGGCGCGCTGTCCGGCATCCCGCGTTCCGACGGCAACTTCAGCCTGACCGTGCGCTCGACCGACAGCAACGGCCAGAACGCCAGCCGCGTGTACACCTTCACCATCGCCCCGGCGACGGTGGTGATCACGCCGGCGAGCCTGCCCGGCGGTACCGTCGGCGTGGCGTACTCGCAGAGCCTGAGCAGCAGCGGCGGCATCGCCCCGTACACCTATTCGATCGTCTCGGGCAGCCTGCCGGTCGGCGTGTCCTTCAGCTCGGCCGGCGTCTTCAGCGGCACCCCGACCACCGCCGGCAGCTACACCGTGGCGGTCCGTTCCACCGACGACGCCGGCTACAACGCCACGGTGAGCTACACCCTGGTGATCGCCGACGCCGTGCCGGTGGCCGTGGACGACACCGCGACCACGCTCGCGCAGCAGCCGGTCACCATCGCCGTCACCGCCAACGACACCGGCGTGATCACGTCCATCGCGATCGCCTCGGCGCCGGCGCACGGCACCGCCGTGGTCAGCGGCCTCAACATCGTCTACACCCCGGCCACTGCGTACTTCGGTCCCGATTCGCTGACCTACACCGCGATCGGCCCCGGCGGCACCTCGGCCGCGGCCACGGTCTCGATCACGGTGACGCCGTTGCCGGTGCCGGTCGGCCAGCCGCAGACCGCGAACACCCTGGCCGGTCAGCCGGTCACCATCGACACCACGGTCGGCGCCAGCGGCGGCCCGTACACCGGCGTGACCATCCTCACCGCGCCCAGCGTGGGCACGGCGGTGGTCAGCGGCACCAACATCGTCTACACGCCGCCGGCCAGCGCTTCGGGCACGGTCACCATCGGCTACACGCTCAACAACGCGTTCGGTCCGTCGGCGCCGTTGACGGCGACCATCACCGTCAATCCGGTGCCGGTCGCGGTCTCGCGCCGGGTCAGCACCATCGCCGGCACGCCGGTCGTGGTCGATCTGACCGCCGGGGCGACCGGCGGCCCGTTCACCGCCGCCACCCTGGTGTCGCTGTCGCCGGCGTCCTCCGGCACCGCGACCATCGCCCAGGTCGGCAGCGGCGCGAGCGCGAGCTACCGCCTCACCTACACGCCGAACACCGCGTTCTCGGGCACCGCCACGGTCACCTTCACCCTGGCCAACGCGTTCGCGACTTCGGCGGCGGCGACCATCGACATCGACGTCGCCGCGCGCCCGGATCCGACCCAGGACGCGGAAGTCATGGGCCTGCTCGGCGCCCAGACCTCGGCCGCGCGCCGCTTCGCCAACTCGCAGATCGGCAACTTCCAGCAGCGTATGGAAGGCATGCACGGCGGCAACGGAGAGGGCGGCCGCTTCCAGAACCGGATCAGCTTCGGCGTCGACCGCCGTTGCCGCGACGACGTGCGCCGCACCCCGGGCAGCGACTGCCGCCAGGCCGCGACCCGCGACGACGCCGCGCCGGTGGAGGCCTCGGCCGCGCCGCGCGACAGCGACGCCGGTTCGTTCACGATCTGGACCGGTGGCGCGCTCAACAGCGGCGACCGCGACAGCCGTTCGGGCAGTGCCGGTTTCGACTTCGAAACCACCGGCATCAGCGCCGGCGTCGACACCCGCATCAGCGACGCGTTCGCGATCGGCGGCGGCATCGGCTACGGCCGCGACAACACCGATGTCGGCCAGAACGGCAGCCGCAGCGACGCCAAGAGCTACACCCTGGCGGCCTACGGCAGCTACCACCCGGGCGAGACCTTCTTCCTCGACGGTCTGGTCGGCTACCAGTGGATGTCGTTCGACTCGCGCCGCTACGTCACCGCCAACGGCGCGCGCGTGCGCGGCGAACGCGACGGCAAGCAGTGGTTCGCGTCGATCTCGGCCGGCGGCGACTACCAGCGCGACCGTCTGCACATCTCGCCTTACGCCCGCGTCGACATCGCCCGCGCCACCCTGGACGGCTACACCGAACAGGGCGACGCGATCTACGCGCTGCGGTACCAGGACCAGGACGTCGACACCACCACGGCCAGCCTGGGCCTGCGCATGGATTACCGCATCCCGGTCAGCTACGGCACCTTCTCGCCGCAGCTGCGCCTGGAGTACCAGCACGACTTCCAGGACGACAGCTCCGTCACCATGAGCTACGCCGACCTGCTGGCCGGTCCGTTCTACCGGGCCGAGATCGAGGGGCTGGAGCGCAACCGGTTCGTGTTCGGACTGGGCGCGATCCTGCACACCGAGCGCGATTTCACCCTGCGCTTGGAGTACCGCGGTCTGTTCGGCAGCGGCGACGATACGGACCATGGCATCCTGCTGAACCTGGAAAAGAAGTACTGATCGAGCCGGCGGGCGCGGCGACACCGCGTCCGCCTGTTCTCAGGAACGCCGGCGCGGCGTCACCGTGAACGCCGCGCCGGCACTTTATTCGGTGCCCGCCGGGCCCAGCCGGCCCGGGGGCGCGCAAGGGAGGCGCGCATGCGCTGGCGATCCGCCTGCTGTGCGATCGTGCTGACGGCGCTGTGCGCGCCGCCCGCGTCCGCGCACGGCGGCGGCCTGGACCGTCACGGCTGCCACCACGACCGCCGCAACGGCGGCTATCACTGCCACGGCGGTGCGTCCGCGCCGCGCGATGCCGCGGCGCCACGCCGGCGACCGGCGCCAGCGCCGTACGCGAACCCATACCTGCCCGCAGCCGAACTCAGGGGCACGCCGGTCCGCGACCCTCTGCCGCCACGCAAGCGGCGACCGGCGCCCGCAGCCGAGCGTTACGCGCCTGCGGCCGCGATGCCGTCGTCCGGCGCCTACCGCAACTGCACCGAGGCGCGCGCCGCCGGCGCCGCACCGGTCCGCCGCGGCGACCCCGGCTACGGTCCGCACCTGGACCGCGACAACGACGGTATCGGCTGCGAGCCGTATCGCGGCCGTTGATCCGCGCGACGGATGCGAGGGCAGGGCCTGGCGGCCCCATCTGCTGTATCGCCGGTCCGTCGGACGCATGGGAGCACTGCGCAAGGCGATGCGAAGGCAGCGCCGAGCGAGATGAGCTGCGCCATCGCGAGGCCGCACGAGCGCGGCGGCGTTCGCACGCGACGATGCGAAGGGCAGGGGCCGAGCGAGATGAGCTGCGGTATCGCAAGGCCGCAAGCGCGATGGCGTTCGCATGTGGCGATGTGAGGGCAGGGGCCGAGCGAGACGAGCTGCGGTGTCGCAAGGCCGCAAGCGCGACGGCGTTCGCATGTGGCGATGTGAGGGCAGGGGCCGCGACGCGGCACGCGATACCGGCGCGCGGCGGCATTCGCGCGCGAGGAACGCGTTCGGTGCCAAGATGGGCGCACTCGCTCAAGCCCAGCCACCGATGTCGCCCGAACTGCCCGTCGATCTGCCGATTTCGCTGCCGCCCGAGCAATGGACCGCGCTGGAAGCCGCCTACGCCACGCCGCCGCGGGCGTACCACAACTTCGATCACGTCCGCGAAGTGCTGCGCCACTACGGCGAAGTCGCGGCGGGACCGGGCTGGACTCAGCCGGTCGAGGTCGCGCTGGCGGTGCTGTACCACGACGCCATCTACCAGGCCGGGCGGCGCGACAACGAGGCGCGCTCGGCCGAACTGGCGGTCGCCCACATCGCCCGTTTCCTGCCGGGTGCCGGCATCGACGTGCGGCGGGTGGTCGAGCTGATCGACCTCACCGCGCGCCACGGCCAGCTCGCGCCGGAGCAGGTGGACGCGGAGGCGGCGCTGTTCCTGGACGGGGACATGGCCATCCTCGGCGCGGCGCCGGAAGCGTTCGACGCCTACGACCGCGGGATCGCGTCGGAGTACCGCGGGCATGTGCCGGGGCCGCTGTTCCGGCTCAATCGGCGACGCTTCCTCAAAGGCCTGCTGAAGCGCGAGCGCATCTATCTCAGCGACTTCTACCACGGGCGTTACGATGCGGCGGCGCGGAATAATTTGCGCCGGGCGATTACGACCAAGCGGTGACTTCCTCCTTTGAAATGGAGGGGCGGGGCGGGTTCGCTTTTGCTTCGCTGCGGCCTTCTGAGGGAGCGGCGTGAGCCGCGATCGCGAATTCCGGGGTTCTGCGATGGCTTCGCTTCTTTGGATCAAAGGCTTCCGCCCGCTGCGCATGCGGATCACTTTCTCTTGCCACCGGCTTTGGGGTAGGAGCGGCGTAAGCCGCGACCGCGCCCTCCGGCTACCGCGCCGGCTTCGATTCGGATTGGCTTCGCTTTCTGCTTTCTGTGGGAGCGGCGTAAGCCGCGATCGCGAACTGCGGCGTTCTGCGATGGCTTCGCTTCTTTGGATCAAAGGCTTCCGCCCGCTGCGCGTGCGGGTCACTTTCTCTTGCCACTCGCCTTGGGGTAGGAGCGGCGTAAGCCGCGACCGCGACCTCCGTCTGTTGGCGGGGTTTCGCTCCGGGTCTGCTTCCTGTGGGAGCGGCGTAAGCCGCGATTGCGAATTCCGTTTGCTGCGGGGGTTTCGTTCTTAAGCAACAGCTTCCGCCCGCTGCGCGTGCGGGTCACTTTCTCTTGCTAGCCCAAGAGAAAGTAACCAAAGAGAAGGGCTTGCCTAGACAAGACAACCCTCCCTTGCGAGATCGGAGGTGGCGCGGGGATTTTTCGAAGGAACATCCTGTTCCTCGAAAAACGGCGCGCGTCCTGCGCGCCGCCCTTCGGGTCTACGGTTGTTCGCCGTGGTGCGGCTCAATGGATTTCAATGCCGGGGCAACGGCAACGGCAACGGCAACGGCCTCGGCCTCGGAGCGCTCAAGCGCCATTGCGAACCCGGGCCGGCCGCGTCCGCGCACCACCTGTGATGGGTCCCGATGCCGCGACCGCACAGCGCGTTCGCCGAGCGCGATCGCTTCGCCAGTCCGAAATCGCGTCCTACTGCTGCAGCTTGCCCAGCGCGCTATCCAACACCCGCTGCATCTTCCTGGCCGCGCCATCCACCGCGGCCTTGACCGTGTCCGCATCGTCGCTGGCCGTGACCGGTGGCCGGCCTTCCAGGCGCGTCTCGATCAGGCAGCGCTTGTCGTCGTTGCCGGGTTTGCCGCCGTTGACGTCGCTGAGGTGGACCTCGACCCGGGTGATCTGGTCGCGGAAACGGCCCAGGCTGTGTTCGATCGCGGTCTCGACGTGGCGTTGCACGGACGGGTCGTGCTGGACGTGGCTGTCGGTGTTGAGCTGTACCTTCATGAGGAACTCCGTGGGGTAGGGGCGGCGGCCTCCTGGCGCGGTCTGCGGATCACGCTAGCCGCGCCGACCTTCAGGGAGCGCGAAGGCGGCCGCACGCCGGCGCGGGTAAAATGCGCGGATGCTGCTCAATATCGCCGCCTACCACTTCGTCCGCATCGACGACCCCGACGACCTCGCCGCGCGCCTGCGCGAACGCGCCGAGGCCGCCGACCTGCGCGGCACCGTGCTGGTGGCGGAGGAGGGCGTGAACCTGTTCCTGGCCGGGGCCGAGGCTGCGATCGACGGCTACCTGGCGACGTTGCGCGCCGACCCGCGCTTCGCCGGGCTCGCGGCCAAGGCCAGCTACAGCCGCAGCCAGCCGTTCGCGCGCCTCAAGGTCAAGCGCAAGGGCGAAATCGTCACCTTCCGTCGCGAAGACAGCGCGCCGCTGCAGCGGCGCGCCCCGGCGGTGACCCCGGAGCGGCTCGCGCAGTGGCTGGATCGGGGCCACGACGACGCCGGCCGCCGGCTGGTGCTGCTGGACACCCGCAACCGCGAGGAAGTCGGCTACGGCGGCTTCGCCGGCGCCCTGACCCTGCCGATCGACAACTTCGTCGACCTGCCCGAGGCGCTGGCGCCGCACCGCGAGTCGCTGGCCGACGCCACCGTGGTCAGTTTCTGCACCGGAGGGATCCGCTGCGAGAAGGCCGCGCTGTGGCTGCGCGACGACGGCATGGATAACCTGCTCCAGCTCGAGGGCGGGATCCTGGGCTACTTCGAGCGGGTCGGCGGCGCCCACTACGAGGGCCGCTGCTTCGTGTTCGACGAGCGCGTCGCTCTGGACCCGCAGTTGCAGCCGCTGGTTGACCCGGCACCTGACCCGGCGGCCTGATTTGGTACCCGCAACGGCACCACGAACGTGCCGAAAACGGTATTGTTCCGTAGCAAGGACAGGGGTCCCCAGGCCCATGAGGGCCGCGCCGCAAACCGGGCGGGCGATCCCATTCAGACAAATCAAGGGGTTACCTGAAGCGACGCGGCCGCTATGATCGACGGTCGTCTCTTCCAGCCCCCGTACGAAGGACCCCTGATGCGTCTAATCCAGCCCCTGACCGCTCTCCGTCCTGCCTGGCCCCTGAGCCTGGCCCTGGCCGCCGTCGCCCTGACCGCCTGCCAACCGCAGGCGCCGGCCAGCGCCGCCGCGCCCGAATCCACCACCGCCGCACCGCCGCCGGCGATGCCTTCCTCGGACCCGAACGCCGCCCCGGTCGAACGCGCCGCGCCGCCGGTGATCAAGCCCGTCGCCCTGGGCGAGTTCGAACCCGGCACGCCGGTCGCCAGCGCCGCCACCGGCAAGCTCAACATCGAAGACGCCAAGCTGCAGGGCGCCAACGGCGCCAGCTTCGGCACCGAACGCGTGGCCCTGGTCACCGGCGGCGACGAGTACAGCGCCGGCGCCACCTATGCCGCTTCCATGCAGATCGACGCCAGCCAGCCGGTCGAACTGCGTCACGTAGTCGAACAGACCCCGCCCACCGATCACCCCGCCAACGCCTTCTGCGGCGGCGCGCCCACCGCCTACATCGCCCTGGCCAAGGTCGGCGAAGGCGAGCGCGAAGTGGTCAAGGTGCTCGCCCTGCAAGGCGAAGACCTGCCCGCGCCCGGCGCCAAGGGCGTGAGCGTATGCGCCATCACCAGCTACCTGGTCGCCAGCCGATGACATCCTCGCCGCGTTCGTTTTCGCACCGCCTGCTGGGCCTGAGCGCCCTGATCCTGTGTTGTGCGAGCGCGATCGCGGCGCCGCCGATGCCGCGCCAGCCGCCCACGCTGCGCGTGGCCGGCGACAGCGCGATGGCGCCCCGTCACGGCGGGCAACGTCCCGCCACGGGCTGGGGCGAGGCCCTGCCGATGCTGCTGCGCAACGACGTGGTCGAGTATGAAAACCGCGCCGCCGAGGGCCGCAGCAGCCGCGCTTACCTGGGCGAAGGCCTGTGGTCGCAACTGATGACCGCGACCAAGTCCGGCGACACCGTGTTCATCGCCTTCGGCCAGGACGACGAGTCCAAGCTGCCGGAGCGATACACCGCGCCGGAACTGTTCCGCGGCAACCTCGAACGTTTCGTCGACGAGGCGCGCATGCGCGGCGCCACCCCGGTGCTGCTGACCCAGGTCGCGCAACCGGATTTCCGCTCCGGCGGCCTGCAGATCGGCAACACCCCGTACGCCGACGTGGTGCGTGCGGTGGCCACGCAGCGCAAGGTGGCGCTGCTGGACATGCAGCGCGCCAGCGAATCGCTGCTGCGCGAGGTCGGACCGGAAGGCGCCAAGATCCTGTTCGTGGACGACACCGAGTACCGACTGGTCCAGGCCAACCGCAACACCCGCTACGTGCTGCCGGTGGACGACGATGCCGCGCCCAGCGCCTGCGGCGCGGCCATGCTGGCCCAGCGCGCCAGCCTGCTGATGCGCGCCAACGGCCTGGAAGCCTGGTTGGAGGATCCCAAGACCGTCGACCAGCGCGTGAACCAGGTCTGCGTCGCGCAGCGCGACGCGCCGAAGCACTGAGGGCCGTGAGCGCTGCGGCGCGCTGGAAACGTGATCGCGACGGCCGCCTGCGCGGCCGTTTCGCTTTTCGCTTTGAGGCTCAGCTTCGGGGTAGGAGCGGCGTAAGCCGCGACCGCGCAACGGCCGCAGGGTCGAGGTCGCGGCTCACGCCGCTCCTACCCCAACGCCCTCGGGGTCTGTGCATCGCCGCGCCGGCATCGCCCGCATCGTTGCCGCCCACCTGGCCGGACACCGCCTCGATCAGCCGCTGGAAATCATGATCGCGACGGCCGCCTGCGCGGCCGTTTCGCTTTGAGGCTCAGCTTCGGGGTAGGAGCGGCGTGAGCCGCGACCTCGACCCTGCGGCCGTTGCGCGGTCGCGGCTCACGCCGCTCCTATCCCAACGCCCTCGGAACCTGTGCATTGCCGCGCCGGCATCGCCCCCCAACGCCCTCGGAACCTGTGCATCACCGCGCCGGCATCGCCCGCATCATCGCGGCCCACCGGCCGCACACCGCGTGGATCAGCCCTTCGCTGCCGCACTCAGAGCCGCCACCGCCGCGCGCCCCGCGATCAGGCCGCTGGCGTAGCACGCGGTCAGCAGGTAGCCGCCGGTCGGCGCCTCCCAGTCCAGCATCTCGCCGGCGCAGTACACGCCAGGCAATGCGCGCAGCTGCAGGTTCTCGTCCATCGCTTCCAGGCGCACGCCGCCGGCGCTGCTGATCGCCTCGGCGATCGGGCGCGCGCGCAGCAGGGTCAAGGGCAGACGTTTGATCGTCGCCGCGATTCGCGCCGGGTCCTGCTTGGCTTGCGCATCCAGCACCTCGTGCAGCAGCGCCGCCTTGACCCCGCTCAGGCCAGTCTGGCGGCGCAGGTGTTCGCTGAAGCTGCGGCCGGCGCGCGGACGCGCGAGTTCGGCCTGCAGTCGTTCGAGTTCGCGCCCGGGCGCCAGATCCAGCCACAGCATCGCGCTGCCGTCGCGCGCGATCGCTTCGCGCAGTTGCGCCGACAGCGCGTAGATCAGGCTGCCCTCGATGCCGTGTGCGCTGGCCACGCATTCGCCCTGCAGCGCATGTTCGCGGCCGTCGCCGTCGCGCCACTGCGCGATCACCGGTTTCAGCGGCGCGCCGGCGTTGCGCTGGACGAAGTGCTCGCTCCAGGCGATGTCGAAGCCGCAGTTCGAAGGCTGCAAGGGCGCGACGTCGACGCCGCGTTCGGCCAGCCACGGCGCCCAGGCACCGTCGGAACCCAGCTCCGGCCAACTGCCGCCGCCCAGCGCGAGCACGCTCGCGCGGGCGCGCACCCGGCGCTCGCCCTCGGGCGTGGCGAAGCGCAGCGCGCCGTCCTCGCTCCAGCCCAGCCAACGGTGCTGGACGTGGAAGCGCACCCCGTCCTCGCGCAGCCGCCGTACCCAGCCGCGCAGCAAGGGCGCGGCCTTGCGGTCGATCGGGAACACCCGATCGGAGCTGCCCACATAAGTGTCCACGCCCAGTCCGCGCGCCCACGCGCGTAAGGCGTCGGCGTCGAACGCGTCCAGCCAGCGCGCGATCTGCGGCGCGCGCTCGCGGTAGCGCGAGTCGAAAGCCGGGCGGGGCTCGGCGTGGGTGAGGTTGAGCCCGCCCTTGCCGGCGATCAGGAACTTGCGTCCGACCGAGCCCTTGGCTTCGTACAGATCGACCTCGACCCCGGCCGCGCGCGCGACCTCGGCCGCCATCAGGCCGGCGGGGCCGCCGCCGACGATGGCCAGGCCGGGCAGCGGAAGGGGGGCATCGGTCATCGGAGGTCGGACGGCGCCGTCGTGCACGGCGCGCCATTATGAAGGCGCCGTCGTGCATGCGCCGCTGCGGCCATGACCTCCGTGCCGGGTCGGCGACGCCGGCTTCCGGTATCGTCGGCCGCGATCATCACTGCCCGGGAGTTGCCGACGATGCGATCCAACCACTTCGGCGCGCGCGGCGCCGCTCTGCTGCTGGGCGCACTGCTGGCCGGCAACGCGCCGGCGGCGACGCCGCAGGCGCCGGTAGCGCTGCCGGAGCAGTTGCAGGACTTCGACGCCTACGTCGAAGGCGTGCGCCAGCGCTTCGACGTGCCGGGGATCGCGGTGGCGATCGTCAAGGACGGCAACATCGTGCTGGAGCGCGGCTACGGCCAGCGCCGGCTCGACCGCCCGGAGAAAGTCGACGCGCGCACCCTGTTCGCGATCGCCTCCAACACCAAGGCCTTCACCTCGGCCTCGCTGTCCATCCTGGCCGACGAAGGCAAGCTGAGCCTGGACGACCGCGTGATCGACCACCTGCCGTGGTTCCGCATGGCCGATCCCTACGTCACTCGCGAGATGCGCGTACGCGACCTGCTGGCGCACCGCAGCGGCCTGGGCCTGGGCGCGGGCGACCTGCTGTACTGGCCCGGCAGCGACTACAGCACGCTGGAAGTCGCCCAGCGCCTGCGCGACGTACCGCTCAGCGGCAGCTTTCGCGGCCAGTACGCCTACGACAACATCCTCTACGGCGTCGCCCAGCTGGTGATCGAACAGGCCAGCGGGCAGAGCTACGAACGTTTCCTGCGCGCACGCATTTTCGAACCCCTGGGCATGCGCGACACCCGCTACAACAGCGATGCGCTCAAGCCCGGCGACAACGTCGCCACCGGCTACGCCAAGGCCGACTTCAAGGACCTGCAACCGGCGCCGCGCATGGCCTGGGGCAACGTGTCCGGCGCCGGCGGCATTTACTCCAGCGTGCACGACATGAGCCAGTGGCTGCGCGCGCAACTCGCCGGCGGCACTTACACCGACGCCCAAGGCCAGGAACAGCGCTTGTTCAGCGCCGCGCGCCAGAAGGCGATGTGGTCGATCGTCACGCCGATGCCGATCAGCGAACCCACGGTGCCGGAGCTTGCGCCCGTGCGGCCCAACTTCCTCGGCTACGGCGAAGGCTGGCAGCTGTCGGACTACCGCGGCCGCAAACTGGTCTGGCACACCGGCGGCTGGCCGGGCATGGTCTCGCGCGTGACCCTGGTGCCCGAGCACAAGCTGGGCATCGTCGTGCTGACCAGCGCCGAGCTGCCGGGCGCGTTCCAGGCGGTGACGATGCGTGCGCTCGACGCCTACCTCGACGGCCCGAGCACCGACTGGACCGCCGCCTACGGCGCCGCGCTGGCCAAGTCGCAGGCCAAGGCCGACGACGACTGGAAGCAACACCAGGCCGCGCGCGCCGCCGACAGCAAGCCCTCGCTGGCGCTGGCCAAGTACGCCGCGACCTACCGCGATCCCTGGTACGGCGACGTGGTGGTCGAACAGCAGGGCGGCAAGCTGCGCATGCGCTTCGCGCGCAGCCGCGACCTGGTCGGCGAACTGCAGCACTGGCAGCACGACACCTTCCTGGTGCGTTGGGACCAGCGCTGGCTCAACGCCGACGCCTTCGTCGATTTCGCCCTCACCCCCGACGGCGCGGTGCGCGAAATGCGGATGGAAGCGGTGTCGCCGAATACCGATTTCAGTTTCGATTTCCAGGATCTGCGCCTGACGCCGGTGCCGGCGGCGGCGAAGCCCAAGAGCGGCGGTTGAGCGCGCGGACAGGGCGGGGCGCATCACCAACGGCACTGGGCCGCGCCGGCACGGCTGCTAAGCTCGAGGTCGCAAGAGGCGGCGCAACGGCGCCGCGCAGGCAAGGGAGAGAAGCATGAGCTGGTTGGCCATCGTGGTGATGATCGTCGCCGCCTATTTCGCGTTCAAGGTCGTCAAGTTCGCGTTCAAGCTGCTGCTGTGGGCCCTGGTGCTCGGCGCGCTGTATTGGGTCGTGGCGCCGCCGATGGGCTGGCCGCTGCCGTTCTGAGCGAGCGCGCCCCGCATGTCCTACGTCAGGTGTCTGCGCGGTCTGGGCTCGGGCGTCGAGTACCCAGCCGATATCCCGATGAACCTCGATCCGGTCGACGGCCGCCCGGTCGAGATGGTGCTGGATCTGGAGCGCCTGGCCGCTGAGCAGCCGGATGCGGCCTGGTACGAGCCGAAGCGCCGCGACCTGTGGCGCTTCGGCGCACTGATGGCGCTGGACGCGGCCGATCCCGCCGATGCGCGCCACATCGTCGCCCTGGGCGAAGGCCATACGCCGCTGCTGGATTACGCCGCGCATCCGATCGCGCGCGCGGCCGGCATCGTGTTGCAGTTGAAGGACGAAGGCCGCGCCCACGCCGGCTTCGGCGCCAATCCCACCCAGAGCTTCAAGGACCGCGGCATGGCCATGGTCGCCGCGCAGGCGCGCCGGCTGGGCCTGAGCAAGCTCGCGGTGCCGACCCAGGGCAACGCCGGCGATTCGCTGCTGCGCTACGCCCTGGCCGGCGGTTTGTCGGTGGTCGTGGCGATGCCCGAAGACACGCCGATGCCGATCCTGGGCAACGTCGCCGCGGCCGCGCAGCGCCATCCGGATCGGGTGAAACTGGAACTGGTCGGACCGACCATCCGCGAAGCCGGCGCACTGCTGAAAGAACGTTACCTGGCGCAAGGCTATTTCTCGGTCGCGACCTTCCAGGAACCGGGCTGGCGCATCGAAGGCAAGAAATCTCTGGGCCTGGAACTGGCCGAACCCGCGCCCGGACAGACGCGCTGGTCGCTGCCCGATGCGGTGATCTATCCCACCGGCGGCGGCACCGGCGTGCTCGGCATGTGGAAGGCCTGGGACGAGTTGCAGGCGCTGGGCCTGATCGACAGCCGCCGCCCGCGCATGCTGTGCGTGCAGAGCGCGGCGACCCCGCCGCTGGTGCGTGCCTTCGACAGCGGCGCCGGCGACAGCACCGTGGTCGCGGCCGGCCAGACCCTGGCCTACGGCCTCAATGTGCCCGGCGGCGTCGGCCACTTCCGCGTGCTCGAGATCCTGCGCGCCAGCGGTGGCGCCGCGGTCGCGGTCGAGGAAAGCGCGACCGCGGCCGAGTTCGCGCGGCTGTGGCGCGAGCCGATCGGCTCCGGCGCGCCCGGATGGGTCGGGCCCGAGGGCGCGGCCTGCCTGGCGGCGCTGCCGCAGCTGATCGAACGCGGCCTGATCGCGCGCGGCCAGCGCGTGGTCGCGGTCAACACCGGCTCGGCGGAGAAGTACCTGCCGGAGCTGCGGCATCTGATCTGAACCCACCAACGCAGGAGCGAGCATGGACACCGACAACATCGAATGGTGGCAGGACACCCAGGACATCCAGCGCTGCGTGCGCGCGATCTATGCTTGCATCTCCGGCCCGGCCGGAGCGGCGCGCGACTGGGCGCGCTTTCGTTATCTGCAGCATCCGCGCGCGCGCAGCCTGCGCACCGTGGTCGAGGCCGACGGCAGCACCCGGGCGGTGGTGTTCGACGTCGATAGCTACATCGCCGACGTCCAGGACTTCTTCGCCGGCAACGATTTCTACGAAGTCGAGATCGACCGCCGGGTCGAGCGTTTCGGGCAGGTCGCGCACGTGTGGAGTCTGTACGAGGCGCGCCCGGCGGCGGATTCGCCGGTGCTGCTCAAGCGGGGCGCCAACAGTATCCAGTTGTGTCATGAGCATGGGCGCTGGTGGGTGTTCAGTACGGTTTGGGACAACGAGCGCGAGGGCTTGGCGTTCGATCTTTGGTAGTGGGCGGACCGACTTGCCTTGGGGTAGGAGCGGCGTAAGCCGCGACCACGAACTTCGCTTGCCGGCGATGGTTTCGCTTCCGATTTCCTTCTGCTTTCTGTGGGAGCGGCGTGAGCCGCGATTGCGAGTTCCGTTTGCTGCGTCGGTTTCGTTCTTAAGCAACAGCTTCCGCCCGCTGCGCATGTGTGCCACTTTCTCTTGCTAGCCCAAGAGAAAGTAACCAAAGAGAAGGGCTTACCTAGACAACCCTCCCGTGCGGGTTCGGAGGTGGCGCGGTGATTTTTCGAAGGAACATCCTGTTCCTCGAAAAACGGCGCGCGTCCTGCGCGCCGCCCTTCGGGTCTGAGTGGGGTTGGGCGAGTGCGGGGTATTGGATTTCAATGCAACGGCAACGGCAACGGCCTATGCAACCCAACACCTGAAGCCAACTAGACGCCACTTTCGCAACACTGCGTGCGCCCCATGGCCTCGCAATCGCGCCCCGGCGCCCCCAGGCTGAAGGGATGCCGCTGAGGGCATGCCATCGCCGCGAGCGTCCATGATTCCGTTTTCCGTCCTCGACCTCGCCCCGGTCACCGAAGGCAGCGATGCCGGGCAGGCTTTCGCGCACAGCCTGGATCTGGCGCGGCACGCCGAGCGCCTGGGCTACCGCCGCTACTGGCTGGCCGAGCACCACAACATGCCCGGCATCGCCAGCGCCGCGACCGCGGTGTTGATCGGGCATATCGCCGGCGGCACTTCGACGATCCGGGTCGGCGCCGGCGGGATCATGCTGCCCAACCATTCGCCGCTGCAGGTGGCCGAGCAATTCGGCACCCTGGCGTCGCTGTATCCCGATCGCATCGACCTCGGCCTGGGTCGAGCGCCGGGCACCGATCAGGCCACCGCACGCGCCTTGCGCCGCTACTTCGACGGCGCCGACAGCTTCCCGCAGGACGTGGCCGAACTGTTGCATTACTTCGAACCGGTGCAAGCCGGCCAGGCGGTGCGCGCCGTGCCTGGCGCGGGACTGCGGGTACCGGTGTGGCTGCTGGGTTCGAGCACGTTCGGCGCGCGTCTGGCGGCGCAGCTGGGCCTGCCGTACGCGTTCGCCTCGCACTTCGCGCCCGATGCGATGGACGAAGCGCTGGCGATCTACCGGCGCGAGTTCCGGCCGTCGCCGCGTTGGGCGCAGCCGTATGCGCTGCTGGCCTTGAACGTGGTCGCCGCGCAGACCGACGCCGAAGCGCGGCGCCTGTTCACCACCCAGCAGCAGAGCTTCGTCAAACTGCGTCGCGGCCAGCCCGGCTTGATTCCGCCGCCGATCGACGACATCGACAGTTTCTGGACCCCGGTCGAGCGTGCCGGCGTGGAACGGGCGCTGGCCTGCGCGGTGGTCGGCGATCCCGACACGGTGCGCGACGGCATCGCCGCCTTCATCGACCGTCACCGTCCGGACGAGTTGATGCTGACCGCCAACGTGTACGAACACGCGGCGCGGCTGCGTTCGTTCGAGCTGGCGGCGCAGGCGCGCGCGCAGCTGGCCGGCTGAGCCGCGCCGGAGAGCTGGTGAGGTTGGGCTCGCGTCAGCGCGAGCCGGGCACGTGCTCGCGCACGCCCAGCAGTTCGACTTCGAACACCATCGAGCCGTTGGGCGGGATCACCCCGCCGCCGGCACCGTCGGCGCCGTAGCCGTAGTCCGGCGGCACCATCAGGATGCGCTTGCCGCCCACGCGCATGCCGGCGACGCCTTCGTCCCAGCCGCGGATCACCCGGCCGGCGCCGAGCAGGAACGAGAACGGCTTGGCGCGGTCGACCGAGCTGTCGAACTTGCGCCCGTGCTTGTCGGGCGCGTTCTGGTCGTAGAGCCAGCCGGTGTAATGCACGCTCACGTCCTGGCCGCTGCGCGCGACCGCGCCGTCGCCGAGCTTGACGTCGGTCCATTCGAAGCGCTCGACCCGGCCATGGCTCGGCGGCGGCGCCTCGTGGCGGCTGCAGGCGGAGAGCATCAAGGCGGCGAGCAGGCCGCAGACGGCGAGGGCGTGGCGCATCGGGTTCGTCCCTGAAGAGTCAGGCGACGAGGATAACGCGGATGCGCGCCGCCGCCGCCGGTTAGCGCCCGGACGAGGCGCGTCCGGGCGCTCTCAGTCGACCAGCGAGCCGCAGCTGAGGTTGGCAATCGCTCCGGTCATGGCGCCGGCGCGGTCGGAGGCGACGAAGGCCGCGTAGTCGGCGACCTGGGCCAGGGTCGGGAAGCGGCCGAGCAAAGTGCCGCTGTGCGCGCGCGCTTCCAGCATGGCGTCCACCGTAGCGCCGCTGCGGCGCGCATAGCCTTCGAATACCTCGCGTGCGTACGACACCGGCAGCGCCTCCGGGATCGCGTCCGGGCGCAGGCAGACCACGCGGATGCCGGCGCCGCCCAGTTCGGCGGCGAGCAGGCGCGAGAACGCTTCGATCGCCGCGCAGGTCGTGCCGTAGCCGAGGAAGCCGACTCCGCTCATGCGCGAGCCGGGCGTGGACAGGGTCAGGATCGCGCCGCCGCGAGGCATGTGCCGCGCCGCGGCCTGGGCGGTGATGAAGTTGCTGCGGCTGTAGTCGGCGATCGGCTGCAGGTAGTCCTGCAGCGAGAGTTCGGCGAAGGGCGTGCCCTGCACGTGCGCGATGCCGACCGCGTTGAGCGCGATGTCGATGGCGCCGGCGGCCTCGGCGACGGCGGCGGCATGGGCATCCACCGCGTTCTGGTCGAGCGCGTCGAGGGTCGCGATTTCGGCCCGGCCGCCGGCGGCGACGATGTCGGCGGCGACGCGTTCGAGCTTGGCGCGGCTGCGCCCGGCCAGGTGCACCTGCGCGCCCTCGCGGGCGAAGGCGCGGGCGACCGCGCCGCCGATGGCGCCGCCGCCGCCGTGGATCAGCGCGACTTTGTGTTCGAGCAACATGGTTCGGCTCCCTGGCTCAGGCGGGTGCGGTGGTTGCGGGATCGGACCGGTGCTATCAGTCCTGCGCAATCCGACGCTCGTACTCGGCCTCGATCTGCAGGTGCTTGGACCAGAAATGGCTGGGCTTGCGGCCTTCGAGCAGGTCCTGCAGCAGATCGAGGTGGCTGTGCCAGCCGCCGGCGACGCTGACCATCTCGGCGCGGTCGGGCAGGCGGCGGTGGGTGACCACCAGCAGCACGCGGTCGTTCTTGGGGATCAGTTCGAACACCACTTCCGAATCGCCGTCCCAGGTGTAGCTGAGCCGATGCGGCGGGTCGCAGTCGATCACCCGGCCTTCGCTGCGGTGCTCCTCGTAAGCCGCGTATTTGGCCGGGGTCGGGTCGTCGTTGGTCAGTTCGGCATTGCGGAACAGGTGCTCGACGCGGCCGCCGGGCCGCAGCTCGATCTCGCCGGCGGCCATCCAGCTGCGGCGCTTCTCGGATTCGGTGAGATAGCTCCATAGCCGTTCGATCGGGCCGGGCATCAGGCGCTCGATGCGCACGGTGTCGGCAGCGGTGACTACGCCGTAATCGCTCATGGTGGGTCCTCCGGATCGGATCGGTGGTGGACAGGTCGGTGGTAGGCAGGTTGGTCGTGGATCGGTCTAGACGGGAGCGAGCAGCTCGGCGAGCGACGCCAGCATGTGCTGCCACCCGGCCTCGCTGCGTTGCGCGTAGGGCGCGTACTCGGCCGCCATTTCGTGGGTGAGGGTGAGCTCGCAGCCGTCGCCGGCGGGCACGATCTCCAGGGTGATGCGGTCGCCGGGCGCGGCCGGGTCCAGCGACAGGGTGAACACCAGCCGGCGCGGGCGTTCGATTTCCAGATAGCGGCCGTAGTGGGCGGCGTCGCCGTCCGCGCGGGTTTCGATCACGGTGTAGCCGCCGCCAACGCGCGCATCGATCTCGAACCGTTTCATGCGGCCGTTCTGCGTCGCGTACAGGAAGCGCGAGGCCATGCGCGGGTCCAGCCAGGCGTCGAAGACGCGTTCGGCCGAAGCCTGGAAGCGGCGCACCACGCGGACGACGATGGGGGAGTCGGAGTTCATCGCTTGCTCCTGGGCTTGCGGGTCGCGGCGGCGGCGCGGTCTTCGGCCTGCAGCAGGGAATAGAGGGCGTCGAGGCGTTCGTTCCAGAACCGCTCGTAGTGGCGCATCCACTCCATGCCGCCGTGCATCGGCCGCGCGTCGAGGCGGCACAGGTGGGTGCGGCCCTGGACCTCGCGCTGCACCAGGCCGGCGCGCTCCAGCACCTTGATGTGCTTGGACGCCGCAGCCAGCGACATCTCGAACGGGGCGGCGAGTTCGCCGACGCTGCAGGGCTGGCGCGACAGGCTGCGCAGCATCGCGCGCCGGGTCGGGTCGGCGAGGGCGTGGAAGACGGCGTCGAGCCGTTCGGGCTTATTGTCAACCATAGGGTTGAATATCTTCCGGGCCGGAGCGATTGTCAACCATTCGGTGAAATGATTCCTGGGTGCCGCCGCCGCCGGGTCGCGCGAATCCGCGCGCATGGCCCCTAAATGCACGCGCCGACGTTGCTAACCATGGGACCGGGGGGACTAGATTCGGGACCATCCGTATGCCGCTCCAGACCCGATCGGAGAAGCTGCATCGCGGCGCCAAGTCGCATCCGTGCCACTACGGCAAATACCGCGCCGTGGTGCTCGACAACGTCGATCCGCTGCGCCTGGGGCGGGTCCAAGTGCAGGTCCCGGACGTACTCGGCGCCGGCGCGAGCCGCTGGGCCATGCCCTGCGTGCCCTTGGCCGGGCACCAGAGCGGGGTGTTCCTGCTGCCGCAGGCCGGCGCGCCGGTGTGGGTGGAGTTCGAACAGGGCGACGCCGAACTGCCGATCTGGGTCGGCGGCTACTGGGTCGACGCCTCCGAACTGCCGCCGCTGGCGCATGCCGGCCTGGCGATCGCGCCCAGCCTGGTGCTGCAGACGCCCAGCCAGAACGCGATCGCGATCTCCGACCTGCCCGGGCCCGACGGCGGCATCCTGCTCAAGACCCAGGGCGGGGCGATGATCGCGATCAACGACGCCGGCATCACCATCAGCAACGGCCGCGGCGCCAGCATCGTGCTGACCGGGCCGATGGTGACGGTCAACGAAGGCGCGTTGACGGTGATATGAGCCATGCCTGCCGCGTCCGCCGCCGCTAACGGGAGCCGCGCATGCCCGGCGCGCTGATGCATCTGGGCGCGGCGGTGACCTGCGCGCACGGTGGGCCGGCCACGCCGACCTCGCCCTACAGCCGCGTGACCTTGTCCGGGCGCGCGGTAGTCACGGTCGCCGGGTCCTACACCGTCGCCTACTGCAACCTGCCCAGCGCGGCCGCTGCGCTGCGCTGCGTGGCCGGGCAGTGGCTGTCGGGCACCACCCGGGTCTTCGCCGGCGGGCGCGCGCTCGCGCTCGATACCAGCCCCTCGCTGTGCGTGCCCAACGGCGCGCCGCTGGTGGTGCTGGATTGCCAGACCCGGGTCAGCGCGGTCTAGCCGCGCTCAGTTCGCGGCCCCGGCTTCGGCCGCCTGGAGCGCGCGCAAGGCCTGCGCGGTGGCGGCATCGGCGGGAAAGAAAGCTTCGATCGCGAGTTCCGCCAAGGTGACGTCCAGCGGCGTGCCGAACACGGTGGTGGTGCTGATATAGGCGTGCTCGCCGCCATCGGCGCTGCGCAGCCGCAGCGGTATCGCGACGCTGAGCGTGCTCGGCAGCTCGACTTCGCCGGCGTCGGCGCAGGGGTAGGCGGCGAGTTCGTCGTGCAATTCGCTCAGCACCGGATCGCCGGTGGCGTCGGCCTGGTGACGCAGACGGTGCAGCAGGTGCGCGCGCCACTGCGCCTGGTTGACGATCAGCGGCGCCAGCCCCTGCGGATGCAGGCTCAGGCGCAGCACGTTGACCGGCGGCTGCAGCAGCTCGGCGGGTATGCCCACCAGCAGGCGTTCGACCGCGCGATTGGCCGCGAGCAGGTTCCAGTGGCGGTCGATGGCCAGCGCGGGGTAGGGCTCGTGCCCATGCAGCACCAGTTGGATCGCTTCGTGGGCTTCGTGCAGCGCGGGGTCGTCGAGCGAGCGTTGCGCGTACATCGGCGCCAGGCCGGCCGCGGTCATCA
Source organism: Lysobacter sp. Root667 (assembly GCF_001427715.1). Lineage (NCBI taxonomy): Bacteria > Pseudomonadati > Pseudomonadota > Gammaproteobacteria > Lysobacterales > Lysobacteraceae > Lysobacter > Lysobacter sp. Root667. Next base: position 48,765 of record NZ_LMHF01000013.1, read on the forward strand.
GCTGATTGCGTTCGCGCAGCGGCACGTCGAGGCGGTCGGCCAGGCGCAGCAGCATCGCCCGGCTCGGCAGCGAGCGTCCGGTCTCGATGAAGCTGACGTGGCGGGTGGAGATCTCGGCCATGCCGGCCAGATCCAGCTGGGTCAGGCGCCGGCGCTGGCGCCAGTCGCGCAATTGTTCGCCTACGGGTCGGGTCGCGTTCATGGCCGAACCATAGCCCAGCGCGGCGATGCGTGGGATTACCCCACAGGTAATCGACCGGCGGCCGGCCGCGCGTTGAGATGAATTCGAATCCAAACCGACCCCGACAGGAGCACGCCATGAACGCCGTAGCCCGCACCCCTTCCTCCCACCTGTTGCGCCGCGCGACCCAGCTCGATGCGGTCGCCACCGCGGCCGTGGCCGCGCTGTTGATCGCCGCCGCCGCGCCCTTGTCGCAGTGGCTGCATCTGCCGCAGAACCTGCTGCTCGGCGCCGGCCTGATGCTGGTGCCCTACGTCGCATTCCTGGGTTGGCTGCTGAGCCGCGAACGCATCTCGACCGCGCAGGCCTGGGCGATGATCGCGATCAACGCATGCTGGGTGATCGACAGCGTGCTGTTGCTGGTCAGCGGCTGGGTATCGCCGAACGCCTTGGGTGTGGCCTTCGTGGTCGCGCAGGCGCTGGCGGTGGCGGTGTTCGCCGAGTTGCAGTACTTCGGCCTGCGTCGGCAGCAGCGCGGTTGAGCAGCGCGCAAAGCGTCGGCCGCGCGTAGACGCCGCCGCTCTTGCCTTGGGGTAGGAGCGGCGTAAGCCGCGACCGTCATCCTTCCCCGGACCGCGTCATCTCAGCAAGCGAGGTGGCGCGGTCGCGGCTTACGCCGCTCCTACCCCGAAGCGGAAGCGCGGCCCGAGCGTCGAAGCGGAAACGCAGCTCCAGCGTCGAAGCGGAAGGCGCGGCCCCAGCTTCATGTGGGAGCGACGTGAGTCGCGATGCGTGGTGTCCGGTCGCGGCGAACGTCCGGTATCCCGATGCTCCGATCGCGACTCACGTCGCTCCCACAGAGAGCAGAAAAGCTCTGCGTGGCAATGGCGCTGGTCTTCAGGCCGCCATGCCCGAAGCTGGTGTGTAGCCCCAGCTTCATGTGGGAGCGACGTGAGTCGCGATGCGTGGTGTCCGGTCGCGGCGAACGTTTCGCTATCCCGATGCTCCGATCGCGACTCACGTCGCTCCCACAGAGAGCAGAAAGCTCTGCGTGGCAATGGCGCTGGTATTCAGACCGCCATGCCGGCCGCATGCCCCGAGGCCCAGGCCCACTGGAAGTTGTAGCCGCCCAGCCAGCCGGTCACGTCGACCACTTCGCCGACGAAATGCAGGCCCGGCACGCGCCGGGATTCCATTGTGCTGGACGAGAGTTCGTCGGTGTCGACGCCGCCCAGGGTGACTTCGGCGGTGCGGTAGCCCTCGGTGCCGCTGGCGACCAGGGCCCAGTCCTGCAGCGTCGCGGCGAGTTGCTTCAGTTCCGGCGGCGTGTACTGCTTCATCGGCTTGTTGCTCAGCCACAGCTCGCACAGGCGCTGAGCGAAGCGGCGCGGCATCGCGTCCGAAAGCACGGTCTTGAGTTCGGCCGCGGGGCGTTCTATCTGCTGCATCCGCAGCCAGGCCGTCGCATCGTGGCCGGGCAACAGGTCCAGGCGCAGGTCGTCACCGGGCTGCCAGTACGAGGAAATCTGCAGGATCGCCGGGCCGCTGACGCCGCGATGGGTGATCAGCATCTGGTTGCTGAAGCTGCGGCCGTGGCAGGTGGCGGTGACCGGCAGGGCGACGCCGCTGAGGTCGGCCAAGCGCTCCTGGTGCTTGCCGCTGAGCGTGAGCGGCACCAGCCCGGCGCGCGTGGGCAGCACGCTGTGGCCGAACTGGCGCGCGAGTTCGTAACCGAAGCCGGTTGCGCCCATGCTCGGGATCGACAGCGCGCCGGTCGCCACGACCAGCTTCGGCGCCGCGAACGCACCGCGCGTGGTGTGCAGCCGGAACGGCGCCTCGCCGTCGCCGTGCAGCACGCGCTCGACGCTGCACGAGGTTTCGATCCGCACCCCGGCGTCGGCGCATTCGTCCAGCAGCATCTTCACGATCAGCTTGGACGACACGTCGCAGAACAGCTGGCCGAGTTCCTTCTCGTGGTAGGCGATGCCGTGGCGTTCGACCAGTTCGACGAAATCGGCCGGCGTGTAGCGCGCCAGCGCCGACTTGCAGTAGTGCGGATTGGCCGAAATGAAATTCGCCGGCGTGGTGCCGGTGTTGGTGAAATTGCAGCGTCCGCCGCCCGACATCAGGATCTTCTTGCCGACCCGGTTGGCGTGCTCGACCACCAGCACGCGCAGGCCGCGCTGACCGGCGGTCAGCGCGCCCATCAGGCCGGCCGCGCCGGCGCCGACGATCAGGACGTCGTAAGGCTCCGCCATGCGTTCAGGCGGCCTGCGCGCCCACGCCCAGACGCACGGCCGGGGTCAGGGTGAGCGCGGCGCGGTCGTTGCTGAGTGCGACTTCGCCGTCCTGGATCTGGCAGTCCAGGCGGAAGCTGCGCTCGACCATCGCCGCCATCGCCTCGACCGCATCGGCGTCGATGTCGAGCACGGTCAGGTTCTTCAAACGGCGCAGGATCGCGACGTTCTTGTCCCACCAGATATCGGCGGCGCGGCCGCCGTAGTTGACCACCACCACCTGGCGCGCGCGCCCGCAGGCCTTGCGCACGCGCGATTCGTCGGGCTGGCCGACGTCGATCCACAGCTCGATGTCGCCGGTGTAGTCGCGCAGGCTCAGGTCGGGCTCGTCCTCGCTGCTCAGGCCGGGGCCGAACTCCAGCCGCTCCTGCGCGTACAGGGCGAAGGCGAGCATGCGCACCATCAGCCGCTGCTGGGTTTCGGACGGGTGCTGGGCCAGGGTCAGGGCGTGGGCGGCGTAGTAATGCCGATCCATGTCGCTGATTTGCAGTTCGATCTTGACGATGGTGGCGTTAGGCGCCATGGGCGGGCCCCGTGGAAAGCAGCGCGCATTCTAGGCCCTGGCGGCCACGGCGTCCGCCCGAATGCGCCGGCGGACCGCGGTTTGGGCCAAGATGCCCGCATGAATGCGCACGATCCCGATGCGACCGGCGACGGCGTCGCCGCCAGCCGCCTGCAATTGCCGCCGGGCCCCTGGACGACTCTGATCGACGGCTTGTGCGCGCGATTCCCGGCGATCGCGCGCGAGCGCTGGCTAGACCGCTTCGCGCGCGGGCGCGTGCTCGACGCGCAGCGGCGCGCGTTGAGCGCCGATACGGCGTATCGGGTCGGCATGGAGATCCTGTATTACCGCGAAGTCGCGCAGGAGCCGGCGATTCCGTTCGAGGAGCGCGTGCTTTTCCGCGACGCGCATCTGCTGGTGGTCGACAAGCCGCATTTCCTGCCGGTCACGCCCTCGGGCGGGTTCGTCGCCGAAACCCTGCTGGGGCGGTTGCAGCGGCTCTACGGCGAGCCCGCGCTGGCGCCGCTGCACCGGCTCGACCGCGGCACCGCCGGACTGGTGCTGTTCTCGCGCGATCCGGCCACGCGCGCGGCGTATCAGGCTCTGTTTCGCGAACGTCGCATCGTCAAAGGCTACGAAGCCCTGGCCGCGCCGCTGCCCGGGCTGGCGTTCCCGCTGCTGCGGCGCTCGCGGCTGGCGCCGGGCGAGCCGTTCTTCCGGATGCGCGAGGTCGAGGGCGAGCCCAACAGCGAAACCGCGATCGACGTGATCGAACGCGGCGAGCGGGTCTGGCGCTATGCGCTGGCGCCGGTCAGCGGGCGCAAGCACCAGCTGCGCGTGCACATGGCCGCGCTGGGCGCGCCCATCCTCAACGATCCCTATTACCCGTTGGCCGAGCGGCGCGAGGCCGACGACCATGAGCGGCCGTTGAAGCTGCTGGCGCGTTCGCTGGCCTTCGTGGATCCGCTGGATGGCCGCGAGCGTCGGTTCGAGAGCGGGTTGGCGCTATGAGCGAGGCCCGCGTCGCCGCCTCCGCGTACCGCCTTGGGGTAGGAGCGGCGTAAGCCGCGATGGGTAGCCACGGGCCGCGGCGACATTCGGGATCGCGGTGCTTCGATCGCGGCTTACGCCGCTCCTACCCCAAAGCCAGGTCAAAGCCGGGTGTGCGCGGCTTTCTGTGGGAGCGGCGTAAGCCGCGATGCGTAGCCACGGACCGCGGCGATGTTCGGCATCGCGGTGCTCCGATCGCGGCTTACGCCGCTCCTACCCCAAAGCCAGGTCAAAGCCGGGTGTGCGCGGCTTTCTGTGGGAGCGGCGTGAGCCGCGATGCGTAGCCACGGACCGCGGCGATATTCGGCATCGCGGTGCTTCGATCGCGGCTTACGCCGCTCCTACCCCAAAGCCAGGTCGAAGCCGGGTGTGCGCGGCTTTCTGTGGGAGCGGCGTAAGCCGCGATGGGTAGCCACGGGCCGCGGCGATGTTCGGCATCGCGGTGCTTCGATCGCGGCTTACGCCGCTCCCACAGGAAGCACGCCGTCCGCAAGGCTCAGCAAACGCAGTTGCGTCGCTTGGGCGACTGAGCGCAGCAACTCACACCCACTCGCGCGACGGCAGGGTGTAGCGCCGCTGCGGCCGTCCGACCAGGTCGAGAAAGTTGTTGAACACCGCGTCCGCGCGCTGCTGCATGCTCGCGATGTGCGCGGTGGTATGGCTGCGGATTGCGTCTTCGCTGGTGTCGTGACCGAGTTCGGCCAGTTCGCGCCGGTACACCGGATTGGCGAGCCAGCGTTCGATCAGCGGCACGTCCATTTCCAGATGGAACTGGAAGCCGTAGGCGTTGTCGCCCCAACGGAAGGCCTGTTGCTCGCAGCTGTCGGTGCGCGCCAGATGGGTCGCGCCTTGCGGGACCTCGAAGCTGTAGCGGTGCCACTGAAACACCGGCGCGCTTTCCGCCAGAGGCGCCAGCACGGCATCGTCGCGGCCGTGCTCGGTCGCGTGCAGCGGGTACCAGCCGATCTCGGGCCGGTGATGGCGCCGCACCGGCGCGCCCAGCACGTGCGCCAGCAATTGCGCGCCCAGGCAGATGCCCAGCACCGGTTTGCCCTGTTCCAGCATGCGTTCGATAGCCAACAGCTCGGTGCGCAGGTGCGGGCGCTGGGCCTGATCCTCGACGTTCATCGGCCCGCCGAGCACGATCAGGCCGCGGTAGCGGTCGACGTTGGGCTGGGCCTCGGGGTCGCGCTCGAAGTTGGTGAAACGGATGCGGTGGCCGCGACGGCGGATCAAGGGATCCAGCGTGCCCAGGGGCTCGGCGGCGACGTGTTGGAAGACCAGGATGCGGGGCATGGGACGGCGAGGCGGCGGCTTACCTCGGGACTATGCCAAAGCCGGGCCGCGCCGGGGGAGGCGGGCTTATGACGATTGGTTGCTTGACGGGGTGAGTTGGTAAAGCGGCCCTCATCCGCCCTTCGGGCACCTTCTCCCCTCTGGACACCCTGCGGGCGCCGCGAGCGGGAGAAGGGAGGATCGAAGTCAGGTGTTGAGCCCCTCTCCCGCTGGCGGGAGAGGGGTTGGGGTGAGGGCGGCGCGAGCGCGCAGCACCGCCTCATCCCGGGCCCTCATCCGCCCTTCGGGCACCTTCTCCCGCGAGCGGGAGACGGGAGGATCAAAAGTTACGTGGTGTTGAGCCCCTCTCCCGCTGGCGGGAGAGGGGTTGGGAGGGCGGCGCAAGCATGCAGCAGCACCTCAACCCGGGCCCTCATCCGCCCTTCGGGTACCTTCTCCCGCGAGCGGGAGAAGGGGCGGCGGACTACTGGACGTTCCCGCTCAGCGCGGATCGCGCGGCTTGAACGGCTTGCGCGGGCCGGTACCGTGCGGCTTGCCGCCGGCCGGCCGCGGACCGCCGGGACCACGCGGGCCGCCGGGGCCGCGCGACGCGCCAGGGCCACCCGGACCACGATGCGCGCCCGGGCCACCCGGGCCGCTGGGACGGCGGCTGCGGCCGCCTTCGCTGTCGCCGGGTTCGGCGCGCTGGATGCGCAGCGGCTGGCCGGCCACGCGCACCTTCTTCAGGTGCTCCATCAGCTCGCGCGGCATGCCTTCGGGCAGGTCGACCAGGGTGTATTCGTCGCGGATGTCGATGCGGCCGATGTAGCGGCTTTCCAGGTCCGCCTCGTTGGCGATCGCGCCGACGATGTTGCCCGGCTGCACGCCGTGGCTGTGGCCGACTTCGATGCGGAAGGTCTCCATGCCGACTTCGGCGCCGGCCTGCGGCGGACGCGGCGCGCGCTCGCGCTCGACGCGCGGCGCGGGCGCCTCGTCGTCGAAGAACGACTCGGCGGCGTTGACCGAACGCGACGGCGACGGCGGCGTGAACTGGCGGGTCTCGTGGCGCGGTGCCGGCGCTGCGTCCTCGCGCGGTGCGTAGCCGCTGTCGCGCGGCGGTCGCGGCGCGTCCGCGCGCGGATGCTCGCGACGATGGGCGCCGGCATTGGAGGCGTTGTCGCGCTCGACGAACTTGCGCGTCGCCGCGCCGCGGTGTTCGCGCGGACCGTCGCGTTCCTCGCGCTGGTAGCGCGCGGCCGGCGGCGGGGTCAGCAGCAGCGGGTTGTCGCCCTGCACCAGCTTGGCCAGGGCCGCGGCGATCTCGACCGCGGGCACGTTCTTCTCGCGCTCGTAACGCTCGACCATGTCGCGGAACAGGCTCAGGTCGCTGCTTTCCAGGGCGTCGCTGATGCGGCCGAGGAAGCGCGACACGCGCTGCTCGTTGACGGTCTCGACGCTGGGCAGCTCCATCGGCTCGATCGGCTGGCGCGTGGCGCGTTCGATCGCGCGCAGCATGCCGCGCTCGCGCGGGGTCACGAACAGGATCGCTTCGCCCTTGCGCCCGGCGCGGCCGGTGCGGCCGATGCGGTGGACGTAGCTTTCGGTGTCGTAGGGAATGTCGTAGTTCAGCACGTGGCTGATGCGCTCCACGTCGAGGCCGCGCGCGGCCACGTCGGTGGCGACCAGGACGTCGATCTTGCCGTCCTTGAGGTTCTGGATGGTCTTCTCGCGCTGCGCCTGCTGCACGTCGCCGTTGATCGCGGCGGCGGAGATGCCCCTGGCGGACAGCTTCTCGGCCAGTTCCTCGGTGCCCAGCTTGGTGCGCGAGAACACGATCATCGCGTCGAAGGTTTCGGCTTCGAGGATGCGGGTCAGGGCGTCGAGCTTGTGCACGCCGCTGACCGACCAGTAGCGCTGGCGGATGTTGGCCGCGGTGGTGGTCTTGGCCTTGATCGCGATCTCGACCGGTTGCTTCAGGTAGGTCTGGGCGATGCGCTTGATCGGCGCCGGCATGGTCGCCGAGAACAGCGCGACCTGGCGCGTTTCCGGGGTCTTCTTGAGGACGTTCTCGACGTCGTCGATGAAGCCCATGCGCAGCATTTCGTCGGCTTCGTCCAGCACCAGGCAACGCAGTTCGGACAGGTCCAGGGTGCCGCGATCGAGGTGGTCGATGACCCGGCCCGGGGTGCCGACCACCACGTGCACGCCGCGCTTGAGCGCCTGCAGCTGCGGGTAGTAGCTCTGGCCGCCGTAGATCGGCAGGACGTGGAAGCCAGGCAGGTGCACGGCGTACTTCTGGAACGCTTCGGCGACCTGGATCGCCAGCTCGCGGGTCGGCGCCAGCACCAGGGCCTGCGGCTTGAACTGCTTGGGATCGATCTGGGCCAGGATCGGCAGCGCGAACGCGGCGGTCTTGCCGGTGCCGGTCTGGGCCTGGCCGAGCACGTCGCGGCCTTCCAGCAGCGGCGGGATGGTCGCGGCCTGGATCGGCGAGGGCGATTCGTAGCCGACGTCGGACAGCGCGCGCAGTAGCGGCTCGGACAGGGCCAGGTCGGTGAATTTCAGCGACGGGGCGTCGGGGGTGGAAGCGGGATCGGAAGCGTTGGAACTGGGCGTCTCGGCGCTCATGGGGCGGCTCGGCAGCGCCGGCGGAGGCCGGTCGGAAGACCGCCTAGTGTACCGGACGTGGGTGGAGCACCGGCTCAGCGTGCGGGAAATACAGCGGATTGTGCGGGATCGGGCGGGTTCGGCATAGGGTGAAGGGCGGCTGCAGTTCGGGGCCGCGGGCTGCGGGGCTGCGGGAGTCCAATGGGATTCCTGTAGGAGCCCTGTGGGAGCGGCGTAAGCCGCGATTGGGCCCCGCGCGCCTGCGTACGCCTCCCGGCGGGCCGATCGCGGCTTACGCCGCTCCCACAGGGAGCAGGTTCCGGCAGGGAGCAAGGCCCAGCAGGGGAGCAGGTTCCGGCAGGGAACCAGTTCCAACAGGGGAGCAGGTTCCGGCAGGGAGCAAGGCCCAGCAGGAAGCAAGTCCCAGCAGGAGGAAGATCCCCGGGGCCGCCGGCTTCAGCGCGCCCGCGCGTCCTTTTCGACCCGCCCGTCCTTCATCACGAACTCGACCCGCTTGAGCACGCTCACGTCCTGCAGCGGGTCGCCGGCGACCGCGATCAGGTCGGCGCGTTTGCCCGGTTCCAGGCTGCCGACCTGGTCGGACAGGCCGAGCAGGTCGGCGGCGTTGACGGTCGCGGCCTGGATCGCCTGCGGCGCGGTCATGCCATGGGCGACCATCAGTTCGAACTCGTCGGCGTTGCGGCCGTGCAGGCTGACCCCGGCGTCGGTGCCGAAGGCGATCTTGACGCCCGCCGGCACCGCCGCTTCCAGGGTTTTGCCGGTGATGCCGATGCGCCATTCGATCTTGGTCCGGACCTCGCCGGTGTAGGCGTCGGGGTTGCGGGCCAGGCGTTCCTTGTAGCCGTTGACCGTCGACAAGGTCGGGACGTAGTAGGCGCCGGTCTTGCGGAACAGGGCGATGTCCTCGCGGTCGAGCAGGGTGCCGTGCTCGATCGAATCGGCGCCGGCGCGCAGCGCCACCGCGATGCCGTCGGCGCCGTGCGCGTGGACGGCGACCTTCTTGCGGTACAGGTGCGCGGTCTCGACGATGGCGCGCGCCTCGTCGTCGAACATCTGCTGGCCCAGGCCGGCGCCGATGCGGCTGTTGACGCCGCCGGTGGTGGCTATCTTGATCACGTCGACGCCGCGCGCGACCTGGCGCCGCACCGCGCGCCGGCAGTCGTCGGCGCCGTCGCAGGTGTTGCCGTGCACGTCGAGCGCGGCGTGCAGTTCCTCGCGGAAACCCAGGGTCGGGTCCATGTGGCCGGCGGTGGTGGAGATCGCCGAGCCGGCGTCGAGGATGCGCGGACCGGGCAGTTTGCCGGCCGCGACCGCGTCGCGCAGGGCCAGGGTTACGCCGTCGTCGTCGCCGAGGTTGCGCACGGTGGTGAAGCCGGCATGCAGGGTCTTGCGCGCGTTCACCGCGGCCTCGTAGGCGTGGTCGGCGACGCTGCCGGCGACGCTGTCGAGCTGGCCTTCGACGCCGGCCTTGTCCGAGACCAGGTGCACGTGGCAGTCGATCAGGCCCGGCAGCACGTAGCGGTCGCGCAGGTTGACCACCTGCGCGTCCGCGGGCACGCCGGCGAACGCGGCGGCGTCCTGGTAACCGTCGCGCACCGCTTCGACCCGGCCGGCGCGCAGCAGCAGGGTGCTGGCGCCGCGCGGGGCCTGGCCGGGACGGTCGAGCAGATGGCCGGCGTGGACCAGGGTCCAGTCGGCGTTTTTCGTGGATGCCTGCGCGGACGTTTGCGCGGCGGCGGCCAGCGGCAGGCAGGCCAGGACGGCGCAGGCGAGCGCGGCCGGCATGCACCAGGAGAGGCGGGACAAGGGACGGCGGCGCGCGCTGGGGCTCATCGGGTCGGGTCGGCTGGGCACGAAGCCCCGAGCATACCCGGCGCCGCGGGCGCGTCGGGCGGCTCGGTGTTTGCCTGGCGTGGCGGTGTCGCGGCGGCGAGCCCGCCGTGTGCGTTACGGCGCGGCGGCGCTCGCCGGGTCGCTCAGCGCGGCCGCTGCGCGATCCAGCGGTCGAGCTGGTTGGCGAAGGCCTGGCGGTCGCGCGCGTGGAACACCGGCGGGCCGCCGGTCTGGACCCCGGCGCCGCGCAGCTCGTCCATGAAGTTACGCATCGACAGGCGCTGGGCGATGTTGTCGGCGGTGTAGAGGTCGCCGCGCGGGTTCAGCGCGACCGCGCGCTTTTCCAGCACCAGCGCCGCCAGCGGAATGTCCTGGGTGACCACCAGGTCGCCGGGCGCGACCCGCTGCACGATCTCGGTGTCGGCCACGTCCAGCCCGGACGGGACCTGGATCGCGCGCACGTAGCGCGAACCGGGCGTGCGCAGCCATTGGTTGGCGACCAGGGTCACCTGGACGCGCGCGCGTTCGGCGGCGCGGAACAGGATCTCGCGGATCACGCCGGGGCAGGCGTCGGCGTCGACCCAGATCTGCGGGGCAGGGGTGGGCGTGTCGGTCATGGCGGCGAGTTCAGGGCACGGCCGCGATGGCCTGGCCCGGGGTGTCGGGGCGGACGCAGGGTCCGCGCGCCGGCAGCGGCGGCGCCGGGTCGGGCGCCAGCGGCCGCCTGGGCGCTGCGCGGCTCAGCCGTTGCCGCGTTCGCCGTCGCGCGGCGGGGTGCCGCTGCTGTCGGACGCCGTGCCCGAATCCTTGGCTGCGGCCTTCTTGGCCGCCTTTTCGTCCTGCTTCTTCTTCTTGGCGATCTCGCGCTGGCGCTTTTCGAACGAGTAGTTGGGCTTGGCCATGAATGGCGTTCTCGATGGGGAATGCCGCCAGTCTAGGCCATGCGCGGCCTTCGGGCCGAATCCCGGGCGCGCCGGCACCGTTACCATGGGGGCCGACCCCACCGCGTAGCCGCCCATGATCCGCGTTCACCACCTGAACAACTCCCGTTCCCAGCGCGTGCTGTGGCTGCTGGAGGAGCTGGAACTGCCGTACGAAGTCGTGCGCTACCAGCGCGACGCCCAGACCATGCTGGCGCCGCCGGAGCTGCGCCAGGTGCATCCGCTGGGCAAGTCGCCGGTGCTGGAGGACGAGGGCCGGGTGCTGGCCGAGTCGGCCGCGATCCTGGAATACCTGGCCGAGCGCTACGACGGCGAACACCGGTTCTCGCCGCCGCCGCTGCCGGCCGACGCGCCGGAGCGGCTGCGCTGCCGCTACTGGCTGCACTACGCTGAGGGTTCGGCGATGCCGCCCTTGCTGCTGAGCCTGGTGTTCGCGCGGATCAAGCGCGCGCCGATGCCGTTCTTCGCCAAGCCGGTGGCGCGCGGCATCGCCGACAAGACGATGGCGGCTTTCGTCGGCCCGCAGCTGAAACTGCACCTGGACTACATCGAGGCCGAACTGGGCCGCCACCCCTGGTTCGCGGGCGAGCGCTTCGGCATCGCCGACATCCAGATGAGCTTCCCGGTCGAGGCCGCGGTCGCGCGCGGCGGCGGCGGCCGTCCGCGCATGCGCGCCTTCCTTGAGCGCATCCACGCGCGCCCCGCCTACCAGCGCGCACTGGAGCGCGGCGGTCCCTTCGACGTGCTCGGCTGAGATGTTCGGTTTCGACTTCGACAACGCCTTCGTGCGCGACCTGCCCGGTGATCCCGAGCCGGGCCCGGGCGTGCGCCAGGTCGCCGGCGCGCTGTACTCGTGGGTGCAGCCGACGCCGGTGGCGGCGCCGCGCCTGCTCGCGTACTCGGCCGAGATGGCGGCGCGCCTGGGCCTGGACGAGGCCGCCGTGCGCTCGCCCGAGTTCGCCCGGGTGTTCGGCGGCAATGCGCTGCTGCCTGGCATGCAGCCGTTCGCGTCCAACTACGGCGGCCACCAGTTCGGGCATTGGGCCGGGCAGCTCGGCGACGGCCGCGCGATCGGCCTGGGCGAAGTCGTCAACGCCGCCGGCGAGCGCTGGGAGCTGCAGCTCAAGGGCGCCGGCCCGACCCCGTACTCGCGCACCGCCGACGGTCGCGCGGTGCTGCGCTCGTCGGTGCGCGAGTTCCTGTGCAGCGAGGCCATGCACCACCTGGGCGTGCCGACCACGCGCGCGCTGAGCCTGGTCGGCACCGGCGAGGAGGTGGTCCGCGACATGTTCTACGACGGCCACCCCAAGGCCGAACCCGGCGCGATCGTGTGCCGGGTCGCGCCCTCGTTCCTGCGCTTCGGCCATTTCGAACTGCCGGCCTCGCGCGGCGAGACCGACCTGCTGCGGCGCCTGACAGAATTCTGCATCCGCCGCGACTTCCCGCACCTGTCCGGCGCCGGCGAAGCCCTGTACGCGGCCTGGTTCGCCGAAGTCTGCGAGCGCACCGCGATCACGATGGCGCATTGGATGCGGGTCGGCTTCGTGCACGGGGTGATGAACACCGACAACCTGTCCATCCTCGGCCTGACCATCGACTACGGCCCCTACGGCTGGATCGACGACTACGATCCGGACTGGACCCCGAACACCACCGACGCCGGCGGACGCCGCTACCGCTTCGGGGCGCAGCCGCAGGTCGCGTACTGGAACCTGTCGCGCCTGGCCGGCGCGCTGTCGCCGCTGTTCGCCGACGTGGCGCCGCTGCAGGACGGCCTGCGCCGTTACGTCGCAGCCTGGAACGCGGCCGAGCGCGATGTCGTCGCGCGCAAGCTCGGCCTGCGCGACTGCGGCGACGAGGATCTGGCGCTGATGGACGCGCTGCGCGAGCTGATGCGCGCGGCCGAGATCGACATGACGCTGTGGTTCCGCGCCCTGTCGGATCTCGACCTAGCGTCGTCCGAGCCTTCGTTGCAGCCGTTCGCGCAGGCGTTCTACAGCCCCGAACGCCGCGCCGAGCACGAACCCGCGCTGCTGGCCTGGCTGCTGCGCTACCGCGCCCGCATCGCCGCCGACGCATGGCCCGCGGGCGAGCGCAGCGCGCGCATGCGGGCGGCCAACCCGCGCTACGTGCTGCGCAACTACCTGGCCCAGCAGACCATCGACCGCGCCGAGCAGGGCGACCTGGACGGCGTGCACGAACTGTTGGACGTGATGCGCCGGCCCTACGACGACCAGCCGGGGCGCGAGGCCTATGCGCAGCGCCGCCCCGAGTGGGCGCGCGACCGCGCCGGTTGCTCGATGCTGTCGTGCAGTTCGTAGGCGTCCGCCGGCGAGCGGCGCCTGCGGCGGCCGCGATCGCGGCCGCCGTACGGCTCGGTGGAATGGCTCAGGCGAGCTGGTTGATCCGGATCAGGTTGCCGGACGGGTCGCGCACGGCGCAGTCGCGCACGCCGTAGGGCTGGTCGGTCGGTTCCTGCACGATCTCGGTGCCGCCGGCCTGCAGGCGCGCGAAGGTGGCGTCCAGATCGGGCGTGGCCAGGGTGATGATGGCGTAGGTGCCCTTGGCCATCATCTCCGCGATCACGCGACGCTCCTCGTCGGTGATGCCGGGGGTCGCGGTCGGCGGGTGCAGCACGATGGAGGTGCCGGGCTGGCCGCTCGGGCCGACCGTGATCCAGCGCAGGCCCTTGTAGCCGACGTCCTTGCGGACCTCGAAGCCGAGGGTGTCGCGGTAGAAGGCCAGCGCGGCCTCCGGATCGGAGTGGGGAAGAAAGCTGGCGTGAATGCGCAGGTCCATGGTGTCGTCACTGAGGTGGTGGGTGAGACCTCATGCTAGGTCGGGTTCGGGGGCCGATGCTTCTCGATTCCTGACCGGTCGCGTCACTTGTTTGGCGATGCAGGCCGGCATGCCCTGCGTCGCCAGCGTCTGCTCGCGCCGGTAGACGCTGGGCGATACCCCGACCAGTTCGGTGAAACGGGTGCTGAAGGTGCCCAGCGACGAGCAGCCGACGGCGAAGCAGACCTGGGTCACGCTGAGCTCGCCGCAACGCAGCAGCGCCATCGCCCGTTCGATGCGCCGCGTCATCAGGTAAGCGTAGACCGACTCGCCGTAGGCCAGCTTGAACTGGCGGCTGAGGTGCCCGGCCGACATGTGCACGCCCTGGGCCAATGCCTCGACATCGAGCGGCTGCGCGTACTCGCGGTCGATCCGGTCGCGGACGCGGCGCAGGCGTGCGAGGTCGCGCAGGTGCTGCTCCGCGGCGGGTCGGCTGTTCATCGGCGCGATCGTGCCACGTCGCGCCACAGGCGCCTAGCGACGCCGGCTACGGTTTTTTCACCCGGCCTTAGCCGCCGCCGCGGTCTGATGCGGACACGGCGATGCGTCGCGTCGCCGCAGGAGACCGTCATGACCGAGCGCAATGCCGCGGTGCGCAAGCTCGCCGCCCTGATCGAGGACGTCGAGATCGCGATGTTCACCACCCACGCCGCCGACGGCCGCCTGGTGAGCCGTCCGCTGGGCACGCAGCAGGTCGAGTTCGACGGCGACCTGTGGTTCGCGACCGCCGCCGACAGCGCCAAGGCGCGCGAGATCGCCGACGATCCGCGGGTCAATGTCGCCTACGCCTCGCGCGGCAAGAACGTCTACGTCTCGGTGTCCGGCACCGCCAGCCTGGTCGACGACCGCGCCAAGATCGACGAGATATGGTCGCCGGCGATGAAGCTGTTCTTCCCCGGCGGCAAGGACGACCCGCAACTGCGCCTGATCCGGGTCGCGGTCGACACCGCCGAATACTGGGACGGGCCGGGCACCCTGGTCGGCAATGCGCTGAATTTCCTGATCAGTGCGGTCAGCAACGACCCGACCGACCTGTCCGAGCACGAAACCCTGCACCTGGGCCATCGCTGAGCCGCGGCGATGCTGCGCCTGTACTTCATTCCCGGACGTTCCTGGCTGCCGCGCTGGCTGCTGGAAGAACTCGAACAGCCCTACGAGCTGGTGCGCCTGGACCGCGAGCAGGGCGAACACAAGCAGCCGGCGTATCTGAAGATCAATCCGCTGGGCAAGACTCCGTCGCTGGAGATCAACGGCCAGGTCATGAACGAGACGGCCGCGATCTGCCTGTACCTGGGCGACCGCTATTCGACCGGCCGCCTCGCCCTGGCCGGCGACGAGCCGGAACGGCCGCGTTACCTGGCCCTGATGGTGCACGCCAGCGCGGCGCTGGATCCGTCGATCTCGGACTGGATCTTCAAGCGCAAGACCGTGCCGGTCGAAGTGGGCTGGGGCACGGTCGCGCAGGAGCTGGCGTTCGTGGAGGGCCAGCTCGGGCATGGCCCCTTCCTGTTCGGCGAACGCTTCACCGCGGCCGATGTGATGATCGGCGGCACCCTGATCTGGGGACGGCTCAGCGGCGTGGCGCTGCCGGAGAGCTTGCAGGCGTACACCGGCCGGCTGCTGCAGCGGCCCAAACTGGTGGCCTTGTTCGAGGAAGTGGGCGGCGTGCCGGTGTAGGCGGGCGGGCCCGGTACGCGGCCCGCGCGAACGCGCGGGCGCGGGTGGCGACGGATCGGATCGACCCGATCAGGTCGGCGCGAAGCCCTTGGTGGCCTTCTTTTCGTTCTTTTCGGCGCGCTTTTCCTTGATCGTCTTGGTCGGTTTCTTCTTGGTTTCCTTCTTGCGGTCCAAGCCCTTGCTCATGGCAGGCTCCTCGATTCGGTGGCGGTGGCCGCGGCCCGATGCCGGCGGCTAGGCCGCAGTATGCGCCGCGCCGGCGTCCGGTGCGCGTCCGGACGGCGCCCAGGGGCGTGCGCCGGCTACAATGGTCGGATGCCTTTGATCACCGTTCAGAACGTCGACTACAGCGTCGGCGGCCCGCTCCTGCTCGAAAACGTCGAACTGTCCATCGAACCGGGCGAGCGCATCGCCCTGATCGGTCGCAACGGCGCGGGCAAGTCCACGCTCATGAAATTGCTCGCCGGGGAAATCCAGCCCGACGACGGCCGCATCCTGGTCGACGGCGGACGCCGCGACGGCAATACCCGCATCGCCCGGCTCGAACAGGAAGTCCCGCCCGGCGCCAACGGCACCGTCTTCGACGTGGTCGCCGACGGCCTGGGCGAACTCGGCCACTGGCTGGCCGAATACCACCACCTGA
Source organism: Lysobacter sp. Root667 (assembly GCF_001427715.1). Taxonomy (NCBI): domain Bacteria; kingdom Pseudomonadati; phylum Pseudomonadota; class Gammaproteobacteria; order Lysobacterales; family Lysobacteraceae; genus Lysobacter; species Lysobacter sp. Root667. The sequence goes on from NZ_LMHF01000013.1 coordinate 64,630, forward strand.
CCCACGCCGACACCTACGACGCCGATGCGGTCGCCAACGTGCAGACCAAGATCGAGGCCGCGCAGGGCTGGGGCCTGGATCAGCGCGTCACCGAGACCCTGACCCGGCTCGACCTGGACGGCGAGGTCGAATTCTCCGGCCTGTCCGGCGGCATGAAGCGGCGCGTGCTGCTGGCGCGCGCGCTGGTGTCGGCACCGGACCTGCTGCTGCTGGACGAGCCGACCAACCACCTCGACATCGAAGCCATCGACTGGCTCGAACAGTTCCTCAAGTCTTGGCAGAGCGCGCTGGTGTTCGTGACCCACGACCGCCGCTTCCTGCGCGCGCTGGCGACCCGGATCGTCGAGATCGATCGCGGCCAGGTCACCAGCTGGCCCGGCGATTGGGAGAACTACGTGCGTCGCCGCGAGGAGCGCCTGAACGCCGAGGCCCAGGAGAGCGCCCGGTTCGACAAGTTGCTGGCGCAGGAAGAAGTCTGGATTCGCCAGGGCATCAAGGCCCGCCGCACCCGCGACGAAGGCCGCGTGCGCCGGCTCAAGGCGATGCGGGTCGAGCGCCAGGCCCGGCGCGACACCGTCGGCAACGTGCGCATGGATTTCGCCCAGAACGAAGCCTCCGGCCGCAAGGTCGTCGAAACCAAGTCGGTGTCGTTCGATTTCGGCGGCAAGCCGCTGTTGCGCGACGTCTCGACCACGATCTTCCGCGGCGACCGGATCGGCCTGATCGGACCCAACGGCAGCGGCAAGACCACCTTGCTCAAGATCCTGCTCGGCGAGCTGCAGCCCAAGTCCGGCGAAGTGCGCGAAGGCAGCAAGCTGCAGATCGCCTATTTCGACCAGTACCGCGCGACCTTGCGCGAGGACTGGAACGCGATCGAGAACGTCGCCGAGGGCCGCGAGTTCGTCGAGGTCGGCGGCAAGAGCAAGCACGTGATCGGCTACCTGCAGGACTTCCTGTTCACGCCCGAACGTGCGCGCGCGCCGATCACGCGCTTGTCCGGCGGCGAGCGCAATCGCCTGCTGCTGGCCAAGCTGTTCGCGCAGCCGTCCAACCTGCTGGTGATGGACGAACCGACCAACGACCTCGACGTGGAGACGCTGGAGCTGCTGGAAGAACTGCTCGGCGATTACCCGGGCACCTTGCTGCTGGTCAGCCACGACCGCGACTTCCTCGACAACGTGGTGACCTCGACCCTGGTGATGGAAGGCGAGGGGCGGGTCGGCGAATACGTCGGCGGCTATACCGACTGGCTGCGCCAGCGTCCGCTGGCGTCGGTCGGCGCGGGCAAGCCGGGCGCGGCCGCTGCGGGTGCGAGCAAGGCCGAGCCGGCCAAGGCCGAAGCCGTCGCGCCGGTGGTGGCCAAGCGCAAGCTCAGCTACAAGGAAGCGCGTGAGCTGGAGCAACTGCCGGCGCTGATCGAAACCCTGGAAACACGCGTCGCTGCATTGACCGCGCAGATGAACGAGCCCGCGTTCTACCAGCGCGATGCCGCGGCGATGGCGGCGCACAACGCCGAACTCGCCAAGACCCAGGCCGAACTCGACCGTGCCTATGGCCGTTGGAGCGAGCTCGAGGGCTGAGCGGGCTCGGCGGTAGGTGAGGGTGCTGGGTCGCGGTTTGCTCTGGATGGCACCGCGATCGGTGTTACGCAATCGCGGCTTACGCCGCTCCTACCCCAAAGCGGTCGATCTGCTCGAAGGTTGAGCGGCCTTGGGGTAGGAGCGGCGTAAGCCGCGACGCGCATCCCGACTCACCGCGTCGGTTTCGTTCGCAGTCAGCGTCGCGTCGCCGTCATCGCGATTTTCCCGGGCGGGCACAGCGACGGGCGACTGCGTTATCGCGGCTTACGCCGCTCCCACAGACGTCCACCGATGCGGCACCCCCGACTTCCGTCGCTTGCGCGCCGGCACGGCGCCGGTTCCTAATCGCCGCATCGGCCCGGCGCGGGCTCGGCGAGAGGATGGCGGCTATGGATCGGATCGCAATAGCATGCGCGGCGGCGCTGCTGCTGGGGACCAGCGCTGCGGCCTCGGCCGCGGTCAAGGATGTCGCCGCGAATGGTTTCAGCATCGAGAACGAGCAGGTCGTGCCGGTCGATCAGGCGACGGCCTGGAAGGCGCTGGTCGGCGACGTCGATCGCTGGTGGCCGAAGGACCACACCTGGTGGGGCGCGCAATCCAGGCTCTCGATCGAGCCGCGTGCCGGCGGCTGCTTCTGCGAAGCCAATCTCGACGGCCAGCGGCAGGCGCTGCACATGACTGTGGCCTTCGTCGATCCCGGCAAGACCCTGCGCCTGCTCGGCGGGCTGGGCCCGCTGCAGGGCATGGGACTGAGCGGCGCGATGGAATTCCGCCTGGCGCCGGCCGACGGCGGCGGCACCCGCATCACCCTGAGCTATCGCGCCGGCGGCTACACGCCGGACGATCTGAGCAAATTCGCGCCGGTGGTCGACAAGGTCCAGGGGCTGCAACTGCTCGGTCTGGCCGATTACCTGCGCAAGCCGGGTAACCGCTGGGGCGCAGCCGGTGCTGGTGCCGGTGCTTCCGGCGGCGAGCGCGCCGGTTCGCAGCGCAGCGGTTCCCAAACCGAAAACACGCAACGCACACCCTCGGAGCCGAGCGAGTGAATCCTGCCGGCGCGGCCTACCGCACCCGCCACGAGCGCGGAGCGACCCTGGCGACGCATCGCCATAGCGCGCCTTACGCCGCCCTGGTGCTGGACGGCGACTACACCGAATCCAGCATCGACGGCCCGCTGCCGTGCCGACCCGGCACCTTGGTCCTGCATCCGGCGTATCACGCCCACGGCGACCGCTTCGGCGGACTCGGCGCGAGCGCGATCAATATCGAACTCGCGCCAGGAAGCTTCGAATTCGCCGCCAGCGCCTGGCAGGTGCACGACCTGCGCGAGGCGGCCGAGGTGTTCGAACGTTGCCCGCAGCGCCTGTCGGAACTGCTGGCCTGCGCCCGGCCGCAAGCCGCCGTCGAACTGCCCGACTGGCAGGGCGAGCTGCTGCGCACCATGGCCGAGTCCGAACACGACATCGCCGTGCTCGCGCGCGGGCTCGGCGTCTCGGCCGAGCACGCCAGCCGCGCTTTGAGCCGCAGCTATGGCATGTCGCCGCGCGCCTTGCGCCGCGAGGCGCGCTGGCGTCGCGCCCTGCAGTTGCTCGGCGGCGCGCTGCCACTGGCCGAGGTGGCCGCGGCGGCGGGTTTCGCCGATCAGAGCCATCTGCACCGGATCGTCGTCGCCCATGCCGGCTGCACGCCGGCGCGGCTGCGGCTGCAGATCAAGTACGTACAAGACCGGCACGCCGCCATCGCGGCCTAATGGCTCCAACGCGCCCCCCGCGCCTTTGGAGTCTTCGCGATGAAACTTTCCCTGTTGTCCGCCGCCACCGCTTTGCCCCTGCTGATGGCCTGGGCGCTGGGCGGTTCCGCCGAGACCCCGGCGCCGACGCCGGAGCCCAGCGGCCCGCTCGCCGCCAAGGCGGTCAGCGAAGCGATCGGCGCCTCGCTGCGCGCCGACGTGCCGACCGCATTGACGGCCTTGAAGGCGGCGCCGGCCGAACAGTTCAACGCCAAGGACACGGCGTTCCGCAGCTGCATGCTCGATCGTCACGAGCGCAATTCGCCGCCGCCGCCGGCCGGCGAGGTCAGCGATCCGCTGGCCCGGCGCGTGCTCGATATCTATCAGCGCTACTGGTGGCATGCGGTCCGCGACCCGGCCCAGCGGCCCGCCGAGGACGCCAAACTCAAGGCCGATCTGGCCGCCGCGATCGGCGAGCAGCCGCCGGCCGACGGCGACGAGGCCTTCGACGCCTTGAGCGAACGGATCAACGTCAAATTGCGCGCCAGCGGGCTGCATCCTTTGCAGGGCCGCACGCCGCCGCTGTACGACCTGTTCCTGTGGGGCGAGCAGGAGGAGCGCGACTACACCGTCGCCTTGCCCGGCGGCGAACAACAACCGGTCAAGGTGTTCGTGATGGACGGCTGGCTCAGCCGCGGCTGGGCCCACTACAGCGCCTGCGGTTCCACCGGCGCGGCCGGTTGGGCCAAGCCCGAAGGCCTGTACGCGGTGCGCTCGGCCTACGGCGACCTGAAGGGCGAGGACTTCCAGGTCAGTTTTCTCGGCCACGAATCCCAGCACTACGCCGACATGAAGCGCTGGCCCGACATGCCGGCGTGGGCGCTGGAATACCGCGCCAAGCTGGTCGAGCTGGCCAAGGCCGACAACACCCGGATCAAGTTGATCGACCGCTTCTACCGCAGCCAGGACGATGAGCCCGATCACCCGCATCCGTACGCGAACAAGCGCGTGATCGCCGACGTGCAGGCCAAGCTCGGTCTGCCGGCCAGCGGCGATCTGCGCCAGTCCGACCCCGAGTCGCTGCGCCGCGCCGCGCGCGATGTGCTGATCGAGGACACGCGCAAGCGCGAGGCGGAAACGCCGGTGGTCGCCGCTGCCGCGCCGAAGAGCTGAGTCGGTCGCAGGCCGCGGGCGCTAAACTGCCGGACATGCAACAGAACCTGTTCGGCGCAGCGCCCGCGGCGTCTGCCGATATCCACCGTTTGTTCTTCGCCCTGCTGCCCGATGCGGCCACGCGCGAACGCATGGCCGAGCTCGCCTCGGCCCTGCGTCAGCGTCACGACGCCGGCGGCCGTCTGATCGGCGCGCATCGCTATCACCTGACCTTGCAGTTCCTCGGCGATGCCGACCGTTTCCAGGAGGAGCGCGCGCAAGCCGCGCAGGCGGCCGCGGCCGATGTCGCCGCGAACGCGTTCGACCTGTGCCTGGACCGCGCCGGCAGTTTCCGCAATCGCTTGATTCCGTGGTGGCTGGGCTGCGAGCGCACGCCGGCCGGATTGCAGGCGCTGTGGGAGCGGCTCGGCGTGGCCCTGGCCAAACGCGGCGTGCGGGTGGAGGGCGGGCATGGCCTGACGCCGCACGTGACCATCGTGCGCGACGCCGCCGGCCCGCTGCATCCGCCGGTCGCGGTCGAGCCGATCCGCTGGCGGGTCGCGGATTTCGCCCTGATCCACAGCCAGCTCGGCAGCCGCAACGCTTACACTGTGCTGGGGCAGTGGCCGTTGGCGGAGTGAGCGGGGCAGAATAAGGCCGTCTTCGCCACGGAGGCCGTCATGGGCCAGCCCGATCCGCGCATCGACGCCTACATCGCCCGATCGGCGGAGTTCGCCCGGCCGCTGCTCACCCATCTGCGCGGCGTGATCCGCAGCGCCTGCCCCGAGGTCGAGGAGACCGTGAAGTGGGGCATGCCCAGCTTCGTCTACCACGGCCGGATCCTGTGCGGCATGGCCGCGTTCAAGCAGCACGCCAGCTTCGGTTTCTGGCAGGGCGCCCATATTGTCGGTCCGGACGGCAGCAAGGGCGACGAGGCCATGGGCCAGTTCGGACGCCTGACCGGCGTGAAGGATCTGCCGGGCAAGCGTGTGCTGTCCGGCTATGTGAAGCAGGCCATGGCCCTGATCGACGCCGGCGTGAAGCGGTCTTCGAGCAAGAGCGCGACGCCCAAGCCGCCGGTGGAGGTGCCGCCGGACCTGGCCGCGGCGCTGAAGAAGAACGCCAAGGCGCGCAAGGCCTTCGATGCGTTCGCGCCCAGCCATCGCCGCGAGTACGTGGAATGGATCACCGAGGCCAAGCGCGAGGCGACCCGGCTCAAGCGCGTCGAGCAGACGGTGGAATGGCTGGCCGAAGGCAAGCAGCGCAACTGGAAATACATGGAGCGCTGATCGGGAGGAGGGCGTCGTGCGCGCGACGACGCCATCGAAACCGCTTGCCGCTTCGGGGTAGGAGCGACGTGAGTCGCGACCGGCATCCCTCGCTGCACTGCGCCATTCGTCGTAGTTGCGATGGCGCGGTCGCGGCTTACGCCGCTCCTACAGAAAGCGAGGAGGCCATCGCCCCGCGGCGCAACCGCGGCTGTCAGCGTCCTACGAGCGCTCGCTCAGCGCCCCGGCGGCGGCAGCATCCGCAGCAGGGCATGCACCCCGTAGTGGTCGGAAGCCCAGACGCCGTCGGCGTCGGGCGCGCTGAACAGGATCTGCGCCGATTCGGCCGCGAACGCCGCCGGTTCGTACCATATATGGTCGATGCGCAGCGGCGCGTACTGGTTGAGGTTGAGGGTGCTGTGCTCGCGCGCGTCGTCGGCGATGCCCGGGTGCAGGCGGCCGTAGGCGTTATCGAAGCGCTGGCGGAATTGGGCGAACTCGGGCGCGTGCTCGGGCGCGTTGAAGTCGCCGGCGACGAGGCTGGGCGCGCCGTCGGCGCTGGCGTCGATGTAGGCCAGCAGGTCGTCGATCTGGCGTTTGCGGATCGCGCCGCCTTCGGGTTTGTAGTGCAGGTGGGTGGCGTAGAGATTGACCGTGCGTCCGTCCACGGCGATGCGGGCATGGGCGACGGTGCGGTAGTCGTCGGCGGGCTGCAGCGGCTTCCAGTCCAGCGCCAGCAGCGGGCGCCGGCTCAGGATCGCGTTGCCGTAGCGGCGCGGCGCGTCGGCGGTGTCGACCGAGACGAAGTAGGCGCGGTACCCCAGGGCGTCGGCCAGGGTTTGCGCCTGGTTGGGCAGGTTCTCGTGCTGCAGCACTTCCTGCAGCGCGATCACGTCGGGCTGCAGTCGGCGCAGTTCGGCGACGATCTGGCGCTGCCGCGCCGGCCAATCGCCCTTGTCGTGCCAGAGGTTGAGGGTGACGACGGAGAGCATGCTTGCCGAGCCTATGCGGTCTGCCGGGTCGCGACCGGAGGAATGCGCCTTGCGTCCGGCGGCATGGACCGGCGCGGCCGCGACCGCCGCCAGCACGGCGACGGTCGTCAGCAGCCGCGCGACGAGGTGGCGCAGCGCGGGCCGGCTGGCCGCCCGCTGGCTCAACGCGGCACCGTGCCGATGCGCAGCACCGGGTACAGGCGGTAGCTGTCGTCCCAGGACGAGTGGCGGCGGTAGAAGAACTCCAGCCGCGCCTGCGGGTCCTTGGCGAAGGCCGGGTCGGACTTCAGCTTCTGCTCGAACGCGGCCTTGAGCTTGGGATCGGCGGCGAGCATCTCGCGGGCGACGTCCTCGGCCACGTAGTCCTCCATGTACTCCTTGCGCTCGAAGGCGTTGTTGAACTCGCCCCAGGCGGCGAGCGCGTCCGGCGCCTGCGGTTCCAGCAGCGCCATCGCCAGGCGCGCTTTGGGCTGGGCGATCGGCACGAACAAGGCGCCGGCGGCGACGTTGCGGACTTCCGGCTTCCAATCGCCGCTGGCGGTCAGGCGCTGGTGGCCTTCGACCGATTGCGCGGCGAAGTCGGCCTGGTCGGCGCGGAAGGTTTCGACCCGGGCCTTGGGCAGGGCGCCGTCGAGGCGACGGTAGGCGATGCCGTGCACGTCGAGCTTGGCCGCGACCCAGGCCGCGTGCGCGGCCGGCACCAGGTAGCCGCCGCGCGGCGCCTTGAGGGTCAGGCTGGGCTGGACGTCGTCCTTCATCGGCAGGTTCCAGACCTGCGGGGTGTTCTCGTCGTAGCGCGTCATCAGCGCGCCGGAAATCTCCGACGGCGTGCGCGTGTAGGCGTAGCCGCGGAAGGCGACGGTGCGGGTCCTGGCGCCGGCCTTGTAGTCCAGCGCCACCGGCTGGCCGGCGAGTTTGGCCGCGCGCTGGTCGGCGGCGGCGGCTTCGCGCTGCCAGGCCGCGCCGTTGGCGGCGACGCCTTCGAGCACGGCGACGATGGTGTTGCGGGTGATCCGCACCCGGGTCGGGTAGTCCTTCCAGGAGTGGGTTTCGACCAGCATGCCCAGGCGGTTGCGCAGTTGGAAATAGCCGTGCGAAAAGCGCGGCGGCGCGACCGCGTCCTCGAAACCGGAGGAGGGGTCGTCGTTGCGCACGAACGAGGGGTAGTACGGCAGCGGCAGCGAGCCCTGCTTGGCCAGCTGCCCGATCACGCCGTCGCGCAGCGCGATGCCGGCCTTGCGCAAAGGCAGGTCGCCGGATTTCACCGGTTCGACCTGGATCGAAACATCGTGTTCGAACTTGGCGCCGTCGGTGACGTGCAGGTCGACGTAGACCAGCGGGTCCCATTCGCCGACCAGCTTGAGCATGGACTGCATCTCGGCGCTGTCGGCCTTGAGGTAGTCGCGGTTGAGGTTGTAGTTCTGGGCGGTGGTGCGCCAGCCCATTTCCTCCGGACCGCGCTGGTTGGGTCGGTTCCAGCGCGCGTAGCGCTCGTGGCCGTCGACGTTGAACACCGGCACGAACAGCAGCACCTGCTTGGCCAGCGCGCCCGGCGCCGCCTCGCCGTCGAGGGCCTGACGCAGGGCCAGGAAGCCGGCGTCCTTGCCGTCGATCTCGCCGGAGTGGATGCCGCCCTGGATCAGGGTCACCGGCAGGTTCTTGGCCTTGGCCGCCTGCGCAGTGAAGGCGCCGGCCGGCGACACGATCAGCACCTTCATCGGCCGGCCTTCGGGCGAGTTGCCGAAGTCGCTGCAGCGCACCGCGTCCGGGTAGCGCTGGGCATAGGCCTCGCACAGGGCGATCACCTCGTCGTAGCGGCCGGTCTTGATGAAGCCGCTGCGTTCGGCAACGGTACTGAGCGAGGTATCGGCCGCGGCGGGCAGGGCGGTGGCGAGCAGCGCGGCGAGCAGTAGCGTGCGGGTCATGCGGGGTCTCCCAGGTCAGCCCGAATGGTAACGGAGCCTTGCTGCCGCAGCTGTGCATCGCTTGCACACTACTGACAGCCGGCGTCAGCACATGCGGGGTCGCGTTCCACGCGCGTGCGTACGGATGCGCGGCTGGCATAGACTGCTCCGCCGCCTGCAGGATCGACCGCATGTACGCGCTCTATTATTCGCCCGGCGCCGCCAGTCTGGTCGTGCATTGGCTGCTGATCGAACTGAACCAGCCGCACGAACTGCGCCTGACCGACATCGACAGCGGCGCGCACCGGCGTCCCGACTATCTGGCGCTGAATCCTGCCGGCCGCATTCCGACCCTGATCGTCGACGGCGAGGCGCTCCACGAAACCGCCGGCCTGTTGCTGCTGCTCGGCGACCGCCATCCCGAGGCCGGCTTCGCGCCGCTGCCGTCCGACCCGCGCCGCGGCAGCTACTACCAGTGGATGCTGTACCTGGCCAATGCCGTGCAGTCGCCGCTGCGGCTGTGGTGGTACCCGGGCGACATCGCCGGCGCCGAGCCCGATGCGGTGCGCGCCTCGATCGCCGAGCGCGTCGAGGCGGCCTGGCAGCGCATCGACGCCCACTTGGCCGAGCACGGCCCCTACCTGCTGGGCGAGGCGCCCGGCATCGCCGATTTCTACCTGACCATGCTGATGCGCTGGAGCCGCAACACCCCGCGCCCCGCGCACGACTGGCCGCACCTGGGGGAGCTGGCCCGGCGCATGAAGGCGCGGCCTTCGTTCCGGACCCTGTACGAGCGCGAAGGCCTGAGCGAATGGGCCTGAGCGCGGCCTGAAAAGCCGGCCTGACCTGCTGGTCAGACAAGCCGGCCCGAGCCGGGCTGTGCCGCATCGGGCCGGATGCGGCGCCGTCCGCCGCCGCCCGCCGAAGGGCGGCCCCGGCCCCGGCGGTGCGGCTGCGACGATCGGTTAGGCTTAGCGGACCGCAACCGCAGGACCGTCGTAGATGAGCCAAGCCGCCACCGCCATTGCCGATTCGCAGGGGCGGATGCCCCGCCAGATCGCTTTCATCATCGGCAACGAGGCGGCCGAGCGCTTCAGCTTCTACGGCATGCGCAACATCCTGACCTCGTTCCTGGTCGGGACCTTGCTGCTGGCGTCCACCTCCGACCTGGCCGAGCGCGAGCACCTGGCCAAGGAGGTGTTCCACAGCTTCATGATCGGCACCTACTTCTTCCCGCTGCTGGGCGGCTGGCTGGCCGACCGCTACTTCGGCAAGTACAACACCGTCATCTGGTTCTCGCTGATCTACTGCGCCGGCCACGCCTGCCTGGCGATGTTCGAGCACAGCCAGACCGGGTTCTACACCGGCCTGTTCCTGATCGCCTTCGGCGCGGGCGGGATAAAACCGCTGGTGGTGTCGTTCTGCGGCGACCAGTTCGACCAGAGCAACAAGCACAAGGCCAAGCTGGTGTTCGACGCGTTCTATTGGACGATCAACTTCGGCTCGCTGTTCGCGTCCCTGCTGATGCCGATCTTCCTGCGCGAGTACGGCCCCAGCATCGCCTTCGGCATTCCCGGCGCGCTGATGTTCCTGGCCACCTTGATCTTCTGGCTGGGCCGGAACCGCTACGTGCGGGTACCGCCTACCCGCGAGGCGCCCGATCCGGATTCGTTCTTCAACGTCGCCCGCACCGCGCTGAGCGGCAAGGTCGCCGGGCAGGGCAACCCCGGCGCGATCGTGGCCGGCCTGGGCGTGGCGCTGGCCATCGGCGCGCTGTCGCTGAGCTTCGTGCCGGCGATGGGCTTCGTCAAAAGCGCCTGCCTGGCGCTGGGCCTGCTGATCGGTTTCGGCGGCTACGGCATTTCGCTGCAGCTCGACCGCGCGCGCGGCAAGCATGCGGACGCAGCCGTCGACGGCGTGCGCGCGGTGCTGCGTATCGTGATCGTGTTCGCCCTGGTGACCCCGTTCTGGTCGCTGTTCGACCAGAAGGCGTCGACCTGGGTGCTGCAGGGCCAGAAGATGGTGGTGCCGACCGACCTATGGTGGTGGCCCAGCTGGCTGATCTCCGCCGAAGGCGGCGCGCGCGCCGCGGCCTCGCAGATGCAGGCGATCAATCCGCTGCTGGTGATGCTGCTGATCCCGTTCAACAACCTGCTGCTGTATCCGGCGCTGCGCCGGGTCGGCCTCAATCCCACGCCGCTGCGGCGCATGGGCTTCGGCATCGCGATCTCGGGCCTGTCCTGGATCGTCGCGGCGGTGCTGCAGTTGTATATGGACGCAGGCCACCCCATGTCGTTGGCCTGGCAGGTCGTTCCCTATGTCCTGCTGACCTTCGGCGAGATCCTGGTCTCGGCGACCGCGTTGGAATTCGCCTATAGCCAGGCACCGCATGCGATGAAGGGCGTGATCATGGCCTTGTGGTACCTGACCAGCACCTTCGGCAACCTGTGGGTGATGCTGACCAACGCCGCGGTGCGCAACCCGGCCGTGACCTCGCACATCGCCGGCACCGGGCTCAGCGAAAACGCGTTCCTGATGTTCTTCTTCGCCGGCTTCGCCTTCGTCGCCGCGGCCGCGTTCGCTCTATACGCGCGCCGCTACCCGATGCAGGACCACTACCGAGCCGCCTGAGCGCAAGCGCGAGATTCCGCCCGATGCTGACCTTCGTCCTGATCGCCGTGACCGTGCTGGTGTCGTGGCTGGCGTTCGATAAACCCAAACTGATGCAGCGGCTGATCCTGTGGCCGCCGGCGGTGGAGCGGCAGCGCCAGTACGAGCGCCTGCTGACCCACGGCTTCATCCACGCCGACTGGCCGCACCTGCTGTTCAACATGCTGACCCTGTACCTCTTCGGCAGCCAGATCGAACCGGTGCTGGACACGCTGATAGGGCCGCTGGGCTTCGTGTTCTTCTATGTGACCGCGATCATCGTCGCGATCCTGCCGACCTACCTGCGCCATCGCAACGACGCCAACTACAGCAGCCTGGGCGCCTCGGGCGGGGTCTCGGCGGTGCTGTTCGCCTTTATCCTGCTGGCGCCCTGGACGCTGATCTACATACCGATCCCGATGCCGGCGATCGTGTACGCGGTCGGTTACATGGGCTATTCGTTCTGGATGGATCGGCGCGGCGGCGACAACGTCAACCACAGCGCCCATCTATCGGGCGCGATCTACGGCGTGCTGTTCATGCTGCTGGTGGATTCGCGGATCGGCCCGTTCTTCCTGCAGCAGCTAACAAACCCCCAATTCCGCTGATCGCGCCCGTCCCTCGTAGACGGGTTCAGGCGGCCCAGCGGTTTTCGATGCGGGGCAGGGTTTCCAGTTCCGGAATGGTCTCGCCATAGGCTTCGGCGAGGCGGCCGTAGATGGCGGCGTCGAGCTGCATCAGTTCCTGGGCATCGCCTTCGCCGGCGCGGACCAGGTCGTACAGGCGGGTGACCAGGACGTCATCGCTGACGGCGTTCATGGGCAGGTTCATCGACATGGCCCTTTCCTCTCGTTCGCTTTCCCTCTGGTAACGGGAACGACGCAGAAACTGTGCCAGCGTTTGGGGCCTCCATCACCCCGAATATGTGACGCACGGCGTCAACGCTGGCCGTCCAGGGCCCGCCGGGGCTGACGCGATGGGGCGTGTCGGCCGGGTCCTCGCTCACCCGGCTTGAATGCCCCGCGTGCTACCACCTGGGTAGCGGTGGCACCGCGCCGCCGTCCGTTCGGAGACACGACAGGAGGCAAGGCATGGCGACCAAGAAAGCCGCCAAGACCGTCAAGAAGGCCGCGGCCGGCAAGGCCGCCGCCAAGAAAACGGTCCGCAAGACCGCCGCAAAGGCGCCGGCGCGCAAGACTGCGAAACCGGCGACGAGCAAGGCCGTGAAGAAGGCCGCCCGGCCGGCGGCCAAGAAGACCGTGAAGAAAGCGGCCAAGAAGGTCGTGAAGAAGACGGCGAGCAAGCGCACCGCGGTCGCCAAGCCGGCCGCCAAGACGGCGAAGAAGGCCGTCAAGCGCACCGCCAAGCAGGCCGCCGTCAAGAAACCCGTGGCCAAGAAAGCGGCGTCGAAGCAGCCCATGGCCAAGCAGGCGGCCGTGAAGAAGGCGGCTGTGAAGAAGGTGGCCGTCAAGAAACCCGTAGCCGAGAAGCCCGTCGCCAGGCAGCCCGTCGCCAAGCAGGCGCTACCGAAGCCCGAGCTCAAGAAGACCGCGCCGCAGACACCCGTGCCCAGGGCCGCCGCCAAGCCGTCGCCGAAGCAGGCGCCGTCCCGGACGCCGGTCGCAGCGCAGCCCAGCGCCGCGCCCGCGGCGAAGCCGGCCCCGCGTCGCAGCCCGGCCGGCCCGGCCGTGACCCCGAGCGCCACCGCGCCCGCCGCGACCTCGGCCGTCGCCGTCCCGACCGTCGCCGCGCGCGCGCCGGCCGCCAAGGCTCCGGTCGAGAAGCCGGCCACCGCCTCGGCACCGGTGCCGACCCGGCCGCGTTCGGAGCCGCTCGCGCCCGCGGCGTCGGCATCGGGCGAGGAAGCCGCGAACGCCGAGGCCAGCGAGGCCGAGCGCGGCAGTCCGATCACCCCCGAGCAGGCCCTGGCCAACACCCGCCAGCTGCTCGAGGCCAAGCAGGAGCACGACCGCCAACCGCCGCCCTGGCAGCAGCTGGACTCGCAGCACGGCCAAGTCCCGAAGCAGGGCGCGCAATCGCCGGGCGCCGAGGCCAAGGCCGAGGAACTGCACGCCGCCGAGAGCCGGATGCAGGCGATCCAGGGCAGTATCGGCACCCAGGATCGACGTAACCAGGGCAAGCGCGATAATCGCTGAGCCGACGTATACGGAGCCCGCCAGGCGCGGGCTCCGTCCCCCCCACCAGGAACCTATATGCCCGACATCCAGCACGACGCCGCTCAAGGCCGCTTCTCCACCACCGTCGACGGCGAGATCGCCTACCTCGACTCGCGCCTGGACGGCGACCACCTGGTGATCACCCACACCTGGGTGCCGGACGCCATCGGCGGCCGCGGCATCGCCGGACACCTGGTCCGGGCGGCGTTCGAACACGCCCGTGCCGCCGGCCTCAAGGTGCGCCCGGCCTGCTCCTACGCGGCGGCCTGGATCGAGCGCCATCCTGAATTTTCCGACCTGCTGGGCTGAGCCGACGCTGCAGCGCAGCCCAAGGTGTGACAGCATGCGCGCCCGTCCCCGACCCGCGCCCCCCGCGACCACTCCCGCATGCGCCTGAACAAACACATCAGCGACACCGGCCATTGCTCGCGACGCGAGGCCGACCGCCTCATCGCCGAGGGCCGGGTGGCCGTGAACGGCGTCCGCGCCCGCATCGGCGCGGAGGTCGGCGAGGACGACGAGGTGCTGGTCGACGGCCAGAAGCTGCGCACCCGCGCCGCGATCAAGGGCCAGCGCCAGCACGTCTACATCGCGCTCAACAAGCCGACCGGCGTGACCTGCACCACCGAGTCCTCGGTCAAGGGCAACATCGTCGACTTCGTCGGCCACGAGCGCCGGATCTTCCCGATCGGGCGCCTGGACAAGGAGTCCGAGGGCCTGATCCTGCTGACCAGCAACGGCGACATCGTCAACGAGATCCTGCGCGCCGAGAACAAGCTGGAGAAGGAATACCTGGTCGCGGTGAACCACGAGGTCACCCCGGAGTTCCTGCGCGGCATGAGCCGCGGGGTGCCGATCCACGGCCAGATCACGCTGCCGTGCAAGACCGGCAAGCTCAACCGCTTCGGTTTCCGGATCGTGCTGGTGCAGGGCCTGAACCGACAGATCCGGCTGATGGCCGAGTACTTCGGTTTCCGGGTCAAGCAGCTGATGCGGGTGCGCATCGGCAACGTCAAGTTGGCGTACCTCAAGCCCGGCCAGTGGCGCAACCTGACCGACGCCGAATTGCAGGGGCTGCTGCCGCACCGCACCCAGTGGTGACCGGTCGCCGCGCGTAGCGCAATTTCGTCGCGCATTTACATGTGGGCATCACGGTTTGGACGATAATGTCCGCGGAACACCAAAGGACTGCCCCCCATGAAGTATGTCGTCGCCCGGCGCGCCGTCGCCGTTACCGTGCTTTGCCTGGCCATGGTCGCGTGCAAGCGCGAGGCCGCCACCCCCACGACCGCCACGGCGCCGGGCACGACGCCCGAAGCCGCCGCCACCGCCGCGGCCGTGCCTGAGGTCGAACTCAAGGACGTGGCCGAGACCACGCCCGACTACGTGATCGGCATCAGTTACCAGACCCCGGCCGCGAAGTACCCGGGCCTGGCGACCGAGCTCAAGCGCTATGCCGACGCCGCCCGCACCGACCTGATCGAGGCCGCGCAGGCGCGCAAGAAAGGCGAGGGCAGCGCGCCCTACGACCTGTCGCTGAATTTCACCGAGGTGCTGGATTCGCCGAGCCTGGTCGCGGTCGCCGCCGAGGGCAGCAGCTACACCGGCGGCGCTCACGGCTCGCCGCTGATCGCACGCTTCGTGTGGCTGCCGCAGCAGAACAAGCTGCTCCGGGCCACCGACCTGGTGCCGGACAAGAAGGGTTGGGACGCGATCTCGCGTTACGTGCGCGAGCAGTTGCATTCGGCGCTGTCGCAGCGCGTCGATGCCGACGACCTGGCGCCGGCCGAGCGCGCCGAAGTCGTCGAGAACGCCGGCCGCATGATCGACGACGGCACCGGCGCCGACCCGGCCAACTTCGCCCTGTTCGAACCGGTGGTCGCAGTCGACGGCAAGATGACCGCACTGCGCTTCGTGTTCCCGCCCTACGAGGTCGGCCCGTACTCCGACGGCACCCAGACCGTGGAAGTGCCGGCCAGCGTGCTGCTGCCGTTCGTGGCGCCGGCCTACAAGACGCTGTTCGCCGGGGCCAGTAACGAGCAAATAGCAAATAGCAAATAGCAAATAGCAAATAGCAAATAGCAAATAGCAAATAGCAAATAGCAAATAGCAAATAGCAAATAGCAAATAGCAAATAGCCCCCCGCCAGCCATTCCCACTCTCGCCACTCACTACCATTACTAATTCCTAGCGACTATTTACTAGTACTAGCTAGCCGCTAGCCCCGCCCCCCCGAGGCCCCCATGCCCGCCACGTTGCGCAATCGCGTCGTAGCCTTGCTGGCGCTAGCCGACGTCCGCGTCGGCGGCGATCGGCCCTGGGACATCCAGGTCGACGACGAGCATTTCTTTTCGCGCGTGATCGCCCAGGGCTCCCTGGGCCTGGGCGAGTCCTACATGGACGGCTGGTGGCGCTGCGAGTCGCTGGACGGGATGCTGTTCCGCCTGCTGCGCGCGCACGTGGACGAACGCGTGCACGGCTGGAGCGCGCTGTTCGACGGCCTGCGCGCGCATCTGATCAACCTGCAGAGCCGCAAGCGCGCCTTCACCGTCGGCGAACGCCACTACGACCTGGGCAACGACCTCTACCGGGCCATGCTGGGCTCGCGCCTGGTCTACAGCTGCGGCTACTGGCGCGACCGCGACGGCGCGCCGCTGCACGATCTGGACGCCGCCCAGGAGGCCAAGCTCGACCTGGTCTGCCGCAAGCTGGGCCTGCTTCCGGGCATGCGCGTGCTCGACATCGGCTGCGGCTGGGGCGAGGGCCTGAAGTTCGCCGCCGAACGCTACGGGGTGAGCGGCGTCGGCGTGACCATCTCGCGCGAGCAGGCCGAGTACGCACGCGAGCTGTGCGCGGGGCTGCCGGTGGAGATCCTGTTGCAGGACTACCGCGATCTGGGCGAGGGCGCGCTGGGCGACAGCGGTAGCGGCGAGGCCGACCCGCGCTTCGACCGGGTGTTCTCGCTGGGCATGTTCGAGCACGTCGGCGTGCGCAATTACGCCGTCTATTTCGACGCCGCGCGGCGCTGCCTGAAACCCGACGGCCTGTTCCTGCTGCACACCATCGGCGGCAACCAGTCGGTTACCCACACCGATCCGTGGATCGGCAAGTACATCTTCCCGAATTCGATGCTGCCTTCGGCGCAACAGATCGCCGCGGCGGTCGAGCAGCGCTTCGTGATCGAGGACTGGCATAACTTCAGCGCCGACTACGACCTGACCTTGCAGGCCTGGCGCAGCAACGTCGAGCGCGCCTGGCCGGAGCTGGACGCGCGCTACGACGAGCGCTTCAAGCGCATGTGGCGCTTCTACCTGGCCGGCGCCATGGCCAGCTTCCGCAGCCGTCATGCGCAGCTGTGGCAGTTGGTGCTGTCGCCGGAAGGGGTGCCCGGCGGGTATGTGGCGCCGCGCTAGCGGCCAGCGGGCAGCGTGCCTTGCGTGCGCGGTGTGTCGTGGTGGCGCGATCGCGGCTTACGCCGCTCCCACGGTGAGAGTCGCACCGCTTTCTGTGGGAGCGGCGTAAGCCGCGATCGCGAAAACCCAGCGACGACGACGGCCCCGCAGAGCCGCCGTCTCCATCCCAGCGAAACTCAGCCGGCGCTTTGCTGTTCCTGCGCCAGCTTGCTGTGGCGGATGCCGTAGCCGAAGTACACCAGCAGTCCCAGCGACAGCCAGATCACGAAGATCAGCCAGGTGATCGCCTGCAGTTCGGACAACAGCCAGATCGAGAAGCCGATGCCGACGATCGGGATCAGCGGGACCAGCGGGGTGCGGAACGCACGGTGCAGGCCCGGCTTGCGCACCCGCAGCAGCCACACCGAGGCGCAGATCACGATGAAGGCCGACAGCACGCCGATGTTGACCAGCTTGGCGACCTCGCCGATCGGCAGCAGGCCGGCGACCAGGGCGGTGAACACGCCCAGGGCGATGGTCGGGCGGTGCGGGGTGCCGTAGCGCGGGTGGATCTTAGCGAACCAGCCCGGCAGCAGGCCGTCGCGCGCGAGCGAGAACCAGATCCGCGCCGCGCCCAGCATGAAGGCGAACAGCACGCTGGCGATGCCGATCACCGCCGAGAACGCGATGGCCTTGGCGATCCACGGCAGGCCCAGCGCGGCGAACGCGTCCGACACCGGCGCGTCGCCGCCCAGGGTCGAGTAGTGGGCGATACCGGTCAGCACCAGCGACACCGCCAGGTACAGGACCATCGACACGCCCAGCGACAGCAGCACCGCGCGCGGCAGGTCGCGCTGCGGGTTCTTGGATTCCTCGGCCGCGGTGGTCAGGGTGTCGTAGCCGAACACCGCGAAGAACACCACGGCCGCCGCGGTGCCGACACCGGCGAAGCCGAAGTGGCCGACGCCGTCGGCGCCGATCACGCGCTCGGGAATGAACGGCGTCCAGTTGGCGGTGTCGATGTAGAACACGCCCACGCCGATCACCAGCAGCACCGCCAGCACCTTGATCGCGACGATCAGGGTGTTGAAGCGTGCGCCCCACTCGGTGCGGAACACCAGCAGCGCCGAGACGGCGAGGGTGACGCCGGCGGCGATCACATTGAACACCCGGCCTTCGCCGGTGCCCATCGCGCCTTGCGCCCACACCGGCAAATGGATGCCGACGCCTTCCAGCAGGACCTGCACATAGCCCGACCAGCCGATCGCCACCACCGCCACGATCAGGGCGTACTCCAGCAACAGGTCCCAGCCGATCAGCCAGGCCGCGAGCTCGCCCAGGGTGGCGTAGCTGTAGGTGTAGGCGCTACCGGTGACCGGAATCATGCCGGCGAATTCGGCGTAGCACAGCGCCGCCGCGGCGCTGGCGATGCCGGCGATCAGGAACGACAGCGCGACTGCGGGACCGGCGTTCTCGGCTGCCTGTTGGCCGGCCAGTACGAACACGCCGACGCCGATGATGCCGCCGATGCCGATCGCGGTGAGCTGCCATAGCCCGAGCACGCGGCGGAAATCCGAACGTTTGCCGATGTCGGCCTGAAGTTGTTCCACCGACTTGTGCCGCAAGATACGCGCCAACAGGCTCATCCGCTGTCCTCCCCAGTGATCGCAGCATCATAGCCGCTGCCGCGCCGGACGGTGGCGCATGGGCGGTTGCATGCGGCCACTCCGGGCGCGTCACAACCGCGGGCGTGGTTCGTTTTTCCTGTCACCGGGCCAACAGGCCACGACAGGAGAGATTCAATGAGCATCCGCTGGAACCGCACCTTTTCCGACCTGATCCGGCGCAGCCGCCCGGCATTTTGGGGCAACTGGGCGCTCAACGCCCAGATCCAACCCGGTGCGGTCGGCATCGTCGATCCGGAGTCGGGCGACTTCCGATTGGTCCGGGAGCGGCTGCCCGATGTCGATATCCGGCACACCGCGACCTCGAGCTCCTGGCAGCTGACGTCGGAAAGAGTCTCGCGCACCGAGGCCAGCGTCGACGTCAGCGCCGAGGCCACCGATCCGGACTCCGGCATCAAGGGCGAGGCCGGCTTGGAAGTGAGTTGGTCGATGGCCAACAGCAACTCGATCGCCTCGGAGTTCTCGCTGCGTCAGGAGTCCTTCCTGAACGACATGACGGTGGTCGAGCGCAGCGTCGACTGGCTGGCCGAGCAGGCCGCGTCGGTCGGCTTCGGCGGGCGCGGCGAGATCGCCCAGGGCTTCGGCGTGGTCACCAACGTGATTTTCGCCAACAGCGGCCTCAACGTCGGCTCGCAGTCCGACGATGCCTCGTTCTCGATCGCCGGCCGCGCCAGCGCGGTCCAGGAAATGCTCGGCGGCGCCAGCGGCAAAGGCTCGTTCAGTTCGATCCGCAAGGCGCGCGACGTCGACCGCCACCTGTGGCCGGACCAGGCCAACACGCGGCCGGTCGAACCGGTGCCGATCGCCTATTCGTTCGCTTCCTTCGACGGACGCCTGCTGATGCCGAACTGGATCGGCAAGCTCGGCGGCTTCCAGATCTTCTTCAACAACCGTCCCGGCAGCACCTACATCACCCGCATCCTGCTGACCTACAACACGCCCAACGGCCAGCGCCGCGAACAGTTCGAGATCAGCGGCGGCCTGTCGCGCACGATCGGCAACATCCCGCTCGACGCCACCGACATCGATCTCCACGTGACCTTCGTCGGCCTGGTCAATTCCGATCACTACCGCCGTCATTGGGCGCGGCCGCTGGGGCAGTGGCTGAGCGGCCAGCGCCACATCGAGATGTCGGGCGTATGGCCGGGCCAGACCCACTTCTCGGTGCTCGAAGAGTGATCGCATCCGCGACCGCCGTGGCGGTCGCGGCCTCCACCGCTTAGTCCATCGCAAGGGCGCCGTGCGCCCGGAGCCAGCACCATGACCTACGAATACGTTAAAGATGTCACCGACAAGAAGATCTCCAAGCTCGACAATCCGGTCGCCGCCGAGGCGACGCTGCAGACCATCGACACCCTGTGCACCGAAACCGAGCCGGTGGACGGCGACCAGGTCAACCAATGGCTGCTGATCCTGAAGCAGAACGGGATCGTCGCCCAGAAATGGGCGACCAGCGCCAACGGCATCGAGATCTATCCCAGCGGCAAGCGCAGCGAGGACCGGCTCGGCATCACCGTCTGCGACGGCACGGTGACCGCGATCAACGCCTGGAAGAGCGCGCACTGAAGGCAGGCGCGGCCCGGCGCGATGCCGGGCCGCCAAGAGGCAGGGCCGGCCGCGGCCGCGTGCGTTGTCGCCGTGCGCGGCCGCGGCTGGCGCGGAATGCGAGCGCGGTCGCAGTCCGGCGATCGCGGCGGACGACGGTCAAGTCCGCGCAATCTTCGCCGGCGAGCATGGCGATGCCGGCACGCAGGGGAGCCGGCCTTCCCCCATGCCCGAGGTTGCCCGCCATGACCCCGCATTGCACTAAGCTGGCCCGGCTGTTCGGCGCGTTGCTGCTGTCCGCCGTCAGCGCCGCCGCCTGCGCCGAGATGCCCGCCGTGACCGACCGTACGCCCGACCGGCACGCCCCCGACCGCCATGGCCTGATCGTGATCGGCCACCGCGGCGCCAGCGGCTACCGTCCCGAACACACTCTGGAGTCCTACCGCCTGGCGATCCGCATGGGCGCCGACTTCATCGAGCCCGACCTGGTCGCGACCCGCGACGGCGTGCTGGTCGCGCGCCACGAGAACGAGATTTCCGGCACCACCGACGTCGCCGCGCATCCCGAGTTCGCCGACCGCCGCACCACCAAGACCCTCGACGGCGCCGCGGTCACCGGCTGGTTCACCGAAGACTTCACCCTGGCCGAACTCAAGACCTTGCGCGCCAAGGAGCGCATTCCGGCGATCCGTCCGGCCAACGCGCGCTTCGACGGCATGTACCAGATACCGACCTTCGCCGAGGTCGTGCGCCTGGCCCAGCGCGAGAGTCGCGGCGGCCGCCGCATCGGCATTTATCCGGAAACCAAGCATCCGACCTATTTCGCCCGCGAAGGCCGGCGCCTGGACGGCACGCCGATCGCGATCTCGCTGGGCGCCAAGCTGATCGAAACCCTGGTCGCCGAAGGCTTCACCGACCCGCGCCGGGTCTACATCCAGAGCTTCGAATTCGAGAACCTGATCGAGCTCAAGACCCGGATCATGCCGCGTGCCGGCGTCGATCTGCCGCTGGTGCAGTTGTACGACGACTTCCAGAGCCGCAGGCCCTACGACCTGGCCTATAACCTCGCCCATGGCGCCGATCTGGGCGCGATCTACGGCGGCCTGGCCCAGCAGGCCGAGGGCGGCCTGGGCGCGAACACACGCTACGGCGACCTGGCCAGCGAGCCGGTGCTGCGCTGGATGAAGGCGAACTACGCCAGCGGCGTCGGTCCGTCCAAGAGCAGCCTGCTGCCGCGCCTGGCTTTGGATCCCAAGCTCGACGCCGACGGCGACGGCAAGGCCGAACTGGGCACACGCAACACCGGCGTCGTCCATCCGATGCTGGCCTGGGCGCTGAAGGCGGGGTTGGTGGTGCATCCGTATACGGTGCGCGCCGAAGAACCGTTCCTGAGCTTGAGCCCGAACGGCATCCCGCAGACCGCGCTGGCCGAGGCCGTGCAGCTCTACGGCCTGGGCGTGCAGGGCTTCTTCACCGACCAGCCCGACATCGGCGTCGCCGCGCGCGAGATCTTCCTCGACCTGCACCGCCCGCTGCGCGAGCGTTGAGGCTGCGCCCTGTCTTTGCCTAGGAGCAGGGCGGTGCGAGCCGCCCGAATCGAAACCTGCCTTGGGGTAGGAGCGGGTTCGAGCTCTCTGTGGGAGCGGCGTAAGCCGCGATCGCGCCAGATCCAGTGCGACGCATCGGCGACTTCTGTGGGAGCGGCGCAGGAGGCGGCGCGCAGGAATCGGAAGTCACGCCGCCAGCGCGGCGTCCAACGTCGCCGCGCAATCGGCCTCGATCTTCAGCGTGGCGATGTCGTCCGCGCGGGTCACGCCGCGGTTGAGCAGGGCCAGCGGCAGGCCGGCCTCGCGCGCGGCGCGGGCGAAGCGGTAGCCGGAATACACCATCAGCGACGAACCCACGACCAGCATCGCATCGGCTTCGCGCAGGGCCTCGTGCGCGGCTGCGACCCGGGCGCGTGGCACGTTCTCGCCGAAGAACACCACGTCGGGCTTGAGCAGGCCGCCGCAGACCTCGCAGCGCGGCGGTGCGAAATCCTCGAAGCGCACGCCTTCCAGATCGGCGTCGCCGTCCGGAGCGCTCCGCGCGCTCAGATGGCGCCAGTCGGGATTGTTCGCCGCCAGTTCCTCCTGCACTGCCGCGCGCGCACGGCGCGCGCCGCAGTCCAGGCAGACCGCTTCGTCGAGGCGGCCATGCAGGTCGATCACCTCGGTGCTGCCGGCGCGCTGATGCAGGCCGTCGACGTTCTGGGTCAGCAGGCGTTTCAGCCCGCCGCGCCCTTGCCAGCGCGCGAGCGCGGCGTGGCCGGGGTTCGGAAGCGCGCCTGCGAACGAGGGCCAGCCGACGAAGCTGCGCGCCCAGTAGCGCGCCCGCATCGCGGCGTCGCCGACGAAGGCCTGGTAGGTGACCGGCGGCTTGCGTTGCCACTGGCCGTCCTCGCCGCGGTAATGCGGGATGCCCGAGCCGGTGCTGATGCCGGCGCCGGTCAGCACGAACACGCGCCGATGCGCGCCCAGCCAATCGCGCAGCGTTTGCGCGGCGGCGAATGCATCGGCGTCGAAAGGCTGGATGTCGGAGGGCTGGCCGGTCATGCCGTCATTCTAGAGCGGCGCAGGCGATGGTTTGCGCAAGTCCCGCTCCCGCCCCAAAGCACGACGCGGTTGCGGGCTTTCTGTAGGAGCGGCGTGAGCCACGATGCGTGGCTGCGGTGGCTGGCGCAGGCCGCGGAGTGGCGCGATCGCGGCTTACGCAGCTCCCACAGAGCGTTGGAGCCGGCCATCCCACCGAGCGTTGGAGCGGCGCCATCGCACCGAGCGTTGGAGCGGCGCCATCGCACCGGTGCGGTGCGACAGTGGTGGCTTTGCGGTCGCGGCTTACGCCGCTCCTACCCCAAAGCACGACGCGGTTGCGGGCTTTCTGTAGGAGCGGCGTGAGCCGCGATGCAGGGCTGCGGCCGCTGGCGCAAGCCGCGGAGTGGCCATCGCGGCTTACGCCGCTCCCACAGAGCGTTGGAGCGGCGCCATCGCGCCGGTGCGGTGCGACAGTGGTGGCTTTGCGGTCGCGGCTTACGCCGCTCCTACCCCAAAGCACGACGCGGTTGCGGGCTTGCTGTGGGAGCGGCGTGAGCCGCGATGCGTGGCTGCGGCGGCTGGCGCAGGCCGCGGAGTGGCGCGATCGCGGCTTACGCCGCTCCCACAGGCGGCGGCGTCGGCCGGTCGCGTATGAAGCGCCAACGAGCGCGCAAAAAAAAGCCGCCCGGATCGCTCCGGGCGGCAATTCGGTGCGAAAGCGGGTTTACTGTTTGGCGGCGCCGGTCTTGACCTCGCCGCCGGCCGGTGCGGTCAGGCCGCGACGCTCCAGCAGCGGCTGGATCTGCGGCTCATGACCGGAGAAGTCGCGGAACAGCTGCAGCGCGTCCTTGCTGCCGCCCTGCGACAGCAGGGTGGCGCGGAAGCGGTCGCCGTTCTCGCGGGTCAGGCCGCCGTGCTCCTTGATCCACTTGACCGTGTTCGCGTCCAGCACTTCCGACCAGATGTAGGCGTAGTAGCCGGCCGCGTAGCCGCCCATGATGTGGCTGAAGTACGGGGTCTTGTAGCGCGGCGGGACCGGCGCGTAGCTGACGCCGTCCTTCTGCAGCGCCGCGGCTTCGAAGGACATCACGTCCTTGGCCGCCGGGACCTGGTCGGGGCTGCCGATCTGGTGCCAGTTCTGGTCCAGCATCGCCGCACCGAGGTACTCGGTGGTGGTGAAGCCCTGGTTGAACTTGGATGCAGCCAGGACCTTGTCCAGCAGTTCCTTCGGCATCGGCTCGCCGGTCTGGTAGTGCTTGGCGTAGTTGGCCAGGATCGACGGCCAGTCGGCCCACATTTCGTTGACCTGCGACGGGAACTCGACGAAGTCGCGCGGCACGTTGGTGCCGGAGAAGTACGGATACTTCACGTTCGAGAACATGCCGTGCAGGGCATGGCCGAACTCATGGAACATCGTGGTGACCTCGTCCCAGGTCATCAGGGTCGGCTTGCCGGCCGGCGGCTTGGGAATGTTGAGGTGGTTGGCCACGACCGGCAGGGTGCCGTACAGCTCGGACTGGTCGACGTAGGAGTTCATCCAGGCGCCGCCGCGCTTGCTGTCGCGGGCGTACATGTCGGCGATGAAGATCGCCAGCTGCTTGCCGTTGGCGTCGAACACGTCGTACACCGCGGTGTCGGGGTGGTACAGCGGCAGGTCGGTGCGGCGCTTGAACTTCAGGCCGTAGAGCTGGCCGGCGGCGTAGAACACGCCGTTTTCGAGCACGTTGTTCATCTCGAAGTACGGCTTGAGCTGCGCTTCGTCGAACGCGTACTTCTCCTGGCGCACCTTCTCGGCGTAGTAGGCCCAGTCCCAGGGCTCGAGCTTGAACGAAGGCTGGCCCTTGGCGGCCTGTTCCTTGTCGATCATGGCCTGCAGGTCGGCGGCTTCGCGCTTGGCGTTGGCGACCGCGGCCGGAGCGAGCTGGCCGAGCATGGCGTTGACCGCCTGCGGGGTCTTGGCGGTCTCGTCCTCGAGCACGAACGCGGCGTAGTTCGGATAGCCCATCATCTTGGCCCGCTCGGCGCGCAGCTTGGTGACCTTGGCGACGATGGCGGTGTTGTCGAACTCGTTGCCACGGCTGCCGCGCGCGACCGAGGCGCGGTACAGCTTCTCGCGCAGGGCGCGGTTGTCGAGGTCGGTCTCGGGCGGCTGGCCGGTGGTGTTGAGCAGGGTCAGCACGTACTTGCCGTCGAGCTTGCGCGTCTTGGCCGCTTCGGCGGCCGCGGCGATGCGCTCGTCGGACAGGCCGGCCAGCTCTTCCTTGGTGTCGACGGTGATCGCCGAGGCGTTGACCTCGCCCAGCACGTTCTGGCTGAACTTGGTCGCCAGGCCGGCGAGTTCGGCGTTCATCGCCTTGAGCTTGGCCTTGTCGGCCTCGGACAGGTTGGCGCCGCCGCGCACGAAGTCGGTGTAGTAGCGCTCGATCAGGCGCACGCCCTGGGCGTCGAGGCCGAGCGAGTCGCGGGTTTCGTACAGCTTCTTGACCCGCGCGAACAGCTTCGGGTTCAGCGCGATCGCGTCGCGGTGCGCCGACAGCTTGGGCGCGTATTCGGCCTGCAGTTTTTCGCGGGTCGGGTTGGTGTCGGTGCCGACCAGGTTGAAGAACACCGAGGTCGAGCGGCCGAGGATGCGGCCGGACTGCTCCATCGCGACGATGGTGTTGTCGAAGGTGGGCGCGTCCGGATTGTTGGCGATCGCCTCGACTTCCTTGAGCTGGTCGGCCATGCCGCGATCGAAGGCCGGGGCGAAGTCGCTGTCCTTGATCTTGTCGAACTGCGGGTACTGCAGCGGCAGCGGGCTCTCGGCGTAGAACGGATTGGCGGTTTGCGCGCTCACGGCGGTGTCTGCTTTCTTGGCGGGGGACGCGGCATACGTGGGGGCGGTTACGCTCAATGCCACGGCCAGCGCCAGGGCGAGGGGGTGCTTCATCGGACGGACCTCGTCAAAAGGAACCCCGAAGCCTACCGGATGGGGTCCGGGGCGGCGTATGACTAAAGGCATGGTTGCCGCGGACCGGCCGCTGCGGCAAGGCCGCCAGGCCCGAACCGGGGACTTGCGGCACATGCGCCGCGGCGACCCTGGCTTACACTGCCGGCACGCACAGGCCGGGGCAGGGCGCATGGGACAGCGCGAGGTGGGTCGTGGGCCGCAGTCGCCTCGGGCGCGCGGTCCGGCAGGGAGGCGGGCATGAGCGCGCCTTCGGTACGCGCGTTCACGCCGATGCTGCACGTCGCCGACGTGCTGCGCGCGGCCGCCTTCTACGCCCTGATGGGCTTCGGGATCGAGCGCCGGCACCACGATCCGCGCCACGGCGACAAGCCGGTCTGGGTCGCGCTGCAGCATCCCGGCGGCGCCGAGTTGATGCTGGTGCTCGCCGACGGGCCGGTCGACGACAGCGTCCAGGCCGTCCTGTTCTACGTCTATTGCGACGACGTCGCGGCCATGCACGCGCTCCTGCGCGCGGCCGGCGTGACGGTCGGGGCGATCGGCTATCCGTTCTACCGTCCGCACGGCGAGTTCCGCGTCGCCGACGCCGACGGCTATATCTGCATGGTCACCCACCTGTGAGCCCGCGCGGCGGTCACATCCGCCGCCGCGCGCGCGTCCTTATCCGCACTCCAACGACGAGCGAACCGACGATGACTTCCATGCTGACCGCTGCCTCGCCGATCACCGCCGCGCAAACGCGCCGTTCCCGCACCTCCCTGGGCCGGCTGGCGCTGGGTCTGTGCCTGGGCGCCTGCTTCGCAGGCAACGCGCTGGCCGCCGAAACCACCCGCTACCTGGCCCTGGTCGACGGCGGCAAGCAGGCCGGCCACCAGACCGTGACCCGTGCCGACGACGGCACGATCAACGTCGATTTCATCTTCAAGGACAACGGCCGCGGGCCCGAGCTCAAGGAGACCTACACCCTGGCCGCCGACGGCACCTACAAGACCTACGCGGTCAAGGGCAGCTCGACCTTCGGCGCGCCGGTGGACGAAAGCTTTTCGATCGCCGATGGCAAGGCCCGGTGGAAGTCGACTTCCGACCAGGGCGAGCAGGCCGCGGCGCCCGGCGCGCTGTACTCGCCGCTGGGCGGCACCCCGGCCGGTTTCAGCATCGCCCTGGCAGCGTTGAGCAAGCGCAGCGACGGCAAGCTGCCGCTGATCCCCAGCGGCAACCTGACCGTGCGCAAGATCGGCGAGGCCGAGGTCGTCCGCGACGGCAAGAAGCAGAAGGTGCAGCTGGTCGCGATGACCGGCGTCGGCCTGACTCCGACCTTCGCCTGGGCCACCCAGGGCGAGAACCCGCGCCTGTTCGCCTACATCTTCCCGGGCTTCCTGCAGCTGATCGAGGAAGGCTGGCAGGGCAACGCCGACGCGCTGGAAACCCAGCAGAAGCTCGCCGAGGGCGAGGCCCTGGTCGATCTGCGCAAGCGCCTGGGCCATCCCATCGCCGGCAGCACCCTGATCCGCAATGCGCGCGTGTTCGACAGCGAGCACGCCAAGCTCGGCCCGGTCTCCGACGTGCTGCTGCGCGACGGCCGCATCGTCTCGGTCGAGGCCGGCGGTGCGATCAAGGTCAAGGCCGACCGCGACATCGACGCGGCCGGAAAGGTGCTGCTGCCGGGCCTGTTCGACATGCACGGCCACGTCGGCCGCTGGGACGGCGGCCTCAACCTCGCCGCCGGCGTCACCACCGTGCGCGACATGGGCAACGACAACGCCACCCTGCAGCAGATCATCGGCGAAATCCGCGAGGGCAAGCTGATGTCGCCCGACGTGGTGCCGGCCGGCTTCATCGAGGGCGAGAGCAACTTCTCGGCGCGCAACGGCTTCGTGATCAAGGACCTGGACGGCGCCAAGAAGGCGGTCGACTGGTACGCCGAGCACGGCTACCCGCAGGTCAAGATCTACAACTCCTTCCCCAAGGACCTGCTGCGCGATACCGCCGCCTACGCCCACAGCAAGGGCATGCGCGTGAGCGGCCATGTGCCGGCCTTCATGCGCGCGCAGGACGTGGTCGAGCAGGGTTACGACGAGATCCAGCACATCAACCAGGTGCTGCTGAACTTCTTCGTCGACGACAAGACCGACACCCGCACCCTGACGCGTTTCTACCTGGTCGCCGACAAGACCGCCGACCTGGATTTCGACTCCAAGCCGGTGCAGGACTTCATCGCGCTGCTGGCCAAGAAGCAGATCGTGATCGATCCGACCCTGGCCACGTTCGACTTCCTGCGCCAGCGCCCGGGCGAGCTGTCGCAGGCCTACGCGGCGGTCGCCGAGCACCTGCCGCCGGACCTGCAGCGCGGGCTGCGCGTGGCCGAGATGAACATCCCCGACGACGCCACCGCCGCGCGTTACAACCGCTCCTATGAGAAGGCGGTCGAGTTCGCCGGCCGCATGTACAAGGCCGGCGTGCCGCTCGTGGCCGGCACCGACGCGCTTCCCGGCTTTACCCTGCAGCGCGAGCTGGAGCTGTACGTGCAGGCCGGCCTGACCCCGTCGCAGGCGCTGCAGGTCGCGACCTGGAACGGCGCCAAGTACGCGCGCGTGCTCGAAGACCGCGGTTCGGTCACCCCGGGCAAGCGCGCCGACCTGATCCTGATCGACGGCGACCCGACCGCGAACATCGCCGACATCCGCAAGGTCGCGCTGGTGCTCAAGGGCGAGGTCGCCTATTACCCCAGCGAGATCGACGAGGCGCTCGGAATCAAGCCGTTCGCCGCGCCGGTGAAGGTCGGCGTAGCGCAGTAGGCGCGGCAGCTGCAGGGCGAGGCAGCCGCAGGGCGCCGCACGGTCGGCCGTCGCCGCGATGGCGGCGGCCGCTGTCGCCGGCGCGCCGACGGCGCGATCGACGGCGGCGAGCGCGCAGCAACCGCGAGCCTTCTGTGGGAGCGGCGTAAGCCGCGATCGCGCAACCACGACCGCCGCAGCCCGACCCGAAGCGAAGCGGTTCTGCCTTGGGGTAGGAGCGGCGTGAGCCGCGACCGCGGCACTGCGGTGGCCTGCGCGGGTCGTGATAGGTCGCGATCGCGGCTTACGCCGCTCCCACAGGAGCGGCGAATGGCAGGTGGGTTTAGGTGCGCGGTGTGGGTTCGTGGTCGCGGCTTACGCCGCTCCTACCCCAAGGCGTCGCCTCTGCGGGGACCCGCTGAATTTTTACAAATATCATTAATTTCAATGGATTGAGGTGTATTTCTCAGTCGGGAACGCATCCAGAATGTGGACTGGATATGCCTAAACCGCATACCTTCGAGTACTGATTCTTTTAATGATTTGGTAACATTCACCGGACAAAGAGCCGCCACCGGCGCGGGCAGTCCGCGCTACGGCCGTCAGGGGACGGTCGGACCGACGTCGCAGTCGTCCCGTCGCCGAGCCGCATGCCAGGCGCATGCCCAGCCCGGCTTCTTACGAACCCAGGTGCCCCGATCCCGGGCCGCCGCTTTCATCGAGAACCCCCGCCATGCGTCAGCACGTCCGTGCTCCCCGCAGCCATGCCCTGGCCATCGCCGTCGCGATCAGCCTGACTTCCGCCGCCGCCTTCGCGCAGGACGCGCCCGCCGCCGCCGCCGAGACGACGCCCGCCGCCGAATCCGAGGCCAAAACCCTGGATGCGCTGATGGTGACCGCGCAGCGCCGCGTCGAACGCGCCAAGGACGTGCCGATGGCGCTGACCACCGTCGACGCCGAGAAGCTGCACGTGCTCGGTTCCGGCGGCGGCGACATCCGCTACCTGTCCGGCCGTCTGCCCAGCCTGAACATCGAGTCCTCGTTCGGCCGCGCCTTCCCGCGCTTCTACATCCGCGGCCTGGGCAACACCGACTTCGACCTCAACGCCTCGCAGCCGGTCTCGCTGGTGTACGACGACATCGTCCTGGAGAACCCGCTGCTGAAGGGCTTCCCGGTGTTCGACATGGAGAACGTCGAACTGCTGCGCGGCCCGCAGGGCACGCTGTTCGGTCGCAATACGCCGGCCGGCGTGGTCAAGTTCGAATCGGCCAAGCCGACCCGCGAACTCGAAGGCTACGGCCAGATCGCCTACGGCACCCACGGCACCACCAACATCGAAGGCGCGATCAGCGGCCCGCTGGGCCCGAACTGGTCGGCGCGCGCTTCGGTGCTGTACCAGCGCCGCGACGAGTGGGTGACCAACACCAACCCGAACGCCCGCACCAATCCCAAGCTGGAAGGCTACGACGAGTCGGCCGCGCGCCTGCAGCTGCAGTACGACGGCAGCGAGACCTTCCACGCCCTGTTCAACGTGCACGCGCGCCACCTCAACGGCACCGCGCGCCTGTTCCGCGCCAACATCTTCAAGCCGGGCACCAACGATCTGGTCGACGGCTTCGACGACGAAAAGATCGCCATCGACGGCCGCAACTTCCAGCAGCTCGACACCTTCGGCGCCAGCGCGCGCCTGAGCTGGGACTTCGGCAACGACCTCACCCTGTACTCGATCACCGGCTACGAGTCGGCCGACTCGCTCAGCCGCGGCGACATCGACGGCGGCGTGGGCGCGGTGTTCGCACCGCCGTCCGGCCCCGGCGTGATCCCGTTCACCGCCGAATCCGCCGACGGTCTGCCCGACCACCGCCAGTGGACCCAGGAGTTCCGCCTGGAGTCGAACTACAGCGGCCCGCTGAACTGGCAGGCCGGCCTGTTCTACTTCGACGAAGACATCACCGTCGACAGCTTCAACTACGACACCCTCGGCGGCGGCGTGCAGGCCGGCTGGGCGCAGCAGAAGCAGCGCAACAAGGCCTGGGCGGCGTACGGCTCGCTGGACTACGCGGTCACCGACAAGCTGACCCTGCGCGGCGGCCTGCGCTACACCCAGGACAAGAAGGACTTCACCGCCAGCGTGCTGCAGAGCGCGCCGTTCGGTGCGCCGGTGTCGGGTCCGTTCCCGGTCCACACCGACGTCGACGACGTCAGCTGGGACGCCAGCGCGGTCTACCAGGTCACCCCCGACGTGAACCTGTACGCCCGCGTCGCCAAGGGCTTCCGCGCCCCGTCGATCCAGGGCCGCCTGCTGTTCCAGGTGCCGCCGCAGCCGTCCGTGGCCGACGCCGAGAAGGTCATTTCCTACGAAGCCGGCGTCAAGGCCGACCTGTGGGACAAGCGCGCGCGCCTGGGCTTCGCGGTGTTCCATTACAACGTCGACAACCAGCAGCTCAACGCCGTTGGCGGCGCGCGTAACCAGACCGTGCTGCTCAACGCCGACAAGACCGTGGGCCAGGGCTTCGAGTTGGACTTCGATGCCTACGTCACCGACAACCTGATGATCACCCTCGGCGCCAGCTACAACGACACCGAGATCAAGGACGCCAACCTCGCCGTCGCGCCCTGCGGCAGCGGCATGTGCACGGTCACCGATCCGCCCGTCATTGATCCGATCACGGGTGCTGTGCTTGCGCGCATCGACGGCAACCCGCTGCCGCAGGCACCGAAGTGGGTCTACAACCTGACCGCGCGCTATTCGCTGCCGGTCGGCGACGGCGGCGAGTTCTTCGTCTACACCGACTGGGCCTACCGCAGCGAAGTGAACTTCTTCCTGTACGAGGCCAAGGAGTTCCGCGGCAAGGCCCTGCTCGAAGGCGGCCTGCGCGTGGGCTACGGCTGGGACGACGGCAAGTACGAGCTGGCGCTGTACGGCCGCAACATCCTCGACAAGGTGCAGGCGGTCGGCGCGATCGACTTCAACAACCTGACCGGCTTCGTCAACGAGCCGCGCATCGTGGGCCTGGAGTTCAAGGCCGGTTTCTGAGGCCGGGCAGGGCGGTACGCCGCCTGCCGATGCAGCAGCCGAACGGCCCGCCTCGCGCGGGCCGTTCTTTTTTTCGGGCCTGCGGGCAGGGCGGCGGCCTTGCCGCGTCCTTTACCGCCGGCTCGCTAGGCTGGCGCGCACGCAACGCGTTATCGTGCGTCCAGCCCCCTCGGAGCCCGTCCCATGACTACCGCCTACGATTTCACCGCCACCGATATCGACGGCCAGTCGCGCTCGCTGGACGAGTACCGCGGCAAGGTGCTGCTGATCGTCAACGTCGCCTCGCAGTGCGGCTTTACCCCGCAGTACACCGGCCTGGAGCAGCTCGAGCGCAAATACTCGGGGCAAGGCTTCGAAGTGCTGGGCTTCCCCTGCGACCAGTTCGGTCATCAGGAGCCGGGCAACGAGGCCGAGATCAAGGAGTTCTGCTCGCTGACCTACGAGGTGAGCTTCCCGATGTACGCCAAGATCGACGTCAACGGCGACAAGGCGCATCCGCTGTGGAAGTGGCTGAAGGACGAAAAGGGCGGCTTCCTCGGCATCGACGCGATCAAGTGGAATTTCAGCAAGTTCCTGGTCGGCCGCGACGGCAAGGTCGTCAAGCGCTACGCCCCGACCGACAAGCCCGAGTCGATCGCGGCGGATATCGAGAAGGCGCTGGCCTGAACCCAAACCCGCATCGCGCTTTGGGGTAGGAGCGGCGTAAGCCGCGACCGCAACACGCGGGCGCAGCGAAAGTTTCGCAGCCGCTCGATCTCACGGGTCGCGGCTCACGCCGCTCCTACCCCAAGTCGAAATCGGCGGCCGTTGCCTTCTGGGGGAGCGACGTGAGTCGCGATTTCGTCCCAGGCTGGGATTCATCGCGGCTCACGCTGCTCCCACACTGGCCTATGCCACGTCGTTGGCCGCTTGCAGTTGCACCGGAACCGCCGCCTTCACGGTCTCCCGCGGCCGCATCTTCAGCCCGAAGCACGGCCGCAGCAGCGGCACCCGGCGGATGATCGCGTGCAGCCCCCAGCAGCCCAGCACGGTGCCGACCACCACGATCACCGGCTCGCTCACCGGGCCCAGGTGCAGCGGCAGGATCCAGTACGCGATCAGCACGATCAGGCTCTGGTGCAGCACGTACCAGGGATAGACCGCCTCGTTGGCCCAGGGCAGCCAGCGGAACGGGCGGTTGAGCAGGGCATGGCCCCAGCCCAGGATCGCCGAGATCGCGAACCAGATGTACAGGTTGCGCAGCAGCCACACGCTCTTCTGCAGCACGTCCGGGATGTCGTCCGGCAACGCCAGCGCCAGGGTCAGGTAGAAGCCGAACAGGCCCAGGGCCAGGCCCAGGCTCCATTTGCGCAGCCGCACCAGCTCGTTCCACAGGCCGCTGTCGTTGCCCAGCCAGTAGCCGTAGAGGAACACGCTGAAATAGATCGCGTGGCGGTACCAGTCGTGGATCAGGTCGCCGGTTTCCTCGAAATGCGGCTGCAGCAGCATGGTCGCCACCGCCAGCGGCAGCGCCGGCAGGATCAGCAGCTTCCAGCCGCGCAGCCCGGCCACCCGCGCGTGCAGGCGCCGGCCCAGGCCGTTGCGGAACAGCGGCAGCAGGGCGGCCAGGACGACGGTATAGACCCACAGGTAGGCCAGGTACCACAGGTGGTTCCAGGTGAAGCCGTACTCCCAGCCGTCGAAGGCATCCTTGGGCCAGGGCTGGAACTGGTAGTAGCGCAGCAGGAAGTCGACGAAGCCCGGCTCGACCAGGCCGTTGGCCACGCCCTGGGCATAGGGCTGAATCGGCACCACCACCAGGCAGCCGAAGGTCAGCGGCAGCAGCAGGCGCCAGCTGCGCTGGACCACGAAGCGCCCCAGCGAGGTGCCGCGCAGCAGGAAGTGCACCGACAGGCCCGAGATCAGGAAGATCAGGTCCATGCGCCAGCGGTTCATGAACAGCATCGGGATCTGCAGCGGCTCGGACAGGTGCGTGCTTTTCAGATGCCAGTCCCACTCGGCGACATAGAGCATGGCGCAGTGGTAGAGGATCAGCAGGGCGAAGGCGATCGCGCGCAGGGCGTCGATATCGTGGCGGCGTTGCATGGGTCGGTCCGCGGCAGTGGTGGAGCGCACAGCCTTGCCGCGACGGCCCCGCGGCGCAGCGCCGAGGTGACCGGCGGTGGGCCCGCGGGGACGAATCGCGGGCTTCGGGGACGGCCGGTTGCCGCGACTGCACCCGCACAGGCGAGAATGCGGGTATGAACTACGAACCGACCGCGGCCCGGATGGCCGACGCCGACAACGCCATCCCGCCGGCCCAGCCGCTCGTCCCGCCCAGTGCCTGGGACCGCTACCAGCCGTGGCGGCGCGTCCTCGAAATCGCGAGCTGGGTGCTGCTGTTCTCGGTCAACGCGGTCGCGGGCACCCTGACCACGATCATCGACATCCACCGGGTCGGGCTGGACATCCCCGACTGGGCGCCGGCGATCTGGGAGGCGACCAGCTGCGCGGTCGCGCTGGCCCTGGTCCCGGCCCTGGTCCGGTACACCCGCAAGGTCCCGTTCCACATCGATACCTGGCGGCGGGCGCTGGGCCTGCACCTGCTCGGCAGCGTGGTCTGGTCGCTGCTGCATGTGAGTCTGATGGTCGGCCTGCGCAAGCTGGTCTACGCCGGCCTGGGCGAGTCCTACGACTTCGGCTCCTGGGGCATGGGCTTCGTCTACGAGTACCTGAAGGACGTGCGTTCCTACACCTATATGGTGCTGTGGATCGAAGGCTACCGCTTGCTGCTGCGGCGTTGGCAGGGCGAGGCCAGCCTGCTGGCGCCGCCCGACGACCTGCCCGAGCCGGCCATGCCCGAGCGTCCCGAGCGCTTCCTGGTGCGCAAGCTGGGCAAGGAGTTCCTGATCGCCGCCGGCGAAGTCGAATGGCTGCAGGCCTCGTCCAACTACGTGAACCTGCACCTGCGTGGCCGCGACTACCCGCTGCGCACCACCATGGCCACGATCGAGACCCAGCTCGACCCGGCCCGCTTCGTGCGCGTGCACCGCTCCTATATGGTCAACCTGGATTGCGTCGGCGAGATCGAGCCGCTGGAAAGCGGCGACGCGCGCATCACCATGAGCGACGGCACCCGGATCCCGTGCAGCCGGCGCTACCGCGGCGCGCTGCGCCAGGAACGCCGCGCCGCCTGAGCCGCGCTAGTCGCGCCCGGCCGGTGCCGGCGGCAACAGGGCGTGCAGCTCGCGCACCAGGCGTTCGACCTTCTGCGGCGTGTAGCCGCGCTGCACGTGCGCGATCCGGCCATGGGTGTCGATCAGGAAGGCGTTGGGCACGGCGCGCACGCGGTAGTAGCGCGCGACCGTGCCCGGATCGCGGAGGTAGGTCAGGTCCAGCCTGGGGTTCAGGCGCAGGAACGCGTCGTAGTCGCGCTGCGGCTCGGCGTAGTTGATCGCGACGATCTCCAGGCGCTGGCGACCGACGCCGGCCTGCAAAGCCGCCAACTGCGGCAGTTCGCGCCGGCATTGTTCGCACCAGCCGGCCCAGAACACCACCAGCACGACTTTGCCGCGGTACTGGCTGACCCGTATCGAGCGGCCGTCGCGGTCCAGGCCCAGCCAGTCGGGCGGAAGGTCGCCGACTTGCGGCGCCTGTGCGCCTGTTTTCGCGGTGTTCGCGGTGTTCGAGGTGCTCGCGTCGTCGGCTGCGGCCGCCGGAGCCAGCGCCGCGCCCAGGCACAGCGACATCAGCACGGCCGCCGACAGCCGGCCTAGCGCGGCGCGTAGCGACGAGAGCGGACGCGCGCTCATTTCTCGACGAACGCACGCTCGTAGACGTACTGCCCCGGCGTGCCGATGCGCGGCGCGGCGCTGAAGCCGCGGCCGTCCAGCAGTTCGCGGAAGTCGGCCAGCATCTGCGGGCTGCCGCAGATCATGGCGCGGTCGTGCTCGGCGTCCAGCGGCTCGATTCCGAGCTGCGCCATCATCCGGCCGTCGGCCATCATCTCGGTCAGGCGCCCGCGCTGATCGCGGCCGGCGAAGTCGAAGGTCTCGCGGCTCACCGCCGGGTAGTAATGCAGCTGCCTGGCGATCTGCTCGCCGAGGAACTCGTGCTTGGGCAGCTCGTTGACGATGTAGTCGCGGTAGGCCAGGTCCTGGACGCTGCGCACGCCGTGGCACAGGATCACCCGCTCGAAGCGCTCGTAGGTCTCCGGGTCCTTGATCACCGACAGCCACGGCGCGAAGCCGGTGCCGGTGCCCAGCAGGTACAGGTTGCGGCCCGGATGCAGATCGTGGATCAGCAGGGTGCCGGTGGGTTTGCGCCCGATCAGCACCTGGTCGCCCGGCTGGATTTCCTTCAGGCGCGAAGTCAGCGGCCCGTTCGGAACCTTGATGCTGAAGAACTCCAGCTGCTCTTCCCAGTTCGCGCTGGCGATCGAATACGCGCGCAGCAGGGGCTTGGACGAACCGTCCGCCTGCGGAACCTGCAGTCCGATCATCACGAACTGCCCGTTCTCGAAACGGAAACCGTCGTCGCGGGTGGTGGTGAAGCTGAAGTAGTCGTCGGTCCAGTGACGGACGTCCAGCACCGTCTCGGTGCCAAATGCGGAGGACATGCGGGGCAGGGGAGTGGAGCCGGGGCCGCATTGTAGCCGATCGATGAGAGTGACTCTCATCTGCTGCCTGGCGACCGCGGTCGCGAGGATTCGCCTAGCCCGTGCCGCGATTCGTACTTTGAAGTGCCGCCGTGGAATCGGCCCCGCTTCCGCCGCCGCTGTCAACGGGTTTCCCCTGCCGCCCGGCGTTGCGACAATCGGGTCAGCCCGCAGCCAGCGGGTGCCAGACCGATTGGACGCAATGCAAGACACGAATTCGAAGTCCGCACCGCAGATCGCCGAACAGATCGCACGCACCATCGCCGCCGAGATCGGTGCGCAACCCGCCCAGGCCCGTTCCGCCATCGCCCTGCTCGACGAAGGCGCGACCGTGCCGTTCATCGCGCGCTACCGCAAGGAAGTCACCGGCGGCCTCGACGACACCCAACTGCGCGACCTCGAAACCCGCCTGCGCTACCTGCGCGAGCTCGAGGACCGCCGCGCCGCGGTGCTGGACAGCATCGCCGAACAGGGCAAGCTCAGCGACGCGCTGCGCGCCGACATCGAAGCCGCCGACAGCAAGGCGCGCCTGGAAGATCTGTACCTGCCGTACAAGCCCAAGCGCCGCACCAAGGCGCAGATCGCGCGCGAAGCCGGCCTGGAGCCGCTGGCCGACGGGCTGCTCGCCGATCCGACGCTGCAACCGGAAGCGTTCGCCGCCGGTTTCGTCAGCGAAGACAAGCAGGTCGCCGACGTCAAGGCCGCGCTCGACGGCGCGCGCGCGATCCTGATGGAGCGTTGGGGCGAAGACGCAGCGCTGGTCGGCGAACTGCGCACCTGGCTACACCAGACCGGCGTGATCCGCGCCCGCGTGGTCGAAGGCAAGGAGAACGAAGGCGCCAAGTACCGCGACTACTTCGACCACGCCGAGGCCCTGGCCAAGATTCCCTCACACCGCTTGCTGGCGCTGTTCCGCGCGCGCCGCGAGGAAGTGCTGTACCTCGACCTGGAACCCACCGCCGATCCGGCCGCCGGCCATGCCTACGGCGAGGGCCGGGTCGCGCTGCACGCCGGCGTCGCCGATCGTGGCCGCGCCGCCGACCGCTGGCTGCTCGACGCCTGCCGCATGACCTGGCGCGCCAAGCTGCACCTGCACCTGCTGCTGGACCTGTTCGGCCAGGCCCGCGAAAAGGCCGAAGCCGAAGCCATCGACGTGTTCGGCGACAACCTCAAGGACCTGCTGTTGGCCGCGCCGGCCGGTCCGCGCGCCGTGCTCGGCCTCGACCCGGGCCTGCGTACCGGGGTCAAGGTCGCGGTGGTCGACGCCACCGGCAAGCTGGTCGCCACCGACACCATCTACCCGCACGAGCCGCGCAAGCAGTGGGACCAGTCGCTGCACACGCTGCGCGCGCTGTGCGCCAAGCACGCGGTCGAACTGATCTCGATCGGCAACGGCACCGCCTCGCGTGAAACCGACAAGCTCGCCGGCGACCTGATGAAGCTCGCGCCGGAGCTGAACCTGACCAAGATCGTGGTCAGCGAGGCCGGCGCTTCCGTGTACTCGGCCTCAGAGTTCGCCGCCAAGGAATTCCCGGGCCTGGACGTCAGCATCCGCGGCGCGGTCTCGATCGCGCGGCGCTTGCAGGACCCGCTCGCCGAGCTGGTCAAGATCGACCCCAAGGCGATCGGTGTCGGCCAGTACCAGCACGACGTCGACCAGTACCGCCTCGCGCGCGCGCTCGACGCCCGCGTCGAAGACTGCGTGAACGCGGTCGGCGTCTACGTCAATACTGCCTCCGCGGCGCTGCTGGCGCGGGTGTCGGGTCTGTCGAGCACGGTCGCCGAGAACATCGTCCGCCACCGCGACGAGAACGGCCCGTTCGCCTCGCGCAAGGCCCTGCTGAAAGTGCCGCGCCTGGGCGAGAAGACCTTCGAGCAGTGCGCCGGCTTCCTGCGCATCGTCGGCGGCGAGCAACCGCTGGACGCCTCGGCGGTGCACCCGGAGGCCTATCCGGTGGTCGAACGCATCGTCAAGCAATGCGGCCGCGAGGTGAAGCAGTTGCTCGGCGATCCGCAGTTCGTGCGCGGGCTCAAGCCCGAGCAGTACACCGACGACACCTTCGGCCTGCCGACCGTGCGCGACATCCTCAAGGAAATGGAGAAGCCTGGCCGCGACCCGCGCCCGGAATTCAAAGCCGCGCGTTTCGCCGACGGCGTCGAGGATCTCAAGGACCTCAAGGTCGGCATGATCCTGGAAGGCGTGATCAGCAACGTCGCCGCGTTCGGCGCCTTCGTCGACATCGGCGTGCACCAGGACGGCCTGATCCACATCTCGGCGCTGTCGGACAAGTACATCAAGGACCCGCGCGAGGCGGTCAAGGCCGGCGACGTGGTCAAGGTGCGGGTGCTGGAGGTCGACATCGCACGCAAGCGCATCGCCTTGACGCGCCGCCTCGACGAGGCGGTGCCGGCGCCGCGCGCGCCGGGCGGCGGTGCGGACCGCGCCAACGCCGATCGCGGCGGCGGCCGTGGCAACGACGGCGGCCGCGGCGGGCGCCGCGACCAGGCACCGCGCGGCGGCTCGTTCGCATCGGCGGGCAAGGCGGCTGCGCCGATGGGCGGGGCCTTGGCCGACGCCTTCGCGCGGGCCAAACAAAAGAGTTGATCGCGAACGCCGGTTCGTAGGATGCGGTGAGCCGAAGGCGAACCGCATCGGTCGCGCGGCCTCGAAACGATAGGCGCCTCCCGCGGCCCATAGAAGAATCCCCGCCATGGCGGGGATTCGAACTGACGCGGGTACGCGTACGCGGCGTGGGGCGTGTGTCGCCTTACGGCTTGCCTGCCGGGGGATCCAGGCGCAGCAACTCGCCGTTCTGCTCGTCCGTCAAGACATACACCTTGCCGTCCGCGCTCACGCGCACGTCGCGGATGCGCTTGCCCAGCTCGCCCAGCAGCCGTTCTTCCTTGACGATCTTGTCGCCGTCCAGGCTGAGGCGGATCAGATTTCCGTCGGCGAGCGCGCCCAGGAACAGGCTGTCGTTCCACGGCGAGCCGGGGTGGCCGGTGTAGAAGGCCATGCCCGATAGGCCCGGCGATTTTTCCCATACGTGGTAAGGCGATTCCATGCCGGGCTTGCTTTTGCCTTCGGCTTCGGAGATGGGCAGACCGCTGTAATCGATGCCGTTGGTGATGATCGGCCAGCCGTAGTTCTTGCCGGCCTCGGGGAGGTTGATCTCGTCGCCGCCGCGCGGGCCGTGTTCGGCCTCCCAGATCTTGCCGCTGCGCGGGTCGGTCGCCAGCGACTGCATGTTGCGATGGCCGTAGCTCCAGATCTCTGCGCGCGCGTCGCTGCGGCCGGCATAGGGATTGTCGCTCGGCACGCTGCCGTCCAGGTTCAGGCGCACCAGCTTGCCCTGCAGCATCTTCAAGTCCTGCGAGGCCATGCGCTCCTGACGCTCGCCCTGGGTGATGAAGACATGCCCGTGTCCGTCGAAGGCGATGCGCGAACCGAAATGATTCGGCCCGACCAGCTTGGGCTGCTGGCGGTAGATCACGGCGACATCGCTCAGCCCCGATTCGCCCAGCGTGGCGGTAGCGACCGCGGTGCCGGCGCTGCCGTCGGGGCCGGGCTCGGCATAGCTGAGATAGATGCGTTTGCTGCTGGCGAAGTCCGGGGCCAGCACGACGTCGAGCAAGCCGCCCTGGCCCTTGGCCCAGACCTCGGGCAGGTTCGCCAGCGGCGCCGAGATCGCGCCGTCGGCGCCGATCCGGCGCAGCCGCCCGGGCCGTTCGCTGACCAGGAATCCGCCGTCGGGCAGCAGGGCCACGCTCCAGGGATGTTCCAGGCCCTCGGCGATCCGGGTGAGCTGGACCGCACCGCGTTCGCTGGCGAGCTGCTGGCCGCTTTGTTTGGCGGGTGCGGGCCGTGCGGCAGCCGCATTCTGGGCGGGCGTCTTGTCGCACGCGGCCAGGCTCAGCGCGAGCACGAGGACGAGAGGGAGGCGGTGGGGGCGGACTGGCATGCGGGGAGTCTCCTTAGCGGTAACCGGCGGCCTGCAATTCGAACAGTTCGGCGTAGCGCCCGCCTTGCGCGAGCAGCTCGGTATGCGTGCCGCTGGCCTCCAGGCGGCCTTCGGCGAGTACCAGGATACGGTCGGCCATGCGCACGCTGCTGAAGCGGTGCGAGATCAGCACCGCGGTGCGGTCGTCCGACAGTTCCTTGAAGCGCTGGAACACTTCGAATTCCGAACGCGCGTCCAGGGCCGCGGTCGGCTCGTCGAGGATCATGACCTGGGCGTCGCGCATGTAGGCGCGCGCGATCGCGATCTTCTGCCACTGCCCGCCGGAGAGATCGACGCCGGTCTTGAAGCGGCGCCCGATCTGCTGGTCGTAGCCCTGCGGCAGCGAATCGATGACCTGGTCGGCGAGCGCGCGCCGGGCCGCGCTGCGGATCCGCTCCTGGTCGTGCATGGCGTCGATCTGGCCGACGCCGATGTTCTCGCCGGCGGTGAGGTGATAGCGCACGAAGTCCTGGAAGATCACCCCGATGTTGGCGCGCAGCTGATCCAGGTCGTACTCGCGCAGGTCGTGGCCGTCGAGCAGGATGCGGCCCTCGTCGGGGTCGTACAGGCGCGCCAGCAGCTTGACCAGGGTGGTCTTGCCGGCGCCGTTCTCGCCGACCAGGGCCAGCACTTCGCCGGCATGCAGTTCGAAGTTCAGCCCGCGCAGCGCCCAGCGCTCGGCATCGGGATAGCGGAAGCCGACGTTCTCGAACACGAAGCCGCTCGCGATCGGCCTCGGCACCGGGCGCGGATTCGCCGGCGACACGATCTCCGGTTCGATCTCGAAGAACGAGAACAGATCGTCCAGGTACAGCGCCTGCCCGGCGACCTGCGAGAAACCGACCAGCAAGCCTTCGAGCAACTGGCGCAGGCGCCGGAAGCTGCCGGCCAGGAAAGTCAGGTCGCCGATGCTGAAATCGCCCTTGACCGTGCGCCAGGCGATATAGGCGTAGGCGACGTAGTAGCCCAGCGTGCCCAGCGCCGCGAGCAGGGTGCCCCAGACCGCGCGCCGCCGCGCCAGCGAACGGTTGGCCTTGAAGAACTTGTCCGCGAGTTCGCGATATTTGGCGATGAGATAACGGTGGAGGTTGAAGATCTTCACCTCCTTGGCGGTCTCGACGCTGGCGCCCATCTGGCGCACGTACTCGAGCTGGCGGCGCTCGGGCGTCCAGGCGAAGTTGAGCGAGTAGCCCAGGGCATTGAAATGCGCTTCGCCGACGAAGGCGGGTATCAGCGCCACCGCCAGCAGCAGGATCAGCCACGGCGCGTAGACCAGCAGGCCGACCGCGAAGCTGATCACCGTGATCGCGTCCTGGACCTGGCCGAACAACTGGCTCATCAGGTTCATGCGGCCCATGGTCTGGCGCCGCGCGCGGTCGAGCTTGTCCTGCAGGTCCGGGTCTTCGAAGTCTTCCAGGTCCAGGGTCGCCGCATGCTCCATCAGGCGCACGCTGGTGGCGTTGGTGAACAGTTCCGACAGCAGCGAATCGCCGTAGCTGACCATGCGCCCGAGCAGATCGGAGCCGATCGCCAGGCCGAATTCCAAGGCCAGCAGGCCGAGCAGGGTGGTGAGCTGGCCGCCGCTCAGCGCCGCGCCCACCGATTCGAAGGCGACGCCGGCCGCGACCAGCCGCACCGCTTCGTCGATGATCAGCTTGCCCACGTACAGGGTCGCGATCGGCAGGAACGCGCGGACCAGGCGCAGCCCCAGGGTGAGCAGGGTCAGGCTCGGGCTGGTGCTCCAGATCTGGCGCAGGAACGGCGGCAGATTGCGCAGCGCGTCGAAGCGTTCGCGCAGACTCGGCTTGCCTCCGGAACGGTCGGTCCTGGGACTGGACGAGGGCGGGACGGCTTCGACGGGGGAGGACATGCTCGGATTGTGCCTGGGACCGGTTGGCGGATGGTGAAAGCAGGCTGGTGCGCGCAGGCGCTCAAAGCCGCAGGCCCAGCCAGATCACCGACTCGGTCGAGATCGCGACTACCGCATCGACCGCGCGGGTCAGCGGACCGTCCGCGCCGACGCGCTCGGCGGCGACATCGCGGTGTTCGAGTTCATCGCGGACGATCGAAGCCACGGCCGCATGCGCCTGCGGATCGGTGTCGATCAGATGCGCCAGCTGTTCCTGCAGATGACGGTTGACCACGGTTTCCACCGCGCGCGTGCAAGCCATCACCGCGCGCTCGCCGAGTACCGCCGTGCTCAGTCCAAGTGCGTAGCCGCCGATCCCGCACAGCAGGAAGCTGCGGCAGCGTCGAACGCCGCGTGCGGCGAGGAGATCGCCGAAGGTGGCCAGGTGGGTGCGCTCATGGCTCAGGAAGTCCTGCAACAGCGCCACGTACGGACGCCGCAGCAGGCGGCCGATCAGGATCTGGGCGCGGTAGATCTGGATCGCGCCGAACTCGCCGGCGTGGTCCACGCGCAGGTAGCGCATGGCCAGCGGCAGGGGCCCGATCGCAGCGGGCAAGGCGGGGTCGAGGCTGTGCGTCATCGCGGCGGCATCGCGGCTGGGTGTCGAGCGCAGCATAGCCGTGTCGGTGTCGTCGGGTGCTAGCGCGAATGCGTCTGCGCGCTCGCTCGCTCGCGCCGCGATCAGGCCGCGGCGCGCTCCTGGCCGGACGCCAGCGCGATCGCCGTCAGCTGCCGCGCGACCTGCGCCGGCATCGACAGCATGGCCAGATGGCCGGCGTCGAGGTCGCGCACCTGCGGGTCTTGCAGCCGCGCGATCATCGCGTCCTGACGCGACGGCGCCAGGCTGCGGTCGCGCAGCGGGCGCAGATAGGTCGAAGGCACGCGCACCGGCTGTGCGCGACAGGGCGTCAGGTAGAGCCCCGGGAATTCGGCGGCATAGCGCGATACCACCTGCATGGCCGTCGCTTCGTCTAGATCGTCGCACAGCTCCCTGCGGATCATTGCAGGCCCAGGCTTGAGTCCATTGCGATTGAAGCGGAACAGCAGCCGCAGCAGCGTGCGTTCGACCGGGCCCAGCGCATCCACGAACGCGCCGCCCGATGGCGGCACCACCGCCGACAGGTAGACACAGTGCCGCAGTCGCGCCCCCAGGCGCGCCGCGA
The DNA here is from genome assembly GCF_001427715.1 of Lysobacter sp. Root667. Lineage (NCBI taxonomy): Bacteria > Pseudomonadati > Pseudomonadota > Gammaproteobacteria > Lysobacterales > Lysobacteraceae > Lysobacter > Lysobacter sp. Root667. The sequence continues at coordinate 107,743 of NZ_LMHF01000013.1, forward strand.
GTTCCGGCATCAGCACACCGGCGAGCGAGTGGGCGACGATCACCACCTCGTCGATACCGCGGCGGTCGAGTTCGGCGATCAGTTCCTGCGCGCATTGCTCGGGCGTCGCGCCGGGGTGCCGGCAGGGGACATCCAGAGCGAGCGCCGGCGTGGCCATGCGCTCGATCACGCAGGCCCAGACCCAGGCGCCGACGCCGGCGCCGTGCAGCAGGACGGTGGTGGGATACGGCATGCGGCTGTTCCTATACGGTCGTGGGCGTTGCGACACGCTAAGCCCGGGCGCTGACAGCTTCTGTCAGCAGCGCCGCCGCATCGGCTGCGGCGGCTGAGGTTCCGAACGCGGAAGCGTGGTGCAGCGAGCTGTGCCGCGTCTGCGGTCGCTCAGGCCCATAGCCGCAGCGGCCACAGGCCCCGGACGGCCAGCACCGGCGTCCATTGCGGCCGCGCCAGCATCGCCACCGGACCTCGGGCAGGGCACGCGCCCATTCCGGCCCAGGATCAAGGGCTTATGCGCCGCGATTCGCCGCCTTCCAGGCCTGCGCGCGGCCGCGCTGCGCACGACGGGTAGAATGGGAATCCCCACCGCCAGCCCGCAGCCCGCCGTGACCGCCAGCCCGTCTCCTGCCGCCTCCAGCGGCCCGGTCGTCATCCGCCAGGACGACCTGATCCAATCCATCGCCGATGGCCTGCAATACATCAGCTACTACCACCCGGTCGACTACATCAAGAACCTCGCCGCCGCCTACGAGCGCGAGGAAAGCGTCGCGGCCAAGGACGCGATCGCGCAGATCCTGATCAACTCGCGCATGTGCGCCGAAGGTCATCGGCCGATCTGCCAGGACACCGGCATCGTCACCGTGTTCCTGGAAATCGGCATGGACGTGCGCTGGGACGGCGCGACCATGGGCGTGGAAGACATGGTCAACGAGGGCGTGCGCCGCGCCTACAACCACCCCGACAACAAGCTGCGCGCCAGCGTGCTCGCCGATCCGGCCGGCAAGCGCAGCAACACCAAGGACAACACGCCTGCCGTGGTCAACGTCAAGGTCGTGCCCGGCAACACGGTCGACGTGATCGTCGCGGCCAAGGGCGGCGGTTCCGAGGCCAAGTCGAAGTTCGCCATGCTCAACCCGTCCGACTCCATCGTCGACTGGGTCCTCAAGACCGTGCCGACCATGGGCGCGGGCTGGTGCCCGCCGGGCATGCTCGGCATCGGCATCGGCGGCACCGCCGAGAAAGCGATGCTGCTGGCCAAGGAATCGCTGATGGAGCCGATCGACATCACCGAACTGCAGGCGCGCGGCGCCAGTAATCGTGCCGAAGAGCTGCGTCTGGAGCTGTACGAAAAGGTCAACGCGCTCGGCATCGGCGCCCAGGGCCTGGGTGGCCTGACCACGGTGCTGGACATCAAGGTCAAGGATTACCCGACCCACGCCGCCAACCTGCCGGTGGCGATGATCCCGAACTGCGCGGCCACCCGGCATGCGCACTTCACCCTCGACGGCAGCGGCCCGGTGATGCTGGATCCGCCGTCGCTGGAAGACTGGCCGAAGCTGACCTACGACTCGTCCAAGGGCCGCCGCGTCGATCTGGACAGCGTCACCCCGGAAGAAGTCGCCAGCTGGAAGCCCGGCGAAGTGCTGCTGCTCAACGGCAAGCTGCTGACCGGCCGCGACGCCGCGCACAAGCGCATGGTCGACATGCTCAACAAGGGCGAGGCGCTGCCGGTCGATTTCAAGGGCCGCTTCATCTATTACGTCGGCCCGGTCGATCCGGTGCGCGACGAGGTCGTCGGCCCGGCCGGCCCGACCACCGCCACGCGCATGGACAAGTTCACCGAACAGGTACTGGCGCAGACCGGCCTGCTCGGCATGGTCGGCAAGGCCGAGCGTGGCCCGGTCGCGATCGAGGCGATCAAGAAACACCGCTCGGTCTATCTGATGGCGGTCGGCGGCGCGGCCTACCTGGTGTCGAAGGCGATCAAGGCCTCGCGCGTGGTCGGTTTCGCCGACCTGGGCATGGAAGCGATCTACGAGTTCACCGTGCAGGACATGCCGGTGACGGTCGCGGTCGACAGCGCCGGCGAGTCGGTGCACAAGACCGGACCCAAGGAATGGCAGGCGCGGATCGGCAAGATTCCGGTGGTGGTCGAACCGGCCTGATCGGTCGAATCGGCGGCATCGCAGCGCCCGGCCCAGGCCGGGCGTTGCGCTTCCTGGCCCACTGTCCGACCTTCTGCTGGCCCACCGTTCGGCCTTCTGCTCCCACTGTCCGGCGGCCTTCTGTGGGAGCGGCGTAAGCCGCGATCGCGCCACCGCATACCCGGCGAACGCTTCGCCACCCCGATCATCGTCCCGACAGCCGGATCGCGCCGCACTTCGCAGCCCCGCGGTCGCGGCCTACGCCGCTCCCACAGCAAGCAGCCGGCGCTACAGCTGCCGCGCCAGCTCCGCCAGCATGTCCTGCGTGTCCGCATTGGCCAGATACTCCTTGGCCATGAACTCCAGCGCGATCAGGTTGGTCGAGCTGGTGTCGTCCAGGTCGTCCAGGCCGATGTGCAGGTGTTCCTGCATGCGGAAGTAGCCGTCGCCGACCAGTTGCCGGGCGATGTAGTCGACCGAGTCGGTGTTGCCGTCGAACAGCACGTCGATGATCGGCACCGCCCATTCCAAGGCGCCCCATTCGCGCGCGGCGGCCAGCGAGATGCTGCGCGTGCGCTCGCCGGTGCCGATCGACAGCACCACCAGATCGCGGCTGTTGTCGACCTGGGCGTCCTTGCGCAGGGCCTCGGCGATCGCGCAGGCGGTGGGATTGTTGGCGACCACGCCGCCGTCGATCAGCGCGCAGTCCCGGCCTTCGACCTTCATCGCATGCGCCGGGAAATAGGTCGGCGCCGCCGACGAGGCGCGGCAGACCTCCCACAGCGGCAGCTCGCGGTGTTCGGGCTTGAAGCTCTTGAACATCACCGGCGCGCGCGACACGGTGTCGTAGGCGGTGATCAGCAGCGGCGCCTGGACCTCGCCCAGGGTGGTCTTGCCGAAGACCTGCTTCAGCACTTTCTCCAAGCCCTTGGCGTCGTACTTGGGCGCCGACGGGCCGGCAGTCAGCAGGCGGCCGCTGCGCGACCACAGGCGTTCGGCCATGCCAGGGAAAATGGTATAGCGGTGATCGCGGTAGAGATCGGCGAGCTTGGCCGGGGCCAGCCCGATCGCCAAACCCGCGGCGACGATGGCGCCGGTGGAGCTGCCGGCGAGCAGATCGAAGCCTTTCAGCAGGTCGGGCTTGCCGGCCTGGCTCAGGGCGTCCTCGACGCCGGTCAGCCACAGGCAGCTGACCAGGCCGCGGATGCCGCCGCCGTCCAGCGACAGGATGCGGCGCATTTTCATGGCGGAACTCGCGCTTGCGTGGGGTAGGGCGAGCCTAACCCGGCGCGGTCGCGCGGGCTGCGAACCGCGTCGCCGCGCGATCGCGGTTTCGTGCGCTCAGTACCACTCCAGCAAGGAAACGCCCAGGCCGATGTAGGTGGCCTTGTGGTTGTAGTCGATCAGGCTTTCGCCGTAGCCGTCGAACACCTGCAGGTGGCCGCGCAGCGAGTTGTGGATCGGGAAGCCCCAATCGAACTGGACCGCGCCGTGCGAGCGGTCGCCGCCGCGCAGCGAGTGCCGCGCCATCAGGCTGAACTCGTGGCCGCCGCGGCGGTGGACCACGGTCAGGTCGCCGCGGCCGATGTAGTCCTCGATGTCCGGATTATCGTCGTCGTTGCCGTCGGAGATGCGCCACCACGGCCGCAGCGTCAGCGCCCAGTCCTCGCGGTCCAGGCCGATGTTGGCGACCACCCGGTTCCAGCTGCGCGAGAACGGATCGGCGCGCCCGTTGGACTGGTGGTTGAGCCCGATCGCGGCCATGCGCCCGCGCCAGCCGCCGATGCGGTAGTTGTTGCGGAACACCAGCAGCACTTCCGGCTCGTAGTTGGTCTCGCGGAACGGGCGCGAGTCGTCGCCGTTGTAGACCTGCCAGCGCGAGCTCTGGGTGTAGCCCATCCAGATATCGCCGTTGTCGCCGAACAGGTTCTCCACCGCCTTGGTCTTGAAACTGAGCTGGAACTTGGCTTCGACGCTGGTCAGCGACTGCGGGTCGGTGACCTGGTTGCGCGGGTTCGGCGAGTACGGCAGTTCGTTGGTGTCGTTGGTCCAGAACGCCGGCAGCAGATACACGGGCTTGTAGGCGCGGAAGTTGAACACGCCGAGTTTGGAATCCTTGGCCAGTTCCCAGCGGCTGTCGAGCAGGCCGCCCTTGCCGGCGTTGGCGATGGCGCTGTCCAGCGGCGCCTCGTTCGGGTACAGGTCGCCGGCGATGCGGCGGGCGCGTTCGGGCACGGTGTCGGCCGGCGGCGGCGCCCGGCCCTCGATCTGGTCGGCCAGTTCCAGGTTGCGCTGGATCGCCCTGGCCTCCTTGGCCGCCACGTCGGCGGCGCGGGTGTCCGCGGCGCGTCGGTTCAGGGCTTTGTCGTAGCAGGCCAGGCGGTCGGCATCGACGGCGATCGCGGTGCAGGCCTCGGGCGTGGCCGGAGCCGGCACCTGCTGCGCCAGCGCCGACACAGGCATCGCCAGGGCCAACGCCAGCGGGTGCAGGCAGGGACGGAGCCTGGCGGCGCGGTTCGCGTCTGCAATCATTTGTTTATATCCATAATCGAAACGGTAACTCCAACAGTGTGTCCGCGGGCCGCCGGGGTTACCACCTTGAATGCGATTCGCCTTCAGCGCGGCTTCCGAAACAGGGAATGCGCCGCGCAGGCTCCGTCACAGAATCCAGGCCGCCACGAACAGCGCCACCATCGCGAACGCGAGCCCGAGTTTCAGTACCGTGCCGACCAGGATGCCGACCCAGGTGCCGACGCCGACCTTGGTCGCGTGGGCCAGCTGACGGCTGTGAATCAGTTCGCCGCCGAGCGCGCCGACGAAGGGGCCGGCGAACAGGCCGATCGGGCCGAAGAACAATCCGGCGAAGGTGCCGATCACGGCCCCGGCCAGGGCCAGCTTGCTGGCGCCGACGCGCTTGGCGCCCATCGCCGTGGCCAGGAAATCCACCCCCATCGACACCACCGTCAACACCGCCAGCACGGTCAGGGTGATCCAGCCGACTTGTTCAAATCCCCCGGCCCATGCGGCCAGCAACATGCCGGCGAAAACCAGCGGCAAACCCGGCAGCGCCGGCAGCACCGTGCCGGCGATTCCGACCAGGATCAGCAGCCCGGCCAGCACGTAATAAACAGTCGTGAAATCCATCCATAACCCCCGTCCGGACAGGCTGTCCGGGCTGTTTGCATTTTGCCCCATGGCGGGGTAAGTTGCGGGCGCTGTGTTTGCCAAGGGTCACCGTGAATCGTGGCCCGATGCGGTTGATCCTCGATCCGCTACATCGTTGCACCTCGCTTCCTCCTTGCAACCAGCACGCAGCGCGAGCTGCGTTAAACAAACCAACGTTTCAAGGAGCAGGTAAAAATGTCGAACCGTGAATTCGGTACCGTCAAGTGGTTCAACGATGCCAAGGGCTTCGGCTTCATCAGCCGCGAGAACGGCGAGGACGTGTTCGTGCACTTCCGCGCGATCCAGTCCCAGGGCTTCAAGAGCCTGAAGGAAGGCCAGAAGGTCTCCTTCACCGTCGTGCAGGGCCAGAAGGGTCTGCAGGCCGACGCCGTCGAGCCGCTGTAAGGCAACACCCCATCCAAGCGCGGCCGCGAGGCGGCGCTCAGGACCTGAAAAGCCCGGCGCGAGCCGGGCTTTTCTTTTTCCGCGAATCATTCCCGGCGGTTATCTCGCGCTGAAAATCCCCGGCCCGTTTATGTTTCTGCGCCGCAGCCGTCCGACATAAACAAAGCGGCCCGCCGTAACGGGCCGCTGTGCGCTGTCGCGATGCCGCTCAGTTCTGGAACGGGGTGTTCTCGGCGAAGTACTCGTGGTTATCGGCGTTATCCAGCGCGTTGGCCGGATTGCTGATCGCCAGATTCTTGGCGCCGCTCTGGCCGTAGACGTGATCGTCGGTGCCGGCGACCGCGTTGAAGTGGCTCATCTCGTGGATCAGGGTGCCGGCCTTGGAGTCGGTGCCGGTCAGCGGAGCGGTCCAGAACGACTTGCAGACATAGATCTGGTACGGCTGGTTCGGATACACGTAGGCGTAGTAGTTCTGGTTGCAGCCGCAGTTGATGGTGATCTGGCCGTTGTTCTGGTCCATCGCCGCATCGATCGAGACGAAGTGCTGGCGTGCGGTGCTGTAGCGCGACGAGGTGTAGGCGCCGAACCAGGTCGTATAGCGGGCACCGACGGTGCCGGCGTTGAGATAGCCCTTGGCGTTTTCGGAATAGCTGCGTGCCGAGTTCACGGCCTGGCCGGCGGTGGTGATGCGCGAGCTCGTGCAGCCGACGTAGTTGACGCCGTTGACCACCTGCAGCGGGCCGACCGGCTTGGCCGCGGCGCTGACGCGCTGGGCCGCGTCGAGCTTGGCGCCGCCGTCCACCCACAGCCGCAGCGGGGCGCTGCGTGCGCTCATCGGCAGGCCGTTGGCCTGGTTCAGCAGCTTGCGGTCGTCGGTGGAAGCGAATTGCAGCGGGGCGTTGTAGGTGACGGTGTAGTCGCCGGCCTGCGACAGGTCGTAGGCCGAGGCCAGGTCGACCACGGTACGGTAGGTTTCGCCCGGACGCAGGATCGCGAAGTCGGCCGCCTGCGGCGTGCCGCGCTTGATCATCGGGCCCTGGTATTCGACCTTGGCGCCGTCGACGCTGACTTCGAACAGGTTGGCGTCCAGCACTTCGGTGGGCAACTGCCACTTCGGCAGACGCACGGTGCGGCGGCTGGTGTTGGTCACGGCGATTTCGACCGTGCCCTGCAGCGCGCCCACGCTGGCGGCGCTGAGCGCGCCGGCGCCGCCGTCGAACGCGCTGATGCTCACGCGCAACGGGTTGGCTGGAGCGGCGGGGCCGGCGGCGGTGGCCGCGGCGATGGCGCCGGCCAGGACTGCGGTGCCGGAAACGACATGCAATAGCTTCATTCGACCGATCTCCTTGTCTTCGTGTAGGCGAGGTCCGCGGGGGCGGACCGACCGACACTAATCCTGTGCAAGTGCGGTTCGGGTGGCGATCGGGGGGTTGCGTGCCCCGCAAGCGTGACTGAGGTAGCAATGTGCGAAATCGCTGCCGAAATGCTGCCGCGCAGCATCGATGCGGCATCGGTATGGGGCCCGGGCAGGAGGTTCAGGCAGAAAAAAAGCGGCTCGCCGTAGCGAGCCGCTTTTCGACAGCCGTCTTGCCGAGAGTCAGCGCACCCAGGCGCGGCCGTTGTAGACGCGGACGTAGCTGCCTTCGCGGATGCCGCCCAGGTCGTTCTGGGTCACCACCGTGGTACGGCCGTCGTCCATGCGTACGTAGACGTTGAAGCGGCCGTTGTCGACGCGGTTCTGGATCGCGTTGCCGGCGATCGCGCCGCCGACCGCGCCGGCGACCGCGGCGACGTTCTGGTTGCCCTTGCTGCCGCCGGTGTGGGACGAGATTTCATGGCCGGCGACCGCGCCGACGATGCCGCCGAGGACGGCGCCGGTCTTGCTGGGGGCGGAACCGCCGCCAGCCAATTGCTCGATCCGGGTCACGGTGCCGCAGTCGTAGCAGTTGGCCGGGGCGTTGCCGTAGTTCGGCTGCGAATTGCCGTAGCCGGACGAGTAGCCCGGCGAGGTGGCGCAACCGGCCAAGGCCAGGGTCGCGGCGGCTGCGATGCCGAGCAGGCGAAAATTCTGGGTGTTCATTACTAATCTCCTGCGGGTGGAGGGGCGAGTGGCGAAACCCGCCACGCGTGCTCCAACCTAGGCGGCGACGTGTGAACAGCCCATCAATCGGAACCCTGCCTCGCCGCCGCGTTCAGCCGGCGGCGGGCATTGGCACGCTGGGCTCAGCCCTTGAAGTCCTGATGGCAGTTTCCGCAGGCCTCGCCGATCTGCTCGGTCAAGGCGCCGACGCCGGCGCAGTTGAGCGGCGGGCTGGCCAGCGCCGCATCGAGGGTGCCGCGGAATTTGCTCGCATGCTGGCCGAAACGGGCATCGTCCTTGAGGTCGGGGAAGGCCCATTCCAGATCGTCGGCGGTGGTGCGCAGCGCCTTCACGTGCGGCAGGGTGTCGGTCGCCGCGCAACGGTTCTCCGTGACCCGGTCCTTAAGCTGCTTGAGGTGCCACTGCTGCACGTGCATCACGCTGTCGGGAAAGGGATCCTGACGCGCCTGCCACGCCCTCATCAGCATCACCGTGCCGATCGCGCCCATGACCAGGCCGATCAGGAACAGGAACAAGTACTTCCTGCCGTTGCCCTTGCGCGGGGCAGCGACGGTGTTGGGCTGGGTGTCATTCATTGCCTGGCCTCCTCCAAGATGATCGAACCTTAACACGCAGCGTTGCGCGTTCCGCCAGGGCTAAATGGGGGCGTGCACGTACAATGTGCGCATGAGTGAAAACACTGTGGCTCCCGCGTGGCGGGAACGTTTCGCCGGCATCGACCGGCTCTACGGCAACGGCGCGGTCGCGCGCCTGTCCGCGCGCCGCGTGGCCGTGATCGGCATGGGCGGAGTCGGATCGTGGGCGGTAGAGGCGCTAGCGCGCAGCGGCGTCGGCCACCTGACCCTGATCGACGCCGACGACCTGTGCCTGTCCAACACCAACCGCCAGTTGCCGGCAATGGACGGCCACTACGGCCGCGCCAAGGTCGAGGTCATGGCCGAGCGCTGCCGTGCGATCAATCCGGAAATCGGCCTGGATGCGGTGCAGAGCTTCCTGACCCCGTCCAACCTCGATGAACTGCTCGACCGTGGCTACGACCTGGTCCTGGACGCCTGCGACAGCTTCCGCAGCAAGGTCGAACTGATCGCTTGGTGCCGGCGCCGCAAGCTGCCGGTGATCGCGGTCGGTTCGGCCGGCGGCCGCACCGATCCGACCCTGGTGCGGGTGCGTGACCTCTCGCGCACCGAACACGACGCGATGCTGGCGCTGATCCGCAAGAAGCTGCGCAGCGAGTTCAACTTCCCCAAGAACCCGGACCGCTACTTCGGCGTCAGCGCGATCTACTCGCTGGAGAACGTCAAATACCCGCAAGCCGACGGCACCGTCTGCGGCCTGCGGCCCAAGCTCGACGCCGACGCCGCGCTGAAGCTGGACTGCGGCGCCGGCCTGGGCGCGGCCACCCACATCACCGGCGCGTTCGCGTTCGCGGCGGTGGGGAAGGGCTTGGAGATCCTGCTGAAGCCGAAGGCCGAAGCCGCCTGAGCGCTTTTTTGGGGTAGGAGCGGCGTAAGCCGCGACCGCGCGACCGTATACACCGACGTCGCCACGGCGATGCGGGATTGTCGGCGCTTGCACCGTTGTCGTTCTGTCGCGGTCGCGGCTTACGCCGCTCCTACCCCAAAGCTACGGCGGCAATCGAAACAACCGCTCCGCGTTCGCGCTGGTCGCGGCCGCGAGCGCGTCGGGGGCGATGCCGCGCAGCGCCGCGATCGTGTCGCATACCGCGCTCAGCCGCGCCGGTTCGTTGCGCTGGCCGCGGATGCCGGCGTCGGGCTGGTCGGGCGCGTCGGTTTCCAGCAGCAGATGCTCGATCGGCATGCTCGCGGCCAGCCCGCGCAACCGGTTCGCGCGTTCGTAGGTGACCGGGCCGCCCAGGCCCAGCAGGAACCCGGCCTTCCACAACTGCCGCGCCTGTTCCTCGCTGCCCGAATAGCTGTGGACGACGCCGCGCAGCCGGCCGGTGCGGCGGATCGCCGCGATCACCGCGTCCACCGCGCGCCGCGCATGCACGATCACCGGCAGATCGAAATCGCGCGCCAGGCGCAGCTGGCCCTCGAAATAGAGCGACTGCGCTTCCGGGTCCAGGCCTTCGACGAAATAGTCCAGGCCGCATTCGCCGACCGCTAGCGGACGTTCGCGCTCGATCCAGTCGCCGAGCTCGCGCAGGTGCTCGGGCCGGTGCGAGCTCAGATACATCGGGTGCAGGCCGTAGGCCGGATGCAGGCCCTGGTCCTGCGCGCAGACCTCGCGCAGCTTGGGCCAGCTCGCCGCTTCGACGGCAGGGACCACCTGCCGCATCACGCCGGCGGCCTGCGCGCGTGCGATCACCGCCGCGCGATCCTGGTCGAACTCGGGCGCGTCCAGGTGGCTGTGGCTGTCGACCAGCGTGGCCACGATTCAGCGGGCGGGCGGCGCCGGCGGCTCCAGCGGCACGTCCTTGCGCTTCTTCCAGTTGGCCAGCAGCAAGGTGCCCAGGCCGAGCAGCAACTCGTCCGCGAAGGGCACGAAGTCCGGTATCACCAGGTCCAGTCCGAACAGGACCGCGGTGAGCATGAACAGCCGCGGATAACTCAGGCGTCCGAGGAAGCCCATCAGGGGAGCAAGCAGGGGGTTGGCCATGTCGATACCGGGTTGTGACGCGCGTTGCAAACACGCTAACACGTCGTCGCGGCGGGTTCATGCGGGGGACAGATTTGCCGATTTCAATAGGTACTTGTTCAGGTTTCGAGTGTTGCAATGGCGCCGTCCACACCCGCGGACCACCGTCCGCGCCATCAGTTCCACAGAACCCGTGCCACCGCAGGAGGCTCACGATGAATAAGAACATGTTGGCTGTAGCGCTCGCTTCGCTGCTCGTAGGCGGCGTCGCCGTCGCCGCGTTCCAGAGCTTCCGTGGCAACGGCGCTGCCCCGGCCACTTCCCTGACCAATCCGGACGCCGGCGCCATGGCCACGGCGGAAGGCGATATCGCCCCCAACGGCGCGATCGCGACCACCGCCAAGCCGGAGGTCGATTACGCCGACGTGATCAACGTCAAGCCGATCAACGAGAAGCAGGCGCTGTATGCGACCGTGCTCGGCACCGACCCGGTGCGCGAGACCAGCACCAGCTCGACCCCGCGCGAAGTCTGCGAGGACGTGGTCGTGCAGGAACGCCTGCCCGAGCGCGACGGCAACATCGGCGGTACGGTCGCCGGCGCCTTGATCGGCGGCCTCGTCGGCAACCAGGTCGGCGGCGGCAACGGCAAGAAGGCCGCGACCGTGGCCGGCGCCGCCGCCGGCGGCTACATCGGCAACCGCGTCGACCGCAACCACGTCGGCGGCCGGGTCGTGAACCGCACCGAGCGCCAGTGCCACACCGTCTCGGAGAGCTCGCAGTCCACGCGCGTGATCGCCTACAACGTGACCTACCGCAACCCGGACGGCACCACCGGCACCATGCGCACCGACAGCAAGCCGGGCAAGCGCATTTCGCTGGGCAACGAGGACAAGGTGGTCGGCTACGACGTGACCTACCGCTACCAGGGCCAGAACCAGACTGTGCGCATGGACGAGCGGCCGGGCCAGAAGCTGCCGGTCATCGACGGCCAGGTCGTGACCCAGACCGCCTCGGCGGACAGCGGCAACGAACACGGCTGAGTCGTGCGCAGGCACGGCCTGCGACCCTCCGCCGAACGACGACGGGGCCGGTTATCCGGCCCCGTTTTCGTTGATGCGGCCAGGCCGGCCTCGCGCGAGGACGGCCTGATAACGCTTACAGCGGCCCGGTCGCGCGCAAACTTCGGCCTTACCCGGACCGGGCGCGGCCATTACAATGGCGTTCTTTTCGTTGATACGGTCCCCTGAGCGCGCCATGGCCCTGAATCCCTACGATCTGTACGACGTCCGTTCCCTGCTCAGCGAAGAGGAGCGCGCCGTACAGGACACCGTGGCCCGTTTCACCGACGAGCGCGTGATCCCGATCATCGGCGATGCCTTCGACCAGGGCCGCTTCCCCAAGGAGCTGGTCTCCGAGATCGCCGACCTCGGCCTGCTCGGTTCCTCGCTGCCTGAGCAGTACGGTTGCGCCGGCCTCAACGCGGTCAGCTACGGCCTGATCTGCCAGGAACTCGAGCGCGGCGACAGCGGCATCCGCAGCTTCGTCAGCGTGCAGTCCTCGCTGTGCATGTACCCGATCTACGCCTACGGCAGCGAAGAGCAGCGCCAGCGCTGGCTGCCGGGCATGGCCCGCGGCGAGATCATCGGCTGCTTCGGCCTGACCGAGCCGCACGGCGGCTCCGATCCGGCCAACATGAAGACCAACGCCAAGAAGGACGGCGGCGACTGGGTCCTCAACGGTTCCAAGATGTGGATCACCAACGGCAACCTCGCCGACATCGCGATCGTCTGGGCGCAGACCGAGGACGGCATCCAGGGCTTCGTGGTCGAGAAGGGCATGCCCGGTTTCGCCGCCCAGGAAATCAAGCACAAGATGAGCCTGCGCGCGTCGGTGACCTCGTCGCTGTTCTTCGACAACGTGCGCGTGCCCGACGCCAACCGCCTGCCCAACGTGAAGGGTCTCAAGGGCCCGCTGGGCTGCCTGACCCAGGCCCGCTACGGCATTACCTGGGGTCCGATCGGTGCGGCCATCGCCTGCCTCGACGAGGCGCTGGGCTACACCAAGGAGCGCATCCTGTTCGACCGTCCGGTCGCGGCGACCCAGTCGGCGCAGATCAAGATGGCCGAGATGGCGCGCCGCATCACGCTGGCGCAGCTGCTCGTCGTCCAGCTCGGCCGTCTCAAGGACGCCGGCCAGATGCAGCCGACCCAGGTGTCGCTGGCGAAGTGGAACAACTGCCGCATGGCGATCGACATCGCCCGCGAATGCCGCGATCTGCTCGGCGGCGCCGGCATCACCACCGAACACGCGGCGATCCGCCACGCGCTGAACCTGGAATCGGTGATCACGTACGAAGGCACCGAGACGATCCACCAGCTGGTGGTCGGCCGCGAGCTGACCGGCATCAACGCGTTCTAAAAGATTTTCCCTTCTCCCGCCGCGCGGGAGAAGGTGGCCCGCAGGGCCGGATGAGGGCGCGCGTCGAAGCAGTGCCGGCGCAAGCCAAGCAGCGCTCGCGCGCCCTCACCCCAACCCCTCTCCCGCACGCGGGAGAGGGGCTACACACCGCCAGTGATTCACGCTCAGCAGGAGAGCCGATCCGTGATGACGATTCCCGACCTGCAGCTGGAAACGCCGCGCCTGCTGCTGCGTCCGCCGCAGCTGGACGACTTCGACGCCTGGGCCGGGTTCATGGCCGCCGGCGACTACCTGCGCTACATCGGCGGCCCGCAGGCGCGGCCCTTGGCCTGGCGCGGCATGATGTCGGTGATCGGTTCCTGGGCCGCGGTGGGCTACGGTTTCTTCTCGGTGTTCGAGAAGTCCTCCGGCCGCTGGATCGGCCGCCTCGGTCCCTGGCAGCCGGAAGGCTGGCCGGGCACCGAAGTGGGTTGGGGCATCGTCGAAAGCGAAGGCGGCAAGGGCTATGCGAGCGAAGGCGCGGCGGCGGCCATCGACTGGGCCTTCGACCGGCTCGGCTGGAGCGAAGTGATCCACACCATCGACACCGGCAACCTCGCTTCCAAGGGCGTGGCCGCCAAGCTCGGTTCGCGCTATCTGCGCCAGGACCGCCTGCCCGAACCCTTCAACGACAAGGACATCGAGGTCTGGGGCCAGAGCCGCGAAGAATGGCGCGCGCGCCGCAAGCACGGAGACCGCGCATGATCACCGTCCACGGCTTCTCGCCCTCGGGCAATTGCCACAAGCTCAAGCTGCTGCTGGAGCAGCTCGGCCAGCCCTACCGCTGGGTCGAAGTCGACAGCAGCCGCGGCGAAACCCGCACTCCGCAGTTCCTGGCCCTGAACCCGAACGGCAAAGTGCCGGTGATCGAGCTCGAAGACGGCCGCACCCTCAGCGAATCCAACGCGATCCTGTACTACCTCGCCAACGGCAGCGCCTTCCTCGCCGACGATCGCTGGCAGCGCGCGCAGACCCTGAGCTGGATGAACTTCGAGCAGTACAGCCACGAACCCTATGTCGCGGTCGCGCGTTTCATCGCCGGCTGGACCCCGCTGGATTCGCCGCGCCGCGCCGAGCTGCCGATGCTGCGCGAACGCGGCCATCGCGCGCTGCAGGTGATGGAACGCCATCTGGGCGAACACGACTGGTTCAGCGCCGGCCGCTACGGCATCGCCGACATCGCCTTGTTCGCCTACACCGACGTCGCCGGCCACGGCGGCATCGACCTGACGCCGTACCCGGCGCTGCTGGCCTGGCTGGCGCGCGTGCGCGCGACCCCGGGCTTCGTCGCCTTGCCCGAACCCGACGCCCTGGCGGCGGAGCGGATCGCGCAAACCCCCGTGATTCAGACGGTTTGACCCCCTTTCGACTGGCCGACCCGACACGGGCGGCGGAGCATCCGATGTCAGCGCAACCGCAGTCTTCGATCTTCAGCAGCGTGCCGAACTTCAACCCGGTCGCGGATCCGATTCCCGCGCGCATGAAAGGCCTCAACCGGGCCGAGATCTGCGACGTCAACTTCGTCGAGTTCGTCAAAGGCTGGAGCGGTCGCGCCGACGCGCGCCCGGCCGCGCACGAGGCGATCCTGGACGGCAGCGCGCTCGACGCGCGCGGCTTCCGCGAGCTGTTCGAATCGCAGCTGATCAGCCGCCACCTCGATCTGATGGCGCGCGTGCTGCGGGTCCAGAACAAGGTCTTCTACACCATCGGTTCCAGCGGCCACGAAGGCAACGCGATGGTGGCGCGGCTGACCCGCCACACCGATCCGGCGTTCCTGCATTACCGCAGCGGCGGCTTCATGGCCGAGCGCTTCCGCAAGCTGCCGGGCATGGACCCGGTGATGGATTCGGCGCTGTCGTTCGCCGCCAGCAAGGACGATCCGGCCTCCGGCGGCCGGCACAAGGTCTGGGGCAGCAAGCCTTTGTGGGTGCTGCCGCAGACCTCGACCATCGCCTCGCACCTGCCCAAGGCGCTGGGCACCGCGGTGGCGATCGAAACCGGTCGCCGTCTCGGCCATGCGCTGCCGATCCCCGACGACAGCATCGCGATCTGCTCCTTCGGCGACGCTTCGGCCAACCACGCCACCGCCCAGACCGCGTTCAACGCCGCGGCCTGGACCGCGTACCAGAAGCTGCCGGCGCCGGTGCTGTTCGTGTGCGAGGACAACGGCATCGGCATCTCGGTGAAGACCCCGGGCGGCTGGATCGGCAACCGCTTCCGCAACATGGACGGGCTGGACTATTTCGCCGCCGACGGCCTGGATCTGGCCAACGGCTACGCCGACGTGCAGCGCGCGGTCGAGCATTGCCGGCGCACCCGCCGTCCGACCTTTCTGCACCTGCGCACCACCCGCATCATGGGTCACGCCGGCACCGACTTCGAGATCGAATGGCGTTCGGTCGAGGAGCTGTGCGCGGTCGAGGCCAGCGATCCGCTGCTGCGTTCGGCGGCGATCGCGCTGGAGTCGGGGCTGATGTCCGCCGACGAGGTGCTGGAACTCTACGAAGCCACGCGCAAGCGCTGCTTCGCCGCGGCCGAGGAGGCCGATCGCCGGCCCAAGCTCGACCGGCTCGCCGACGTGATCGCGCCGCTGGCGCCGTACTCGCCCGAGGCGGTCGCCCGGGAAGCCGCGCGCGCCGACTACGCCGAGCGTCGCCTGGAGGTGTTCGGCGGCGCAGCCAAGCTGCCGGAGAACCAGCCGCCGCGGCACCTGGCGATCCAGATCAACAACGCCCTGCACGACATCTTCGCCAAGTACCCCGAGACCTTGCTGTTCGGCGAGGACGTGGCCCAGAAGGGCGGCGTCTACACCGTCACCAAGGGCCTGCAGAAGGCGTTCGGCCCGCGTCGCGTGTTCAATACGCTGCTCGACGAGACCATGATCCTGGGCATGGCCCAGGGGTTCGCCAACGTCGGCCTGCTGCCGATCCCGGAAATCCAGTACCTGGCGTACTTCCACAACGCCTGCGACCAGATCCGCGGCGAAGCGGCCTCGCTGCAGTTCTTCAGCAACAACCAGTACCGCAACCCGATGGTGGTGCGCATCGCCGGCCTGGGGTACCAGCGCGGTTTCGGCGGCCACTTCCACAACGACAACTCGATCACCGCGCTGCGCGACATTCCCGGCCTGGTGGTCGGCTGCCCCTCGCGCGGCGACGACGCCGCGACCATGCTGCGCACCCTGACCGCGCTGGCCAAGGTCGACGGCCGGGTGGCAGTGTTCCTGGAACCGATCGCGCTGTACATGAGCAAGGATCTGTACGAGCCCGGCGACGGCGCCTGGCTGACCTCGTACCCGTCGCCCGACCAGGCCATGACCCTGGGCGAGGGGCGCAGCTACGGCGACGGCGACGACCTGGTGATCTTCAGCTACGGCAACGGCGTGCCGATGAGCCTGCGCGCCGCGCGCGCGATCGAGGCCAAGCACGGCTGGAGAACGCGCGTGGTCGACCTGCGCTGGCTGGTGCCACTCAACGACGCCTACATCGTCGAGCAGGCGCGCAACGCCAAGCGCATCATCGTGGTCGACGAAGGCAGGCGCAGCGCCGGCGTGGGCGAGGGCGTGATCACCGCGATCGCCGAAGGCGGTTTCGGCGGACGTCCGTTCCAGCGCGTGGTCGGCGTCGACACCTATACCCCGCTGGCCGGTGCCGCGTTCCTGGTGATTCCGGGCGAAGAAGACATCGTCGCCGCGGCGGATGTGCTGGCCGGGAATTCCTGAGCGGCGATGCTTGGGGCTACGGTCGCGTCCGCGACCGCAGCCTCATGCGGGAGCGACGCGGGTCGCGATCGCGCCACCGCGCCGCCGCGCAGGCCGGCGACGCCGTCCAGGCTGACGCGGTTTCCCTGTGGGAGCGACGTAAGTCGCGATATCTCCACGCCGCGATGATGTAGCTTGCGAGCGAAAAGCATCGCGACTTACGTCGCTCCCACAGAAAGCGCCGCAGCCCGCGTGCGAGGCGGGGCCTTCAGCGCGGCGTAGGGATATCGCGACTTACGTCGCTCCCACAGAAAGCGCCGCAGCCCGCGTGTGAAGCGGGGCCTTCAGCGCGGCGTAGGGATATCGCGACTTACGTCGCTCCCACAGAAAGCGCCGCAGCTCGCGTGTGAAGCGGGGCCTTCAGCGCGGCGTGGAGATATCGCGACTTACGTCGCTCCCACAGAAAGCGTGTCGCAGCCCGCGGGCGGAGCAGGGCGCCTCAGCGCGCCAGACCGTCCAGCAGCGCAAGCGGTTCGCAGGGCTGCCCACCGGTAAAGAGCGGGACGTCGGGGGCCTGCAGCGGCATCACCGCCAAGCCTTCGTCGTTCACCGCGCAGATGACCTGTCCCACCGGCGAGACCGCGCCGGCCGCACCGGCGGCCGCTGCGCCGGTCGTCACTTCGTCCTGGGCGGCCACGCCAGCGCCGCGCAGCCGCATCAGGCCGCGCTTGGCTTTCCCCAGGAAGTGGGTGCGGGCCACGATCTCCTGGCCCGGGTAGCAGCCCTTCTTGACGCTGAAGGCCCCCAGTCGCTCCAGCGACAGCTGCTGCGGCGTCCATTGCTCGACCTGCTCCGGCCCCAGCCGCGGCAGGCCGTGGCGCAGATCGTCCAGGGCCCAGCGCTCGAGCGCCGCCGCGTCCTCGGGCACGCCGTGCGTGGCCACGATGCGCAGGCTGCGTGCGCCGCCGTCGCCGCTCAGATCCAACTCGATCCCGCTGCCTTCGTCTCCGCCCAGGGCATTGCCGCGGGCCTGGCCCGGGGCCGCGTAGCGCGCTTCCACGGCCAGATCGGAACGTACGGCGACGACGGTTTTGCTTCGGAACAAGTAGCGCTTCAGCGCAGCGGCGATCGTTTCCGGGTCGGCATCGGGCAACAGCAGCCAGATCCGCTCATCGGCCAGACGCAGCAAAGCCATGAGCGCGATCACCCGCCCTTTGGGCGTCAGCCAGCCGCTCCAGTGCCATTGCCCCGGAGCCAAGGCGTTGACATCGTTCATGAACTGCGCCTGCGCGAATACCGCCGCGTCGCGGCCGGAAAGCTCGATCACGCGGTGGCCGGGCAGGGCGAATGCCTGTCCGGACGGAGCCTGCGGGTTGTCATGCATGGGGGCGGGACTTAAGATTTAACGCTGTGATGATAGGCGAAACCACCCCGGAAGCAGCGGCGGACCCCGCGGTCGAGACCCCGGCACCCTCCGTTCCGGCCACCGGCAGCGATGCGCCACCGGGCAAGGAGTACGGCGGGCGCGACGGTCCCGACCCGACCCGCTACGGCGATTGGGAAAAAAACGGCCGCTGCATCGACTTCTAGCTACGCCTCGCCTTCACTGCACCTCACCCATCCTTCCCGCCACGCGGCGCCGCCGCCCAGCCGAGACAGCCATCGCTCATGGCGAACCGCGAACGTCCCTTGTCACCGCATCTGCAGGTTTACGCCTGGCAGATCCAGATGGTGACCTCGATCGTGCACCGGATCACCGGTTGCATCCTTTCCGTCGGCGCCCTGCTGATCGCCTGGGCCCTGGTCGCGCTGGCGGCCGGTCCCGAAGCCTGGGCCCAGTTCACCGCCTGCGCGCGCTCGCCGCTGGGCTTCCTGATCCTGTTCGGCTGGACCTGGGCCTTCGCCTACCACCTGCTCAACGGCATCCGCCACCTGGTCCAGGACGCCGGCTACGCCTACCGCGTCGCGACCTTCGTGCGCAACGGCTGGATCAGCGTGATCGGCAGCCTGGTCGTGACCGCGCTGATCTGGCTGGTCGCGATGATGCAGCGGGGTGGCGCATGAACGCCCGCGGCAAGCTGCGCAACCCGCTCAAGACCGCGCGCGGCCTGGGCTCGGCGAAGGACGGCACCCACCACTTCGTGGTCCAGCGCGTCACCGCGATCGCGCTGATCTTCCTGTCCCTGTACGTGCTCGGCCTGGTGATCTCCTGGATCGGCGGCGACTACGCCGCGGTGCGCGCCTCGGTCGCCCACCCGTGCAACGCCGTGCTGCTGGTGGCGTTCCTGGTCGCGATGTTCTGGCACGCCAAGCTCGGCCTGCAGGTGGTCATCGAGGACTACGTGCATACCCCGTGGCTGGCGATCGCCTCCCAGCTCACCGTCGTTTTCGTCTGCGTCCTCGCTGCGCTCGCTAGCGTGCTCGCCGTTATCCGCATCGCGCTGGGAGCCTGACCGTGGCCGCCGCTTACAAGATCCAGGAACACAAGTTCGACATGATCGTGGTCGGCGCCGGCGGTGCCGGCCTGCGCGCCACCTTCGGTCTGGCCCAGAAGGGCCTGAAGACCGCCTGCATCACCAAGGTCTTCCCGACCCGTTCGCATACCGTCGCCGCCCAGGGCGGCATCTCGGCCGCGCTCGCCAACATGGGCGAGGACGACTGGCGCTACCACTTCTTCGACACCGTCAAGGGTTCGGACTGGCTGGGCGACCAGGACGCGATCGAGTACATGTGCAAAGAGGCCATTCCGGCCATCATCGAACTCGAACACCAGGGCGTGCCGTTCTCGCGCACCGAAGAGGGCAAGATCTACCAGCGCCCGTTCGGCGGCATGACCACCAAGTACGGCGAAGGCCCGCCGGCGCAGCGCACCTGCGCCGCCGCCGACCGCACCGGCCACGCCATCCTGCACACGCTGTACCAGCAGTCGCTGGCGCACGACGCGCAGTTCTTCATCGAGTACTTCGCGCTCGACCTGATCATGGACGCCGACGGCGCCTGCCGCGGCGTGCTCGCCCTGGACATGGCCGAAGGCACGCTGCACCTGTTCCGCGCCCAGGGCACGGTGCTGGCGACCGGCGGCTACGGCCGCGCCTACTTCTCCGCGACCTCGGCCCATACCTGCACCGGCGACGGCGGCGGCATGGCCCTGCGCGCGGGCTTGGGCCTGCAGGACATGGAATTCGTGCAGTTCCACCCGACCGGCATCTACGGCGCCGGCTGCCTGATCACCGAAGGCGTGCGGGGCGAGGGCGGCATCCTGCGCAACAGCAACGGCGAGCGCTTCATGGAGCGCTACGCGCCGAGCGTGAAGGACCTGGCGCCGCGCGACATGGTCAGCCGTTCGATGACCATCGAAATCCGTGAAGGCCGCGGCGTCGGCGAGCACAAGGACCACATCCTGCTCGACCTGACCCACCTCGGCCCGGAAGTCATCCACGAGAAGCTGCCGGGCATCGCCGAATCGGCGCGCATCTTCGCCAACGTCGATGTCGAGAAGGAGCCCATTCCGGTCATCCCGACCGTGCACTACAACATGGGCGGCATTCCGACCAACTATCACGGCGAAGTCGTGCAGTTGAAGAACGGCAACCCCGACTCGGTCGTGCCGGGCCTGTACGCGATCGGCGAAGCGGCCTGCGTGTCGGTGCACGGCGCCAACCGCCTGGGCTCGAACTCGCTGCTCGACCTGGTGGTGTTCGGTCGCGCGGTCGCCAATCGTTGCGCCGAGACCATCACCCCGGACGCGCCCCAGCCGCGACTGGCCGGCGACGCCTGCGACGAAGCGCTGGCGCGCCTGGACAAGCTGCGCAACGCCAACGGCGGCACCTCGACCGCGGTCATCCGCGATCGCATGCAGCGCACCATGCAGGCCGACGCCGCGGTGTTCCGCACCGGCGAAACGCTCAGCGACGGCGTGCGCAAGATCCGCGAGATCCACGCCTCGTTCGCCGACGTCAAGGTCAGCGATCGTTCGCTGATCTGGAACTCGGACCTGATCGAGACCTACGAGCTGTCGAACCTGCTCGGTCAGGCCCTGGCGACCATCGTCTCGGCCGAGAACCGCACCGAATCGCGCGGCGCCCACGCCCGTGAGGACTTCCCGACGCGCAACGACGCCGAGTGGCAGAAGCACACCCTGTGCTATGTCGACGAGAGCGGCAAGACCAGCATCGATTACCGCCCGGTGCACAACTACACGCTCACCGACGACGTCGCCTACGTCCCGCCCAAGGAGCGTAAGTACTGATCGGCCTTCGCGACGCGCGCACCCGCGCGCGCCAGCACCGCAACCGACCCCAGTACCGACGCTAGCCGAGAGATTGCCAGCATGGCCGAATTCGCCCTACCGAAGAACTCGCAGATCCAGAAGGGCCGCCATTGGGCGACGCCGGGCGCCAAGCAGCCGCGCACCTTCAAGGTCTACCGCTGGAACCCCGACGACGGCATGAACCCGCGCGTGGACACCTACGAGGTGGACCTGGCGGCATGCGGCCCGATGGTTCTGGACGCGCTGATCAAGATCAAGAACGAGATCGACCCGACCCTGACCTTCCGCCGCTCCTGCCGCGAAGGCATCTGCGGTTCGTGCGCGATGAACATCGACGGCACCAACACCCTGGCCTGCACCCGCGCGATCGCGGACTGCGGCAAGGCCGAAGTGCCGATCTACCCGCTGCCGCACATGGACGTGGTCAAGGACCTGGTTCCGGACCTGACCCACTTCTACGCCCAGTACGCCTCGATCAAGCCCTGGCTGCGCACCCAGAGCGCGACCCCGTCCGACCGCGAGCGCCTGCAGTCGCCGGAGGACCGCAAGAAGCTCGACGGCCTGTACGAATGCATCCTGTGCGCCTGCTGCTCGACCAGCTGCCCGAGCTACTGGTGGAACGGCGACCGCTACCTCGGCCCGGCGATCCTGCTGCAGGCCTACCGCTGGATCGTCGACTCGCGCGACGAAGACACCGGCGCGCGCTTGGACGACCTCGAAGATCCGTTCAAGCTCTACCGTTGCCACACCATCATGAACTGCGCGCGGACCTGCCCGAAGGGCCTGAACCCGGCGCAGGCGATCGGCGAGATCAAGAAGCTGATGCTGGCGCGCCGCGTCTAAGCAGCAGTCTGCTCACGGAACAGCGGGTCTCCCGCTCACGATGGCTGGCTCCTCCCTCTCCCGCTTGCGGGAGAGGGCAGGGTGAGGGCCGCTCGCCGCCCCCAACCCCGCGATCCGGCTACCATCCGCATCCAGCCCGACACACCCACAGGCGAGCGATGGACCCCAAGCTCCTGTTCCTGCCTGCCGCCGCCATGGCGGCCTTGACCTGCCTGGTCTGGATCCGCCTGTACGTGGTGCGCATCGGCCAGATGCGCCGCGAACGCATCCACCCGCAGGCCGTGGCGACCTCGGCGCAGGCCAGCGCCAAGCTCACCCAGAGCGCAGCCGCCGACAATTTCCGCAACCTGTTCGAACTGCCGGTGCTGTTCTACCTGGCGCTGACCGTGGCCGCCGTAGCCCAACTCGGCGACGCCGTGGTGCTGGCGCTGGCCTGGAGCTTCGTCGCGCTGCGCGTGCTGCACAGCGCGATCCACTGCGGCTACAACCGGGTCATGCACCGCTTTCTCGTCTACATCGCCGGCGCCTGCGTGCTGTGGGCGCTGTGGGGATACCTCTCCATCGGATTGCTGCGCGCATGAGCCTGGCCGACCGCACCGAACATCAACCCCGCGCCCACCGTCGCTCCGCACCGGTGCTGGCCACGCTGCTGCTGGCGGCGGCTCCGGCCCTGCCGCTGCACGCGCAGGCGCCGTCGGCACCTCCCGCCCAACACTACGCCGCGGCGCTCGACTACGTGGTCTCCGCGCGCTACGTCGAGTTGCTGGACGGCATCGTCAATCGCTTCGCCGCCGGCGCCAACGTGGCGAGCGACCCGGACGACCTGGCGATGAAGCGTCGCGTCGTGCGCGACATGTCGCGCGAGGTCATGGCCGATTCGCTGGCGCGCTCGCTCGCGGCCGACACCCCGATCGAGGTGTTGCGCGCCGGCGCCGCCTACGCCAGGAGCGAGGCGGGCCGGATCGAGTTCGCCTGCGTGGCGCGCATGGCGGAAGGGCCGGAGGGCTACGATGCCTGCCTCAAGGCCGGCGCCAACGCCGCTCAGCTCCAGCGCATCGCGGATCACGCCCAAACCGAATCCGGCCTGCCGCTGATGGCCAAGCTGCTCAAGGGCGAGGCGGTGGTCGCGGCCTTGAACGCCAGCACCGGCGATCTGGTCGAACGCGACGCCGAGATCGCCGCGCAGCTGGCCGGTTATTGCAAGCGCAAGCCGGACGAGGGCATGTGCGGCTATCGCAGCGAGGCTGGCGGCCCGGAAGCCGCGGCCGAAGGGAACGCCGATGAGCGACGCTGACGACACCGAGCTGCGCCGCCTGCGCTGGCGCAGCCGCCGCGGCATGCGCGAACTCGACCAGCTGTTCGGCCGTTACCTGGACCGCGCCTGGGCGCAGGATTCCGAAAGCCAGCGCGGCGTTTTCCTACGCCTGCTGGAATGCGAGGACGATAAGCTCTGGCGCTGGTTCATGGGTTACGAGGCCTGTCCAGATGCCGAGCTCGACACGCTCATCCAACGCATCCGCGCCATGCCGGCTTGAGTGGCGCCCCTCGCGCCGGCTCGCCGCCGCGCTGGTCCTGATCGGCGCGCTCGCCGCCTGGGCGACGCTCGCCAGCGAACTGCCGTTGCCGCTGGCCGTGCTCTTCGCCGCGGCCGCGCTGAGCTACAGCGCCTGGCTAGCGCGGCGGGAGCTGCGCAGCCGGCCGCAATGGATGGTCGTCGCCGCCGATGCGGTCCGGCTGGACGGGGTCGCCCTGGACCAGGCGACCCTGGAATGGCGCGGGCCGCTGGCCCTGCTGCGCTATCGCGACGGCGACGGCCGCCCTCGGCAGCGGATCTGGTGGCCCGATACCCTGGACGCCGCCGGTCGTCGTGAACTGCGGCTGGCTTGGCCGGTCCAAGCGCCTACGCCCGACTCGCGTTCAATGGCACCATAGCCGGATATGTTCAAACCCATTCCTGTCGCCATCGGCCTGCGCTACCTGCGCGCCAAGCGCCGCAACGGCTTCATCTCCTTCATCTCGCTGGCCTCGATCGCGGGCATCGCCCTGGGCGTGACCGCGCTGATCACCACCCTGGCGGTGATGAGCGGCTTCCAGCGCGAAATCCGCGACCGCATGCTGCAGATGGCCGCGCACGCCACCGTCAGCGCCTATGGCGAACCGCTCACCGACTGGCAGCGCGCCGTCGACGCGGCCATCGCCGACAAGCGCGTGGCCGGCGCCGCGCCCTACATCGAGAAAGAAACCCTGCTGTCCGGCGCGCGCAATCAGCCGGCCCTGGTGCGCGGCGTGCTGCCCGACCAGGAAAGCAAGGTCTCGGTGCTGGCCAGCAAGAAGATCATGAAGCAGGGCAGCCTGGAGTCGCTGACCCCGGGCAGCTACAACATCGTCCTGGGCAAGGAACTGGCGATGTGGCTGGGCGTCGGCGTCGGCGACAGCGTGGTCATGATGACCTCCGACTTCCGCAGCACACCGATGGGCGCGCTGCCCCAGCTCAAGCGCTTCACCGTCAGCGGCATCTTCGAGGCCGGCTACAACGAGTTCGACAAGGGCCTGGCCGTCGTCAACCTGCACGACATCCAGCGCGTGCTGCGCATGGGCGACGGCGTCACCGGCGTGCGCCTGAAACTGCACGACATGGACCTGGCCTGGGACGTCGCCCGCGATCTGGCGCTGCGCCTGGGCGGGCCCTACAACGTCAGCGACTGGACCAGCGACAACGCCAACATGTTCCGCGCCCTGAAGATGGAAAAGACCATCATGGCGATCCTGCTGTCGCTGATCATCGCGATGGGCGCGTTCAACCTGGTGTCCTCGCAGGTGATGCTGGTCACCGACAAGCAGGCCGACATCGCGATCCTGCGCACCCTCGGCCTGACGCCGCGCGGGGTGATGCAGGTGTTCGTGGTCCAGGGCACTCTGATCGGCGTGATCGGCACCGTGCTGGGCGTGATCGGTGGCATCGTGCTGACGCTCAACCTGGAACACATCCTCAAGGCCATCGAGAACGTGCTGGGCGTGCAATTGCTGCCCGAGGACGTCTACTACATCACCGGCTTGCCCACCGATCTGCAGAGCAGCGACGTGGTCGCGATCGCGGCGGTGGCGCTGGCGATGGCCTTCCTGGCCACCATCTATCCCGCCTGGCGCGCCGCGCGTACGGCCCCGGCCGAGGCGCTGCGCTATGAGTAACCCGCAAGCCATGCCCGCCGACGACGCGGTGATCCGCTGCACCGGCCTGGCCATGACCTACGCCGAAGGCAAGCTGGTCACGCCGGTGTTCGACGGCCTGGACCTGGCCGTGGAGCGCGGTGAAACCGTCGCCATCCTGGGCGCGTCCGGCGCCGGCAAGAGCACGCTGCTGCACCTGCTGGGCGGGCTCGACACGCCGACCGCGGGCGAGGTCTTCGTCGCCGGCCAGCGCATGAACGCCTTGTCCGACGCCGCTCGCGGCGCGCTGCGCAACCGCGCGCTCGGCTTCGTCTACCAGTTCCATCACCTGTTGCCCGAGTTCACCGCGCTGGAGAACGTGATGCTGCCGGTGTTGCTCGCCGGCGCCGCGGTGCCCGACGCCAGCCAGCGCGCAAAGGCGCTGCTGGAATCGGTCGGCCTGGGCCATCGCCTCGTGCACAAGCCCGGCGAACTCTCCGGCGGCGAACGTCAGCGCGCCGCCGTCGCCCGCGCCCTGGTCAACAAGCCCGCCTGCGTGCTCGGCGACGAACCGACCGGCAACCTCGACGAGAAGACCGCCGCGACCGTGTTCGAGCTGATGCTGGCGCTGAACCGCGAACAAGGCACCAGCCTGGTCCTGGTCACCCACGACCGCCGCCTCGCGCGGCGCCTGGACCGCGTCATGGAACTGCACGAAGGCAAGCTGCGGGAGCTGGCGGCCAGCGAGGTCTGAATCGGCGTAGCGGTCCCGCGCCGGCGCGACGCCGGAGCAGGACCGCAAGGCTCAGGTGTCCTTGCTGCGGCCCGACGACAGCAGGCCCGCCAGTCCGCCCACCGAGGCCGAACCGATCGCCACCAGGCCCTGCGGCGCGTGGGCGCCGATGCAGGCGATCACGACCAGTCCGATGATGGTCAGCACCGTCATCCCGCCCAGGAAGTAGATCGCCAAGCGATAGGTCCAGCGGTCCGAGGCGCCGGGATTGTTCTTCCTCAGTTCGTCGATCAAGGCGCACTTTTGCTGGTGATCGAGCGCCTCGTTGGCCAGCACCCGGTCCATCAGGTCGTACAGCGTCTTTGCCCCATCCGTTGCCTGCATAACTCCCCCTGTGATCGGTTGCGAGCGGATCCGCCGTCGGGCGAATCCGATTCCGCGACATAAGCGGTTGAACTAGCCCCAAGGCCGACCCCGAGTCCGGACCGCCAGCCGAACTGCCCGGATCATAAACCTGGGGCCGGTGCTGCTCGCCAGCCGGGAATCGGAATTTTCCTACGCGAGCGGACGTGCCTTCGCCGATACCGCGGCCCGGCGGCCACGCCTAGTCTCGTTACCGAGTCTCGACGGAGCGGCGACGAATGGAAGCGAACAGGGCGGCGGGTTGGGCTGCGCAGGCCGCGAGGTCGGAAGTGCCGGCGCAACGGGCCGATGCCCAGGTGCCGGCCATGGCTCCCTTCGGCGCGATGGTGGCGTTCGCATTGCTCATCGGAGCCGCGGTGGCGCTTGCTTGCCCGAAGCTGCCGGCGCTGGTTGGTCTTTGGATCGCGCTAGCGCTCGGTGCGTACGGCTGGGCGCGCGGTCGCAGAATAGGGCGCTGGCTCGGCGTCCTGTCGGTCGGTTTCGCGTTGACGGGCTTGCATGCGGCTTACGCCTTGTCGCTGCAGTTGCCGGTGGACTGGGAGCGGCGCGAAGCGACGGTCTCCGGCCGTGTGGTCGAACTGCCGGCGCACGAAGTCCGCCGCACCCGTTTTCTCTTCCGCGTCGACGGCGACGCCGAGCAGCCGGCACCGCTGCGCGGCCGCCTGCTGCGCCTGTCCTGGTACAGCCAGGACCGTGCCGAGCGCGCGGCCTTGCGCGCCGGCCAGCGCTGGCAGTGGCGGGTGCGCGTGCGGGCGCCGCGCGGGCTGCGCAACCCGGGTGCGCCGGACGCGGAGAAGTACGCGCTGATGCAGCGCCTGACCGCGACCGGCTATCTGCTCGAACCGGGCGATGCGCGTTTGCTCGCACCGGCGGCGGGCCTGGATGCGTTGCGGGAACGATTGTCCGACCGGATCGCCGAGGCCGTGGTCGCACCATCCTCGCGCTACGTGCGCGCGCTCGCGCTGGGTGACACGCGCGGCTTGGACGAGCGCGACTGGGAGATCCTGCGTGCGAACGGTTTGACCCACCTGATCGCCATCTCCGGTTTCCACGTCGGCCTGGTCGCGGGTTTCTTCGCACTGATCGTGCGGGGGCTGTGGCGGATGTGGCCGAGCTTGGGACGACGCTGGCCGCGGCCGGTCGTGGCCGCGTTGGCGGCGACCGCGGGGGCGTTGCTGTACACCGCGCTCGCAGGTTTCGCGCTGCCGACGGTCCGCACCATGCTGATGATCGCGGTGGTCGCCGGGGTGCGGGCATCGCGACGGCCGTCCGATGCGGTCGCAGCCCTGGCGCTGGCGGCGATCGCGGTGCTGCTGGTCGATCCGCTGGCCCTGCTGGGCGCGGGTTTCTGGCTGAGCTTCCTCGGCGTGGCCTGGCTGCTGTGGTGCCTGCCGCACGGCGGGCCGCGGCGTTCGCTGCTGCGCGAGTTCATGTCGGCGCAGGGCGTGGCGACCCTGGGCCTGTTGCCGCTGTGCGTGGCGCTGTTCGGCCAGGCCTCGCTGGCCGGGCCGCTCGCCAACCTGTTCGCGGTGCCCTGGTGGAGCCTGATCGTCGTGCCCTTGGCGTTGATCGGTACCGCGCTGGACCTGCTCTGGACCGGCGCGGGCGAGGGCGCTTGGCGGCTTGCGGCGAGCTGCTTCGATCTGAGCTGGCCGCTGTTCGAGCGTCTGGCCGGGAGCGGGCTGGCCCTGTGGTGGCTGCCGGAGCCGCATTGGCTCGCCTTGCCCTCGGCCCTGCTCGGGGCGTTCTGGCTGCTGTTGCCGCGCGGAGTGCCGGGCAAGCCCCTGGCTTTGCTGCTGTGGCTGCCGCTGCTGTGGCCGGACCGGCACCTGCCCGAGCCCGGCGAGGCCGAGCTGACCGTGATCGACGTCGGCCAGGGCCTGTCGGTACACGTGCGTACCGCGCGCCACAGTCTGCTCTACGACTTCGGGCCGGCAGCGCCGGACGGCTACGACGCCGGCGAACGGGCGGTGGTGCCGACCCTGCACGGCTTGGGCGTGCGCTCGCTGGACCGGATGGTGGTCAGCCACGCCGACAACGACCATGCCGGCGGCCTGGAGTCCGTCGCGCGGGTGTTCCCGGCCCCGGACCGGCGTGCGCCCGAGGGCGCCGGGATCGCCCTGGCGCGGCCCTGCGTCGCAGGCCAGGCCTGGACCTGGGACGGCGTGCGTTTTCGCTTCCTGCATCCGCCGCCGCACTTTCCTTACCTGCGCAACGAATCCTGCTGCGTGCTGCGGATCGAAACCGCGCATGGGGCGGCCCTGCTGACCGGCGACATCGGCGAGGTGGTCGAGCGCGATCTGGTCCGCCTGGACCACCAAAACGGCACCCAGGACCTGCACGCCGACGTGGTCCTGATCGCCCACCACGGCAGCAGCGGCTCCTCCGATCCGAGTTTCGTCGCCGCCACCGGCGCCCGCCATGCGCTGGTCTCCAGCGGTTACGGCAACCGCTACGGCCATCCCAAGCCGGAGGTGCTGGCGCGCTGGCGCAACGCCGGAGCGCAGACCTGGGACACCAGCCGGGGCGGGGCGCTGCGGCTGCGCCTGGGCGGCAGCGACGGGGCCGGCGGAATCCAGGTCGAAACGCGACGCCAGGCACATCCGAGGCTGTGGGACGCGGCCCGACGGGTGGAGGTCGCACCGGCTGGGCTATCCTATCGGCTTGAATGAAGCGGCCGAATGGGCCGGAGGTTCGCGAGTGCTGGAACTGGTCAAGGCCGGCGGTTGGCCGATGATCCCGCTGTTGCTGCTGTCGGCCGTCGCGCTGGCGATCATCATCGAGCGGTTGTGGACGTTGCGACGCAAGGCCGTGCTGCCGCCCGACCTGGGCAAGGAAGTCCGCGCCTGGGCCGGCCGCGGCAAGCTGGACCCGGCCCATATCGAGTCGCTGCGCGCGACCTCGCCGCTGGGCGCCTTGCTGGCCGCCGCGCTGGACGTGCGCGGCCGTCCGCGCGACGAGATCCGCGAGCGCATCGAGGACGTCGGCCGCCACCTGGTCCACCGCATGGAGCGCTACCTCAACACCCTGGGCACGATCTCCGCCGCCGGCCCGCTGTTGGGCCTGTTCGGCACCGTGGTCGGCATGATCCAGATGTTCCTGGGCATCCTCGATCACGGCATCGGCGACGTGAACCAGCTCGCCGGCGGTATCGGCAAGGCCCTGGTCTGCACCGCCGCCGGCATGATCGTGGCGATCCCGGCGTTGATCGCGCACCGCTGGTTCCGCGGTCGCATTGCCGAGTACATCGTGGCGATGGAGCACGAGGCGATCCAGTTGCTCGACACCCTGGACACGCGCTCGCACGCGCGTCCGGCCGCCGCCGCCGCGGCGACGCCGGCGCAGCCGCAGGTCGTGGGCTGAGGCAGGGCGGGCAGGCATGCGCATTCGCGACCACCGCGCCGACGATGAGCCGGAGATCAACCTGGTCCCGTTGATCGACGTGATCCTGGTGCTGATCATCTTCTTCGTGGTCACCGCCACCTTCGACGCGCGCTCGGTGCTCAAGCTCGAGCTGCCGCGCGCCAGCGGCGAGCCGGTCAGCGACGCCTCCAAGGCGCTGATCGTGCTGGTCAACGCCGAAGGCCGTTATTTCGTCGACGATCGCGAAGTGCTGCGCGACGATCTGGAATCGCTGAAGACCACCATCGCCGAGGTCGCCGGCAGCGACCGCGACCGCCAGGTGATGCTGCGCGCCGACGCCCGCACGCCGTACCAGGCCGTGGTGACGGTGTACGACGCGCTGGGCCAGCTCGGTTTCCGCCGGATCATGAGCGCGACCGCACCGCCGGCCAACGCCGGTCCTGCCCCCAGCGAGGGCAAGCGGTGACCGGTCAGGTATCGCCCTGGCAGACCTACCGCCGCCTGCTGGGCTACGCCCGTCCCTACAGCGCGCTGCTGTGGCTGGCCCTGTTCGGCATGCTGGTCGAGGCCGCCGCGGCCGGCGTGTTCACCACCTTGATGACGCCGATCATCAACCTGACCTTCATCGAGAAGGAAAAGAAGCTCAGCACGCTGCTGCCGCTGGCGATCGTCGGCCTGTTCCTGCTGCGCGGCATCGCCGGCTACGTCACCGACTTCCACATGGCCAAGGCCGGCCGCAGCATCGCCCGCGACATGCGCGTGAACGTGCTGGGCAAGTACCTGCGTCTGCCGGGCCTGCGCTTCGACACCGAGCCGGTGCCGTCGATGCTGGTGCGGCTGGGCTCGGACAGCGACCAGGTCGCGCAGGCCGCGGTCGATGCGATGAAGGTGATGCTGCAGCAGAGCTTCCAGGCGATGGCCCTGCTCGGCGCGATGCTGTACGCGAGCTGGCAGGTGACCCTGGCGGTGCTGCTGATGGCGCCGCCGCTGGCCTTCGTGATGGACAAGATCGGCCGCCGCTACCGCCGCATCAGCCACCGCATCCAGGAAAGCGCGGGCGCGCTGCTGCAGTCGGCCGACCAGGCCCTGGGCAATCAGCAGGAGGTCAAGGTCTACGGCGCGCAGCAGGTCGAGCTGGAGCGCTACGCCGCGATCGCCGACAACCACCTCAAGCTCAGCATGAAGGTCGAATCCACGCGTTCCATCGCCTCGGCGATGGTGCAGCTGATGGGCGCGGTCGGCTTGGCGCTGTTGCTGTTCGTGGCCGGGCGCGAGGCCCTGGCCGGACGCCTGGACGCGGGCAAGTTCGTGACCCTGATGACCTCGATGATCGCGATCATCCCGGCGCTGCGTCAGCTCACCAACGTGCAGAACATGCTGCAGCGGGGCGTGGCCTCGGCCGAACGCCTGTTCTCGGTGCTGGATGCCGACGACGAGCCCGACAACGGCAGCCGTCCGCTGACCCGGGCACGCGGTGAAATCGAATTCCGCGACGTGGTCGCGCGCTATCCGGGCCAGAAGGACCCGGCCCTGGCCGACATCAGTTTCAGCGCGCGGCCGGGTACGGTCACCGCGATCGTCGGCCGTTCCGGCAGCGGCAAGTCGACCCTGATCAAGCTGCTGCCGCGCTTCTACGAACCCGAGTCGGGCCAGATCCTGCTCGACGGCCACCCGCTGCAGGACTACCGCCTGTCCGACCTGCGCCGCCAGATCGCCCTGGTCGGGCAGCAGGTGATGCTGTTCGACGGCACCGTCGCGGCCAACGTCGCTTACGGCGAATTGCAGCAGGCGCCGCCGGAAGGCCTGGACCGCGCGGTGCGCGGCGCCAACGCCATGGAGTTCGTCGAGCGCCTGCCCGAAGGCGTGCAGACCCATATCGGCGCCAAGGGCGGCAAGCTGTCCGGCGGCCAGCGCCAGCGTCTGGCGATCGCGCGCGCCATGCTCAAGGACGCGCCGATCCTGATCCTGGACGAGGCCACCGCGGCGCTGGACACCGAATCCGAGCGCCTGGTGCAGGACGCGCTGGAACGGCTGATGCCCGACCGCACGACGCTGGTGATCGCGCACCGGCTCTCGACCATCGAGCACGCCGACCAGGTGCTGGTGCTGGACCAGGGTCGCATCGTCGAGCGCGGCAGCCACGCGCAGTTGCTGGAGCAGGGCGGGCTGTACGCGCACCTGCACCGCATGCAGTTCCGCGAGGCCGAATAAGCATGGCCGGCGGATCGCACGAACGCCGCGTACGCCTGCCGGCGTACTGGTACGGCGACGCTCCCGTTCCGATCGGCGCGCGGCTGTTGTCGGGCCTGTACGGCGCGGTGACCGGCCTGCGCCGCAGCCTGTACCTGAAAGGCTGGCTGCGCCGCCACCATCCCGGCGTGCCGGTGATCGTGGTCGGCAACATCACCGCCGGCGGCGCCGGCAAGACCCCGATGACCATCGCCCTGGTCGAGCGCCTGCGCGCCGAAGGTCGGACCCCGGGCGTCGCCAGCCGCGGCTACGGCCGCGACGGTTCGGCCCCGCCGATGTGGGTCGAAGGCACCAGCGATCCGGCCCTGGGCGGCGACGAGCCGGTGCTGATCGCCGCCCGCACCGGGGTCAAGGTCCGGGTCGACCGCGACCGCGCCGCGGCCGCGCGCGCCCTGGTCGAAGCCGGCTGCGACGTGGTGGTCTGCGACGACGGCCTGCAGCACTACCGGCTGGCGCGCGATATCGAGATCGAAGTGGTCGACGGCCGCCGCCGTTACGGCAACGGCCAACTGCTGCCCGCCGGGCCGCTGCGCGAGTTGCCCGAGCGCGCGGCGCGCTGCGACTTCCGCGTCGTCAACATTTCCCAGGCCAACGTCGCCAGCGGCGTCGGCGGCGGCGAGACCGGCTTCGGCGAATGGCCGATGCGCCTGATCGCCGACCAGGTGCAGCCGGTGCTGGGCGGGCGCTCGCGCAAGCTGGGCGCGTACTCCGGCCAGCGCGTGCATGCGGTGGCCGGCATCGGCGACCCCGAGCGCTTCTTCGCCATGCTGCGCGGCTTCGGCATCGCCGTGGTCCCGCACGCGTTTCCCGATCATCACCGCTACAGCGCCGCCGACTTCGAGTTCGGCAGCCAACTGCCGGTGCTGATGACCGAGAAAGACGCGGTCAAGCTGGCCGGCGAGGGCGAGGGCTCGTTCGTCGGCGATCAGTATTTCAGCGTGCCGGTGCGCACCGAATTGCCCGAGGCGTTCTGGGTGTCGCTGCTGGACAAGCTGGCCGCGCTCAAGGGGCGCTAGGCGCGGCAGGGTTCGGGCGCGGCACGCAGCGTCGTGCTATCGCTTCCGCCTGCTGTCGTAGCATGCTCCGGCGTCGCCCCGAACGCTCCGCGCTCCGCGGACGCACCGACTCGCCGCGGCACGGCCGCATCCCGCTGGAGTTCCGCATGAGCAAGGATTTCGTCGTCGCCATCCCCGCCCGTTACGCCGCCACGCGTCTGCCGGGCAAACCCTTGCGCCTGCTCGCGGGCGAGCCGCTGGTGCTGCACGTCGCGCGGCGTGCGCTTGCGGCCGGCGCGAGCGAGGTGTGGGTGGCGGCCGACGATGAACGCATCGCCGAGGCGCTGCGCGACAGCGGCGTGCGGGTGGCGATGACCTCGACCGAACACGCCTCCGGGACCGACCGCCTGGCCGAGTGCGCGCGCATCGCCGGCTGGGCCGACGACACCGTGGTGGTGAATCTGCAGGGCGACGAGCCGTTCGCGCCGGCGGCGGGCTTACGAGCCTGCGCGGCGGCCTTGCGCGCGAGCGACGCCGAGATGTCGACCCTGGCCGCGCCGGTGACCGAAGTCGAGACCTTGCTGGATCCGAACGCGGTCAAGCTGGTGCGCGCGGCCAACGGCGACGCGCTGTACTTCAGCCGCGCGCCGATTCCATGGCCGCGCGACGCCTTCGCCCGCGACCGCGATCGCATGCCCGAGCGCGGCGAGTGGCTGCGCCACATCGGCATCTACGGCTACCGCGCCGGCTTCCTGCAGCGTTTCGCGGCGATGCCGCCGGGACGCCTGGAAACGATCGAATCGCTGGAGCAGCTGCGCGTGCTCGAGGCCGGCCACCGCATCGCGGTCGCGCTGACGCCCGAGCCGTTCCCGCCCGGCGTCGACACGCCCGAGGACCTGCAGCGCGCCGAGGCGCGCCTGGCCCAGGGCGCCTGAGCCGTGCGCCTGCTGGTGGTCTGCCTGGGCAACATCTGCCGCTCGCCGGTGGCCGAAGGCGTGCTGCGTGCGCGCATCGCCGCATCCAGCGTGGCCGGGCGGGTCGAGCTGGATTCGGCCGGCACCGGCGACTGGCACGTCGGCCAGCCGCCGGACCGGCGCGCGATCGCCAACGCTGCCGAGCACGGCATCGACATCTCGGGCCTGCGCGCGCGCCAGCTCGCCGCCTCCGACTACCGCGACTTCGACTGGCTGCTGTGCGCCGACCGCGCCAACCTGCGCGACGTGCGTGCGCGGGCGCCGCGCGGCGCCCGCGCGCAGATGGCATTGCTGCTGGATTGGACCGGCGTGGAAACGCAGGGCGAGGTGCCCGATCCCTACACCGGCGGGCCGGCCCAGTTCGAGCACGTATTCCGCTTGCTCGACCGTGCCGCCGACGGCGCGATCGCGCGGCTGCGCGAGGAACTGGGCGAGCGCGGGCGCTGATCCCCGCGGTGCCCTTTGGAAGCGGGAAGACCCGCGATATCCCGGGGCGACGATAGCGGGCCCGAAGCCGCTCCGGTCGTTCCCCCCTGCGCAAAAGAGCAGGGGTTTGCTCCAACGGTCCGCAAACCCCGTTCCAGCGCCGCCATCTTGCCTTCACGCATAATCGGCCCTATCCAGTAGCCGATGTTCGCGACCGTGACCGCCCGCAGCCTGCCAGCCGTTCCGCCCGCCACGCGCCCTGACGGGTCGCGCGCGGCCGTGCGCCTGCGCGGCCAGGGCATGCGCGGCCGAGGCATACCGGGGCAGGGCGCATGAGCGCGTCGCCGCCGCCGTTCGACGGCAAGTCCTTCGTCAAGAAGCTCAGCACCGCGCCGGGCGTCTACCGCATGATCGGCGCCGACGACAACGTGCTCTACGTCGGCAAGGCCGGCGCGCTCAAGAACCGCGTCTCCAGCTATTTCAACGCCACGCCCAAGTCGGCCCGGATCCTGTCCATGCTGGCGCAGACCGCGCGCATGGAGGTCACGGTCACCCGCACCGAGGCCGAGGCGCTGATCCTGGAAAACCAGCTGATCAAGTCGCTCAAGCCGCGCTACAACGTGCTGCTGCGCGACGACAAGAGCTACCCCTACGTGCTGATGACCCAGGAAGCCTGGCCGCGCATCGCCATGCACCGCGGTCCGCGCGCGATCCCGGGCCGTTATTTCGGCCCCTACGCCAGCGTCGGCGCGGTGCGCGACACCCTCAACCTGATGCACAAGCTGTTCCGCCTGCGCAGCTGCGAGGACAGCGTGTTCCGCAATCGCTCGCGGCCCTGCCTGCAGCACCAGATCGGCCGCTGCAGCGCGCCCTGCGTGGGCCTGGTCGCGGCGCGCGACTACGCCGAGAGCGTGCGCCGCGCCGGACTGCTGCTGGACGGCCGCAGCGACGAACTCACCGACGAGCTCGGCCGCGCCATGGAAGCGGCCAGCGTGCGCCTGGATTTCGAGGAGGCCGCGCGCATGCGCGACCTGGTCACCTCGATCCGCACCCTGCAGGCGCGCCAGTACGTCGACGGCCGCGCCGCCGACCTCGACGTGCTCGCCGTGGCGATGCAGGGCGTGGCCGCCTGCGTGCTGCTGCTGGCGTTTCGCGACGGCCGCAACCTCGGCACCCGCGCCTTCTATCCCAAGACCAACGGCAGCGACAATCCCGAGGAAGTGCTGGCCGCGTTCGTGTCGCAGTACTACGCCGAGCAGACCCCGCCGGGCGAGATCGTGCTCGACCGCGACATCCCCGACCGCGAACTGATCGAGCAGGCGCTGTCGGCCTCGGGCGAGCGCAAGGTCCAGATCCGCAGCAGCGTGCGCGGCGAACGCGCCGGCTACCTCGACATGGCGCGCCGCAACGCCGAGATGTCGCTGGCCGCCGAACGCACCAGTCACGCCGCCCAGCACGCGCGCGCCGAAGCCCTGCGCGAGATGTTGGGCATGGCCGCGATCCCCGCGCGCATCGAGTGCTTCGACATCAGCCACACCATGGGCGAGGCCACCGTGGCCTCGTGCGTGGTGTTCGACGCCGAGGGCCCGGTGCGCGGCCAGTACCGGCGCTACAACATCGCCGGGATCATCGCCGGCGACGACTACGCGGCCATGAACCAGGCGATCGAGCGCCGTTTCCGGCGCGCGGTCGAAGAGAACGGCGTCATGCCCGACGTGCTGCTGATCGACGGCGGAGCGGGCCAGGTGGCGCAGGCACGGGCGGCGCTGGACGAACTCGGGGTCGAGGGCGTGATCCTGGTCGGCGTGGCCAAGGGCCCGGCCCGGCGGCCCGGCGACGAGGAACTGCTGCTGCCGGACGGCCGCCACCTGCGTCCGGGCGCCGAATCCCCGGCCCTGCAGCTGATCCAGCAGGTCCGCGACGAAGCCCACCGGTTCGCCATCACCGGCCACCGCGGACGCCGCCAGAAGGCGCGCAACAGCAGCCGGCTGGAGGACATCCCGGGCATCGGCCCGCGCCGGCGCGCCAGCCTGCTGCGCCACTTCGGCGGCCTCGGCGGTCTGAAAGCGGCCGGGATCGAGGAAATTTCCCGGGTCGAGGGCGTGAATGCCGCCCTGGCCGAGCGCATCTATGCGACCCTGCACGGGCTGGAGGCACCGGATGCCGGCGCCCCGGCCAAGGCCAACCCGAAAGCGGCCAACGGCGGCACGCGGAGCGAAGGATGAAGTTGACGATACCCACCATGCTGACCCTGGCGCGGATCGTATTGATCCCGGTGCTGGTGGTGGTGTTCTACCTGCCGTTCCAGTGGACCAACTTCGCCGCGGCGTTCATTTTCGCCTTCGCCTCGATCACCGATTGGCTGGATGGCTGGATCGCGCGCCGCTACGACCTGTACTCGGCCTTCGGCGCCTTCCTCGATCCGGTCGCCGACAAACTCATGGTCGCCGTGGCGCTGCTGCTGATCGTGCAGAAGCACCCGACGGTGTGGATGACGCTGTGGGCGGCGGTGATCGTCGGCCGCGAGATCGCGGTTTCGGCGCTGCGCGAATGGATGGCCGAACTCGGCCAGCGCGCGGCGGTGAAGGTGGCTACGATCGGCAAGATCAAGACCATCGTGCAGATGGTCGCGCTGGTCTGCCTGCTGTATCAGGAATCCTTTATGGGGCTGCCGATCTTCCGCATCGGCGAATGGCTGCTCGCCGGCGCCGCGTTGCTGACTTTGTGGTCGGGGCTAGCGTATTTGCGCGCGGCATGGCCTATAATGCGCGAAGACGCGAAGGGCCCCTCGGGCTGATCGCGGCGTCCGCCACCGGGGTACGGGTGGTTGGGTGCACCGGGGCTGAAGCCCGGGTTCGAGGCAGCAAGGAAAACGAAATTGGGTGTTGACAGTTTTGTTTCCATGCCTAAAATGTTGGTTCCTCTGCGGGAATAGCTCAGTTGGTAGAGCACTACCTTGCCAAGGTAGATGTCGCGAGTTCGAGTCTCGTTTCCCGCTCCAAATTCGAGGAGTCATCCTCAGGAACAAAGCCCCGCATGCGGGGTTTTGTTTTTTCGGCGGCAGCCCATGCGTAACGTGGGCAATCGTCACCGCAGGCGGTATGCTTGCGACCAGTCACCGGCCGGGTGGCAGAGTGGTTATGCAGCGGACTGCAAATCCGCGTACGCCGGTTCAATTCCGACCTCGGCCTCCAATTTCGGACCCTGTACGCAGGGTCCGGCTTTATCGGAACTCCGAAGCCCCGCGCAAGCGGGGCTTTTTTTTGCGCGCGCAGCCGCGGCGTAGGGAGGCGCGCGCTGCGATGGCGGCCGCGTCGCGTAGAGCGCTTCGTGATCCTGCGGCAGGGGCGGTCCATCGTCGCAGGCCGCGCATCGACCCGGTCGGCCGGCTTTCCTGGCCGGCGGCGGCGTGTCGTAAGCTATTGCCGCAGTCGCGGTCCTGGCCCGGATGGCGAAATCGGTAGACGCATCGGACTTAAAATCCGCCGGCCGCAAGGCCATGCCGGTTCGAGTCCGGCTCCGGGCACCAATAGCAGCAAGGGTTTCAGTCAGCGGGGTCGCGAATCGGCCGCTCCGCAAAAATCCGGCCCGCTCCGCAATTCACCTCGTCGGCGTGACTTTCTCGCCGCGGCGCTTGCGCGTGTAGTGCTCGGTCATCACCACCGACGAATGCCCGAGCTGGCGCTGCGCGTGGCGGATATCGCCGGCGGAATCCGCCTTGTCAGTGCCCGCCTTGGCGCGCAGGTCGCGGAACTGCAGCCCGGTGATGCCGGCCTCGACGCACGCCGCCTTCCAGTGCCGCGACATCGTGGCAACGGTGAGGCTGCGCCCGTGCTCGCTGACGACCAGCCGCGTGTTGTGCACCTGGTGCCCGCGCTTGCGCTCTGCGATGCGCGCCAGCACGCCCTGCAGCTCGCCGGCGACCTCTATGCGCAGCTTCGCTCCGGTCTTGCGCTGGCGGACGTGCAGGGCGCCGTCGCGCACGTCCATGTCGGTCATGCGCAGCACGTCGTCGGGGCGCTGGCCGGTGAGGTAGGCCAGGTCCATCGCATCGCGCAGGCAGGCGTCGGCCTTGTTCCAGATCGCGCGGTAGGCGTCGTCCTCCACGTAGACGTCGCGCCCCGATTCCTTGAACCCCTTGATGCCAGCGCAGGGGTTCGGCAGGGCGGTATAGCCCTTGTCGCGCGCGTAGTTCCAGACGTGCGACAGCAACGCTTTCTCGCGGTTGGCGCGGATCTGGCCCTTGCCGCTCTTGGTGCGCCAGGTCATGTACTGGCGGACGTTGACCGACTGGATGGCCTCAAACGGGCCGGGCGGGTCGTCGAAGAACTCGAGCAGCTTTGCGCCCTCGTGCTGGTTGTCCAGTAGCGTGCGGGGCGCCTTGAGCGCGGCCACTTCGACCATGTAGCGATCGAGCACGTATCGGAAGGTCAGGACCGCGGCGGCCGGCGGCGCGCTCTCGCGCTCGATCTCGGCCCAGCGCTTGATAGCCAGGCCGTAGTCGCTGCCTAGGGGCTCCTCGCGCCGCGGCTTGCCGCCGTGGTCGTAGTAGTAGTGCACGACGCCGGACTTCTGCTTTCTGGCCCGGAAATGAGGAATCGCCCCTGCCTTGCTTGGTCGCCTGCCCATGTCACGCCGCCTTGTTGGGCTTCCACGTCGGCGCTGCCGTCGCAGCCGGTGCCGTGTCCTCGACGACCGAGCGTAGCACCACCGGCCAGCCGTGCAGGTCGACGTAGTGCCGGATGCCGTTGGTACGCAGGAAGGCAACCTGGTCTGCGCGCTTGCGCGCACGGGTCAGCTCTGCAATCTCGCTTCGGGACAGGCACAGGTCGGTCATGGGGTGACGCCCAGGTTTCGGAGGTCGATCGCGTCGGCGTGGTCGAGCAGTTCTTTCCGTGCGGC
Source organism: Lysobacter sp. Root667 (assembly GCF_001427715.1). NCBI lineage: Bacteria > Pseudomonadati > Pseudomonadota > Gammaproteobacteria > Lysobacterales > Lysobacteraceae > Lysobacter > Lysobacter sp. Root667. Next base: position 146,636 of record NZ_LMHF01000013.1, read on the forward strand.
GCGCAGGGCCGCGGCGATGCGCGCGCGCGACCATGCATGCGAGACAGTGACTGAGCGCGGGAGCACGCGGCGTGTGGTGCTGGGGCGGCGGAACAGCCACCAGGTGGTCGCGCCGGCATCGCCATTCGGCTGCCGTGACCAGGCGAAGCGCGGGCCCTTTGCAGGCTGCCTATGCTCGGTGATGTGGCGCGTCTTCATGGTCCAGCCCTCTCGAACTCGATCACCCAGACCCAAGGGTTGCCGTCCCAATCGCCGCCGGTGCTCAGCCATAGGCGCTCGAACTGCTCGCGTAGATGCATCGTCGCGTCGTGCTCGCGCAGGTTCGTGCGCAGCCCCTCGGCTATGCAGTCCTCGGCGGTGATCTCGTGCAGACGCTTGATGCGCACGTTGGTCACCTCCAGACCAATGCGCGACGCCCAGCGCGGCATGAACATCGCGGGCCGATACTTTCCCGCCCAGTCGGGCATCGGCCCGAATGCGGTGGACACATCGCCACTCGAAGTCGACATCCAGCCGCCGGCTTCGTAGTGCACCGTGACGCCGCGACCGTCGGGCCGCGGCAGAATGTCTCGCGGCGCGAGGCCATCGTGGACAGCACCGACGCGCCACGGCTCACGCACCCACAATCGACCGCCCGGCCCCCCGAAGGGGCATCTGACCAACTGGTCTGCGAGCGATGACGTGTTGCGGAACAGCCCACCATAGATTTCGGGGGCGGCCGCTTCAGGCTCGGGGCTGAACATGCCTAAGGTGACTTCGTTGGCCCATGTTCCGCCGCGCACTAGCCGCCGCGTTTGCGTCTTTCGGCCGTCGAGCACGGCGCGGACCATCTCGGGCGAGAACGGGATCGGTAGGTCACGCATCGCGGCGATCCTCAGCCCTGGTGTTGGTGAAGAATCCGCACGTCTGACAACGCTGGCCGTAGCTGGTCTCGTCCATCAAGCCGTGGTCGTTGGGGCATAGACCGCTTCGAATGCGAAAGTCCTGCTCGGCATAGCGCTCGCGCTCGGCGTCGCTGTCGAGACCGATGATGCGTGACGGGTCGATGCGCTCAACCACGGGCCACCTCCGCCCCCGCAGTGGCGCGCGACTCAGCAACTAGCTCATCGTGTCGCGGCCCGCAGAGGACGACGTCGTCGGCACCGCAATAGCGCATCACCTGACGCCAAACGCTGTCCAGGCTGCGGCGATGGACATTCACCAGCGGCCGGTGAGCGACCTGCTCGAACCAGCGCTCAAGCGCCCAGGCGAGCATTCCTTTCGGCACCGCCGGGGCGATGGCGGTGGCGGCTTCTGCAGGATGCTTCCGGGCGTCCGCCAGTCCGCGCGCGTAGCCGCGCTCCTCCTCGCGCCGCAGGTCCGTCGCGAAGCCAGATCGCAGCCTGGCTATCTCGCGGTCTTTGTCGCTGTCCTCCTGGCGATAGCGCGCGAGCGCGGCCTCGTGTTCGCGGAACTTAGCGACGTCGACGAGGCATGCGGGGTCCTGCACTTCGTAGCTGCCGAAATGCTTGGCGGCGCTGGCACTGTCGGTGAATCGCTGGTCGCAGTGAAAGCAACGCCACTCGTCCGGGCTCTGGGTCGGCGCGTTGGCAAGGTTTCGCTTCCGGAACGCGTATGCGGGGCCGGGCTCGATGTCCAACTCCACGAGGCCGAGCACCGTCGTGTTGTCGAGCGGCGTGATCGTCTGAACCGCGCAATCTCGCGTCTTGCACGGAGGCCCTTCGGCCATGGCGCCGTCGCAGCCTCGGTACAGCACAGCGTGGTAGGTGATCGGGTCGGTCACGGCCTAGGCTTCCTTCTGGGGATGGGCTGCGCGGTGATTTGCGCGAACGAGGCGCGCGCGGCGCGGGTGTCGCAGTGCGGTCCTTTGCGCCACGGCGATCGCGGGCTGCGGACTTTCCGCTCGGCGCATGCGATCGCGCGTTCGCGGTCGGTCGTGGTGGCGGTGCGTTGGCTCATGCCGCTACCGCCTGCCGGTCCCTGACGGCCCAATAGACGGCGAGGCAGCCGTCGACGTCGACCATGGCGTTGTGCGCTCCGTCCAAGTCGCGGCCGGTGAAGAACTTGTGCGCCTCGCTGAGACTGGCCGTCTTGAACTTGTTGAAGCCCGCGCGGAGCATCTTCTCGGTCGGCGGCAGCTGGACGATCGGGGTCGCCTGTTGGGCGGTGCACTCGGCGCGGCCGGCCTTCCACAGGTCCGACGCCGCTTCCTCGCCGTAGCGCTTGAGGCCGATGCGGATGATCCGCGCATCGAACTGTTCGTTGTGGCCCACGCGCAGCGAGCAGGAGGCCCAGGCGTCGAGCAGGAGGCCCAGCGCCTGGCGCTCGGGAATGCCTTCGTCGAGGGCACGCTCGGTGGTGATGCCGTGGATCGCCGCGGCCTCGTCGGGAATGACCCAGCCGTCCGGCTTGATGATGACGTCGACGGCGTCGAGCACCTCGCGCGTGCGCGGATCCACGACCTTGAAGGCGAGCTGCACCAGGTGCGGCTGTCGCGGGTCCTCGCTCGGTTCCTTGAACAGCGGCAGGCCGGTCGTCTCGGTGTCGTAAAACAGGGTGTTGTCCATGTGCCCTCCCGGGCGTTGTAGGTGGCGCGCCGGCGGCGGATCGGGATCGGGGGAGGGGCGATCACGCCGCCGGCGGCCGTAGGGTTACGGGCTCTGTTGCGACAGCTCGTGCAGCGCGTCGCGCAGGCGGAATCCCAGGAGCGGCCAGATCTTCTCGACTGCCTTTTCGCGTGCGATGCGACGGCCGATCTCGGCGTCGAAGTTCTCCGGACTGGCGCAGGCGCTTTCACTGGTGACGGTGAAACCGTTGCTCAGCTGGATGACGCAGATGGTCAACAGCTGGGTATTGCCCAGCAGCCAGCCTTGCCCCTCGTGGACGGCGTTCTTGCCTTGGATGGCGTCGCTCGCGATGAAGTAGTGGACGCTGCGGATCTCCGCGGCGACGTCCTCCGGCGTGATGCGCGGCGCGGTTTTGCCGGCGGCCTGGATTTCTTTCTCGATCTGCTGGTCGGGCATTGGTGTTGCTCCTTCGTTGGGGATGGCGTCGGCCTCTGCCGGCAACCGGTCCGCGGCGCGCTTAGCAGCCCGGGCTATCCGGGTCGTTTACCGGGCATTGCGCGCCGCGGTTTCGCGGCAGAGGCCGACATAAGGGTTAGGCCGCGGCGCGGTCGCCGGCGGCCTGCTGGTCATCGGCGTTGCCGATCGCCGCGAGGCGTTCGCTCTCGGCCGCAGCGTCGTCGTCGCTGTCGTCGTCGGCGGCGCTGTTGCGCGCGCTGTCGGCCGCTTCCTGCTCGTCCAGCAGGTCAGTCTGCGCAGACGCTTTCGGCGGCAGCAGCGAGATCTCGACGGTCTCTTTCACCTGGAAGTGCAGCTTCCCGGACTCCTCGGGCGAGACCTTGACGCGCGCGTTGAAGGTGACGTCGACGGTGCCGCCTTCGAGCGCCTTGAACACGAACGCCGACAGCGTCACCTCCTCGAACTCCATCGGCTTGCGGATGCCGGCGCCGCTGCCGATCTGCAGCGTGTAGCCCGGGAACTTCTCGTCCAGGTGCAGCGGTTCGAGGTGCGGGTGCTCCAGCGCGGTCAGCCCGTTTTCGAGCAGGCCCGGCTGCTCGCCGGTCTCGGCCTTGCGGAACAGGAACGGGCGGAACTTCGGGTTGAAGGCGTCGAGCAGCACGTTCGGCGCCATCATGTGGAACTTGAGGTCGCCGACCTTCACGTGCTGCTTGCCGTGCTTCTCGGTGGTGGCGTTGTAGTTGGTGACGTCGGCTTCGACGGAATCCAGGGCGAACTGGGACACGGTGGTTACTCCTCTGGGTGGAAGGTGGCGCCCGGCCGCAGCGCGGCGGCTCACGGTTGCCGCTCTCACAGGCGGCGGCCGGGCACCGTGGGCTTAGGTGGCGCTGAGTTCGTCGCGCCGCTTCACGTACAGCTCGGTGAGCGCAGGGCGGTCGGCCTCGGGAAGCGCGCGGATCAGGTCGGCGGCCTCGTCGAGCTTGTCGACGTCGGCGGCGCCAGCAATGGCGTCGTGCACGCTCTGGGCGGTCGGGCCGTCGTCGACGGGTTCGGCCTTCTTCTTGCGCTTGTCCATGGCCGCGGCCATGCCGGCGACCGCGTTTTTGCTGGTTGGCGCCGGCACGGCGGCCTCGGGCTCGTCGGTGGCGAACGCGGCCTCAGGCGTAACCGAGCCATCGCGGATCGCAGTGCGCAGGCCCGTCAGCAGTTCCAGTTCCGCGAGGCCGATGTCGTCGATGCCAGCGACGTCCAGGCGCGCACAGACCTGCGCCGGCGTGACGCCGACGGTCTGGAACCACGACAGCGCCTTCGCGCGACGATCGACGAGGGTGGTCACGTCGCCGATAGCGACCTGGCGCGCGGCCTCGTAGATGGGGAGCCAGAGCGCCTTCGGCACGCCCTTGAGCACGGCGTTACGGTGCGCGATCGACGACGCGGCATTGCCGGTGACGCCGATCATGTCGTCGCTAAACCGGCGGCCGCTCTTGTTGGTGATCCGCCGCCGGACCTCCATCGTCGTTTTCGCGTTCTTCTCGAGGTCGTGATAGACGCCCTGGGCAACGATGAAGCCACCTTCTTCGGCGACAACGCGTGCGCCGGCGATGTTGTTGCCGAAGCTGTGGGCGACCACCTCGGCGAAGCGGGCAGAGGGCCCGGTCATGGTCTTGCCGTCGCGCGGTAGCGCGTAGATGCAGGCTTCGGCCATGTCCGCGTTCAGCGTGACCAGTTCGGTCGCCTCCTTGATGAACTTGGTGACGCTGCGCGGGAACGCGTGCGCGGTCGCGATCTGGCCGTCGATTTCGGCGCGACTGATCGCGACGATCGTCGACGTGTCCGGAATCGACACCTCGCGCTCCAGCAGTTCGGCTTCGGGTTGGCGGGGTGCGTTCATGCGGCTTCGTCCTCGGCGTCGTAGTGGCCGTAAGCGGGAATGGAGATCGACGTCATCGTCGTGGTGTAGCCCGGCCAGCGGCCGGTCTTGAGGCAGCGGTCGAGCTTGCGCAGCGAGCGCTGGCGAATGGCCCAGCCGCGCTCCTCGGTCGGCGCGTCGGCGTGCCAGGAGGCCGCGACGTGCGGGCGCCGCTTCTCAACCGGGAAGAATCCGAAGCTCTTGAGCGGGTAGCCGCAGGCGCGGAAGCCCTCGCAGTAGTGCGCGGCCTGGACGTGGTAGCGGTGGGCGACCATCGCGCGCCCGAACGCCTCTTTCGATGCGGAGAGGCACGACTTCGCGTCGCCACCGAAGCGCAGGTCTGGTTCGAACAGGTCGGCGCGCGCTTTGCACAGCACGCCCGTTTCCTCGTCCACCCAGCGCAAGGTCACTTCTTTGGCGCAGGCATCGATCAGCTCGCCGATCTTCATCGTCGGGCAGCCCGGGAAGTCGGGGAACTCCATTTCGTAGGCGCGCAGCGACGTCGCCATCGCGAGCGCGAGGTCGTATTCCTTGCGCACCAGCAGTTCGCGCGACCCCCGCACCTGGTCCCACGCGCGCCACCAGTCGATCGCCCGCAGCGTTTCCATGCTCGGATTGCGGGCGTTGATTTGCTTCTCGGTGGGCTGCCGCGGTGCGTCGTCCGGCAGCAGCAGGTAGCGATCGCCGAACTGCTCCGGCTCGAGGGTCGCGCAGTGGAAGGCGCGGCCGAAGCGCAGGGCGTCCGACTCCTCGGCGTCCGCCGCCTTCGGGTCGGTGACCCAAAAGTGGTAGTGCTTCGGCGAATCGACGTCGAGCACGGTCAGGCCCGAATTGCTGGCCTCCTCGAGCTTCCGGGTGTAGTACACCTCCGGCGGCTCGTCGTAGAAGATCCCGACGCGCGGGGCCTCGGTGATCGCGGGGGCTGCGGCGTTCATCGTTAAGCCGCCTGCGCCTTGCGGCCGGTCTTGCGTGCCGGCGCCGGCGTCGCCTTCGCGGGCTTCGCCTCGCGCGCGATCGCCGCATCGAGCGTCAGCGTGACGATGTGGCTGCCCTGGCCCAGGTCGCGCAGGTAGGCGACGGCCGCGACTGCCGCGTCGGTCAGCTTCGTGGTCGCGATGCGCTTGGCCTCGGCCTTCGCCAGCTCCTCGGCCTTCTGCCGTTCCAGTTCCGCACGCTCTGCGGCCAGGCGGTCGCGCTCGGCGGCCTGTTCCTTGGCGATGCGCTCCTGCTCGGCGCGACGCTCGGCGTCCTCGCGCTCCTGCTGCTCGCGGGCGGCGTCGGCCTGGCGCTTGCGCTCGGCCGCGGCGGCTTCGTCTTCCTGCCGGCGGCGCTCGGCGGCGGCACGCTCCTCGGCTTCCTGGCGCTCGCGCGCTTCCTTCTGCTGGCGGTCGAGTTCGGCGCGCTCAGCGTCGAGCCGGGCCTGCTCCTCGCGCTGGCGGCGCTCCTGCGCCTCGCGTTGGGCGCGCAGCTGCTCCGCGATCGCCTCGTTCTTGAGCGCGTGGTCGAGGATTTCGTGCAGCTTCGCCAGAGAGGCGTTGCGCGCCTCGACGGCGTCGGGCAGGTGTGCGCCCCATTCCTCGGGGTCGAAGCGCTTCGTTTCGAGGTCATGGATGGCCTGCTTCACGACGCTGGACGGCGCCGACATGTGCTCCAGGGCGAAGCCCTTGAGCGAGTCGATGCGGCGCTGAATCTCGGCCAGGCGCTCGCGCTCGCGGCGCGCGGCTTCCTCTTTAGCCGCCTCGAGCACACGCTCCTGCGCCTTGATCTGCTCGTCGATCGGCAGTTCGAGTTCCAGAATCGCGGCCGTGATGCGGCTGGCTTCCGCGTCGAGCAGGCGCCCACGGTCCAGCAACGGCGCCTTCAGTTCCTTGCGGCGGTTTTCCAGCGTAGTGCGCAGCTTGACCAGCCCGAACCGGGAATCGCGGGCCAGCTTCATCCCGGTCGGCGTGGTGCAGTCGAACGTGGCGTTCGCCAGCTGCTGCCGCAGCGCGGCGAGACCGGCCTCGGTTTCGCTGTACTCGGCAACGGCGGTGGTCGTGGGGTGCAGGACTTCGGATGCGGCGGCGTTCACTGGTGAGGCTCCTTGTAGGGCGCGACGCGGCCGGCAACGGTCGCGGCGGATTGGCGGAAGTAGGCGTCGCGCTGAGCGAGCAGGCCCTTATCGGGGTCCTGCGGCTTGTCAGCCGGCAGCGGCGCGGTGATGGCGGAGGTAGGCGTCGCGCCCCGATAGGTGCGCTCGACCATGTGGCGCGCGAGACGCACCACCGCGTGCGGATTGCGCACCACGGCGGTCACGGCTTCGCCTCGACGAACTTGTGGTTGTCGTCCAAGCGGTACGGCACGCTCGGCTTGATGCCCTTCTCGCCGACGTAGGCGATTTCCGTGCGGTAGCGATCTTTCTTGGCGTCGTACCAGCGGATGCGCAGCTCGCCCAACTCGCCAGCCGTCGCCGTGCCGCKGWCGCCAGCCGTCGCCGTGCCGCTGTAGCCAGCCGTCGCCGTGCCGCTGTCGCCAGCCGTCGCCGTGCCGCTGTCGCCAGCCGTCGCCGTGCCGCKGWCGCCAGCCGTCGCCGTGCCGCGGACGCCAGCCGTCGCCGTGCCGCTGTAGCCAGCCGTCGCCGTGCCGCGGACGCCAGCCGTCGCCGTGCCGCGGACGCCAGCCGTCGCCGTGCCAAGCGCGCCGACGTGCGCGGTTTGGTTGTCGCCCACCAGCAGCGACGCGCCGATGCAGTTCTCCGACTTGGCGCGCTCGTCGTTCGCGAGCAGATACGCAGCGGCGCCGGTCTTATCGCCCACAAAGCGCACGACGGCGCGCGGGAACTTGACCTTGCCGCCGAGCATCACCAGGTCCGCGACCGCGACCTCGAGCACCAGCCACTTCGCGTCCGGGTCGCCCCAGAAGTCGACGCAGCCGTGGTCGCCGGCGCCGTAGAGCCAGCCGTGCAGGCCGTTGCCGCACTTCTGAGCGGAACTCCAGTCCGGCGCCTCGACGGTCGCGCCGACCTCGCTCGGCCACTGGAACCTGTTGTGACTGGTCAGGTCCGCACGGCAGCAGCGCAGCACCAGGGCGGTCAGGGATTCGTTTTCGTTGGTCACGGTCAGTCCTTGGCCGCGACTGCGCGCGGCGTGTCGTGGTTGGTGAGGATCAGGAGGAGGGTGGTCGCCAGCAGCAGGCAGACGACCGGCACGAGGTCGCCGCAGACCAGCGCCCAGGCGAGCGCAGCGATCAGGGCGTAGGAGAGGGCCATCGCGGCGTAGTCGCGCCACGTCCAGCGCTCAGCCAGCTCGACGCCCTCGCGCGGCTCGCGTTCGATCTGGGCGGTCATCGCTGCGCCCCCAGTTCGAACAGCTGGCGCGCGTGTTGCTCGATGACGTCGGCCTCGCCGAAGAAGGCGCTCAGGTCGTAGGCGATCGCGTTCCCGCAAGCCTCGCGGTGCTTGTTCTCGGCCTCCATGCCCAGCACGCGGGCCTGGGCAGCCAGAACAAGGGCGAAGTGGCCGAGGGCGTCCGGGGTGATGTTCATTCGGCACCGCCGGCGCGGGCGAGGGCGGCGTCAGTGCGGACGGAGGCTTCTGCCAACTTGCGCTCGGAAACGACATGCGCGCTGCCGAAGGTTTCGCTGTGTCGAGCCGCGAGGCGGCGCTCTTCGCGCAGTGCCGCGATCAGGTTTGCCACGGCTACCGCCACGACTTCCCATTGCTCTGCTGAGCCAATGATCTCGGGGTGAAAATCGGCTTGCTCGCGCAAGAACGCTGCTATGTCCAACTCGGACGGTTCGGCCAGACTCGGATACAGGGGGGCGGTCCGCGCTTCACCGGCGCGCGTGTAGCGGCGCGCACGCTCGACCACGTCGCGGTCGGCGATCGTGTTTTCGTTGACGTCGACGATGCCCTTGTCGCGCTCGGGCGGCACCGGCGCGGGGATCGTCGCGAGGTTCGGCAGGTAGTCGAAGCGGGACGAGGTCATGACTGCATCCCCTGCAGGCGATCCGCAAGCCAGTCCGCGCTGCTCGCGCGGCACTCGTTCGCCGCCTCCGTGGCACCCTCGTTGGCGTCCTCAATGTCGACCAGGACCTGCGCCTCGGCCGCATCCTTCAGATGCCGGCGCAGCTGCTCGCGCAGGTCGACGAAGTAGCGGGCGGCCTTCACCTCGAACGTCGCCGGGTCGGCCGTCAGCACGCGCGCCAGGTCGGCGGAGAACAGCGTGTAACGCCCGCTCGAACCGTGGTCGCTGTTCGCGGCCAGGTCGTCCAGCGCCTCGGCGACGCTGTCGTGGTCGTCCAGCCACTCGGCCAGCTTCGCGTCGATCAGCTCGGTCGGCGGCTCGGGCTCTGCGGCGTCACCGGCGCAGGCCTTCCAGAAGTCGTAAGCGGTAGCCATTCCCATCCCCTTTCGGGAAAGCCTCATGTCGAGGCGATGGGATATGTTTTACCAAAACGGGAAAGTCAATGGAATACCGAAACGGTAAAATCCCGACGAACGGTCGCTAGGCGCCCGGGTTGCGCCCTAAGGGGGTCAGCAGTCGTATCGGGCGCAGATGGCGTCCAGGCGCGCTTCGACAGCGTCCGCGCGGGCGCCTGCGGCATCTGCTTGCGCCTGCGCTGCATCGGCGGCGCGTTGAGCCAGCTCAGCGGCTTCCTTGGCCTCCGACGCCTCGCTCTCGGCCGATTCCGCGCGCTCCAAGGCGTCCTTGGCGTTCGCGTTGGCCTGGTCGACTTCATCCGCCATTTCGGTCAGTGGAGACGAGCAGGCCGCAAGGGCAGCGGCCAAGGCGACGGCTGCGACGATCCTGGTCACGTGCATGGGTGTCTCACTGGCAGATGGAGCGGAGAAGGCCCGCTTCCTCGAGGCTGATCCCGTCGGCGAGGCACTCGCGCGCGTGGTCAAGGCTCCGGTGCAGGGATACGAGGCCTTCGTCGTCGAGCTGCTCGACGCCGGCGAGGCCGAACGTTGCTTGATCGACCAGCACGCGCAGTCCGTAGCGCCGTGACAGGTGGCCGATCATCTTCAGGTGGGAATCTCGAGTGATGGAATCCAGGCCACGAGGGGCCGGGGAGGGCGGTTGCACTGGGGCTTGGCGCACAATCCGCAATTGCGGCGGATCAGGCGGCACCCTTTTTCCGATGCTGGCCTCGATCAGTGCCACCAGCCTGTTCACCTTCGATTCGTCCATCTTTTCGCCCTTCGCGTGCTAGCACCAGATCCGCGACCACGGCCCCGAACGCGGTCTGCGCTTCGGGGTCATCGGGCGGCATGGCTACCAGCTCGGCGTAGGCCTCAACGAACAGCGCGGCGTGTTCAGGCTGCGCAGGATCGAAGACCGTGTTGTTCCGCCGGCGGAGCACGATCTGCAGAGCCCGGGCCGTGGTGGCGACGCTACTGGCGTCCAGTCGCTCACGATGAGAACTGTGAACTAGCGCGCTTTGGGGTTCAGATTCGGACCATTGCGGCTGGTCCAGCCAGCCGTGCGGCTTCTTCAGGGCGCTCTCGATCGAGCGCGCCAGGCGATCACCGATCGCTTTCCCCCCGCGCCATTGGCTGACCTGGACCTGCTCGCGCTCGACGGCCTTGGCGAAAGCCGCGGTGCCGCCGTAGCTGTCGATCAGCCAGTCGATGTTCCGTGCCCGAACCTGCTTGTTATCCATCTGGGCATGGTCAGGGGCACCGTTCGTCGGTGGAATGACCAAAAAGGGAAAATCCGGCTTGCTGGTACTTTCCCGAAACGGTAAAGTCAGGGGCGTCTCCCCAATCGCACCCCCATGGACGCCAAGACCTACTTCACCGAACGAGACGGCAAGGTCACCCGCGACGGCGCAGAGCTGGTCCGGGTCGCTACCGAGTGCGGAGTCACCCCCGGATTCCTGTACCTGGTGGCCCTCGGCCACAAGTCGGCAAGCCCGCGGATGGCCTGCGACCTCGAGCACGCAACCGGCGGCTTCGTCGACCGACGCGACACCCTGAAGGATTTCCCCTGGGACAGGCCCGTCCAGCCCGCAAAGGGCGAGGCCGCGGCCTGACGTGGCCGTTTCACTTTCCACGCTTGAGCACCAGCACGTCTGCCGGCTGCGGCGGGCGGGGGAGGCGCTCGGGCTGGCGCAGCTGACGGATATCGACGCCGCCGCCCGGAGTGCGGGTGACCGCGAAGGCGTTGCCGCACATGCGGGTGAGTTCGATCACCTGGGCTTTCGGTCTACCTGATTTCAACGGCTCGGCTCCGCAAGGGGTCGGGCCTTTTTCACACCCGACAGGGGGAACCAATGGGAACGCCTCATCACCATGCTTCCGCTCAGCTCTCGCTGACGTTCGAGCATGGAATCGGTCAGCGGCATATGAGCCTGCGCGACTGCATGGCTACGGGTGTGTATCAGCGCGGCCTGGGCCGGATCGCCGGGCAGATCGACATGGCCCCGTCGAAGCTGTCGGAGAAGCTCGCCGGCGGCACCGATCGTAAGCGCGACATTGGCCTCGACGAGTTCGAGGACTACCTCGCCAAGACGGGCGACCTGTCGCCGATCCACTACCTGGTCGACAAGTACCTGCGCGACCCGGCGCTGCAGCAGCAGGAGGCCCTGGCGAAGCTGGCAGGCCTGGCCGAGACGCTGCCGGCACTGCTGGCCGCGGCCGGGCTCAACACGAAGGCGGGGAGGGCGCGCTGATGGCCGTCCGAATCTGCCAGCCCACCGGCAAGCGCAAGTACAAGCGCCACCAGCAGGCCGCCGCAGTCATGGCGAACGCCCAGAAGAAGTCGCCCGAGGGCGTCAGGGTTCCGCGCAGCTTCTACCAGTGCGCGCACTGCGGCCGCTGGCACCTGACCAGCTACGAAGCCGAAGAGACGCGACAGCTGCAGCAGGCGCGCCGTCGCCAGGAGCGGGAGCGCCGCGAGCACGTCAACCGCAGCGGACGACAGGGCCGGTGCGCGGCCGGGAAGGTGGGCGAATGATCCACATCGGCGACTGCCTGGAAGTGATGCGCACCCTCGCAGCCGACAGCGTAGATGCGATCGTCACTGATCCTCCCTACGGCATCGGCTTCATGGGTAAGGCCTGGGACGGGCGCGCGATCGTCGAGCGCTTCGAACAGCGCGATTCGACCCATGAGGGCCGGCGCCGCAATGGGCTAGCGTCCGCCGCCGGCACTTACGACCTTTCTCCTGCCGGAATGAAGGCGTTCCAGGAGTTCAGTGCCGCCTGGGCGCGTGAGGCGATTCGTGTCATGAAGCCTGGCGCGCACGCGGTCGCTTTCGCTTCGCCTCGCACCTTCCATCGTCTCGTTTGTGGGCTGGAAGAGGCGGGCTTCGAAATCCGCGACACCCTCATGTGGGTGTTCGGATCTGGGTTCCCGAAATCGAAGAATCTCGACGGCGACCACGAGGGCTGGGGTACCGCACTCAAGCCAGCCTGGGAACCGATCATCCTTGCACGCAAGCCGCTCCGCGGGACGGTCGCAGCGAACGTAGCGGCTTTCGGTACCGGCGCACTGAATATCGATGGCTGCAGGATTCCCACCAACGGGGAGGTGGTTTTCCAAGGCTCCGGTGGCATTCCATGTCGTCATGATGAGCGCGTACCGCGTAGCAGGGCTGGCGAGGCCAGCGCGAACCGACGCTATGCAGACCGTGGTGGCACGGACTTCGCAGTCGCGCCAGGGCCTCGCGGTGGCGACCCTGGCGGGCGATGGCCAGCGAACGTGCTCCATGATGGGAGCGATGAGGTTGTCGCAGGGTTCCCGATCACCTCGAGCGGCCAGCCTTCAGGACTGAAGGCTGGCGGGCAGGGCAACGCGTTCGGCCTCTTCGCTGGCGGCATACCGGTGACTGGCTTCGGCGACGCAGGGAGCGCGGCTAGATTCTTTTACTGCGCAAAGGCTGACCGGGCGGACAGGAATGACGGCTGCGACGGACTTCCGTTGCGGCCGTCTGACATGGTCTCGAACACGAGCGGCCAGCACCTGACGCGTCGTGACGGCGGGGCGCCGGCACCAGCAGCAAATCACCATCCAACGGTTAAGCCGACCGCGCTCATGCGCTGGCTTTGCCGGCTCGTGACGCCGCCAGGCGGCCTGATCCTTGATCCATTCACCGGCAGCGGGAGCACCGGGCGGGGGGCTATCGCTGAGGGTTTCCAGTTCGTCGGCATCGAGCTGGACCCGGAATACGTCGCGATCTCCGAAGCGCGCATCCGCGCCGTGCAGCCTGGGCTCTCGCTTGGGAGCGTCGCGTGAACTACGTCGAGCTCCACATCGGCGACTACGAGACCGCGACCGCGCATCTGACGGCCTGCGAGGACGGCATCTACGGCCGCCTGCTGCGCCGTTACTACTCGACCGAGGCGCCGCTGCCGCTCGAGCTGAAGGCGGTGCAGAGGCTGGTCCGGGCACGTACGCGCGACGAGCGCGAGGCCGTACAGACGGTGCTCGATGAGTTCTTCCAGCAGTCCGACGACGGCTGGCGGCACAAGCGCTGCGACGCCGAGATTGCCCGCTACAACGAGAAGCGCGAGAAGGCTCAGCGCAGTGCGAACGCACGGTGGAACGGGTCCGGTCGCAATGCGAACGCATCACCGGACGCAATGCGAACGCATAGCGATGGCAATGCTCACCAGTCACCAGTCACCAGTCACCAAGCAAAAGCGGATTCATCGCACGCCGACTCCCCCAAGCCGGCGCCGCCAGCGCGGCAGCCGACCGACGCAGGGCGCGCGTGCCTGCTCATGCGGCAGGCCGGATGCCCGACCACGAACCCGAGCCATCCCCACCTGCTGGCCGCTCTCGGCGAGGGCGTGACGCCCGAGACGCTCGGCGACGCTGCGGCCGAAGGCGTCGCGCTCGGCAAATCAAACCCGTTCACCTGGGCCATTGCGACGGCGCGCAGCCGGCACGCGGAAGCCCTGAAGCAACCCACCGGAGGCACCCATGCAACGCGCAGCCACAGCGGCCGCAACGGCGGCCAAAGCCTTGCGGACCGATCAGCAGCAGTCCACGACGATCGCACCGCCGGACGATCCGAACCCGCGCCCGGCGCCGGCGACGTCCTCGAGGGAACCGCAACCCGCGTCGCGCCTTGAGGCGCTGTGGGAGCGGATGCTCGGCATGTACGGCAACACCTGGGCCAGCCAGTTCGGCGTCGCAGCGACCGGCGTCGCCGCGCAGACCTGGGGCGCCGCGCTGGCCGGCCTGGGCCCTGACCAACTCGCCGAGGGCCTGCGCGCCTGCGTCGCCGAGGGCCGCGAGTTCCCGCCCAACGCGCCGCGCTTTCGCGCCATGTGCTTCGGCATCCCGTCGATCGAGCGCGTGCAGCTGGACCTGCGCAAGCCCGACACCGCGTCCCGGTTCGCTCGGGCCGTGTGGATGCACGTCGACGGCTACGCTTACCGCAGCGCCGACGGGCGCGGCCAGGACCGGCAGCTGCGCGCCGCCTACGACGTGGTGCACGCGGCGGTGATGGCGGGCGGGGCGCTTCCGCTGGCGCCGGCCGCGAACCTGGAGGCACCGAAGCCGCGCGCGCCGATCGTGACGCCGGGCGTCGCCGAGCGCTCGATGGCGGCCATCCGGGGAATCCTAGCGCCGACCGCCGAGGAGCGCGCCGCGGAAGTGGCGCGGCTCCAGGCCGAGGAGGAGCGCCGCGTCCTGCGGGAGCGCGCCCGTGCTGAGCTGGGCCTCAGTGCCTCCGAAAGCGGCTACCTGGACGACGCCGAGCTGGCGCGGGTGATGGAATGAGCGCGCTTCAGGCGACGCTAGAACAGCTCGACAACGTCTTTGGCCGCGGCTCGGACGCGCGCGTCCAACTCTTTGAGGATCTCCAAAGCTTCAGTGTCGTCCGGTTCGGGATCTTGCTGGCGCCGCTTGTAGTAAGCGTCAGCCTGAGCCTGGCAGGCAGCGCCACAGGCCAGCGACGAGCGGACTACGAGCTGGACCGCCTCGGCGGCGGCCCCGAGCTCATGCAGGCGCCCGACGTTCTCCTGAAGAATCGTCCCTGGGATTACGTCTTCGATCGAATTTGTCCACCAGGTGGGTCTCGGCTCGTAGTCGGCCAACAGGGTCTTGAGCCGTTTTTCGAAGTTCAGCAAAGACGGCAGAATCGTGAGGGCCAAGCTACGTGCCCGCGCGATGTCGGAAGCGGCACGATCCCGGTTGGCCTCGCGGCGCTGCCACCAGGCGATCCCGATGGCTGCCAGGATCGCCACGATGCTGCCTATCGCTTGGGTCCAGGCTGCCAAATCCGTGCTTGCACTCGCGCAGTCGCCCGCCATCGTCACGTCCTCCCCAAAGGTGCCCCCAGCATAGCCGGCCGCCACCGGCAGGCGAGGGCGGCATGAACTGGCACTTCGCCCCCGAGCGCCCCACCGAGCCCGGCCTGTACGTGGTCGTCGACGACTGCGCCGGCGCCTGCCCGCGCCTGATGACCTGGTCTCGCGAGTCCACCGCCTGGCGCCTGGGCGCGCGCGTCGAGCGCGTCGACGCCTTCCACGGCCCGATCCCCGCCGTCACCTTCCCGCACGCCGAGGTCGAGCGCTTGTTCGCGCCGCCGGCGCGCGAGGTTCCCCTGCGCCAGCAACGCCCCCAACGGAGCAACCGCCGATGAGCATCACCCTCGTCCTCCCGTACCCGATCAGCGCCAACCGCTACTGGGCGACCCGCGTCATCGCCCGGCCCAAGAAGCCGCCGCACAAGCCGCTGGCGATGACCTACGTCACCCCGGAAGCGGTCGACTACAAGTCCGAGGTCAGCAAGCTCGCGCTCGAGGCCGGCATCCGCGCGCCAATCACCGGACGCGTGCGCATCACCCTGCGCCTGTTCCCCTCCCGGCCCCAGGACTGGGCCCGCCGCGCACGCAAGGACCCTGACGGCTGGGACGACACCGTCCAGTGCCTCGACCTCGATAACGCTCGCAAGGTCGTCTATGACGCGCTCAAGGGCGTGGCGATCGAGGACGACAAGTGGGTCCGCCAGGACGCCGCCGAGCGCTGCGAACCTGACGAACTGGGCGCCCGCGTCGAGGTGACCATCGAGCCGATGCAGGTCGCTCCCATCGCTCCCCAGCTGTTCCACGAGGAACCGGCGGCGCCGCCCGTAGCCACCGACATCGCGTGCGCGCCTGCGCGCGAGGAGGCCGCTTGAGCTGGCTCTGCAGGGTGGGGCTACACCGCTGGAAGCCGATCTGTCGGCCGCTGGCTCGGCCACGGCTGGTATCGATGGTCTTGGGCTGGATGCTGTTCACCTTCTGGAAGCACTGGTATCAGGTCGGCCGGCGCTGCAAAAACTGCGGCGCACGGAGGTCGGCATGAGCGACCCGACGAAGCTGCGGACGACGCGATCGATCCTGCCGGAGGAGACGGCCGCGCTCCTGCGCCGACTGGCGGAGAAGGCCGACCGCGGCGAGATCATCGCCGTGACGGTGATCAGCGAGTACCCGAACGGCTGCTACGGCATCGGCGGAAGCCGGACCCTGTCGCGGCTGCAGACGATGGGTGCGCTGCTCGACGCGGCGATCATGCGGAGCCAGGAATGACCCCTGAGGAACTCGAGCTGCAGCTGCTCCGCTGGGGCCGCGCCTATGGCGAGGAGCGCCCGGACGAGTGGGACGAGGCCGAAAGCCTGACCGGCGACAGTCCGACGGCGCGCGGTCTGGACTTCGCGCCAGGCACCCGCGATGCGGCGGTTCGCCGGCTGGCCTCCTTCGACCGCGGCGGCGTCGGCCGGCGGGCCCTGATGGCGTTTGGCGTGCTGGCCGCCTCGGACGACAACCCGCGGCCGGTGCTCCCGGCCTGGGCCTGCGACCCGGTGCCGGCGAGAGAGACGCGCAACCGCTACGCCGCCGCGCCGCGCTACGACTCGACCTTCACCGCCGAGACCGAGCGCGTCCAAACCGCCTGGCTGACGCTGCGCAGCTTCAACGTTCTGGAGGCCGAGTGCCTCCGGGTGCAGTACCAGGTCCGGGCGATGACCCAGCGGGAGAAGGCCGAACTCGTCAGCCACAACGTCGTCGACGCCGTCAGCCTGAAGCGGTTCAAGGACGAGTTGCGCCTCGCACGGACCTGGATGCACGCGAGGCTGTCGCGATGACCCCATCTATCATCCTGGGCGCGCTCGTCGGCATCCTCGTCGGTCTGGTACTCGGCTGGATCTACCTCGAGTGGGACCATCGCCGGATCATGCGGCTGATGCGCGAGGGGAAGTGGCCGTGATCGTGCCGCTTGACGAGTACGTACCGCCGGAGTAAAAAGCGCGCATCGTCAAGAATTGTCCTCGCGGCTCGCCCTCACCGGCGGGCCGTTCGCGTTTCTGAGCCCCGCGCCGCGGCGGCATCGCCGGAGTTTCCCCCGTGATTTCGACCATCAAGCGCGCCCGCTCAGTGCAGGCGCGGCGCCAGGCTGCGGGCAAGAAAGGCATCGCGGCCGCCGTTCGCCGGTTCCTGCGCCGCACCGGCTACACCGCCAAGGACCTGGGCAAATGAGGGCGATCACCGGACTCGTCGTTCATTGCAGCGCCACGCCGGCAGGCAAACCCTTCCGCGCTGCCGACATCGATCGCTGGCACCGCGAGAAGGGCTGGGACGGCATCGGCTACCACTTCGTGATCCCGCTGGATGGCAGCGTCGAGCCGGGGCGGCCGCTGGACGAGGCAGGCGCCCACGTCGAGGGCCATAACCGCGACACGATCGGGATCTGCCTGATCGGCGGCGTCGACTCGACCGGCAAGCCCGCTGCCACGTTCAACGAACGCCAGTACGACGCGCTCGAACTCCAGCTACGCGGCCTGCGCGCCAGGTTCCCCGCGGCGAATATCCTCGGCCATCGCGACTTCCCGAACGTCAAGAAGGCCTGCCCGAGCTTCGACGTCCGCGCCTGGTGCCGCCTGCGCGGCCTGGACCCGAAGTGATGGAGGAGACCGCGCCCTGGTGGATGGCCGGTGGCCTGGCCGCGTTCTGGATCGTGCGCGAAACGTGGGGTGCCGTGCTCTCGCGCAAGAAGGAACGCACCGAGACCGACGCCAACATCGACCTGCTCACCGGCTTGGTGTCCCGCGTCAAGTCGCTGGAAGAGGCGCAGGCCGCCATGACCTCCCAGCTGCACGAGGAGGTCCGCCTGCGCATGACCGCTGAGGAGGAGGCGCACCGGCTGCGCCTGCGTGTCATCACCCTGGAGTCGGCCATGCGCGGTATCGGCGCGGTGATCCCCGAGGACCCGAAGCGATGAGCCGCGGATTGATCGACCTGCTCGGCGGCGTGCGCGCAACCGTGTTCGCCGGCCTGGCCCTCCTGCTGCTGGTGCTGGCCGGCGTGCAGTCCTGGCGCCTGGACTCGGCCCAGGACACCAACAAGGCGGCCAAGGCACAGGCCCAGGCCGACCTGCTCGCCGCCACCGAAGCCGCGCGCAAGCGCGAAGGCGACTGGGCCGCGGCCGTCTACGACATCACTTTCGACCTGGTCTCCAAGGGGCTTGCCCGTGAACGCGAAACCGCTGCTGCTGTCGCTGACCTGCGCCGCGGCGCTCTCGTCGTGCGCCCACGCCTTACCTGCCGTGTGCCCGACGCCGCCCAAGCCGTCGCCGGCGTTCATGGTGCCGAGGCCGGCGGTCTATCAGTCGAAGATGCGGAATTTCTGCTGCGAGTCGGGGCCGACGCCGACGGTGTCGCCGACCAGCTCGCCGCCTGCCAGGCCTACGCGCGGGCAGTGAGCGAATAATTCGATGCCCTGGATCAACGCCTTTGCGATCGGATCGTGCTCCGTCGAGGTCTATCGCGCGTCGGGCGAGGAAGGTCTGCCGATCCTCATCCCCGAGGGCGACTACGTGGCCGAGGGCATCACGGTCGAGGTTTCCGAAACCGGCGTCGTGACATTCTCGGCTCCGGACATCGGCAGCAGCGGCTACCGCTACCACGTCCGCGTGGTGCCGAGCTTCAACACGACGCAGCGCCGCGCGCGCCTGGTCGATGCCGTAGCGCTCGACGAGAACCCGGATTTCCGCATTCCGATCTGGAGCGCCGGCGAGTTCGAAGACACGCCGACGTACCCGTTCGAATTCACGCCGGCGGGCGCGGCGTGGACCTGGGCCGGCTGGTCTGCCGGTCGATTCGGAGCCTGACCGTGGCCTTCGTCCTGCAGTTCGCGCTCGAGATCGAGACCGCGGCTTCCCGGCTCGTCGCCATCCTGCGCACGTTCCAAGCCTTCCGCGGCTCCGACAATGAGTTCGCGACGTGGGTGCGTGACGACGCCGGCAACGTCGATTTCACCGGCGCAACGCTGAGCGTCACCGCCTACTACTACGACGGCAGTGCCATTCGCCGCGAGTTCGAAGCCACCAGCTCGGAAGCCGGGCGCGTTGAGTTCGCGATCGCGCAGACGGACGCCGCACGCCTCCTGCCTTCGGGCCTGTACCGCCTTGAGCTGCGGGCCGTGCGCGCGGGTGTGTCGCGGACGGTGCAGGTCGGCATCCTTGAGGTGGTGTGATGGCCCGGCCGACCACGTACACGGCCGAGGCCGCAGAGGAGATCCTGCGTCGCCTCGGCGAGGGCGAACCGCTCGCCTGGATATGCCGCGACGACGCCATGCCGGCGACGCGCACCGTGAGCGACTGGAAGCGGGCCTTTCCGGAGTTCGCGGCCGATTTTCTGGATGCTCGCGATAACGGGTTCGACGTGATCGCCTACCGGTCGCGCCTGACGGCCCGGGGCCTGCAGGCTGAGAAGGGCGGGGAGTCTACCGGCGACGTCTTCCGCGACCGCCTCATCGTCGAGCAGGAGAACAAGCTGCTCGCGAAATGGGACCCGCGGCGCTACGGCGAACGCCAGACTCTGGAGCACACCGGCGCCGAGGGTGGCCCGTTGCGCGCCGTCCTGAACGTGACGATCGGCAAGGACGGTGGAAGCGGCGATTAACCTCGCGCTGCACGCAAAGCAGGGCGAGGCGTTTCTAACGAGGGCGACGGAAGTCCTCTACGGAGGGGCGGCGGGCGGCGGTAAGAGCCACCTGATGCGCACGGTGTCGATCTCCTGGTGTGCCGCGATCCCGGGCCTGCAGGTCTACCTGTTCCGTCGCATTCGCGACGACCTGGTTAAGAACCACATGGAAGGCCCGAACGGCTTCCACGCGATGCTGGCGGCCTGGAAGCTCGCCGGTCTCTGCACGATCGTCGAGGACGAGATTCGGTTCTGGAACGGGTCAAAGATCTACCTGTGCCACTGCAAGGACCCAAAGGACGTCTACAAGTACCAGGGCTCCGAGATCCACGTCCTGCTGATCGACGAGGCCACGCACTTCACCGAGGCGATGTATCGGTTCCTGCGCAACCGCGTGCGCATGGTCGGCATGTACGTCCCGGAGGAGTATGCGGGGTGCTTCCCGCGCATCCTGCTCGGCGCCAACCCCGGCAACATCGGGCACGCCTGGGTCAAATCGACGTTCGTCGATTTCGCTGCGCCGATGGAGCTGCGCCAGGCAGCCAACGACGATGGCGGGATGCTCCGCCAGTACATCCCGGCCAGGCTCTCGGACAACCCGAGCATGGCGCGGGACGATCCCGGCTACGAGGCGCGTCTGTCGGGCTTGGGGTCGGAAACGCTGGTGCGCGCGATGCGCGACGGCGACTGGGACGTCATAGAAGGCGCCTTCTACACCGAGTTGAGCCGCGCGGCACACGCGCTGCGACCATTTTCGGTCCCCAAGAACTGGTTGCGCTTCCGCTCATTCGACTGGGGTAGTGCCAAGCCCTTCAGCGTCGGTTGGTGGGCGGTGGTCGGCGAGGACTTCGACGTCCAGGGCAAGACGCTGCCGCGCGGCGCGCTGGTCCGCTACCGCGAGTGGTACGGCGCCGCCGGCCCGAACATCGGCCTGAAGCTGACAGCCGGTGCTGTGGCGCGCGGCATCAAGGAGCGGGAAGGGGAGGAGCGGATTGCTTACGGCGTCGCTGACCCCTCGATCTGGAAGGTCGACGGCGGCCCCAGCATCGCGGAGCGAATGCTTGCCGAGGGCATCACGTTCAAGCCGGCCGACAACAAGCGTGTCGCGGGCTGGGACGAGTTGCGCGGCCGCCTGAAGGGCGAGGGCGGGGCGCCGATGCTCTACGTGTTCGACACCTGCAAGGACTGGTGGCGAACGATGCCGGCGCTGCAGCACGACAAGCACCAGGCGGAAGACCTGGATTCGTCCATGGAAGACCACGCTGGCGACGAATCGCGCTATGCGTGCATGAGCCGCCCCTGGACGCCAACCGCTGACACTGCGAAACGCGCACGCGCCGATGACTACGGCGACGACGACCTGGACGACGAAGAGGGCAATTGGAAAACGCGATGAACGATACCGCCTACGGCACCAAAGCCACCGCCGCGAAGCCCGTGCGGGAGGTCGACCGGCTGCTGCTCCAGTTCGAGGAATCGTTCGACCAGACCCAGAATGAGCGCAAGTTGTCGGAGCGCGATCGCGACTACTACGACAACAGCCAGCTGACCGACGAGGAGTTGGCGACCCTGGCCAAACGCGGTCAGCCGCCGGTGATCTCCAACCGCATCGGCCCCAAGATCGACGCGCTACTCGGCCACGAGAAGCGCATGCGGACCGATCCGCGCGCCTACCCGCGCACGCCGCAGCACCAGGAGGACGCTGAGTCGGTCACGGACGCGGTGCGGTTCGTCTGCGACAGCAACCGATTCAGCGAAATCCGCTCCTCGGTTGCCGAGAACGTGTTCATCGAGGGCATCGGCGCCGCGACCGTGACGGTCCGCATGGTGAACGGCCAGCCCGAGGTCGAGATCACCGACATCCCCTGGGATCGCTTCTACCGCGATCCGCACAGCCGCCGGCCGGACTTCTCCGACGCCGACTTCATGGGCGTGGTGCTGTGGATGGACGAAGCCCGCGCGATCGGCATGTTCCCGGACAAGAAGGACATCATTCAGGGCTGCTACACCGAAGGCGTCAGCATCGGCGACACCTTCGACGATCGGCCGAAAGTCACCTGGTCCGACGAGAAGCGCAAGCGCATTCGCGTGCTGCAGCACCGCTGGATCGAGGGCGGAAAATGGATGACCGCGGTCCTGTGCCGCAGTGGCTACCTGCGTGATCCGCAGGTTTCGCCCTACCTCGATGAGGCCGGTGTCCCGCAGTGCGACATCGTCGCGACCAGCGCCTATGTCAATCGGGAAAACGAGCGCTACGGCGTCGCGCGGCGGCACATCAGCGCCCAGGACGAGATCAACAAGCGACGCTCGAAGGCACTACACCTGCTGAACAGCCGCCAGATCATCGCCGAGAAAGGTGCAGTCGAGAGCGTGCCGCAGGCGCGCCGCGAAATGGCGAAACCGGACGGTTACGTCGAGGTCGTGCCGAACATGCGGTTCGAGACCGTCGACGCGCCGGGCCTGGTCGAGGGGCAGTTCCGTCTGCTCCAGGAATCGAAGGCCGAGATCGATGCCAGCGGCGTCAATCCCGCGCTGGAAGGCGACACCCGCGCGCCATCGGGCCGCGCGCAGGAGATGCTCACCGCCGCCGGCCTGGCCGAAATGGCGAAGCCGTTCGAGGCGGTCAAGAACTGGAGCTGGCGCGTCTATCGCCAGGTGTGGCTGCGCATCCGCCAGTACTGGACGGAGGAGCGCTGGATCCGGGTGACCGACGATGACCAGAACTTGCGCTGGGTGGCGCTCAACCGGCCGATCACGTTGGCGGACCAGATGCGCGCCGACGCGGAGCAGGGCAAGCCGGTTGCACCGCTGCCGCCCGGTGATCCGCGCCTCAACAAGGTGGTTGGCCACCAGAACAAGCTGGCCGAGCTGGACGTCGACATCATCCTCGAGGACGGTCCGGACTCGATCACCATCCAGAGCGAGCAGTTCGACGCCCTGGTCGAAATGAAGAAGGCCGACCCGGCTGCGATTCCGACCCGCGCGATCATCGAAGCGTCCAGTCTGCGCAACAAGGACAAGATCCTGGAGCACTTGGACAGCAACGGCGTGCCCCCGCAGCTGCAGAAGCAGATGCAGCAGGCCCAGGAGCATGTCGAGCAGCTCGAAAAGCAGCTGCGCGAGGCGCAGGAGCAGCTTGCCGACCGAGAGATCGAGCGCAAGAAGTTGGAAATCGAGGCCTACAAGGCCGAGACCGATCGAATTCAGGCGTTGAGGCCATTGCCTCCGCCACGAGGTGACATCGCCGACCCAAACCAGCCGCCGCAAGGCGGCTTTTTCATGGGCGACGACCAGCAGGGCATGCCGCAGTAGCGGCACCGGACGCGCACGGCTTGGCGCGATACGTGACGACGGCGGACGGTCGAGTGGAGAAGTGTGATGGGTGAGCAAGAGCGCGATTTCCTGGAGGACGAGACCATGGACGAGCAGCCGGCCCCGCCGGCGCCCGAAGTGGTCGAAAAGGTCGAACCTGCGGCGCCGGCCCAGCCGGCCGCCGCACCCGAAGCGACGACGGCTTCGGACACCCCCGAGGAGCGTGTCCCTCTGGCCGCCCTGATGGCGGAACGCGACAAGCGACAGGAGCACGAACGGCGCCTCAAGGAGGCCGAGCGCGAGCTGGAAGCGCTGCGGAAAGGTCAACAGCAGCCGGCAGAAGTGCCGAGCTTCTTCCAGGACCCGGAGCAGCACGTTCGGCACGTGGTGCAGACCGTGGAAGCCAGCGCGAACGATCGGCTGTACGCCGCTCTGGAAGCGTTGGTCCGCGAGACGCATCCGGACTACGACGAGGTGTTCAAGGAAGTCGAGGAGCACGCCAAGAGCAATCCGGCGATCACCGCCTCGATCTTTGGCAGTCCCAACCCCGCGTTGGCGGCCTACAAGCTGGGCAAGCAACTGCGCGAGACGCGCCAGCTGCTTGAGGACCCGGCCGGCTACCGCGCGAAGGTGGAGGCCGAAGTCCGCCAGCAGCTGGAGAAAGAAGCTGCCGACAAGGATGCCGCGCGCAAGAAAGTCGCCGACGAGCTGCCGCCCGACCTGACCAACACCCGGAGTGCGAAGGGTGATGTCCCGCTGCCTCCGGAATCCGTTTTCGACGAAATCTTCAAGCCTTAAGGGGCACAAGCCATGACCGACACCACGATTTCCCTATCGAACAGGGTCAAGCAGTGGTCGCGCGACTTCTTCAAAGAGTACGTGCGCGCCAACCGCTTCAAGCGCTACATGGGTAGCGACGAAAACAGCATCATCCAGGTCAAGAACGACCTGACCAAGAAGAAGGGCGACGCGATCACGATCCCGCTGATCGGCGCTCTGGACGACACCGGCGGTCCGAACACCGGCTCGACCACGCTGGTCGGCAACGAAAAGGCGCTACCGAACGAAGGCCACCAGATCAAGGTGGGCGTCGTCCGTGATGCCGTGGTAGTCAACGTGGAGGAGGAACAAGCCTCCCCGATCGACATCCTCAATGCCGGTCGTGTTTCGCTGAAGGCGCTGGCGATGCGCTACCTGCGCACCGCGATCATCAACGCCCTCGGTTCGATCCGCGGCATCGTCTACGCCACGGCCACCGAGGCCCAGCGCGACGACTGGAACACCGACAACGCCGATCGCATCCTGTACGGCGCCGACATCGGCAACCGGGTCGCCGGAGACAACTCGGCCTCGATCCTCGCGATCACCGCGGCCGAGACCTTCAACCGCGCGATGGTGTCGAAGCTGAAGCGCATTGCCCAGGACGCCAAGACGGTCAACGGCGACGGCATCCGGCCGTACACCTACGGCGAGGACGAGGAGACCTACGTCATCTTCGCGGGTACCCGAGCCTACCGCGACCTGAAGGCCGACATGGCCACGGTGCACGAGCAGGCCCGCGAGCGTGCGAAGACCAACCCGCTGTTCACCGGCACCACCTCGCTGTACTGGGATGGCGTTGTCATCCGCGAGATCCCGGAAATCCCCGACCTTGGCGCCGTCGGCGATGCCGGCGCGCTGATCTCGCCGGTGTACCTGTGCGGTGCGCAGGCGCTCGGCGTGGTGTGGGCGCAGACCACGAAGGCCACGACCCGCAAGGAAGACGACTACGGCTTCAAGCACGGCGTCGGCTTCATGGAGATCCGCGGCGTCGAAAAGATCCTGTGGGATCAGGACAGCGCCAACTCCAAGGACTGGGCGGTGGTGACCGGCTTCGTGGCGGCCGCGGCCGACGCGTAAGCGAACAGCACCGCGCGCCAGCGCGGAGTCAACAAGGGCGGGTGGCGTGAGCTGCCCGCCCTTTCTTTTGGGAGCAATCAACGTGTCCAAGAAGCCCAAGTCCGAAGCGGAGACCTCGAACACCGAGGCCGCTACGACGACCACCGCCACGCCGGCCGAGAACGCGCCGGAATCGGCGAACACCGACAGCAGCACGCCTGCCGTCACCGATACGCCGCCGGAACCGGAAGCCGCGGTCGTACCGGCCGCCGGTCAGCCCGCGCCGACCGCATTCCTGGCCGCGTACGTCGACGACCGCGACGAGGTGACCTTCCGCGGATACCGCTTCCCGAACGGTGTCGACGTCGAGGTCAGCGAGGCGGTCTGGACGAAACTGCAGGATCACCCCTGCTTCGTGGTGAGCCGTGGCCACGTTCACCAGGGCTGAGCTGCGCAATCAGGTCCTGGGGCGCCTCGGCGTCTATGACCCGAACGTCGCGCCTACGGCTGCGGACGCCAAACTCGTCGACGACTCGATCCAGAACGTGCTCGAGGAGCTGTACACGGACGGTCTGATCCCGTTCGACGTCGACACCGACGCGCTTCCGTCGCCCTACATGATCCCGCTGTCGTTCATTGCAGCGCAGCCGCTTGTGCTCGATTTCGGCGTTTCGCAGCGCCAGGACCAGATCGATGCCGGAACTGAGCGCGGAATGCGGCGCCTGCGCCGTCTGCGCGCCGCGCCGTACGTCGGCGGCACGGTCAAGTCCGAGTACTACTGATGACCTGGCAGCCCATTCCCGTCGTCGGCGGCGCGTTCACCGACGACGCCAGGCCGTTCGCGTGCCAGGACACGGTTAACTGGCTTCCGGTGCGAGCTGAACGGCCTGGGGCGCGCGCGGATTGGATGCTCCGCGGCCGGCCGGGGCTGGTGCATGTCGTCACGCCTCAGGCCGCGCCGGTTCGCGGCGCGCACGACGCCGAGGGCAAGTTCTTCTCGGTCGTCGGGAACAAGGTCTACCGGATCAATCTCGATGCGACGGCAACCGAGGTCGGCACGCTTCCCGGGGTGGCGCGGGTCTCGATCGCGCACAACCAGATCACCGGCGGGAACGAGGTCGTGTTCGCCAACGGCGACGCTGGCTACCTCTACAACACCGCGACGAACACCTTCGGCAAGATCACCGACAGCGGCTTCCCTGGCGCGCGCGTGGTTGGCTTCGTCGACGGCTACATCGTCTTCGTGGAGCCGCAGGGCCGCTTCTGGGGCTGGTCTGACCTGGCCGCCGGCGGCTCTTACAACACCCTGGACCGGTCCGAAGCCGAGTCGCAGCCGGACAAGATCGTCACGCTGATCGTGTCGCACCGCGAGGTGCTGGTGCTGGGCCAGCGCACGGGAGAGTTCTTCCGCAACACCGGGGCCACCACAGGCACGTTCCAGCGCATCGACGGCACCGAAATGGAGGTCGGGTGCGCGGCTCCGTTCGCGGTCGGCCGACTCGACAACAGCGCCTTCTGGCTAGGCCACGACGGGATCGTGTACCGCCTCAACGGCTACCAGCCGGTGCGGATCAGCACGGACCCAATCGAGCAGGTTATTGCGAAGCTCGATTTCGCCAAGGCCTTCGCCACGGTCTGGGAGGACCGCAGCCACAAGGTCTTCCTCCTGACCTTCCAGGACGGCCAGACCTTCGGCTACGACGTCTCGTCGGGCGAATGGACCCGCTGGGAGAGTTACGGCCTGGCGCGCTGGCGGCTCAACACGCTGACCCGCTGGAACGGCGACTGGTACGGCGGCGACTACTCGAACGGCAAGATCTACCGCCTCGACTGGGAGGTGATGAGCGAAGACGGCGCGCCGCTCGTGTCCCGCCGCCGGACTGCGGTCGCGCACGCCGAAGGCAATCGGATCGTCGTTGCCGCGGCCAAGCTGGTGTTCGACGTCGGGCGCAGCGGAGTCGGCAACGCCGATCACTTCTGCAGCGTCCGCTACAGCGACGACGGCGGCCACAACTTCAGCGACGCTCGCGTGCTGTCGATCGGCGCCGCCGGCGCGTACCGCCAGCAGGTCGAAATGCGCCGCCTGGGCCAGACGATGCAGCGGGTCTGGGATATCGAAGTGGCCAGCCCCGCTAAACGCGACCTGATCGCCGCCTCGTGGATGCCCGAGGTCTGCCAGGCATGAGCGAGCGCAGCATTTTGGTCGTCGACGATTTCATGCCCGACGGCGGCGCGGTGCGCGCGGCCGGCTTGGCGGCGCCTTTCGTAGATTGGCCCGGCCCGGATGGCGAGGTTTACCGCCGCGTCTGCCTGACCGAAATTCCCGGGCTGCAGGACCGCGTTGAGGTCGCGATGGGTCGCTCGGTGGCCATGCACGGCATGGGCTTCCGGCTGAACTTCGCCGGCGAGCTGCCGAATGCGGCGATCCACTCCGACATGGGGTGGGGCACGCACGCGCTCGTGCTGTTCCTGTGCGAAGGCGAGGGCGGAACGGCCTTCTGGCGCCACCGCGCTTCCGGCGCGCACCGCATCGAGCCCGGCGACGTCGACCTGTTCGAGCAGATCCGAGGCGACTGGGACGACGAGTCGAAGTGGGACCGCGAGGAACTGGTCCCGGTCAAGTTCAACCGCGCGCTCATCTACGAGTCCGCGCTTTTCCACTCCCGTTATCCCTTCGCCGCGTTCGGCGACGGCTATGCCGACGGCCGACTGATCGCCGTCGCGTTCTTCTCCTGAGGTTCGCATGCCCATCCGCAACGCCACCACGGCCGACATTCCGGCCATCGTCGCCATGAGCGAACGGTTCTACGCCACGACGACCTACCGGACCTTCGCGGCGTTCTGTCCTGAGACCGTTGCCGAGCTGGCACACACGCTGATCGACCGCGGGATCGTGCTGCTCGCCGAAAACGACGCCGGCGAGGTCATCGGCATGGTCGGGCTGTTCGTCGCCCCCTTCATGTTCAACCGCGACCGCTGCGCGGCCTACGAGGTCATGTGGTGGGTCAATCCGGACGCCCAGGGCGCCGGCGCCGGCAAGGCACTGCTCGCCGCCGTGGAGCCCGCATGCCGCGCCGCCGGCTGCCACGCCGCGCAGATGGTCCATCTGTCCACCAGCCCTCCGCAGGCCGCCGCGCTCTACGAGCGCCTCGGCTATGCCCACTCCGAAACTTCCTACACGAAGGTGCTCTGACCATGGCCGTAGTCACCGGAGCCGTCATCGCCGCAGGCACGACCGTCTATGCCGCGAACCAGGCGAAGAAGGGCGCGCAGGGCGCTGCCAACGCGACCCGCGACGCCAACAACGCCGCGATCGGCGAGCAGCGCCGGCAATTCGACATCACCCGGGGCGACATGCAGCCCTGGCTCAACGCCGGCACGAATGCGCTGGACATGCAGCAGCGCTACCTCAATGGCGACTCCAGCGGCTTCGAGAACTCGGCGGACTATAGGTTTGCCGTCGACCAGGGCTTCAAGGGACTCGACCGGGGGGCCGCGGCGCGCGGCGCGCTCTACTCCGGCGGCGCCGACGCTGACCGCATCGCGCTCGGGCAGGGCCTCGCGAGCCAGTACGGCGACAAGTACTACTCGAAGCTCGCCGGTCTCTCGAACACCGGGCAGGGCACGGCAACGCAACTGGGGTCGTTCGGCCAGACCAGCGCTACGAACATCGGCAACCTGCTCCAGAACACCGGACAGGCGCGTGCGTCGTCCTTCCAGAACCGCGCCGACACCAATTCCCAGCTGGCCTTCGGGCTCGGCGGCCTGCTGAGCAGCGGGCTCAATCAGTGGCAAGCGAATAGGGGCGGCTGACGTGGCGACGAACCTCCTGGCGGGACTGGAACACATGCAGCAGCAGGCCGACCGCGGCCGCGCGATGGGCAAGGAAAGCCGGCTCAATCGCCTCGCGAGTCAGGCCTACGGCGCCGCGCCGGAGCAGCGCCGCCAGGTGCTGCAGGACGCGATCGCGACCGATGCGAACTCCGGCATGGCGCTCGGCCGCGCGCTCGAGTCCGACGACGACCGCCGCAATAAGCAGCTCGTCAATATGGCGAAGCTGTTGACGGGCGCGCCGGAAGACTATCGCGAAGGCGTCTACCAGCGATTGCGGCCCGAACTCCAGCGGCTGGGCCTCGGAGCGACTCCCGAGAACTACACGCCCGAGGTCGGTCAGCTCGCTGAGCAGCTCGTGTCGGCTTGGTCCCCCGATAGCGCCGGCAACGTGCAGTCGACGTACATCAACCAGGCCGGCGAGCGCGTCGCGATCATGCGCGATGGAACGCAGCGCGTCCTCGGAGCTGCTGAGAATCGCCTACAGCTCCGCGATCAGCCGGGCATTGCCCCGGGCGCCTTCGATCCTCGCACGGGCACGATTCGCCCGGCGGTGGACGCTGGGGCAATGCCGCAGGCGCAGCCGGGTATGCAGAACGTACGATATGTCACCGACGATGGGTCGCAGATCCCGCCGGAGGAGCAGGCGATCGCTCAGCGCGCCATGCAGGCGTCCGCGCGTGGCGAAGCGTTCGACATGCCCGTCGGAGGCTCCACGGCGCCTTCCATGGTGCCTGCACTTGGAACCGGATCTGCCGCTGCTCGCCCGGCGATTGCACCGGCTGAGCAGCAACGTCTACTGCTGGCCGAGGAGGCCAACCAGCGAGCAAACAGCGCCGAACAGCGTGCCGCTGAGGCTGCGCGACTGGCCGCTTATCAGCGGTCTCTCGGCAACGCCCCTGCCGGATTCCGATTCAAGCCGGACGGCACGCTTGAGCCTATCCCGGGCGGTCCGAAGCCGGCCGGTGCCGCGGCCAGCGAGGACGAGCGCAAGGCGGCCGCGTGGCTGGCCCAGGCCGAGAACTCCTACCGGAACATGGCGACCATCCTGCAATCCGACGAATCCGCCGACGATCCTGGCTTCATCGAGAGCTACGTACCCTGGGACGAGGTCGCCAACCGCTCGCGCAGCGACTCGCGCCAGCGATATGTGCAGGCCGCGTCATCGCTTTCCGAGGCTTTGCTGCGCGCAGCCACGGGCGCCGGCATCACGCGCGACGAGGCGACGCAGAAGGTGCGCGAGCTGACCCCCCAGCGCGGCGACTCGGATGCGGTGAAGCAGCAGAAGCTGGCCGCAATCCCGGTCTACATCGCCGCGCTCCGCCAGCGCGCCGGTCGCGCCGCTCCTGGCGCACAGCCGAACCAGGCAGCACCGCAAGCTCAGCAGGCTCAACAGTCCGCCGCGGCACGCGCGCGCAATCCTCAGACCGGAGAGGTCATCGAGCTGCGCAACGGCCAATGGGTGCCCGTCCGATGAGCACACCTCCGCTTCCGCCTGGATTCGTGCTCGATTCCGCGTCGCAGCGTCAGGCGCCGTCTGGCCAGTTGGCGCCGGGAAACATCGATCTTGGCCGCCGACCTGTCGTGCGCAATCAGGACGGCACCATTTCGACCGTACGGTCGATGTCCGCGAATTTCGACGGCGAAGAGGTGTTGATTCCGACGGTCAGCGACGACGGCCGGATTCTGTCCGAAGACGAAGCGGTCGACGTGTACCGGCGGACCGGTCGTCATCTCGGCAAGTTCTCCACGCCTGATGCCGCTACTGCGTACGCGCAGAGCCTTCACGAGCAGCAGGCGAAGCTGTATGCCGGCGCCGGATCAGCGCCCCCCCTGCCGCCAGGCTTCGAACTCGAACAACCCATCAACGACTGGGACGGAGAGCCAGTCGTAGCCGATTTCAGCGGAATCGATGTCCGCTCCACGATGGACTCGACGGAGCCGCTGCGCCGCGATCGCTCCGGCATGACGATGGAGCAGCGGTACGCAGCCGCCGGCATCGATCCGAACCAGTACAGCGCCATCGACAGCACCTCCCAGGTCGACCGCGGCCGCGCCGGCTTTGCCAAGGCCTTCGTCGACACCCTCCGCGGCGTGCGCCAGCTCACGACCAACAGCGCGGGCAGCCAGGTCGCCGCCGGCGCGCAGCTTCTGGATCGTGCCGGTCTGCCTGCAGCTGCGGGTTTCGCGCGGGACCAGATCCTGCAGCCGATCGCCGCCAGTGGCGCGGCTCAGCAGCAGGGCATCGACGAAGCCTCGCGGATCGATCGACCGCTGATGCAGACCGGCGCCGGCATCGGCGGCAACATTGCCGGGCAAGTCGCGCAGGCTGCCATTCCTGGAGCCGGCGTGGGGCGAGCCTTCGGTGCCGGTAGCCGACTGGCGGTGCTGGGCCAGGCCGCGGCCCGCGGCGGAGCGTTCTCCGCGGCGCAGCCGGTCGCGACCGGCGAAAGCCGCGCCGGCAATGCGGCGATCGGCGCAGCCGCTGGTGCTGGCGGTCAGGTCGTCGGTAGCTCGCTCGGTCGCCTTGCGCGTGGTGCGCGCGATGCGATCGACCCGCTTAAGCGTCAGCTGGCCGAACGCGCGCAGGCCGCCGGCATCCCGCTGCACCTGTCTCAGCTGCTGGACTCGATTCCGGCGAAGACCGCAGCTTCGTTCGCGAAGTACGTGCCGTTCTCGGGCGCCGGCAAGGCCGCAAAGAACCAGCAGGCGGCGTTTAACCGCGCGATCGCACGCACCTTCGGCATGGACGCGGACAGCCTGGGTGACGACGTGATCGCCGGCGCCAAGAACCGCTTCAACGATGGCTATGGCAAGATCTTCGACGACGTCGAGGTCGTGGCCCGTCCCGATACTCTGCGGCGCATGGCGGCAATTGAGGCCGACGCGGCCAAGAACCTGACCGCTGACGAGGCGAAAATCGTCTCGAACCAGCTGGATCGCATCCTCGACGACCTCGGCGACGGTGCGATGTCGGGCCGCAAGTATCAGTCGTTGCGTTCGACGCTCGGCGGCGTCAAGCCTGGTACGGACGTCGGGCGCTACGTGGCGGAGCTGCGCCGCGAATTGATGGGCGACGCGGCAGAATCGCTCAGCCCTGTTAAGGCGCGCGCACTCGCAGCGCTGGACCAGCAGTACAACAACTTCAAGGTCGCGGAAAAGCTACTGCGCCAGGTGGCCGGCGCAGGCGGCGATGTCAAGCCGTCCAGCGTTTGGGCTGCAGTCAACCAGCGCGGCCCGAAGGCGACCAAGGAAATGCGCGAGCTGGCCCAGATCGGCCAAGTCCTGCTCAAAGACCCGATTCCGGATTCCGGCACTGCGGGTCGAGTGTTCACCGGTGGCTTGATGACCGGCGGCGCTGTCCCGTTGGGCGGCGCGCCGGCCGCGATCGCCGCATTGCCTTTTGCTGCCGCCGCGGGCCGCGGCTTGAACAGCCCGCAGTTCGCGAACTACCTGCTATCGGGCGCGGGTCAGCCGCTGCAGGGGCTCGCGCGCCTGGCTCGCACGGCTCCGGTACTGCTGCCCGCCGTTGCTCGAGGATCGCAGGTCGGTAAGCAGGAGCCGCCGAAGCCGCCCGTCCGGAAGGCGCCGCCAAAGTAGGCGGTACGCGCGTTTTCCGGGGAACAGCAACAGCCACCAGATCGCCGGTCCAAGGATCGGCGTCAACGCCATGGCCCAAATCTTCGGGTCGTCCATTTCAAGCCCCGCGCCCCGTCGCGGGGCTTCGCTTTTGGAGGTTAACAGATGGCCTACAGGGTCACGGATCCGCTCGTCGCCAACCTGGACCAACTCGGTCGCGTCGCCGCTGGCGGCCGTCTGGAGTTCTACCTGGCTGGCACCACCGACCCCAAATCGGTGTATGCCGACAAGGATCTCACCATCGACAACGGGTCGACCGTCCAACTCGACTCGGCCGGGCGACAGACGGCCGACAGCTGGGGGTCGGGCAGTTATCGCGTGCGGCTCTATGACGTGAACGGTGCGCTCGTAAAGGAGGTCGACGACGTCGACGACCCGGCCGCAAGCACGGGCGCGGCGATCCCGGCCCTGATCGCCAGCGCGTTCCTGACCAACGACGGCGCGAACCTGATCTGGCAGCTGATCAACCAGGTTCCGGACCCGACCGGTTCGAACGGCAAGGTCCTCGGCACCGACGGCAGCGTGTTCATTTGGCAGGACCTGCCGGCGAGCGGCGTCACGCCCGGCACCGGCCGCATCCAGCTCGGTAACGTGCTGTTGCAGTACGGCACCGATTCCATGCCGGCGTCTGGCACCTACGTCACCAACAAGGCCTTCAACTTCCCGACGGCCTTCGGCGGCGCGCCCTACCACGTCGCCATGTCCTACAACGGCGGCTCCGGCGTCGCTGCTGCCGGCGGCATCCCCGCGTTCTCGGTGACCAACCGGACGACCACCGGCGCGACCGCCTGCGCCGACTTCAACGAGTGGGGCAACATCACCAACCCCATCCCGTTCACCTGGTTCGCGATCGGTCCGGCGCCGTAACGCATGGCTCTGTCGCCGATCCCGAAGCAGGGCCAGGCCTTCGTCGGCCAGGGCGACCAAGCTACCGCGCCGTTCTACCTGTGGCTGTCGTCGCTCGACCGCGTCGTGCGCGAACTGGTCGACGGCAGCACCGGTGGGGGCGGCACCTTCCTGCCGACCACCACCCAGGTACAAGGCATCGTCTCGATCGTCTCGATCGGCACCCTGGCCGGAGGGGTGGTGCAGCTGCGCCTCCAGAACGACGCGGCCGCGCCCGGCAACACGACGGCCTACGGCACCAACGGCGCCGGCGCGAAGGGCTGGTTCCCGATCGCGGACGCGGTCGCGGTCGCGGCCGGCCAGCTGACCAAGGCGGTCGGCGGCGATGGCGTGAGCACGTTCGGCCTGGCCGACGTCGCCGACGCCGGCGGCGGCACGCTGCAGCGCACGCAGTTCGACGCGAAGGGCCGCAAGACCGGCACGTCGGTCGCGACGACCGACGACCTCGCCGAGGGCGCCGGCAACCTGTACTTCACGACCGAGCGCGCGCAGGACGCCACTGGCGCCATGGCCGCGAACTCGGCGAACGTCACCCTGGCCTACGTCGACGCCACGCCTTCGCTCACTGCCGACCTGACGAACACCGCGGTCGCCGCCGGCAGCTACGGCAGCGCCAGCCAGATCGCGACGTTCACCGTCGACGGTAAGGGCCGGCTCACTGCCGCCGGGCAGACGGCCGTCAGCAGCGCGGCCATCACGCACAACAGCACGACCGGGCTCCAGGGCGGCACCGCCGGCGAGTACAACCACCTGACGAACGCGCAGGTCGACAAGCTCGATGACCTGGTCGCGCCGAAGGGGCAGATCCTCGGGCTGGGCGTGGCCTGGGACAGCACCACCGGCGTCACCGTGGCGTCCGGCGCCGCCTACCTCGAGGGTGAAGGGAGGGTGATCGAAGTCCCGAGTGCGCTGGTCGCGTCCGGCCTGGCGCTGGCCGCGACCACCTGGCACCACGTCTACCTGTACCTCAGCTCCGGTACCCCGACGCTGGAGTTCTCGACCACGGCGCCGGCCGCGCCCTACGACGGCACCGCCCGCAGCAAGACAGGCGACACCTCCCGTCGCTACCTGGGCAGCCTGCGCACCGATGGGGCTGGGAACATCTTCAACTTCCTCCAAGTCGGCGACCTCGTCCTCTACCGCGAGCAGCTCGACGCCGCGCCGTTCCGCCTGGTCGCGAACGGCACGGCGACCACGACCACCGCGGTCAGCGCCGCAGCGATCGCACCAGTCACCGCCCGCGCGGTCCTGCTGCGCGTGTTCAACCTGTCGTCGGCCGCTGGCCTGCAGACAGGCACCAGCGACGGTTCGGCGAGCATGTTTACGTTCAACCCCGGCGACCAGGTCTTCCTGACCCACCCGGTCAATACCTCGCAGGAGATGACCTACGCATTCCTCGCGGTGCCGTCGCCGCTCGGCACCTACATCGACGCCACCGGCTACCACTACGAGCGCTGACCATGTACGCGATCACCGCCACCGGCTACCGCGCGATCTCGCGCCCAGAGGACGCACAGGCGGGCGAAACCGTCGTGCTGGCGCTGCCGCCGCTCGTCCAGCGTGTTGCGAGGGGCGGATTCCTGCGCGCCCGCCGCAACCGCATCCTGCGCAACTCGGACTGGACCCAGGTCACGGATGCGCCGATCACCGTCGCGCAGCGCACCCAGTGGGCCACGTACCGCCAGGCACTGCGGGACCTGCCGAATGCCCCTGGCTTCCCCGATACCGTCACCTGGCCGCAAGAGCCGGGCCTCCCCGACGGCGCCGCAAGCGTGCCGATCCGCTGACGGCCGAATCAGACTTTTCCTACGCCTCGGCGCGCAATGCGCCGACTGCGGCCACCAGCCGCCTAGGCGACTCTATCCCTGCCGAGCGCGGGCCCTAGGCCGCTCAACCGCGCGGACCCTGAGCAAGTCCACCATCGGCCGAACGGTCGCAGTCCCTGAGACGGCCGGCGCTATCCTGGCGCCATGGCCCGCCCCGACCCACCCAATCCATACCGCTACTTGACCCTCGGTGCTCTGGGCGATGCGCTCATGACGCGTGCCGGCGATCTGATGGAGGGACGGCGCGTAGGTCGCCGGGACACTGCTCATTTGCTCATCAGCGCAGGCCATGTCGTCCGGCCAGAGGTCGGCGCGCCGGGGTTGCCGCGAGCCCGTGTGCTCTCGGGCGAGGCCGGCGTGTTCGAAGCCTTCCGGGGGCAGTTGAACGACGAGCAGCGGGCCATCCGCTACAGGCTCGTGAATCTTGCCTTGGATGCCGTTGACTGGCCCATCCAGCAGCGCGGCAGGCTGGCCGCCATGGCCGCGGAGAGCGACGAGGGATTCGCCGCGGCTCTCCGCGAGGTCGACGCGGAACGGGCCAGGGAGCCGAAGCAATGATCGCGGCCGCCCACTATCAGGACATGGCGCACCCGCTCCGCAATCGACCACACCCCCTTGCTGCGTAAGGCTCTCACGAGGTCACGGGGTGACCGTTTGCGGAGCGGCACAGGCGCTGAAACCCTTATCCAGCAAGGACCCTGGCCCGGACTTAAAATCCGCCGGCCGCAAGGCCATGCCGGTTCGAGTCCGGCTCCGGGCACCACGACGCGATTCCCGATTGCGGGGCTCCATCGCGGCTTCATGCACGCGCTGGCTCCCGCCGCGCTCATGCACGGCGAACGGCAAGTTGCGAGCGCTGCCGTCCGCGTCCAGCCATGCACATGACCGCTGGTTCGGAACATGGATCTGGTCGATACCGTGGACGATGACGTCGCTCGATCCGATATCGGCCGCGATGACCGATGCGATCCGCGAGTAATGCAGGATCGAGCGCGACGGTAGCCTCCTGCGGTTGCAGGAGACGCAAGGCTCAGAGCAAAAAGGGATGGCATGCTGCACGGCTGAGTGGCCGTTACGACCTCGCGTCGTAGCCCCTCCCGGCTTGCATGCATGGACGTTCCATTTATCGGTGCTCTGGACGGCGATATCGCGACGATATGGGTGCATCGTTGCGCACCGGAACGGTCGCATCTGGCGATCGGGCGAGCTTTACCGTCGGTCCGAAAGTTCGACGGTGTAAGACGCTTGGTGGTAGCTTGAAACTGCCTTCAAGGGCTGCGGCACACCATGTGCCACGGGATCTTGTCCGCTCGTAGCGAGACGATCTCATGAATCCGCTCAAGCGTCATCGCGTCGTCCGCCATGCAGTTGCGTCTGCCGGCGAGGCCGACCGCTATTCCAGTCCCGCCATCGAATCGGCGGAGAACGAAAGGCCGGCCCCCGCCGTTGCCGGGCATGGTTCGCTCCAATCTTTCCAGCCGATTCCTTCGTTTCGCCGCACACAGGGGGTAGCCATGTTCCAGAAGAACGACGGCGAGTTCGCATTCGCATTCGCCGGCTACGGATCGTCGCATCAGGACAAGCTCACGCCGACAGTCGAGGCGGGAGACCAAGTGATACTGCGCGTCGACGCCGGCGACGAGCTTGCTCACCAGCTGATCGTCCGGGTGCGCACCGCCGCCCATGGGCAGAGCTACATGGGCGCCGTCGAGGGCTTCGAAGACCCGACCGAACGCGTGCAGGGTTTCCCGCGCGGGCACATCGTCAAGTTCGCGCACGACGAGATCCATTTCTGCGACAAGTCCGGGACGCGTACGCCGGATCGCAGCCCCAGCAGGCGCGAATCGGTCTAGGCCGGCGATCCGGCTTGCGCCGGATCATTCCTGGCGCGTCGTCGCCAGGCGCAGGAAAGTCTCGTGCTGATAGCGGCTCATGCGCAGCTGCTGGCCGGTGTCCATGGTGACGACGTGGTGGCCGTTGAACCACGGATGGATGGCCTTGACCCGGCGGACGTTGACGATCGCCGAGCGGTGGACGCGGGCGAAGCGGCGCGGGTCCAGGCGCGCGGCGAGCGTGGCCATGGTCTCGCGCAGTTCGTGGACGCGGTCGGCGAGGTGGATCTGCACGTTGTTGCGGCTGGCCTTGATCCAGACGATATCGTCGACGGCGACGAAGACCACGTGCTCGTCGACACGCACCGGGATGCGCTCGAGGTAGTCGTCGCGTTTGCGCAGGGCATCCAGCGCCTGCAGGATCTGCGCCGCCGAACG
This sequence comes from Lysobacter sp. Root667, assembly GCF_001427715.1. Lineage (NCBI taxonomy): Bacteria > Pseudomonadati > Pseudomonadota > Gammaproteobacteria > Lysobacterales > Lysobacteraceae > Lysobacter > Lysobacter sp. Root667. The sequence continues at coordinate 184,123 of NZ_LMHF01000013.1, forward strand.
CGCATCGGCGCCGGCGCTGGACAGGCGCGCCTTGGCGCGCTGCAGGGTGGTGGCGAAACGTTCGCGACTGAACGGCTTGACCAGATAGTCGACCGCATTGGCCTCGAAGGCGCGCACCGCGTATTGCTCGTAGGCGGTGACGAAGATCGTCGCCGGCATGTGCTCGGTACCGATGCTGGCGATCACGTCCAGCCCGTTCATCGCCGGCATCTGGATGTCCAGGAACACCAGGTCCGGCCGTTGGCTGCGCAGCGCGATCACCGCCGAGGCGCCGTCGCCGCATTCTCCCAGCAGTTCTATCTCCGGATCCTCGCGCAACAGGCGCACGATCGCGCGGCGCGCGATCGGCTCGTCGTCGACGACCAGGGCCGAGATGCTCATGCGGGCACGTGCTCCGGTATGTCGTCGGTTTCCTCGATCTCGCGGAACGGCAGGCGGATGCGGCAGGCCACCCCGCTCGGGTAGATCATGTCGAGGCGGATCTGCGCGGCGTCGCCGTACAGCTCCTTGAGCCGCAGTCGCGTGTTGGACAGGCCGATGCCGTGACCGAGCGGGTCGCCGCCTTCCTCCAGCGTGCTGTTGCGGTTGCGTACGTCGATGCACAGCTGGCCGTCTTCGCGCCGGCTCTCGATCTCGACGCAGTCGTCGCCCACCCGCCGGCCGATGCCGTGGCGGATCGCGTTCTCGACGATGGGTTGCAGCAACAGGCTCGGGACCGCGCAGTCCAGGGTGTCGGGGGCGACGTAGATCTGCGTGCTCAGCCGGTCCTTGAAGCGCATGCGCTGGATGCCGAGGTAGAGGTCGAGCAGGGCCAGTTCGCGGCGCAGGCTGATCTCCTGGCCGTCGTAGTCTTCCAGGAAGGCGCGCAGCAGCTCGCTCAGGCGCAGCAGCATGTCCTCGGCCGTCAGGGTGTCCTCGTCGAGCAGGGTGACGATCGCGTGCAGGGTGTTGAACAGGAAGTGCGGCTGCAACTGGGTCTTCAGCACCTGCAGACGCGATTGCGCCAGCTCGGTCGCCAGCCGGCCAGCCTCGAGTTCGCGGCGCGCCTGCTCGGCGCGGAAGTGCAGGGCTTGCTGGATCGCGAGCAGGGCCCAGTAGGTGAGCAGGCCGGTGGCGGCGTGTTTGGCGAAGAACTGACCGAACTGATCGGCGAACGAACTCGATTCGGTAACGCTCGACACCAGTGCGCCAATCACCAGCGCCAGCAGAGTCACGCCGACGCTGGCGGGCAGTTGCATGCCCAGAGAGCGCAGGCGCAACGGCGGCTGGATCGGGTGGCGTTCGGCCAGTCGGAACACCAGCGGCGCGAGCGCCGCCCAGGTGTACCACTGGATCATCGACCAGCGCAGGTAGTCGAACAGCGACCAGGTATTGCCGTTGTGCGCGTCGTGCACGAAGCCCTGCAGCGCGAACGCCAGCACCACCGCCGACCACAGGGCGAGGTAGCGCGACAGGGCGATTTCGGTGCTGCCGAGGCGGATCGTCATCGGGTACGGCCGGGAAGGGATGTCCGCATCCTAGGCGCAGCGCGGGGCCGCTGAAAAGCGCGGCGGCGGCCGCCTACGATTCGCCAGCGCGCCACGACGATTCGTCCCGGATCGCTTTCGCGCGTGCCGGGCGGGCGGCCTGATGGGCGCGCCGGTGGCTTTCGCCATGCGTGGACCGCCGGCGCCGTCCATCCCGCCCGGAGGTCCTCGTATGCGTCCGCTCAGCTTCGTCGTTCTCGTCATCGCCGTCGGCGCCGCCACCCAGGTCGCGGCCCAGGCCAACGTCCAGCCGCATACGCGTTACCTGGAATTGATCAATCGCGCACGCGACAGTCTGGTCTCGCTCGCGATCGCGCCGGCGGGAGGAGAGACGTTCCGGGAATTGCCGATCGGCGAGCCCCTGCGCGGCGGCGGCGCCTCGACCACGCTCGAAGTCGACGGCGGGAACTGCGTCTATGATTTCCGCATGGTGTTCCGCGACGGCCGCGCCGCGATCTATCGCGACATCGACGTCTGCCGCTATCGCAGCCTGCACGTCCGTCCGCTGCCGCGCGTGGCAACGGACGGGCGCCTCGATCAGGAATGAGAACGGTGGCGATGCCGCGGTCGTACCCGCGGCGTTCGCGCCTGCGGACCTAGATCATCAAGCCCGACGTGATCAACGCTGTGCGCGCCAGGCGCACCGCCAGCAAGCTTTTGAGATCATCGAGATCGGTTTTGCTATAGGCGTAGGCGAAATCGTTGCCGACGCCGTGGTAGTACTCGTGGCGCAGGCCATCGGCGCTTTTGCGGATCGTTCCGATCGCAACGCCGTTGTAGTGAACGTCCAAACGCCAGCTCTTGTCCGTACCGACTTCCCGATAGTCCAGGTCCATGCACCCCTCGCGCTGTCGTGGCGACCGACGACAAGGTGCCTAGGCGTGTATGAACGTAACGGGTCTCGCGCGGTTCGCGTCGCGTAACCGTATGGGTTTGTGAAAGCGGCGTCATCGTGGTCTGTGCGCGTCGTGCTAGGCGCTTTCGCGCTGTGCGCGAGCGCGCCGCGCGGCGCCCGAAAGGCTGTGGCCGCAGCGCCGGTATGCGTCGTTCAGTCGTTCAGACGTGTCCGATCGCAGCGACGGCTCAGGCCTGCGCGCGCGCCAGCCGTCGCGTCTTCTTCGCGGGCGGACGGCTGGGCAGGGCGTGACGCAGGATGCGCCAGATCACCTGGCCGAACTGACGCGGCAGCGAACCGGTGTTGTAGTGCTGACCGTAGCGCGCGCAGATGTCGCGCACGTCGACCGCCATCGCGGCGTAGCGGTGGGCGGGGATGTCGGGGAAGAAGTGGTGTTCGATCTGGTGGCTGAGGTTGCCGGTCATCAGATCCATCAGCTTGCCGCCGCTGAGGTTGGACGAGCCGCGCAGCTGGCGCAGATACCAATGCCCGCGCGATTCGCCGGCCACCGATTCCTTGGAGAAGGTTTCGGCGTCGGCGGTGAAATGGCCGCAGAAGATCACGGTGTAGGTCCACAGGTTACGCAGCACGTTCGCCACGATGTTGCCCAACAGCACCGGCAGGAAGAACGGGCCGGCCAGCAGCGGGAAGAACACGTAGTCCTTGAGCACCTGGCGCGCCATCTTGCGGCCGACCGGACGGAAATGCTTGCGCAGCTGCGCGGTAGTGGTCTTGCCGATCCACCAGCGACCCAGGCGCAGGTCCTGGATCGCCACGCCCCATTCGAACAGCAGGGCGAAGATCACCGCGACCAGGAGCTGGAACAGGTAATACGGCTTCCAGCGCTGCTCCGGGAACAGGCGCAGCAGGCCGTAGCCGATGTCGTCGTCCATGCCGCGCACGTTGGTCCAGGTGTGGTGCTGGTAGTTGTGGGTCTTGCGCCAGTTGTCGCTGGTGCCGGCGATGTCCCATTCGTAGGTCTTGCCGTCCAGGTGCGGGTCGCGCATCCAGTCGTACTGGCCATGCATGACGTTGTGGCCGAGTTCCATGTTCTCCAGGATCTTGGACAGCGCCAGCAGCAGCGTGCCGCCGATCCAGGCCGGTACCAGCACGCCGGGCAGGAAGGCGCCGGCGATCGCGCCGAGCATCAGCAGGGCGCGTCCGGCGAAGCCGGTGTAGCGCACCGATGCGACGATGGCGCGGATGTAGTCGGCGTCGCGCTGGCCGAGCTGGGCGGCGGTGCGCGCGCGCACGGCGTCGAGTTCGGTGCCGAAGCGTTCGAGTTCTTCGGCGCTGAGGACGCGGTTGCGGGAGGTCGTGGTCATGGCCGGGTCACAGATCGAGGACGAGGTCGCTGGTCGCGCTGTTCACGCACAGGCGCAACGCGGACACCGGTTCGTGCTGGACGTCGCCGGTGTGCAGGTGGAGGGTGCTGCCCGAGCGCTTGCCGCAGGCGCAGGTGTTGCAGATGCCCATGCGGCAGCCCGACGCCGGCTTGATGCCCTGCGCTTCCAGGGCCGACAGCAAGGACTGCCCGCGCGCCACGGTCAGGCTGCGGCCGCTGGCGGCCAATGTGAGCTGGACCGTGCCCTGCGTTTCCAAGCTGCGCGGCGGCGGGCTGAAGGCTTCGGCCTGGAACGAACGCGCTTGCGCGGCGAGCAGCTCGCGGGCCTGGTCGACGAAGCCGCCCGGGCCGCAAGCGTAGACCTGGCGCTGCGCCGGATCGGCGACGCTCGCTGCGAGTAGGGCCGCGTCGATGCGGCCCTGGCCTTCGTCGGCGGCGCTCGCGGCCTCGCCGGTGAGCAGGAAGCGCACGACGAAGTGCGGATGGGCTGCAGCGTAGCCGCGCAGCTCGTCAACGAAGCACAGTTGCTCGCGCAGGCGCGCCCAGTACAGCAGGGTCAGCGGCGCGGGCATGCCGCGTGCGGCGAGATCGCGGGTCAGCGCGATCAGCGGGGTGATGCCGCTGCCGGCGGCCAGGAACAGGCGCGGGACGTCCGCAGCGGCCGGGTCCAGAGTCATCTCGCCGAAGGCCGGGCCGAGTTCGAGCACATCGCCGACCCGGGCCTGCTGGCAGAGGTGGCGGCTGAGCTTGCCGTCGGCGACCGCCTTGACGGTGATCGCGATACGGCCGTCGCGGCCGGGCAGGCCGGTCGGGCTGTAGCTGCGGGTCACCCGGACGCCGTCGATCTCGGCGCTGAGGTTGAGGTGCTGCCCAGGGCGGCTGCCGCCCCAGTGGCGGTTCGGGTGCAGGACCAGGGTCACCGCGTCGGCGGATTCGGCGCGGCGCTCGACGATCCGCGCCAGCGGGCGCTCCCAGGACCAGGTCGGATGCAGGCGCGAAGCCCAGAAGTCGAACACGCCGGGAGACACCCAGGGCCGGGCCAGGCGCCTGAACGGGCCGTCGGTGCGGGAGGGGGCGGGACGTAGTTGGGCACTCATGAGGCGTCACTATACACGTGAGAGCACAAGTGTATAGACATATGTATATTAACGGCCGCCGCTATGATGCAGGCCCAATCCCGTCCATGCTCGATTCCGTGACCCAGCGCTCCCTATCTGCCGACGACGACGCGGGCTCCGGCCGCAAGGCCGCGATTTCGCGCGACGACCTGCTGGCGGCAGCGCTGCGCCTGATCGGACCGCACCGCAGCGTCTCCAGCCTGAGCCTGCGCGAAGTGGCGCGCGAGGCCGGGATCGCGCCCAACAGCTTCTATCGCCAGTTCCGCGACATTGACGAGCTGGCGGTCGCGCTGATCGACCTGGCCGGGCAGTCGCTGCGCAAGATCGTCGGCGCCGCCCGCCGGCGCGCGGCGACCAGCCACAGCATCGTCCGCGACTCGGTGACCGCCTTCATGGAGCAGGTGCGCGCCGACGACAAACTGCTGCACGTGTTGCTGCGCGAGGGCACGGTCGGTTCCGACGCGTTCAAGCAGGCGGTCGACCGCGAGCTGACTTTCTTCGAGGAAGAGCTGCGCATCGACCTGGTGCGGCTGTCCGCGGCCGAAAACACGACCCTGCACGAGCCGGCCCTGGTGGCCAAGGCGATTACCCGACTGGTGTTCGCGGTCGGCGCCACCGCCATGGACCTGCCGCCGCACAAGGACGCCGAGCTGATCCAGCAGCTCACCCAGATGGTGCGGATGATCCTGGCCGGCGCGCAGGCGATGGCGCGGAGCGAGGCGGGCTAGCGCGTCGCGTACGGTGGCGCTGGGCTAGGACCCGCACACAAGAGAACGACAAGGTGAGGCTGGGTAGGGCGAGCCTCCGCGCACCATCGCCCCCACACCTGGGCGACGAATACCGAGCGAGCTTCGCTGCGCCGGCGTGAAGCGATCCCGCCGGTCGCGAATCAGCGCCCGCCGCTGACCGCCACCAAACGCGGCCGCGCCGCCGACCGTGCCGCCGCGACCTCGAAATGCCGCACTTGCGTGCCCAGCGCGAGTTGGCCGGACGGGGCGTAGATCTGCACACGCACATCGACGCGGTGGGCCTTGGCGTGCTCGACTGCGTCCTGGCGCGCGGCTTCGCCAGCGGCCTGCAGGCTGTGGTGCGGCTCGCTGGTGGCCGGACTGCAGATCAGGTGGCCGTGGTTGTGCTGTTCGCGGAGTTCGACTCGATACGGCATGGCGCGGGTCCCGGTGGCGAAGGCGGTTCCGGCCGGGTGCGGGCCGGGGCGTCGGGCGTGGCAGCCGCCAGACACGGCGAGTCTGCCCCCTTTGGTGTAGACGAACTGTCGGTGGATGCCTGACGCGCGTGTAGGAAAAGTCCGAACGGCCGCGCTCGGCCGGCTCGGGCTGGCGTTCGTGCCGCTGGCCCGGTCCGCGTGGCCGCAGGTCCCGATACCGACGGTCGCGGGCGACAACCGCGCTGTCGCCCGCCTGCTCGCGGCCTGGAGCGGCCCCTATAATCGGCCGGCGCCTGGCCCGGGCCTTCCGGGGACGGTAGCGTTCCTCACACCATCAGGGCAGGGCATGCAGGATCTGGCAAGCGCACGCATCGCGGTGATCGGCCTGGGCTACGTCGGGCTGCCGCTCGCGATCGAGCTGGGCAAGCGCTACGACACCCTGGGCTACGACATCGACGCCGCGCGCGTCGCCACGCTGGTCGCCGGCGAGGACGGCAACGGCGAAGCCGGGGCCGAGGAGATCGCCGCCGCCACGCGCCTGCGCTTGAGCGCCAACGCCGACGACCTGGGCGACCGCGACGTGTTCGTGGTCACCGTGCCCACGCCGGTGGACGAGCACAAGCGTCCCGACTTCAATCCGCTACTGCAGGCCAGCCGCCGCATCGGCGGCCTGATGCGCCCCGGCGCGCTGGTGATCTACGAATCCACGGTGTACCCGGGCGCGACCGAGGAAATCTGCGTGCCGGAGCTCGAGCGCGCCTCGGGCCTGCGCTACAACGTCGATTTCCACGTCGGCTACAGCCCGGAGCGGATCAATCCCGGCGACCGCCAGCGGCGCCTGGTCGACATTCCGAAAGTGACCTCGGGTTCGACGCCCGAGGCGGCCGAGTCCGTCGACGCGCTCTACCGCAGCATCATCCTCGCCGGCACCCACAAGGCCTCGAGCCTGCGCGTGGCCGAAGCGGCCAAGGTGATCGAGAACACCCAGCGCGACGCCAACATCGCCCTAGTCAACGAATTCGCGCTGATCTTCCAGCGCCTGGGCATCGACACCACCGAAGTGCTGGAAGCGGCCGGCACCAAGTGGAACTTCCTGCCGTTCCGCCCCGGTCTGGTCGGCGGGCATTGCATCGGCGTGGATCCGTACTACCTGATCCAGAAGGCCCAGGCCGCCGGCTACCACCCCGAGATCCTGCACGCCTGCCGCCGCATCAACGACGCCATGGGCGAGCATGTCGCCGCCGACGTGATCAAGCGCATGATCCAGCGCGGCGCCGCGGTCGCCGGTTCGCGCATCCTGATCCTGGGCCTGGCGTTCAAGGAAAACTGCCCCGACCTGCGCAACACCCGGGTGATCGAACTGGCGCGCCAGTTCGGCGAGTACCGCGCCCAGGTCGATATCCACGATCCCTGGGTCGATGCCGCGCATGCGCGGCGCGAGTACGGCGTGGAAGTGCTGGCGCAGCCGCCGCTGGGCGCCTACGACGCGGTCGTGCTGGCGGTCGCGCACGACCAGTTCCGCGCGATGGGCGCGGCCGGCGCGCGCGCCTACGGCCGTCCGGGTGCCTTGCTGTACGACATCAAGAGCGTCTATCCGCGCGACCAGATCGACGCCCGGCTTTGATCCGGCCGCGGTAAGCGCGGCGTCGCGGCCCGCGCGGCGCGCGACCGCGCTATGCTCGGCGCAGCCCGCGATCGAAGCCGTTCGACTATGCGCTACGCCGTCTACATCGCCAGTGTGATCCTGCTGCTCGCGTCGGTGCTGATCGCGAGCCTGTGGGAGCCGGACTGGTGGTGGGGCGCGCTGGCGTTCGGCGCGATCGCCGCACTGGGCACCTGGGACCTGCTGCAGACCCGCAGCACCTTGCGCCGCAACTATCCGGTGCTCGCCCATTTCCGTTACGGCCTGGAATCGATCGGGCCGGAGATGCGCCAGTACTTAATCGAGGCCGACACGGCCGAGGTGCCGTTTTCGCGCCAGCAGCGCGCCCTGGTCTACCAGCGCGCCAAGTCGGCCAACGACGTGCGTCCGTTCGGCACCCAGCAGGACGTCTACGGGCACGACTACGAGTGGATCAACCACTCGATGGCGCCGACTGCGCACGTCGAACACGATTTCCGGATCGAGATCGGCACCGGCACCGCGCATCCGTACTCGGCTAGCGTGTTCAACATCTCGGCAATGAGCTTCGGCTCTTTGTCGGCCAACGCGATCCGCGCGCTCAACCGCGGCGCCCGTCTCGGCGGCTTCTACCACGACACCGGCGAAGGTTCGATCTCGCCCTACCACCGCGAGAACGGCGGCGATCTGGTCTGGGAAATCGGTTCGGGCTATTTCGGCTGCCGCGACGAGCAGGGCCGTTTCGACCTGGCGCGCTTCACCGCGGCCGCGGCCGACCCGCAAGTGAAGATGATCGAGATCAAGCTGTCGCAGGGCGCCAAGCCCGGTCATGGCGGGGTGCTGCCGGCGGCCAAGGTCAGCGCCGAAATCTCGGCCACGCGCGGCGTGCCGATGGGCCAGGACTGCGTGTCGCCGGCCAAGCACAGCGCCTTCGACTCGCCGCGCGGCCTGCTCGAATTCGTGGCGCGCCTGCGCGAGGCCTCGGGTGGCAAGCCGACCGGTTTCAAGCTGGCGATCGGCCACCCCTGGGAATGGTTCGGCATCGCCAAGGCCATGCACGAGACCGGGCTGCTGCCGGACTTTATCGTCGTCGACGGCGCCGAAGGCGGCACCGGTGCGGCGCCGGCGGAATTCATCGACCACGTCGGCGTGCCCATGCACGAGGCGCTGATGCTGGTGCACAACACCTTGGTCGGGCTGGAACTGCGCGACCGCATCCGGATCGGCGCGGCCGGCCGCATCACCAGCGCCTTCGACATCGCCCGCACCCTGGCGATGGGCGCAGACTGGTGCAATGCGGCGCGCGGCTACATGTTCGCGCTGGGCTGCATCCAGGCCCAGAGCTGCCACACCGACCGCTGCCCGAGCGGCGTGGCCACCCAGGACCCGAACCGCTGGCGGCATCTGGACGTGCCCGACAAAGCCACGCGCGTATTCCATTTCCACGACAACACGCTCAAGGCGTTGCGCGACCTGCTGTGCGCGGCCGGCTTGTCGCATCCGCAGCAGCTGGGGCCCGAGCACATCCTGCGTCGGGTGTCGGCGACCGAAGTGCGGTCGCTGGGCGCGCTGTACAACTTCCTCGCGCCCGGCGACCTGCTCGGGCGGATTCCGGACCATGCCGTGTTCCAGAGCTACTGGGCCGACGCGCGCAGCGATTCGTTCGCGCCGCCGGACAAGGTGGCGTCGCTGCGGGGCAGCAAGTCGATGTGATCCGCCGCTCCTACCCCAAAGCAGTGCTGCGGCTTAGAGCAGTTCCAGCACCTGTTCGGACAGTCGTCCGATCGGTACCCGTCCTTCGTGGGCGATTCCGCAGTAGGAGCGGCGTAAGCCGCGATCGAACCCGCACACCGCGACGCGAGCATCAACCTGGGATGGAACTCAATCGCGGCTCACGCCGCTCCCACAGGGGGGCGGGGGTAATTCCGCATCGCTTGTGGACGAAGCTAGTCGAGTTCGCTGTAGGAGCGGCGTAAGCCGCGATCGAACCCGCACACCGCGACGCGAGCATCAACCTGGGAGGGAACTCAATCGCGGCTCACGCCGCTCCCACAGGGCGCGCGGGCGATTCCGCATCGTTTATGGACGAAGCCCGTCGAGTTCGCTGTGGGAGCGGCGTAAGCCGCGATCGAACCCGCACAGAGCGGCGCGAGCATCAACCTGGGATGGAACTCAATCGCGGCTCACGCCGCTCCCACAGGGCGCGCGGGCGATTCCGCATCGTTTGTGGACGAAGCCCGTYGAGYTCTCTGTAGGAGCGGCGTAAGCCGCGATCGAACCCGCACACCGCGACGCGAGCATCAACCTGGGATGGAACTCAATCGCGGCTCACGCCGCTCCCACAGGGGGGCGGGGGGAATTCCGCATCGCTTGTGGACGAAGCTAGTCGAGTTCGCTGTAGGAGCGGCGTAAGCCGCGATCGAACCCGCACACCGCGACGCGAGCATCAACCTGGGATGGAACTCAATCGCGGCTCACGCCGCTCCCACAGGGGGCGGGGGCGATTCCGCATCGCTTGTGGACGAAGCTCGTCGAGCTCTCTGTAGGAGCGGCGTAAGCCGCGATCGAACCCGCACACCGCGGCGCGCGCATCAACCTGGGATGGAGCTCAATCGCGGCTGACGCCGCTCCCACAGGGGTTGTGGGCGATGCCGGATCGTTGTCCGGACGCGTCAGAGCAGGTCCAGCACCCGCTCCGGCGGTCGTCCGATCAAGGCGCGGCCGTTGTGCACGAACACCGGACGTTCGATCAGCTGCGGGTGCGCGGCCATCGCCGCGATCAGGGCGTCGTCGTCCAGGGCGGGATCGTCGAGACCGAGCGCGGCGTAGGCGTCCTCGCCGCTGCGCAGCAGGGCACGCGCGGGCAGGGCGAGCAGGCGCAGCAGGTCGCACAGTTCGTCGGCATCGGGTGCGCTGTCGAGGTAGGCCACGATCCGCGGTTCGATGCCGTTTGCCTGCAGCAGTTCCAGCGCGGCGCGCGATTTCGAGCAGCGCGGGTTGTGGTAGAGGCGGGTGTCGCTCATGGCGCGCTCCTGCGGGCTGTCGGCGCCGGCCTGGACGGCCAAGTCGCACGGGTGGGTCACGGCTGGGTTCGGAGCATCAAAGCTTCGAGAACCCGAACTCCAAACCCTAAGCCCGAACCTCGGGACTTTGAGTCCGGGGACTTTGAACCCAGGCTCAGAACCACAGGGCCCCGAGTCGGGGCTCTGAAACCTGGGCCCGAAACCCGGGACCCGGAAAAGACGAAGGCCGGCTTGCGCCGGCCTTGGTCCGTATCTGGTGGGCGGTACAAGTTTCGAACTTGTGACCCCTGCCGTGTGAAAGCAGTGCTCTACCGCTGAGCTAACCGCCCAAATACTTGGGCCGCAGATTGTAGGGGGCGGGCGCGGACTAGGCAAGCCTGGCCGTCGCTGCGCCCCTCCGGTTCATTCCAGCTGCGCGCGCGCGTAAGCCCCGTCCAGCGCCTCCATGGCGTCGATCGGCTTGAGTTTCGCGGCTTTTTCGTAGGCCGCGGCGGCCGCGTCCTCCTGCTTGTCGCCGTGCAGCAGCATCAGCACGTTGCCGTGTTCGATGTGGGCGATGGGCGAGTCCGGGGTCAGCTTGAGCGCGGTCTTGATGTGCTTGTCGGCCTCGGCGGCCTTGGCGCCGTAGGTCAGGCCGCCGATCATCGCGCCGACCTTGCCGATGATCTCGGCGTGGTACAGCGCCATCGCGGTGTGGGCTTCGGCGTGCTTGGGGGCGAGGTCGAGGGTGGTGTCGAGGGCGGCGCGGACCTTGCCGGCGATGCCGGCCTTGAGCGCCTTGGCGATGCTCAGGCCCTGGCTGTAGCGGCCCAGGGCGAACGCGTGGCGGTAATGGCTGTTGGCGTCGTCGGGCAGGGCCTTGACCGCGGCCTCGGCGAGTTTGGCGGCGTGCTCGTAGCGCTTGAGCTTCTCGTCGTCGTCGTCGACCAGATAGGTGGCGTGGATGCCCAGCGCCTTGACCGCGACCGAGGCGCCGGCCGGGCCCAGCGCTTCGCCGGCGTCGAAGGCGGCCTTGAAGTCGCCGCGATGGAAGGCGCGCCAGGCGTCCTGCAGGGCGGCGGCGAGCGCGTCGGCGTCCAGGCCCTTGGGCGCGGCTTTGCCCGCTTGCGCGATCAGCGCGGCGGCGCGCTTGGCGTCCGGATAGGGTTCGGTGTCGCCGGCGTGCAGCTTGGGCCAGGCTTTCTTGAGGGCGTCGCCGGCGTAGGCGTAGCCTTTGGCATCGTGCGGAAAAGCGGCCCAGGCGGATTTCGCGGCCATCTGCGGTCCTTGTCGACAGGTCGGGAGCGCAGCATCCCGCCGCGGGCGGTGTTCTGGCAAGGGCCGGCGCGGGCTAGTGTGATTGCTCCATGGGCCTTGGCCACAGTGGCGCTCGAGAAACCGGCCCTCCGGCCGGTCAGCGGAGCAGTCAGATGGCAACCGTCAAACGCAAAACCCGCGCGGCGAAGCAGACCACGCTGCGCCACCTGTGGCTGGCCGGACTCGGTCTGGTCTCGATCGCACGTCGCGGCAGCCTGGATGCGGCCGGCCGCGCGGTCGAGCGCGCCGATGCGCTGCAGCGCCGGGCGCAGAGATTCGTACGCGAAGCGCGCGGCAACGTGCGCGCGCAGCTGGACAACGTACGCGGGCAGGTCGAACCGCGGGTGGTGAAGTTCAGTGCCGAGGTCGAGACCCGTCTGGCGCCGGTGCTGGACAAGCTGGGCCTGAAGCCCAAGAGCCAGCGTCCGCTGCGCAAGGCGCGCAAGACCGCCAAGGCGGCGAAGAAGCCGGCGCCGGCGCGGCGCGCGGTGCGCAAGCCGCCCAAGCGTGCGGCCCGCAAGGGCTGAGCGCGACCCGATCGGGAATGAAACAAGGGCGCCGAACGGCGCCCTTGTCTTGTGCGGCCCGGCACGGGGCGAGCCGGACCGCGCAGCCTCACGTCTGCGATCAGGGGATCGGGCAGCCGTAGTTGCGCAGGCAACGGTAGTAGGCCAGTTCGCAGGCGGTTTCGTCGCCGCCGTTGTTCAGGCACTGGCCGTACTGCGCAGCGCAGTTGTTCGGCCGGCACACGGCCCAGGCGGCGCTGGAGCTGAGCATCAGGACGGCGGCGGCGAGCAGCACGGTCTTGCGGCGGAATACGTTCATGGGCACTCCTTTCCTTGGGGTGGGCGGGGACCTTCCCGCGCAGAGAACCCTAGACCCGGACACGATGTGAATTCGCGCGCTGCTGCGCGGTTTGCGTTGCTGCGCTACCGCAAGTCGTGGCAAGCCGGCGCTGGGGCAGGGGCGGCGTGAGCCCGCGACCGGGGTGTCCGGTTGAGGGCAGGGCATCGCCTGGGTGCGAGGCTATCGCGGCTTACGCCGCTCCCACAGCCGGGGCGGCGCTTCGCGTTGGGGTAGGAGCGGCGTAAGCCGCGACCGCGCGGCGCGGTCGCCTGCGCGGGCCGGTTCGTCGGGCATCGGAACCGATCCGCACCGCCGGGTTTTCGTCGCGGCCGCCAGCGTTCGGTCGCGGCTTACGCCGCTCCTACCCTAGAGTTACGGCGACGGCGACTCAGTCCAGGTAGGCCCGGGTCAGGGTGTTGAGGTGCAGGCGCTCGGCGTCGCGCAGGAACGGCGCCATCAGCATCATCACCTGGACGATGCCGTCGCGGATCGCGGCGTGTTCGTCCTTGTCGCCGCGCGCGGAAGCGTAGTTGAGCCAGAAGGTCGCGATCACCAGCACATTGGTCGCGGTCGCGGCCAGTTCGTCGCCGGAGGCACGCATCACCCCGGCCTGCGACAGGCCGCGCATGACCGTATGCGCCTGTTCGTCGGCGCGCTTGAGGATGCGGGCGAAGCGCAAGCGCAGGCGGCGGTTGCGGCTGAGGATCTCGACCAGGTCGCGGTACAGGAAGCGGTAGTCCCAGATGCACTCGAACACCAGGTGCAGTTGCAGCCAGATGTCCTCGAGTCCGGGCAGGCGCCCCTGCGGCGCGGCGAGCGCGCCGTCCATGCGCTCTTCGTAGCGCGCGAACAGCTGCTCGATGATGTCGTCCTTGTTGCGGAAGTGGTAGTACAGATTGCCCGGGCTGATTTCCAGCTCGTCGGCGATATGGTTGGTGGTGACGTTGGGCTCGCCCTGGGCGTTGAACATGGTCAACGCGGCGTCGAGGATGCGCTGGCGGGTCTGTTTGGCCACGGGATCAGCCCGCCCTGCAACGTAGCGCCGTCGGTCGGCGCGCCCCGCGCGGCATCAGCCGCGCAGCTTCTTCACGAGGTCGACGTACTTCTTCATCGCCTCGTCCTGGCCGGTGCCCTTGAGCTTCGCCCAGGCCTCGTACTTGGCGGTGCCGACGAAGTCGAAGAACCCCGGCTTGGGACCGGCGACGTCGCCCTCGGCGCCCTGTTTGTACAGCGCGTACAGGCGCAGCAGGGTGTCGTTATCGGGGCGCTCGGACAGCGCCTGCACATCCTTTGCGGCTTGCTCGAAACTCGACTTCAGATCGGACATGGTGTGCCCCTCCCGGCGACCAAGGTGATGGGGCATTACCGCATGCACCGACGGGGTGGTCAATACGGAAGGGAATTGTTCGCCGGCCCGGGCTCTGGCAACGTAGGCGCATACCGCCGCCGTGCGGCCGACTTGGGGTCAAGGAGAGGGGCATGAGTTATTTCGTTACCGGCGCTACCGGGTTCATCGGCCGATTCCTGGTCAGCAACCTGCTCAAGCGCAAGGGCACGATCCATGTGCTGGTGCGTAAGGATTCGCAGAAGAAGTTCGACGCCACGGCCAAAAAGATGGGCTGGGACCTGAAGCGGGTGATCCCGGTCTACGGCGACATGACCGCGGCCAAGTGCGGTCTCAGCGCCGCCCAGCTGCGCGCGCTCAACGGCAAGATCAAGCATTTCTTCCATCTGGCCGCGATCTACGACCTCACCGCCAGCGCCGAATCGCAGCGCGCGGCCAACATCGACGGCACCCAGCACGCGCTGGACCTGGCCGCGGCGATCGGCGCCGGCTGCTTCCACCACACCAGTTCGATCGCCGCCGCCGGCATGTACCAGGGCGTGTTCCGCGAGGACATGTTCGACGAGGCCGAGGGCCTGGACGATCCCTACCTGCGCACCAAGCACGATTCCGAGGGCCTGGTCCGGGCCGAGAAACGGGTCAAATGGCGTATCTACCGTCCGGGCATGGTGGTCGGCCATTCGCAGACCGGCGAGATGGACAAGATCGACGGCCCGTACTACTTCTTCACCTTCCTCAAGAAGCTGCGCGAAATGCTGCCGCCGTGGATGCCGACCCTGGGCATCGAGGGCGGGCGCATCAACATCATCCCGGTCGACTACGTGGTCGATGCGATGGACCACATCGCGCACAAGCCCAAGCTGGACGGCCATTGCTTCCACCTGACCGACCCGGAACCGCAGCGCGTCGGCGAGGTGCTCAACACCTTCGCCCGCGCCGGCCACGCGCCGGAGATGACCATGCGCATCGACGCGCGCATGTTCGCCTTCGTGCCCTCGGGCATCCGCGGCGCGGTCGGCAACCTGCCGCCGGTCAAGCGCTTCATCGGCATGCTGCTGCGCGACTTCAAGATTCCCAAGGAGGTGATGAAGTTCATCACCTATCCGACCCGCTTCGACAACCGCGAGACCGAACGCGCGCTGCGCGGCAGCGGGATCAAGGTGCCGCACCTGGACGGCTACGCCTGGCGCCTGTGGGACTACTGGGAACGCCACCTGGACCCGGACCTGTTCATCGACCGCACCCTCAAGGGCAAGGTCCGCAACAAGGTCGTGGTGATCACCGGCGGCTCCTCGGGCATCGGCCTGGCGACCGCGGAGAAGGTGGCCGCGGCCGGTGCGATCACGGTCATCGTCGCGCGCGGCGAGGAAGAACTGTTCAAGGCCCGCGACGCGATGAAGGCGGCCGGCGGCAAGGTCTTCGCCTACACCGCGGACCTGGCCGACATGGCCGACTGCGACCGCCTGGTCAAGCAGATCCTGGGCGAGCACGGCCACGTCGACATCCTGGTCAACAACGCCGGCCGTTCGATCCGCCGTTCGATCGAACTCAGCTACGACCGCTTCCACGATTTCGAACGCACCATGCAGCTCAACTATTTCGGCAGCCTGCGCCTGATCATGGGCTTCATGCCGAAGATGACCGAGCGCCGCAAGGGCCACATCATCAACATCTCCTCGATCGGCGTGCTGGCCAATTCGCCGCGCTTCTCGGCCTACGTGGCCAGCAAGGCGGCGCTGGACGCGTTCAGCCGCTGCGCCCAGGGCGAGCTGTCGGGCAAGGGCATCAGCTTCACCACCATCAACATGCCGCTGGTGAAGACGCCGATGATCGCGCCGACCAAGATGTACGACAGCATCCCGACCCTGAGCCCGGACGAAGCCGCCGACCTGGTGGTCAAGGGCATCATCGAGCGGCCGAGCCGGATCGCCACGCGCCTGGGCATCTTCGCCTCGGTGGTCAACGCGCTGGCGCCCAAGGCCTACGAGGTGGTGATGAGCACCGCCTTCGAGCTGTTCCCGGACTCGGCCGCGGCCAAGGGCGACCGCAAGGGGCTGAAGGACGAGCACGCCAGCAACGAGCAGATCGCGTTCGCGGCGCTGATGCGCGGCGTGCATTGGTAGGCGCGCAGCGGCATGCCGTCATGGAATCGGCCGCCTTGCGCGGCCGATTCTTTTTGGGGCTGGGCTCGAAGCGGGGGTAGGCCTTTTTGGGCAGAAACCCGGCGGATGCGATGCCGTTCGCCGCGCTCACCGCATCCTAGGCGGGCCTGAAGCGGCCTCGCCGGCCATTCCTCAATAGGTCCGGCACTGCAGGAAGCGCACTCGCTTGCCGCTGCCCGGCGGCGGCTGCAATTGCAGGCGCGAGGAGCGCAGGAAGGGGTAGCGCTCCAGGATCGAGCAGATTTCCTTGACGTCGGCATCGTCGTCCTCGCGCAACTGGTACACCACCATGGTCGAGGAGGTCGACCACAGCGCGCGTTCCACGTTCGGCAGCGACGAGATCATGCGCATCACTTCGGCGCGTTCGTACTGTTCGCGGTTCGGGTCGGCCGGTGCGGCCGCGATCAATGCCGGCTCGGCGATGGCGCCGCGCGGCGGTGCCGTGTCGGTCGCGGCGACCTGCGCGGCCTCGACGTCGCGCCGCGGTTCCGGCAGCAGCAGGCTGACCGCCGCGCCCAGCACGACCGCGGCCGCCCAGCCGAACAGGGTCTCGCGCTGCACCTGCTTGCGCGCGCTCGCGGCCAGGTCGTCGCGCAGCGATTCGGGCAGCAGCGGACGCACCAGCGCCCACAGCGCGGGGCCGTCGTAACGCTCCAGTTCGATTCCGCGCACTTCCGCGGCCGCGATCCGGCCCGGCGTCGCCAGCACGCCGCCGCTGGCGCCGGCGAAGCGCACCGCGTTGGCGAACTCGGCGACCACCGCCGAACTCACCCGGTAATCGGCATGGCCCTGCTTACAGGACAGCAGCCA
Organism: Lysobacter sp. Root667; assembly: GCF_001427715.1. NCBI lineage: Bacteria > Pseudomonadati > Pseudomonadota > Gammaproteobacteria > Lysobacterales > Lysobacteraceae > Lysobacter > Lysobacter sp. Root667. The sequence goes on from NZ_LMHF01000013.1 coordinate 201,275, forward strand.
GGGCCGGCCGTCGCGTTGCAGGCGCAGTTCTTCCGGCTGACTGCCGCGTTCCAGGCTCTGTTCGACCGATTCGAGCTCGAAGCCGCGCGGCTGCAGGGCTTCCACGACCAGGCGCGAGAATTCGCGCCAGCGCATGGTCGCCAAGGCTTCGATGCCGGCCATGGTCTCGGCGCGGCGACGGCGGTACAGCCACAGATAGGCCGAGATCGCACCGCCGGCCACCAGGGCGACGAAGAGCGCGGTCAGCAGCGAAACACCATTGGACATGCGGGCCCCAGGCCGGATGTGAGGCGCAAAATATACGCCACTCGGCGCGGCCTGCTGCGGCTTTGGCTCACGCTATGCGCGCGCAAGCGGGTCGCGGACGCGGATCGACGCCGGTTTCCACAGAAACGCGGACGCCCGCGGCCGGCGGACAAAGAAAGCCCGCCAGTCCGAAACCGTAAGGGGAGGGGAGCATACGGAGCGACGGACTGGCGGGCTTAGCGGCTCGCGCGGCCTGGGGGCGGCGCGAATTGAGCGGTGTGTTGCGGGTGCTGCGACCGGGCGGCGGACCGCCCGGCGATGACGGACTTACGGTGCGACCGGCGGCTTGGGCTTGGCGATCGACTTGCGGGCGGTCTTGGTCGCGGCCTTCTTGGCGGCCGGCTTCTTGGCCGGGGCCTTCTTGGCGGCGCTGGCTTTCTTGGCCGGCGCGGGCTTGGCTGCGGCAGGCTTGGCGGCGGGCTTGCCGCCCTGACGGCGCAGTTCGGCGGTCAGGGTATCGACGCGCTGGCTGAGGCCGGCGAGGTCGTCGCGGCCCGGCACGCCGAGCTTGACCAGGGCGCGCTGCACGCGCTCTTCGAACACCTTCTCCAGACGGTCCCAGGTGTCGGCGGCGCGCCCGCGGGCGTGACCGACCTTGGACTCGACCACGTCGCGCAGGGCGTCGGCCTGGCCACCGGTGAACTTGCGTGCGGTCTGCTCCAGGTTCAGGCCTTCCTTGACCAGGCCTTCGAACAGCTTGGTGCCTTCGGCCTGGGCGCGGCCGAACGCGCCGACGCCGGCGAGCCAGATCTGCTGTGCGGATTCGCTCAGGGTCTTGGACAAGCGCTCGGCCTGCTCCTGGGCGCTGCCGGCCTTGCCGGCCGTGGTCTTCTTAGCGTTCTTCTTGAACTTGGCCATGTTGCCCTCCAAGCGGGCGTGGATTCGATGTGACTCCACGATGGGCGCGCTGTCTAGAGCTTTCACACCAGCGCGCGACGCGCCTGCTCAGCTTTGCCCGCGTTTGCGCGCACGCGGCGTGCGGCGGCGCGCGACCAGGTGGTCGACATCGTCCAGGGCGCGGCGCAGGCGCGCGGTGGTTTCGGTGTCGCGCGAGGGCGGCGCGATGCCGTCCAGGATCGAGCGGTTGGGGTCGGCCAGGACTTCCTCGCGCAGGCGGATGCCGTGCGCGGCCAGCACCGGGCGCAGCGCGTCGGCGCGCTGGCGCAGGTCGGCCAGGGTGTTGCGGTAGGCGATCTCGCTGATCCGCCGGCGCGCCGAGAAGCTGAAGGCGTTGGTGAAGAACAGCTCGCCGTCCTCGGCATTGGGCTCGAACACCAGCTGGTCGATGTTGGGGTATTGCTGGGCGTAGCGCGCCAGGCCGACCTGCATGCGCGACTGCAGCAGGGTGCGAAAGGTCTGCGACAGCACCGCCGGCAGCCCGCCCGCGGCCAGGCTGTTGTCCTCGGCCACCGGCGCGCCGCCGTGGTTGTGGTTGAACGGGACCAGCGGGTTGATGCCGATCAGCAGGTCGATGCCCTGTTCCAGCACCAGCGAGGCATGCATGGTCCGGCGCAGCGCGCCGTCGACGAAATGGCGGCCGCGGATGTTCACCGGCGGGTACAGGCCGGGCAGGGCGGCGCTGGCCTGGACCGCCTTGGAGATGGCGATGTCGTTCCAGTCGTCGCCGCCGAAACGCACCGCGTCGCCGCTGTCGATGTCGACCGCGACCACGTACAGGCGCGCGTCGAGTTCGCGGAAGTCGTTGCTGCGCCCGCGCCGGGTGAATACCTCGCGCAGGAAGCGCTCGACTTCGCCGTTGTCGAACAGGCCGTTCGGGATCAAGCCGCCGAAGCGGGTGATCAGGTCCGACCAGCGCGCCTCGCGCGGCGAGAACAGCAGCTCGCGCCACCACTGCGTGGCCAGGCGCGGGAAGCTCGCGGCGCGCTTCATGTATTCCAGGAACGCCGGCCGCATGAAGGTCTCGGGGCGGAACTGGACGTCGTCGCTGTCGCCGGTGATGAAGATCCGGCACATCTCGGTGGTGTCCATGCGGTTGGCTAGGCCGGCCGCCAGGAAGGCGCCGCTGCTGACGCCGACGTAGCAGTCCAGGCGGGTCAGATCGAGGCCTTCCAGGGCTTCGTCCATCGCGCGCAGGGCGCCGAGTTCGTACATGCCGCCGATCGGGCCGCCGCCGGCGATGGCCAGGCCGATCTTGGCCGGCGTGCCGGTGGTGCGCGCCCGTTGCCGGGCGGAGTGGAGTGACAGCATGAGGTGGGCGGCGACCGTGCGTAGGAGTATCCCCCCGAGTGTAGCCGACCGTGGCGGGCGCGCCAGACGCCGCGACTTTGGTCGTAGGCCGGGGCGGTTGCGGGCGCCGGCCGCGGCCGCGATCATGCCCGCGATGTCCCGGACGACCGATCTTTCCGCCCGCCTGAGCGATCTGCTGGCGCGCCATCAGGCCCTGCACGACCCGAGCCGGGAGTCGCGCAACGGCTTGCGCTGGCTGCCGGAGCTGCGCAGCTGGCAGGCGTGGCGGCTGGAGGCCAGCTTCGACCGTTTCCTGAGCGACCCGCGCCGGCGCCCGGCGGCACAGTTCTTCCTCAGCGACGTCTACAACGACCACGATTTCAGCCGCCGCGACGCCGACATCGCACGGGTGCTGCCGATGATGCAGCGGCTGCTGCCGTCGGCGCTGCTGGCCACCGTCGCCGACGCGATCGAGTTGGGCCTGCTGACCCACGCCTTCGACCTGCGCATGGCGCAACGTCTGCAGACCCTCGCGCCGCGGCGCCGGCGCCTGGACGCGGCCCTGTACGCGCAGGCCTACCGCGCCTGCGGCCTGCCGCGTCTGCGCGGGCACCAGATCGACCTGATCGCGCGGGTCGGCAACGGTCTGGGCCGGGCGGTGCGGATGCCGGGCGTGTCGACCCTGCTCAAACTCTCGCGCGGACCGGCCAAGGCGGCCGGGCTGGCCGAGTTGCAGGGCTTCCTGGAGCGCGGCTTCGCCGCCTTCGGCCAGCTCGGCGACGTGCGCGAGTTCATCGCCGAGATCGAAAGCGACGAGCGCGAAATCGCGCGCCGGTTGTTCGAGGGCGATCCGGATCCGTTTCCGGGCTTGGAGTAGGGCATCGGGTGTTGAACAGCGCGGCGGCTGCGCCGTGCTCCCTGTGGGAGCGGCGTGAGCCGCGAGGCTCTACCAGGAAACTGCCGCCGAAGGTCGGAATTCGCGGTCGCGGCTCACGCCGCTCCTACCCGGAGCCTCACTCGATCGCGTCCGCTCCCTGTGGGAGCGGCGTAAGCCGCGATCGGTCCCTGCGCGCAACCGCGGCGGTCAAGGCCTGCTTTAACAACGACGCCGGCCGCCGCAGCCTCGATTCCCGGACGCCCGCTTTACTTGAACCGCTCGTCCAGCACCCGCCGGATTTCGCTTTCGATCGGGCCCTTGAGCGCGCCCAGCAGGAAGCCCAGGCTGGCGGTCACGCGCAGCTGCTTGGGGCCGAGCGCGATCTTGCCGTCGACGCCGCTGCGGGCGAAGTTGAGGGTGTCGCCGGACCAGTCGTATTCGATGCCGAAGCGTTCGGCGAGCTTCTGCGCCACCTCTTCTACGGCCTTGCGGGCCTTGGCCGGCGTCAGCGAATGGTCGTGGCGGATATCGATGCTCGACATAGAACGTTTCCCTCCCAGGTGACGGCTATTGTGCGGGCGCGGGCGGCCGCATCCAAGTGCGTGGCACGCGCGATGCGCATGCCGGGCTGCGTGATTGGCACGCCGCGTGCTAGATTTCCGACGCGTGGAAGCCCTCAGACTGCGATACCCCAACCGTGAACATGCCGACCTGGCCCTGAGCCCGGGCGTGCATGCGATTGGCCGCGACGCCGACGGCCGCACCGCCCTGGTCGGCGACGGCGGCGAGGCGGTGGCGCAGGTCTGCGTCGACCGCCGCGGCGTCTGGCTGCAGGTGCGTGAGGGCGTGCGCGGCCTGCACGTGAACGGCCGCCCGGTGCGGCGCATGGCCATGCTGCGCGCCGGCGATGCGATCTTCCTCGACGGCGTCGAGCTGCTGCTGCTCGCCGGCGAACCGCTGCCGGCCCCGGCCGACTACGGTTTCGGAGAGGCCGCCGAGAGCCGCCTGGTGATCCGCGGCATCGCCGGGCCGCACCACGGCCGCTGCTACCCGCTGGACCAGCCGCGCACCATCGGCCGCGCCGGCGAGTGCGACATCCGCATCGACGATGCATCTTTCGCCGAACGCCACGCGCGCCTGGAGGCGCACGCCGACGGCGTGGTCCTGCGCGACATGGGCTCGGTCGAGGGCAGCGTGGTCAACGGCCGGCCGGTGCGCAACGCCTTGCTGCGGCCGGGCGACCAACTGGTGCTGGAATCGCAGCATCGCTTCGTGATCGAAGCCCCCAACCGCGGCGGCGGCAGCGAACCGGCGCCGCTCGCGCATCCGGCCGAATTCGAGACCGACGAACGCGCCCGCCCGGCCACGGCGCTGCCCTCGTCGGTGCGGCGCATGCCCTGGCTGTTGCTGGCGGCGGCGCTGCTGGCCGCCGCGCTCAGCCTGTTGCTGCTGTACGGCGCGAGCTGAGCGCGCGCAGCTTCTTCCAGACCCGCCAGCCCAGCAGCGCGGCCAGGATGCTCGCGTACAGCAGCGGTTCGCGGATGTCGGATTTCACCAGCCACCAGAAGTGCAGCACCGCGAGCGCGGCGATCGCATAGATCAGCTGATGCAGCCGGCCCCAGAGCCGGCCGAGCCGGCGCATCGCGGCCTGGGTCGAGGTCAGCGCCAGCGGCACCAGCAGCAGCCAGGCCAGGAAGCCGACGGTGATGTAGGGCCGCTTGAGGATCTCCTCGAAGATCTGGGTCCAGTAGCCGCGCAGGTCCAGCACCAGATAGGCGGTGAAGTGCAGGCAGGCGTAGAAGAACGCGTACAGGCCGAGCAGGCGGCGGAAGCGGATCAGCACCGCCTGGCCGCTGAGTTGGCGCAGCGGCGTGATCGCCAGGGTCAGCAGCAGCAAGCGCAGCGCCCACAGGCCCAGGCGGTGCTCGATCTCGGCCACCGGGTCGGCGCCCAGGCCGCCGCTGCCGGTCAGGAATTCGGCGCGGATCTGCCAGGCCAGGATCGCCGCCGGGGTCAGCGCCAGCAGATGGACCAGGGTCTTGGCCGCGATCATGCCCTTGGAAGGCGCGCGGCGCGGCGCCGGCCGTACTCGCGCGGCCGTGGTGCGGTCGTTCATGCGCTCAGAACCACCGCTTGAGGTTCATGCCGGCGTACATCGACGCGACCTGGTCGGCGTAACCGTTGAACAGCCGGGTCGGGACGCGTTCGGCGAACAGTTTGCTGGCGGTGCCGGCGATCCGGCGCTCGCTCTTCTGGGTCCAGCGCGGGTGGTCGACGTTGGGGTTCACGTTGGAGAAGAAACCATATTCGCTGGACTGGGCGTCGTTCCAGCTGGTGAACGGCATTGTCTCGACGAAGGTGATAGCGACGATCGACTTGATGCTCTTGAAGCCGTACTTCCACGGCACCACCAGGCGCAGCGGCGCGCCGTTCTGCTGCGGCAGCGGCTTGCCGTACAGGCCGGTCGCGAGCAGGGTCAGCGGGTGCATGGCCTCGTCGATGCGCAGGCCCTCGCGGTAGGGCCAGTCCAGCGCGGGGTAGGACAGCCCGGGCATCTGCTTGGGGTCGGCCAGGGTGGTGAAGGCCACGTACTTGGCCTTGGAAGTCGGCTCGAAGCGCTTGAGCACGTCGCCCAGCGGCACCCCCAGCCATGGAATCACCATCGACCAGCCTTCCACGCAGCGCAGGCGGTAGATGCGTTCCTGCGGTGTCAGGCCCTTGACCAGATCGTCCAGCGACAGGCGGCCGGGCTTGGCGCAGGCGCCGCCGATCGCGACCGTCCAGGGCTTGGTGCGCAGGGTCTTGGGCGCCTTGCCCGGGTCGGCCTTGCCGGTGCCGAACTCGTAGAAGTTGTTGTAGCTGGTGATGTCTTCGTAGCGGGTCAGGGTTTCGTCGGTGCGGAAGCCCGAGGCGGCCTGGGCCGGGGTGATCGTGGTTTTCGGCGCGGGCGGCGGCTCGGCGTCGGCGCAGCCGGCCAGGCCCAGCGCGGGCGCGGCGGCGAATGCGGCCAGCAGGCGCCGGCGTTCGCGGTAGACGGCCTCGTCGGTGATCTCGCTGGCGGGAAGCGTGAAAGCGTCGCGCAATGACATGGGGGAACTCCTGCGGGGACGGGCACGGCGTGGGCACGCCGCGGGGTCGTCCAGTACATATACGGTGGGTTTATCACCATAGAGGCAGTCGGAGGGGCAAAAGTTGCGCAGGTAACCAAGGCGCGCGCAAGTGTTGCACTGCGGCATACTTGGGTTCCAACCCCCATCCCCACGGAGCACCCGATGTCCCGCGCGTTCAACTTCAGTGCCGGTCCCGCGACCCTGCCCGAAACCGTCCTGCAGCAGGCCCAGGCCGAGATGCTGGACTGGCATGGCGTCGGCGCCTCGATCGTCGAGCTGAGCCATCGCGGACCGGAGTTCCTGCAGGTCGCCCAGGAGGCCGAGGCCGACCTGCGCACGCTGATGTCGATCCCGGACGATTATGCGGTGCTGTTCCTGCAGGGCGGCGCGACCACCCAGCAGGCCCTGATCGCGCTGAACTTCGCCGCCCCGGGCCAGACCGTGGACTACGCCGTGACCGGCCACTGGGGCAAGACCGCGCTCAAGCAGGTCAAGCCCTACGTCAACGCCAAGGTGGTCGCCGACGGCGAAGCCGGCGGTTACCGCGACATCCCCGCGTATGCCGATTGGCAGCTGTCCAAGGACGCCGCCTTCGTCCATTACACCGCCAACGAAACCATCCACGGCGTCGAGTTCCGCGACATCCCGCAGACCGGCGACGTGCCGCTGATCGGCGACTTCAGCTCCAGCATCGTCTCCGAGCCGCTGGACGTGTCGAAGTTCGGCGTGATCTACGCCGGCGCGCAGAAGAACCTGGGCCCGGTCGGCGTGAGCGTGGTGATCGTGCGCCGCGACCTGCTCGAACGCGCCGGCCAGCCGCGCGCCGAGATCCTCGACTACCGCGCCCATGTCAAGGGCGAGTCCATGCTCAACACGCCGCCGACCTGGAACTGGTACCTGGCCGGGCTGGTGTTCAAGTGGATGATCGCCCAGGGCGGCGTGGCCGAATTCGCCCAGCGCAACGCGCGCAAGTCGGCGCTGCTGTATCAGACCATCGACGGCTCGGGTGGCTTCTATCGCAACGAGGTCGCGGTCGGTGCGCGTTCGCGCATGAACGTGCCGTTCTTCCTCAAGGACGAAGCGCTGGACAAGCCGTTCTTGAAGGAAGCCGAGGCCGCCGGGCTGATCTCGCTCAAGGGCCACCGCGCCCTGGGCGGCATGCGCGCGTCGATCTACAACGCGATGCCGGAAGAGGGCGTGCGGGCCCTGGCTTCGTTCATGCGCGATTTCCAGAAGAGGCACGGCTGAGCATGGCCAAGCGTCCGAAAGCGCCGGCCAAGCCGGCGCCGAAGCCGGCCGCCGGGCGCAAGCCGGCGACGGCCCAGGCCGACAAGCCGGCCAAGGGCAAGGCCGTCCAGGCCAAGCCGCCGAGCGCGCCCGTGCCGGAAACCCCTGCGCTGGACCTGCCGACCCTGCGCACGCGCATCGACGGCATCGACCAGCACATCCAGCAGCTGATCGCCGAGCGCGCCCAGTTCGCCAACCAGGTCGGCAAGGCCAAGGGCAAGCTCGCCGCGGCGGTGGATTACTACCGCCCCGAGCGCGAGGCCCAGGTGCTGCGCCGGGTGGTCGACCGCAACGACGGCCCGCTCAACGACGAAGTGCTGGTGCGGCTGTTCCGCGAAATCATGTCGGCCTGCCTGGCCCAGCAGGAACCGCTCAAGATCGGCTTCCTGGGTCCGGAAGGTACCCATTCGCAGCAGGCCGCGTTCAAGCACTTCGGCCATTCGATCCATGGCCTGCCGCTGGCCAGCATCGAGGAGGTGTTTCAGGAGGTCGAAGCCGGCAACGCCGATTTCGGCGTGGTCCCGGTCGAGAACTCGACCCAGGGCACGATCCAGTCGACCCTGGACATGTTCCTGACCTCGAAGCTGAAGATCTCCGGCGAAGTCGAGCTGCGCGTGCACCAGCACCTGCTCTCGCGCAGCGGGCGGATCGAGGACATCGAGCGCGTCTACTCGCACCCGCAGTCGTTCGCCCAATGCAAGGCCTGGCTGCGCGAGTACCTGCCCAAGGCGGAGAAGATCGCGGTGTCGAGCAACGCCGAGGCCGCGCGCCGCGCGCGCAACGCCGACGACGCCGCCGCGATCGCCGGCGCCAGCGCCGGCAACGTCTATGGCCTGAAGAACGTCGCCGGCCCGATCGAGGATCGTCCCGACAACACCACCCGCTTCCTGGTGATCGGGCGCGAGCTGTTCACGCCCTCGGGCAACGACCGCACCTCGCTGCTGATCTTCATCAAGGACCAGCCCGGCGCGCTCTACAACGTACTGTCGCCGTTCGCCAAGCGCGGCCTGAGCATGAACCGGATCGAGTCGCGTCCCGGCCACACCGGCCGCTGGCAGTACGCGTTCTTCGTCGACATCGGCGGCCACGTCCAGGAAGAGGCGATGCGCGACGCGCTGGAAGAACTGCAGGAACTGGCCCACGAAGTGAAGGTGCTGGGTTCCTACCCGGTTGCGATCGCGTGAGCGCGACGCCGTCCATGCCGGCGGCGACGCCGGCCTTCGATGAGGCGTGGTTCGCCGCGCGTGCGCAAGCCGGCGTGCAGCGCCTGCGCGCCTACGACCCGGGGCACGACCTGGTCGCGCTGCGGCGCAAGTTCGGCGCCGGGCATCTGGTCGAACTGGGTTCCAACGAGAATCCTTACGGGCCCTCGCCGCGCGCGAAGGCAGCGGTGCTGGCCCAGCTGGATCAGTTGCATCGCTATCCCGATCCGCTCGGCGCCGATCTCAAGCGTGCGTTGGCGGCCAAGCACGGCGTCGCGACCGCGCAGATCCTGCTCGGCAACGGCTCGCACGAACTGCTGATGCAACTGGCGCAGGTGTTCGCTGGGCCGGGCGACGAGGTGGTGTTCTCGCGTTACGGTTTTGCGGTGTTCGCGCTGGCGACCCAGGCCGCCGGCGCGACCATGCGCATTGTCGAGGCGTTGCCGCGCAGCGCGGCGATGCCGGCCGGGCACGACCTGGATGCGATCGCCGCGGCGATCGGTCCGCAGACGCGTCTGGTCTATGTCGCCAATCCGAACAATCCGACCGGCACCTGGTTCGGTCGCGAGGCGCTACGGGCGTTCCTGGCCAAGGTGCCGAGCGAGACCATCGTGGTGATGGACGAGGCTTATGCGGAAATGGCCGACGTACAAGGACGTACCAGTGCCGCGGGAGGCGGGATGCCGGGAGCGGCCGATGCGCCGGACTTTGCCAGCGCGGTCGAACTGCTTGCGGCCTATCCCAACGTCGTCGTCACCCGCACCTTCAGCAAGGCCTACGGCCTGGCCGGTCTGCGCGTGGGCTATCTGCTCGCAGCGCTGGGACTGGTCGCGGTGATGGAGCGTCTGCGCGAAAGCTTCAACGTCAACGGCCCGGCCCTGGCCGCGTGCGAGGCCGCGCTCGGCGACGAGGCGCACCTGGCTTCGGCCTGCGCGCGCAACGCCGAGCAACGCGCCGCGCTGAGCGCCGCCTTGAGCGAGCGCGGCCTGTGCGTGTTCCCGTCGCAGACCAATTTCGTCCTGGTCGAATTCGGCGCCGACACCGCGCGCATCGAGGCCGCGCTGATCGCGCGCGGCGTGGTGCTGCGGCCGATGGGCGGCTACGGCCTGGGCGACTGCCTGCGCATCACCGTCGGCGACGCCGACGAGAACCGCCGGCTGCTGGCCGCGCTGGACGCGGTGCGCGCATGAGCGCCCGCCAGGATTGGATCGCCGCGCGCGGCACGCCCTTGCACGGACGCCTGCGGGTGCCGGGCGACAAGTCGGTCTCGCATCGTGCGGTCATGCTCGGCGCGCTGGCCGAGGGCGTGACCCGGGTCAGCGGCTTTCTCGAAGGCGAGGACACCCGCGCCACGGCGCGGGTGTTCGAGCGCCTCGGCGTGCGCATCGACACCCCCAGCGCCAGCGAACGCATCGTCCATGGCGTCGGCCTGCACGGCCTGCGCGGCAGCGGCGAGGCGCTGGACTGCGGCAACGCCGGCACCGGCATGCGTCTGCTCGCCGGCGCGCTGGCCGGGCAGGGCTTCGATTCGGTGCTGATCGGCGACGAATCCCTGTCCAAGCGGCCGATGCGGCGCGTCACCGAGCCGCTGGCGGCGATGGGCGCACGTATCGACAGCGCGGACGGCGGCCTGCCGCCGCTGCGCATCCACGGCGGCAGCGCGCTGCAGGGCATCGACTACACCTTGCCGGTGGCCAGCGCGCAGGTGAAATCGGCGCTGCTGCTGGCCGGCCTGTACGCGCGCGGCGAGACCGTGGTGCGCGAACCGCACCCGACCCGCGACTACACCGAACGCATGCTGGCCGCGTTCGGCTGGCCGATCGAGTTCGCGCCCGGCTACGCGCGCCTGAGCGGCGGGCATGCGCTGCGCGCCACCGACGTCGCGGTGCCGGCGGATTTTTCCTCGGCTGCCTTCTTCCTGGTCGCCGCCAGCGTGGTGCCGGGTTCGGAACTGCTGCTGGAAGCGGTCGGCATGAACCCGCGTCGCACCGGCCTGCTCGCTGCCTTGCGCTTGATGGGCGCCGACATCCGCGAACAGAACCCGCGCGAGGAGGGCGGCGAACCGGTCGCCGATCTGCTGGTGCGGCATGCGCCCTTGCACGGCATCGAGGTGCCGGTGGCATTGGTGCCGGACATGATCGACGAGTTCCCGGCGCTGTTCGTGGCAGCGGCCTGTGCGCAGGGGCGCAGCACGATCGCCGGTGCGGCCGAGTTGCGGGTCAAGGAATCCGACCGGATCGCGACGATGGCACAAGGTTTACGTAATTTAGGTGCGCAGATCGACGAAACGCCGGACGGCGCGATCATCGTCGGCGGCGCCCTGCGCGGCGGTACGGTCGACAGCCATGGCGACCACCGCATCGCGATGAGCTTCGCGGTCGCGGCCCAATGCGCCAGCGGCGAAGTGCGTATCGGCGATGTCGCGAATGTGGCGACTTCGTTTCCGGGCTTCGAAACGCTGGCGCGTGCGTCGGGTCTCGAATTGCATCCCGCGTTGGGTTTGCAGACAGCCAGCGACATGTAGTTTCGCTAGACTTCTCCCGCCGCCCGCCTCCGCGAGCGGCGGTATTGCCGACACGACGAATACGATCGACACGGAAGTAGCGGCCGTCGCCCACCGCCCCCGCGGCGCGGCGGCCATGACGTGGTTCGCGCCAAGCCCGGCGCGATTGCGAGAGGACGAACGCGATGCAGCTTCCCCCACGCTGCCTGACGATGCCGGCGCGGCGACAGTGCGCCCGACCGCGCCGCCGCGCTGCAGCCGCGCAGGCGATCGCGCATGGCTGAGCACGCGACCGCGATGGCCCCTGTGGCCCGCGACTCCGATGCGCGCGATGCGCGCGCGACGCCGCTAGCCTGGTACTCCGATACCGCCGCCGAGCTGCCGCCGTGGCTGCGCTGCGCCGCCTTGCTCGCGCTCGCCTATCAGGCGTTCTTCGCCCTGACCGATATCGGCCTGTACCTGCGCCCCGAACTCGGCGCCGGCGTGCTGCTGCTGTTGCTGTGCTGCGCCGGCCGCCGGCCCTGGCGCGAGCTGTCGGCGCAACCGGCCGTGCGTGCGCTGGCGCTGCTGATCGCGTTCCTGATCGCCCAGGCGGTGTATGCGGCGGTGAGCGTGGCGCCGGCGATACCGCTGTCCGCGCAGTTGTCGACCGCGGGCAAGCTGGTGCGGCTGGCGCTGTTCACCTGCGTGATCGGCTGGTGGCTGTCGCTGATGCCGCGTGCGATCCCGCGCCTGGTCGTGCTGATGGGCGCAGGCCTGTTGCTGTCGGTGCTGATCTATCTGCCGTGGACCCAGGGCGAAGCCTTGTGGGCCGGCCGCCTGCGCGCCGATCTGGGCATCCCGGAAAACCTCACCGGTCAATTGGCGGCGGTCGGCGGCTGGTTGGCCTTGTGCCTGCTGATGGCGCTGTGGGCACAACGGCGCGAGCCCGGCCGGCGCGCCTTGCTGGCGATCGGTTTCCTCGCCTATGCGGGCTGCTTCTGCCTGCTGCTGTTCTCGCAGTCGCGCGGCGCCTGGCTGGCGTTCGCCGCGGTCACGCCGCCGGTGGTGCTGGCCTATGCCTGGCACTTGTACCGCCGCGGCGGCGCGCGCGCGATCGGCGCGCTGCTGCCGGTGCTGGCCGCGGCGCTGGTGTCGGTGCTGCTGCTGTTCGCGGCGCGCGATCTGATCAGCTCGCGTTTCGCCGGGTCCGAGACCGTGATGACCGAGGCCCAGCAGGCCGCGGATGCGGGTACGGTCGCCATTGCCCCGGCCGCGCCTGACGCCGGCGCCGCCAAACCCGCCGACGCGGCCGCGGCGCAGCAGACCCAGATCAACAACAAGGCCGTCAGCGTGCGCATGGCGCTGTACCGGCTGGGCGTGGAGAAGTGGCTGGAGCGGCCGCTGCTGGGCTGGGGCCTGCGCACCACGCCCAGCCTGATCGCCGACAGCCGCCGCGACATGGCCGGCCAGCACCACATGCACCTGCACAACACCTACCTGGACGCGCTGGTGGGCTTGGGTACGCTCGGCACCGTGCTGCTGGCGCTGGCGTTCGCCCTGGTGCTGCGCGAGGCCTTGCTGGCCTGGCGTCGCGGCTGGGTGCCGGTGGCCGGGTTCTGGGCCCTGATCGGCAGCGTCGGCATCGTGCTGGTGGCGAACAACTTCGATTCGCTGCTGTGGCGTTTCGAGTACGGCCGTGCGCCGCTGGAGTTCCTGTTCGGCACGTGTCTGGCCTGGGGCCTGATCCGGCGTCGTGGCGAGGGCGGGCGGGGTGTCGGCGGTTGAGGGTGAGGGCTCGCGGGTCGTGAGTCGCGGGTCTGCCGGGTGGTTCGGCGTGGGTGGGAGGTCATCGCGGCTTACGCCGCTCCCACAGGAAGCCTCGGCTGCCTCGCTGACCACGGTTGAAAGTTGCGTAAGCCGTGATGGCGAAGGCTGGCCTTCGCACACTTCCACGTCGGTCACATCGCTCCGGCCGCCCTGCGGCGGCCGGAGCCCGCTCTCCCCCGATCCCTGCTATGCGCGCGGTTCGCCGGGTCTGCGGTTTACCGCGTTCAGGCCTGCGGCTTGAACTCGATGGGCACTTCCACCACCGCCGGTACCGGCTTGCCGTTGCGCGTGGCCGGGGCGAAGTGCCAGCGGCGCACCGCGTCCTGGGCGGCGCGGTCGAGCTCGCGCGAGTTGCTGCGGCGGACGAAGTCGATCTCGCCCGGGGTGCCGTCGGCGCCCACGTTCACCCGCAGCAGCACGTCGCCGCCTTCGCCGCGACGCAGCGCGGTGGCCGGGTACTCGGGTTGCGGACTGCGGTTGGCGATCCGCTCGGGAGCGGTTTCGCGCGGCACGGTCACGGCCGGCTTGGTCGGTTTGGGCTTGGCGGCGCTGGCGACGGACTTGCGCTCGCTGCGCTCGGCTTCGGGCCCGGCGGTGGGCGTGGTGGCGTCGGTGGGCATCGGCAGTACGCTGGCATCCGGAGGCAGCGCGATCGGCGCCGGTGTGCGTTGGCTGAGCACGTACCAGATCAGCAGGATCGCGGCCAGCAGCACCAGCAGCCAGAGGCCGGCACGGTTGCGCGCAGGCGCGTCGGCGTCCACGGTGGTTTGCGGGCGGTTGTCGCGGTGTTCCAGCGTGTTGTCCGTCATGGTGTCCCTCCTCGATCGTCCCCGGTGTGCGGGGTGGCGACTCGACTTTCCTCACGCCGGTGTTAGCGGCGAGTGAGGCGGAGGGGGTTACGGCGTTACGCGTTCAGCGACTGGCATCGAATGTGATCGGGACCATCACAGTGCCGCCGACCGGCTGGCCGTTGGCCAGGGCGGGGCGGAAACGCCAGCGCCGGACCGCGTCCTGGGCCGCGCGGTCGAGCAGACGCGAGCCGCTGCTGTTGGCCACGCTGACCTCGCCCGGCACGCCGTCCGCACCGATCTGCGCGCGAACGGTGACGGTGCCGCTCTCGCCGCGGCGCAGCGCCTGAGGCGGATAACGCGGCGGCGGGTTCTGGCCCGGGATCGGCTTGGGATCGGAACCGGCAACCGCGGCCTGCGGCGGCGCCGACGGTCGCGCCGGCGCGATGGCGTCGGCCGGGCGCGGCGGGGCGGTCTCGACCAGGCGCGGCTGGTCCGCACCGGCGGCAGGCGCATTGGCCTGCGGCGCGGGGCCGACGCCGCTGCCTTCGCTGCCGGACATCGGCGCCGGCAGCGGTGCGTAGTTCGGACCGGCCGCGGTCGGCGGAGCGATGCCGTCGGCGCGGTAGAAGTCGTGCTTGCGCGCGCGCGACCAGACCAGGGCGAACAGGATCAGGCCCAGCGCGAACGCGCCCAGGACCCACCACAGCGCCTTGCGTGAGGGCCGCCAGGCGGCCAGGTCGAGGCTGGGGCGGGTGGGCGCGGGGGACGGTGTCGACATGCGGTATCCGGCTACGGGCGGGCAGGGGCTGCCGGCATTCTGCATCGATCCGGGTTAATACGTTGGAAATCGGTCGCGCTTTGAACCGCGCCGGGTGCCGCGCATTGGCCCTGAACGCGGTTAGCACGCGATAATCGCGTTCCGCTTCCCCACCGGTTCCGCCATGCTCGATCCCAACCTGCTGCGCCAGCAACCCGCCGAACTCGCCGCGCGCCTGCGCGACGCCCGCGGTTTCGTCCTCGACGCCACCGCGCTGGAGTCGCTGGAAAGCGAGCGCAAGCAGATCCAGATCCGCACCCAGGAGCTGCAGAACCTGCGCAACACCCGCTCCAAGGCGATCGGCCAGGCCAAGGCCAAGGGCGAGGATGTCGCCCCGCTGATGGCCGAGGTGGCCGGTTTCGGCGACGAGCTCAAGGCCAGCGAGCTGCGCCTGGACGAAATCCGCGGCCAGATCGAGGCGGTGGCGCTGGGCATCCCGAACCTGCCGCACGAGTCGGTCCCGGCCGGCCAGGACGAGACCGGCAATGTCGAACAGCACCGCTGGGGCGCGCCGCGCGCATTCAATTTCACGGTCAAGGACCACGTCGAGCTCGGCGCCCGCAAGGGCTGGCTGGACGGCGACACCGCCGCCAAGCTGTCGGGCGCGCGCTTCACCGTGCTGCGCGGCCAGCTGGCGCGGCTGCACCGAGCGCTGGCGCAATTCATGCTGGATCTGCACGTCGACCAGCACGGCTACCAGGAAACCAACGTGCCGCTGCTGGTCAACGCCGATTCCATGCGCGGTACCGGCCAGTTGCCGAAGTTCGAGGACGACCTGTTCGCGACCACGGTCGGCGAGGGCGAGGCGGCCAGCAAGCGCTACCTGATCCCGACCTCGGAAGTCCCGCTGACCAACATCGTGCGCGACGAGATCGTCGAGGACGCGGCGCTGCCGCTGCGCATGACTGCGCATTCGATGTGTTTCCGCGCCGAAGCCGGCAGCCACGGCCGCGACACCCGCGGCATGATCCGCCAGCACCAGTTCGAGAAGGTCGAGCTGGTCACCATCGCGCGTCCTGACGAGAGCTACGACGAGCACGAACGCATGACCCGCTGCGCCGAAGTCGTGCTGGAGAAGCTCGGCCTGCCGTACCGGCGCGTGCTGCTGTGCACCGGCGACATGGGCTTCGCCGCGACCAAGACCTACGACCTGGAAGTCTGGCTGCCCAGCCAGGAGACCTACCGCGAAATTTCCTCCTGTTCGAACTGCGAGACTTTCCAGGCCCGCCGCATGCAGGCGCGCTGGCGCAACCCGGCCACCGGCAAACCGGAGCTGGTGCACACGCTCAACGGCTCCGGCGTCGCGGTCGGCCGCGCCCTGATCGCGGTGATGGAGAACTACCAGAACGCCGACGGCACGATCGAAGTGCCCGAGGCGCTGCGTCCGTACATGGGTGGGGTCGAGTACATCGACTGAACTCGTTGCCTTGGGGGCCATCGACGGCATGCCCGCCGCTGGCCTCATGCGCGCACCGAGCTTCCTGTGGGAGCGACGTAAGTCGCGATCGTCGTTCCCGTATGGGAACGTGGCATCGCCGCAAGCGCGGTGGCGCAATCGCGACTTACGTCGCTCCCACAGGAAGTCTGCGGATTTCGCGCGAGTAGGATGCGGTAAGCCGTCAGGCGCCCCGCATCGCCGGATGTGCGGCAATACGGCGGTGTACCGGAGTTCGACGATGCGGTTGTCACCGCATCCTACGGGCTGAAACCCGTTGCCTTGAAGGCCACGGCACGCCGCCGCCGATGGCCTCATGCGTGCACCGAGCCTCCTATGGGAGCGGCGTAAGCCGCGATGCGGCCGCCGTAGGATGCGGTAAGCCGAAGGCGCACCGCATCGCGCAAATCCCGGGGCACGACGACACCGGACGATGCGGTTGTCATCCTAGGTCGCGATGCCTGCTAGGCGATCAACAGAGCCGCTAGCGCCGCCAGGACCGAAAATCCGAGCAGTAGTCCAGCTTGGTTAGTAGGCGGTTCCGGGCCCGCGCCGCGCCGCAAGCCGCTCACTCGCACCAATGCACATGCAACGGCGAGCCGCTTCCGGCTTCCAGCGCCGCCAGCACCGGATAGCGCCGCACGTCGCCGTTGCGCAGGGCGGCTTCGAACACTTCGCGTTTGCGTTCGCCCTGGATCAGCAGCAGCCGGGTCTGCACCCGCGCCAGTCCGGTCCGGGTCAGGCTGATCCGGCGCGGCCAGCGTTGCGCGCCGGGGGCGCCGTTGGCGTCGATGGCGATATAGGCCTGGCGGCTTTCGAGCGCGCGCGACAGGTCCAGGGTGTTGGGGAACAGCGACGCGGTGTGGCCGTCCTCGCCCATGCCCAGCACCGCGGCGCTGGCGCCGAGTTGCGCATGCGCATTGGCGACGGCGACGGCGTCCTCGATCCGGCGTCCGGCCAGGGTCAGCGGTTCGAAGCGTGCGGCGGCGGCGTGGTCGTGCAGCAGCTGGCTGCGGACCAGGTGGGCGTTGCTGTCGGGGTCGTTCGGCAGCAGCCAGCGTTCATCGACCAGGCCGATGTCGACCCGGCTCCAATCCAGCGGCGCCTTGGACAGTGCGCGATAGACCGGGCCGGGCGTGCTGCCGCCCGACAGCAGCAGGCGCGCACGCGGGCGCAGCAACAGGTCGCGGCGCAGTTCCGCCGCGATCGCGACCGCGCAGGCCCAGGTCCACACATCGCGACCGCGATGCGCGTGCATCACGTAACGTGCGGTTTCCGGCTCCGGAGGACCGGCCGGGACGGGCGACGGATCGTCGAGCATCGGTCGATCTTCGCACGATCCACCTCAGCGTGGCGTGTGCCGGGCCAAGGCCGCCGCGCCCAGCAAACCGGGCTGGGGATGGGTCACGGCGAGGGTGGGAATGCGCGCCATCGTCGGCGAAAAGCGGCCCTTGTGTTCGAAACGCTGGCGGAAACCGGAATGTTGCAGCCAGGGCATCAGGCGCGGCACCAGGCCGCCGGGCAGGAACACGCCGTCCCAGGCGCCCAGGGTCAGGACCAGGTCGCCGGCGGCGGCGCCGTACACCGCGCAGAACACGTCGATCGCGCGCAGGCAGCGGGCGTCGCCTTCACGCGCCATCGCGGTGATGTCGGCCGGCGCCAGCGGGCCCGGGTCTTCGCCGGCGATCTGGCTCAGGGCGCGATGCAGATTGACCAGGCCGCTGCCGCTGACCAGGCGCTCGTTGGACACGCGACCGAATTCGCCCGACAGGCGCTGCAGGATTTCGATTTCCTCCGGCGTGCCCGGCGCGAAGCTGACGTGGCCGCCTTCGGTCTGCAGCGGGTAGTAGCGGCCGTCGCGGCGGATCAGGCCGCCGACGCCAAGCCCGGTGCCGGCGCCGATGATGGCGTAGGTGCGGTCGCCGCCGTCGTCGAAGCCGTGCCAGGCGTTGCCGCCGATCGCGACCACGTCCTGCGGGCGCAGCAGCGACACCGCCATCGCCTGCGCGGCGAAGTCGTTGATCAGTTGCAGGCGTTCCAGGCCCAGGGCCTGACGCGTGCGCGCGGCCGAGATCACCCAGGGATGGTTGGTGATGCGCGCCTCGTCGCCGTCGACGCGGCCGGCGACCGCGAACACGGCTTCGCTGGGCGTCGCGCCGATGCGGTCGAGGTAGTGGCGCGCGGCGTCGGCCAGGGACGGGAAGTCGGCGACGGCGAACACCTGCACGCTGTCCTCGCGCAGCGGTTGTTCGTGCTGCGGCATGGCCAGGGCGAAGCGTGCGTTGGTGCCGCCGATATCGGCCAGCAGGGTTTCCGGTGCGGCAGTGCTCATGCTTCGCCTCCGCGGCCCTGGCGCAGGGTCGCCGGCAGGAATTCGGCGGCCTCGGCCGGGCCCCAGGAGCCGGCCGGGTAGTCGAGCACCGGCTGGACGGTGCGGCTCCAGGCGCGCTCGACGCTGTCGATCCATTGCCAGGCCGATTCGACCTCGTCGTCGCGCACGAACAGGGTCTGGTTGCCGCGCAGCGCGTCGACGAGCAGGCGCTCGTAGGCGATCCGGCGCTGCGGCGAGTTCGACATCGACAGGTCCAGCGACATCGGCCGCAGCTCCAGCGCGCCCCATTCGGGCGCGGCCAGGCTGCCCATCAGGCCCAGTTCCACGGTTTCGTCGGGTTGCAGGCGCATGCGCAGGCGGTTGGGGCGCTCGCGTCCGCGCGCGGGGCGCTCGAACAGCCAGTGCGAGACCGGCTTGAACGAGACCACCACCTCGGTCGCGCGCGTGGCCAGGCGCTTGCCGGTGACCAGGCGGAACGGCACGCCGGCCCAGCGCCAGTTGTCGATCCAGGTGCGCAGGCCGACGAAGGTTTCCACCGGCGAGTCGTGGACGAAGCCCTTGACCGCGCGGCCCTCGACCACGCCGGCGCCGTAGCGGCCGCGCACGGTGTCGCGGGCAGCGTCGGCTTCGCTCATCGGGCGCAGCGCGCGCAGTACTTTGCGTTTCTCCTCGCGGATGCTGTCGGCGTCCAGGGTCGAGGGCGGTTCCATCGCGATCAGCGCCAGCAGCTGCAGCATGTGGTTCTGGACCATGTCGCGCAGGGCGCCGTAGCCGGCGTAGTACTCCTCGCGGCCGTCGACGCCAGCGGTCTCGGCGACCAGGATGTCGACCGATTCGATCCAGCGGTGCTGCCACACCGCTTCCAGCAGGGTGTTGCCCAGGCGCAGCGCCAACAGGTTCTGCACCGCGGCCTTGCCCAGGTAGTGGTCGATGCGGAAGATCCGCGACTCGTCCAGGCAGGCGCGCAGCGCGGCGTTGATCTCGCGCGCCGAGGCCAGGTCGCGGCCGATCGGTTTTTCCAGCACCAGCCGCGACGGATCGGCGAGCACGCCGGCCGCGCTCAGGCCCTGCGCCACCGACACGAACAGGTCCGGCGGCGTGGCCAGGTAGCTCACGCTGGGGCGGTCGGCGTAGCGCGACAGCGCCGCGGCGATCGCGTCGGTGTCGCGCAGATCGACCGCGACGTAGGCGATGCAGCGCAGCAGGCCGTCCACCGCCGGGGCGTCGTCGGCTGCCTCGGCCGCCATGCGTTCGCGCAGCCAGGCGCGAAATTCCTCGTCGCTCATCTCCTGCCGCCCGACCGCGATCAGGCGGAAGTCGGGCGGCAGCAAGCGGTCGCGCCAGAGGTGGATCAGCGACGGGAACAGGTAGCGCTGGGCGAGATCACCCGTGGCGCCGAACAGCAACAGAGTGTCGTGCATGGCGCCGGCGCCTGGTTTGGTCGGAGACCGTTGTGGTCGGAACCGTTAAGGTAGCGGCTCGGACAGCGAGCGGCCATGCGTGGCGATCACGTTCGAGTACCACTTCGCGCTGTCCTTGGGGGTGCGGTCCTGGGTCGCGTAGTTCACGTGGACCACGCCGAAGCGCTTGGAATAGCCCAGCGACCACTCCAGGTTGTCCAGCAGCGACCAGACCATGTAGCCGCGGATGTCGCAGCCGGCCTGGATCGCGTCGTGGATCGCGCTGATGTGCTTTTGCAGGTAGTCCATGCGCAGCGGATCGCGCACGCGGCGCTCGCCGCTGGCGTCGGGCTCGGCGACCGGCGGGTCGAAGAAGGCTGCGCCGTTCTCGGTGACGTACATCGGGATGTCGCCGTAGCGCTGCTTGAACCAAGTCAGGGTGTCGGTCAGGCCCTGCGGGAACACTTCCCAGCCGGTCTCGGTGTAGGTGCCCGAGGGCTGGCGTACCACGCCGGTGTTGAGCGGGTAGCTGACCGCGTCCTTGGTGACGCTGCGGGTGTAGTAGTTGATGCCGACGAAATCGAGCTTCTGCTTGATCAGCTCGTAGTCCTCGGCCGGCCATTCCGGCCAGGCCTCGCCGAAGATCTCGCGCAGTTCCGGCGGGTAGGAGCCGAGCAGGGCGGGGTCGAGGTACTGCTCGTTCATGTAGGCGTGGGCGCGCTGGACCGCGGCGGCGTCGGCGGCCGAATCGGTGGCGGCGTACTTGGGCTCGATGTTCACCACCAGGCCGATCTCGTGCTGGCCGATCGCGCGGTAGGCCTGCACCGCGGCGCCGTGCGCGCGCATCAGGTTGTGCGAGGCGATCGGCGCTTCGAAGCGGCTGCGGTGGCCCGGCGCGAGCGCGCCGTGCAGGTAGCCGCCGTCGGTGATGACCCAGGGTTCGTTGAGGGTGACCCACTTCTTGACCCGGCCGTCGAGCGCGCGGTACAGCACGCTTCCGTACTCGGCGAACCAGTCGGCGCAGTCGCGGTTGAGCCAGCCGCCGCGGTCGTCGAGCGCGGCCGGCATGTCCCAGTGGTACAGGGTCAGCAGCGGCTCGATGCCGTTGGCCAGCAGCTCGTCGACCAGGCGCGAATAGAAATCGACGCCGGCCTGGTTCACCCGGTCGGTGCCGTCGGGCAGGATCCGCGACCACGACACGCTGAAACGGTAGGCCTGCAGGCCCAGGCGCTTCATCAGGGCGACATCGTCCTTCCAGCGCCGGTAGTGGTCGCAGGCGACGTCGCCGGTATCGCCGTTGAGGGTCATGCCCGGGGTGTGCGCGAAGCGCGTCCAGATGCTGGGGCCGGCGCCGTCGGCGAGCGGAGAGCCTTCGATCTGGTGGGCCGCGGTGGCCGCGCCCCACAGGAACCCCTCGGGAAAGACACGAACTTGACTCATCGCTGCTGGGCCTCCGGTGCGGGCGCTGTGTTGAATGCTGGCGTGCATGTAAACGGTTACATGGCAGAATAGCCCAGGGCGACGACAATTGCATCGTCGCTGGGGCCACGATCGGGAGATTTCATGGCGAAGGTCACGCTTGAGCGTCTGCGCAAGGTCTATCCGAACGGTTTCGTCGGCGTCGACGGGGCCAGTTTCGAGATCCGCGACGGCGAGCTGCTGGTATTGGTGGGGCCTTCGGGCTGCGGCAAATCGACCCTGCTGCGGATGATCGCAGGCCTGGAAACGATCAGCGGCGGCGAGCTGCGCATCGGCGAGCGCGTGGTCAACGAGGTCCCGCCCAAGGACCGCGACATCGCTATGGTGTTTCAAAGCTACGCCCTGTACCCGCACATGACCGTGGCCGAGAACCTCGGCTTCGGGCTCAAGCTGCGCGGCGCGTCCAAGGCCGAGATCGAGGCCCGCGTCGGCGAGGCGGCGGCCACGCTGGAGCTGCAACCGCTGCTGCAACGCAAGCCGGCCGCGCTGTCCGGCGGCCAGCGCCAGCGCGTCGCCCTGGGTCGGGCGCTGGTGCGGCAGCCGCAGGTGTTCCTGCTCGACGAACCGCTGTCCAACCTCGACGCCAAGCTGCGCATGGGCATGCGGGTCGAGATCGCGCGCCTGCACCGCCAGCTCGGCACCACCATGGTCTACGTCACCCACGACCAGATCGAGGCCATGACCCTGGGCCAGCGCATCGTCGTGCTCAAGGACGGCAAGATCCAGCAGATCGATACGCCGATGGCGCTGTACCGGCACCCGGCCAATCTGTTCGTGGCGACCTTCCTCGGCAGCCCGAAGATGAATCTGCTCGGGGGCGAGGTGATCGAACGCGACGGTTTGCGCTTGCGCATCGCCGACGGCGTGGAGCTGCCGCTGCAGCCCGACGAAGCCTTGCGCGAGACGGTGCGCGGCTATCTCGGCCGCCAGCTCACCGTCGGCCTGCGTCCGGAGGACATGCACCTGGCGCAGGCCGCGCCCGAGCGCCTGGCGGCGCGGGTGGAAGTGGTCGAGCCGGTCGGCAACGAGGCCTTCCTCAACCTGGCCTGCGGCGGCTGCGACCTGGTGCTGCGGCTGCCGCCTTACGACCTGCCCGCGCCCGGCGACACCGTGCACCTGGGCTATGCGCCCGAACGCATGCATTACTTCGATCCGCAGACCGAACTCAACCTGCGCGCGCCGCCGGCCGCGGACTGAGCGCGCGCCTGCGGGCCGGCGCGTCGTCAGTTCCCGGCCTGCGCGGCCAGGGCCGCGTCGGCGCGCAGGCTCTGCCGCTTCAGGCCGACGATCGCCAGCAGCAGCAAGGCCATCGGCGCCAGCGACAGATAGAACGCGGTCTCGCCGCCGGCGCGCGCGAACAGCTGGCCGGTGACGAAGGAGCCGGTGGTGCCGCCCAGGGCCGAGAACACCACGATCAAACCGGTCATGGCCGCATGCCGCGACTTCGGCAGCGCGCTCAGCACCACCGAGTTGATCGCCGGATAGATCGGCGCCATGAACAGGCCGATCAGCGGGAACACGTAGGCCGCGGCCGGAGCGTGGGTCCAGCTCGCGTTCGGGTCCGGACGCATGCCCGCGGCCAGCGGCAGCGCCAGCAGCACCAGCGCGGCCATCGCCAGCACGCAGGCGATCAGCAGCCAATGCCAGGGCACGCGCCGCAGCAGCAGGCCGGCGCCGAGCCGGCCCAGCGCCAGCGACACCGCGAAGATGCTCGCCGCCTGCACGCTCATGGTCGTGGGCAGGTGCAGGATTTCGCGGTTGAAGGTCGGCAGCCAGGTGCCGATGCTCTGTTCGATCAGCACGTACAGGAAGGCCGAAGCCAGGAACACGCCGATCAACGGCTGCGCGACCAGGCGGAACATGTCGAAGAAGGCCTCGCCCGGGGCGTGGCCGTCGCGCGCGGCGGATTCGTCCAGGCGGCTGACCGTCAGCAGCAGCGCGGTCGCGGCGGCGACCGCGGCGATCACCCAGTACACCCGCAGCCAGCGCGGATCGGCCGGCGATTCGGGATTGATGAAGCTGGCGAACAGCCAATAGCCGGCGAGCACGCCGACCATGAACCAGCCTTCGATGGTGCTGGTCAGGCTGGCGTGCTGCTGCTTGCCGTCGGTGAGCAGGCCGATCGAGGAATACACCGAGACCTTGGCCAGCGCGAACGAAGCGCCGACGGTGGCGAACAGCAGCTTGGTCGCCCAGAACGCGTGCAGCAGCGGCATCAGCGCGCAGGCCGCGGCGACCAGGCTCAGGCCCAGGATCATCGCGCGCCGGTAGCCCAGGCGCGGCAGCAGCGAGGCGGTGAGGAAGGACACGATCGCGATCGGCAGGTCCTTGAAGGCCTCCAGAAAACTGGCGTCGGCCTTGTTCACGCCGAAGCCCTGGATCGCCTGCAGGATCACGGTGCCGACACTGTTGAGCAGCACCGCGAACACCATGTAGGTCAGGACCATCGCCAGGATCATGCGGCCGCGGTGGCTGCCGGTGGAGGTCATGCGTTGCTCCGGCGCGCGAGCCCATCGGGCCGCGCGCTATGGTTAAAAAGACCGTTCGCGGCCGTTGCCGATGCCGCCTGCGCCTTGGAGGGAGGGTCGCGCAGGCTAGCGTTGCCGGATCGCGCCGCGAACGGGCTTCGAAAACCGCGCGCCGTGCGGCGCGGGGCGGTCGAAAGCGACGGGCGCAGCATCGCATGCGCGCCCGCCGCCGCCGCGCTCACCAGCGGTAGGCCGCGGAGAGCTGGTAGGAGCGCCCGGCGATCGGCCGGCCCAGGAACACCCCGCCGGTGGCCGCGCCGGGCACGCGCACATTGCCTTCGGTCAGGCCGAGCTCGTCGCTGACGTTGCTGCCGCTGGCGGTGAACTCCCAATGCTCGCCGACGTGCAGGTTCGCGCCCACGTCGAGCGTGTGGTACGAGGGCAGCTGCTGGGTGTTGGCCAGGTCGGCGTAGCGGTCGCCGATGTGCGAGTAGGTCGCGAACAGCTTGAGATCGCCGACCGGCAGGGTCCAGAAGTAGCTCGGGGTGATGCGGAACTGGGTCTTGGGCTGGCGCATCACCTGGTTGCCGGTGAACTCGCGGTAGTTCTCGTACTGGGCGTCCAGCCAGACCCCGGTCGCGCGCAGCTCGAAACCGCCGAAGGGACGGACCGCGCCTTCCAGCTCGACGCCGTAGGCGCGCGAATCGCCGACCGTGGTGAAGTTGGTGCCGTCGTCGAGGAAGGCCTGGAACGGCGAGTTGGTGAAGCTGTTGTAGAACGCGGTCAGGTACAGGTCGTAGACCGAATTGCCGGACTTGAAGCCCAGCTCGTACTGGTCGACTTCCTGGACCTTGTTGTTGCCGTCGCGCAGGCTGTCGAAGGTCGGCAGCTTGTAGCCGGAGTTAGCGCGCGCGAACAGGCTGGAGGTGTCGTTGAGCTTGAAGTTCAGGCCCAGGGTCCAGGAGAAATGCTTGTCGTCCTGGTCGATGCGGCGGCTGCTGGGCAGCGAGATCGAGGTGTTGTTGTCGTAGAGCGTGTTCGGGTTGCCGTCCAGGTCGACGCTGGCGGTGTTGTGGACGGTGCCGTCGACCTGCTGCCATTCGTAGCGGATGCCGCCGTCCAGGCGCAGGCGGTCGTTGATCTGCCACTCGTCGGCCAGGAACACGGCGGTGTTCTGGCCGTCGTAGTCGCCGCGCAGCGAGAAGAACGAGGTGCCGACGAAACCGTCGCGGGTGACCTGGCGGCCGTCGGCCAGGGTCACGTCGATGCGGCGCGCGTTGTTCTGCGCGGTCAGCAGCATGTTGTTGCCCAGGTACCAGGTGTCCTTGGACGAGTAGCGCGCGTAGTACACGCTGGCGGTGAGGGTGTTGCCCTCGAACAGGTCGCGGCTGAAGCGCAGGTCGTTGGTGAAGGACTCGATCTCCTTGTCGACCACCCAGAAGCCGGCGGTCAGCACCTGCTGGTTCGGGTCGACCGCGCCGCCGCCGTTGGTGTAGGTAGCGGTGCCGGGGCTGCCGAAGGAGGCGATGTAGGAGCTGATGGTCTGCGGGCTGGCGCCGGTGAACAGGCCGTTGGTCGGGGCGCTGCCGCTGACGTGGTTGACGCGGTCGCTGATGGTCCAGTCGCCGACGTAGAAGTCCATCGAGGCGCCGAACACGTCCAGGTTGATGCCGCGGCCGTCGGCCAGATCGCGGCTGATGGTCTCGCCGTTGGGGCCGGTCGGAATGGTGACGCGGCGGAAGTCGTTGCCGAGCAGAGTGCCGCTTTGCGCGTTCAGGCCCGGGAAGCTGGACAGGTCCTTGCCGTTGTTGCGCGACAGCAGCGGGATCGGAGTGAAGAAGGCGTTCTTGTCGTCGGTGTGGCGCGCGTACAGGGTGACCTCGCCGCTGTCCCAGCTGCGGGTCAGGCTGGCGCTGAACTGGCCGCCCTTGTCGGCCGGGAACTGGGTGTCGCGGACGCCGTCGGTGACCCGGTAGAAGCCGCCGATGCTGTAGTACCAGCCTTCGCCGAGCTTGCCGCTGTTGAACACGTCGACCCGGCGCAGGTTGTCGCTGCCGGCGGTCACGCGCAGGCTGCCTTCGGTTTCTTCGCCGCCTTTCTTCTGGATGAAGTTGACCGTGGCGCCGGGCTGGCCGTTGGAGAAGATCGGGCTGGGGCCGCCGCGCAGCACTTCCATGCGGTCGATGGTGTCGTCCATGCGGAACAGGGTGGAGTTTTCCAGGAACGACAGGGTCGGCGGCGGGAACAGCGGCGCGCCGTCCATCTGCACGGTCACGAACGGGGCGTCGCCTTCCGACGGCATGCCGCGCACGAAGATGTTGGCGCCGGTGCTGCCGCCGGCCGATTCGGCCCAGATACCGGGCACGACCTTGAGCGCGTCGGCGGTGCTCAGCGGCACCGCTTCCTGCAACTGCTCCAGCGAGGCGGTGGTGATGGAGAAGCTGGCGTCGCGCTTGCGCACGCCCTTGAAGCGCGCGGTACCGCTGACCACGACCGCGTCCAGCGTGGTGGCTTCGCTTTCGCCGGCCTGCGGCGCGTCCGCGGCCGGCGCCGCGTCCTGCGCGCGCACGTAGCCCGGGGCCAGCGCGGCCGCGATGGCCATCGACAACGCATAACGGATCAGAGACTGCTGCTGCATGGTGTTCTCCCCACTCCTCAGAATGTCATGTTGGTGTACGTCGGCGCGCCGTTCGGCGGCGCGTCGATGCGGTGGACAAGGTTCAGCGCGATACGAAAGCGTCCAGGTCGAAGGCGGCGATGTTCGGCAGGTGGGCGTCCGCGCCCGGCAGCGCAGCCGGGTCGCCGATCCCGACCGCGGCCATGCCGGCGGCGCGGATCGCGACGATGCCGGCGGCGGCGTCCTCGATGCCGATGCAGCGCTCGGGCGCCACGCCCAGCGCCTGGGCCACGCTCAGGAAAATCTCGGGGTCGGGCTTGGCGAGGGCGATGGTCGCGGCGTCGGCGATCCAGTCGAAGCGCTCGGCGATGCCCAGGCGCTGCACCAGCAGCGCCGCGTTCTTGCTGGCCGAGGCCAGGCCGAGCTTGAGCCCGCGTGCGCGCGCCGCGTCGAGCAGGGCGGCCGCGCCCGCGAACAGGTCCTGCGGCCCGACCTGTTCGATCGCGGCGCGGTAGTAGCCGTTCTTGCGTTCGGCCAGGGCGTGGCGCTCGGCGGCGTCGAACGGACGCGTCGCGCGCTCCAGGATGATCGCCAGCGAGGCCTCGCGGTCCACGCCCTTCAGGCGCAGGTTCACGGTCTCGTCGAAGGGCACGCCGATCTCGTCGGCCAGGCGCTTCCAGGCCAGGTAATGGGTATGGGCGGTGTCGGTGAGCACGCCGTCGAGGTCGAAGATCAGGGCCTGCGCCGGACGCGGGAAAACAGCCGGCGCGGCATCGGCGGCGACCGCCAGCGCGACCTCCTGCGCGGCCTGCGTGGTCAGCAGCAGGCGCTGCCCGGCATGCACGATTTCCAGCGGTTCGCCTTCGATCAGCCGATAGCGCACCTGCGCGCCCTCGACGCCGACGTGCAGCTCGCGCCCGCGCCAGCGCAGGCCGAAGCCGTAGCCGTTCCAGCGCGCCGGCAGGGTGGGGGCGAAATGCAGCTCGCCCTCGATCGTGCGCAGCCCGGCGAAGCCTTGGGTCAGCGCCAGCCAGCTGCCGGCCATCGCCGCCATATGTACGCCGTGGTCGGTGTTGCCGTGCAGGTCGTCCAGGTCGACGCGCAGGCTGGCGTCGAAATAGGCCAGCGCCCGGTCGGCCAGGCCGACTTCGCTGGCGAGGATGCCGAACATCGACGCCGACAGGGTCGAGTCGTGGGTGGTCACCGCCTCGTAGTAGTCGTAGCTGCGGCGCTTGCGCGCGCGGTCGATGTCCGCGCCGGCCAGCACCAGCGCCATCACCACGTCGGCCTGCTTGCAGACCTGGTAGCGGTAGAGCGTGAGCGGGTGGTAGTCCAGCAGCAGCGGCCGGTGCTCGCCCTGGCGCGGCGGGAACGGCCAGCGCGGCTTGTCCAGGAAACCGTCGTCCTGCGCGTACACGCCCAGGCGCTCGTCGTAGGGCAGGTACATCGCCTCGGCGGCGCGCTCCCAGATCGCGACTTCGTCCGCGTCCAGGGCCAGGCGCGCGGCCAGCGCCGCGGCCTCGGCCGGGCGATCGGCGAGCAGGCGCCGCCACACCGCGACCGCGCGCCGCAGATGCTGCTGGGCCATGCGGTTGGTGTAGTAGTTGTTGTCGACCATGGCCGTGTATTCGTCCGGCCCGGTGACTTCATGGATGCAGAACGCGTCGCCGCGGCGCGGATTGAAGTGGCCGATCTGCGGCCAGATGCGCGCGGTCTCGAACAGCATCTCGGCGCCGCCGTCGAGCAGGAAGCCGATGTCGTCGCTGGCGTCGAAGTACAGGCCGATCGCGTAGGCGATGGCGGCGTTGATGTGGTACGCAGCCGAGCCGGAGGGGTAGTGCGCCGAGCATTCGCCGCCGGCGATGGTGCGCCAGGGGTACAGCGCGCCGGCCGGGTGGTTCATCTCGCGCGCATGCGCCCGCGCGGCGGCGAGCATGCCGTGGCGCGACTGCAGCATCGCCCGCGCCACTTCCGGCGCGGTGTAGGCCATCACCGGCAGCACGAAGGCTTCGGTGTCCCAGAAGCAATGACCTTCGTAGCCTTCACCGGTCAGGCCCTTGGCGGCGGTGCCGGACACGCCGTCGCGGCCGGCCGACTGCCACAGGTGGAACAGGTTGAAGCGCAGCGCGAGCTCGGCCTGCGGATCGCCGTCGATGGACAGCTCGGCGTCGCGCCAGAACTCCGCCATCGCCCCGGCCTGCAGCGCGGCCAGGGCCTCGTAGCCCGCATCGGCGGCCGCGGCCAGCGCGGTGTCGACGCGCGCGTCCAGGCCCGCGGCCTCGGCGGCGCTGGCGTAGGCGACGAACTTTTCCAGCACGACGCCGGCGCCGGGCGTCAGCTGCGCTTCGTAGCGTTGCGCGGCGCGGGCGTCGTCGGCTTCGGCCGCGCTGAAGTGCAGTGCGGCCGAGGCCTGCGGCAGGCGATGGCGCTGGCCGCACAGGACCGCGCCGGTGCCGCGATGGGTGCGCTGGCCGTAGCGGGCCTGCACGGCGTCGGCGCGCGCGCCGTTGCCGAGCAGGCCCTCGCTGCCGGACACGCCGATGCGCGGATCGTCGCCCTGGACCGCAGCCCGATGGCCGCTTTCGATCGCCGAGACCAGCGCGATCGGCCCGCTGTAGTCGATCGAGGCGACCCGGTAGCGGATCGCGAGCAGGTCGCAGCCGCCGGGGTGCACGTTCAGCGGCACCACGCGTTCGGCATGGATCTCGACGGTCGCGCCTTTGGCGCTGCGCAGACGCATGCGCCGGCGCAGCGCGCCGGTGTGCAGGTCGAGTTCGCGTTCGAAGGCGAGCACCTCGGCGCTGTCCGGGTCCAGGCGTTCCTGGCCCAGCCAGATTTCGATGCGCT
Source organism: Lysobacter sp. Root667 (assembly GCF_001427715.1). Taxonomy (NCBI): domain Bacteria; kingdom Pseudomonadati; phylum Pseudomonadota; class Gammaproteobacteria; order Lysobacterales; family Lysobacteraceae; genus Lysobacter; species Lysobacter sp. Root667. The sequence continues at coordinate 230,742 of NZ_LMHF01000013.1, forward strand.
TGCCGTCGGCGACCGGCACCCGCGTGTCGGTGCTTAGGGCGAAGCCGCGGAAGCGCTCGTGGTAGTGGATCGGGTTCTGTTCGTAGACCGCGGCCAGATAGCAGCCGTCGCCGTCGCCGCGGCCTTCCTCGAAGCCGCCGCGCACGCCCAGCGAGCCGTTGGCGAGCGCGAAGAGGGTCGAATCGCGCTGCCGGCGCTGCGGTTCGTAACGGTCCTGGCGCAGGCGCCAGCCGCGGTCGGCATCGAGGTCGGGAAGAGCGGAGGAATTCGGATCGGTCACGCGTCGCTGGCCTGCTTGCTGGACCGCCGGTCGGCGGCTGGAGGCGGACGCTAGAGGCGCATTGTTATCGATGTCAAGTTATCGATAACAAATTGCAGGAAGGGATCGGCGAGCGACAGCGGAAGGCCGCGGGTTCAGTTATGCGATTCGCGCGGCGACGCCGGCCAAGCGCTTGATTTCAAGCGGATTGGGGATTGCCGCGCAGCCGACTCGCGAGACTAGGCCGATGCCGTGCGCGGCGACCACGGCCGCTTCATTCGCGCTGCGCCGCAGCACGCCGCTGCGCCGCTGTTCGCTGCGCAACTTTTCATAGCGCCGCTCCTAGTAGCGCTGTACCCGAGCGGCTCAAGTCACCCGCACCACCAGATTGGTGGCGAGGATTTCCGATTCCGCCGGCTGGCCCTCGATCAGGGCCAGGATCTTGCGCGCCAGCAGCACCCCGGCGTCGGTGAAGTTCTGGTGCACCGAGGTCAGCGGCGGCAGGTAGGTCGCGCCCAGCGGGGTGTCGTCGTAGCCGATCACCGACACGTCCTCGGGCACGCGCCGGCCGCGCTCGATCAGGGCCCGGATCGCGCCGATCGCGAGCAGGTCGCTGGCCGCGAACAGGGCGTCGAACTGCGGATGCTCGTCGAGCAGGCCGTGCACCGCGGCCGCGCCGGCGCTGACGGTCAGGGCCGGCACCGGCGGCGTGAGCGGGGTCAGGCCGTGGCGGGCGAGGGCGCGGCTGTAGCCGTCCAGGCGCTCGGCGAACTCGCCGTGGGCGGGATCGCCGAGGAACACCGGCCGGCGCCGGCCCAAGGCCAGGAAACGTTCCGCGGCGAGGGCGCCGCCGCGCTGGTTGTCGCTGCCGACCACCACCTGCGATTCGTGCCGGCTGACCGCGCCCCAGACCACCATCGGCCGGCCCCAGCGCTCGACCTGGTGCATCGCATCCTCGTGCGCGCCCTGGCCGAGCAGGATCACCCCGTCGGCGGCCTGCACGCTGGGCAGACCGCCGCCCTGCAGCGAGGTCAGCAGCACCGCGTAGCCGGACGAGGTCAGCTCCTGGCTGATGCCGCCCAGCAGGTCCAGCGGGTAGGGCCCGGACATCTGGCGCTCGATGGTCGGGGTCATCTCGACCACCACCGCCACGGTCATGCTGCGGCGCAGGCGCAGATTGCGTGCGGAGATGTTGAACATGTAGCCCTGGGTCTCGGCGAGGGCCTTGATCTGGGCGCGGGTCTCGGGATTGACCAGGGGGCTGTCGCGCAGCGCGCGCGAGACCGTGATCGCCGAGACCCCGGCCAGCTTGGCCAGGTCGGCCATGGTCGGGCTGTCGCCGGGTTCCTTCTTGCGGCGTTGGGCGCGGGGTCGGCTCATCGGCCTGGCTACCTTGCGTTGCGGACGGTCGCGGACCGCGTCCGGGTCCGCGGCGTCATCAATAGCATGACCGCCGTTGCGGATCGCAGCAGCGCAGGCGCCGGATAGCTTTGCCGATCCGGGGCCTTGCCGGCCCGGCGATGGCTCGGCGAGGCCGCCGCAGGCCCGTTATACTCACGAGGCTGTGCGGCGTTTTCGCCGTATATCGTCTAGAATAATCAGTAATTTAGACGAACTACTTCATCTTCCTTGGTATCTACGGCGGCGCCTGCGGGCGCGCCAGAGGCAACCCCGCCGCATGCGTCTGTCCACGATCAAGCTCTCCGGTTTCAAGTCCTTCGTCGATCCGACCACGTTGCACCTGCCCACCAACATGACCGGCGTGGTCGGTCCCAACGGCTGCGGCAAGTCCAACATCATCGACGCGGTGCGCTGGGTGATGGGCGAGAGCTCGGCCAGCCGCCTGCGCGGCGACTCGCTGACCGACGTGATCTTCGCCGGCTCCTCGGCGCGCAAGCCGGTGTCGCAGGCGATGGTCGAGCTGATCTTCGACAACTCCGACCACACCATCACCGGCGAATTCGCCGCGTTCAACGAGATCTCGGTCAAGCGCACCGTCAGCCGCGACGGCACCAGCCAGTACTACCTTAACGGCGGCAAGTGCCGGCGCCGCGACATCACCGATCTGTTCCTCGGCACCGGCCTGGGCCCGCGCAGCTACTCGATCATCGAGCAGGGCATGATCAGCCAGATCATCGAGGCCAAGCCCGAGGAACTGCGCGTCTATCTCGAAGAAGCCGCCGGCATCTCCAAGTACAAGGAGCGCCGCCGCGAGACCGAGACCCGCATCCGCCACACCCGCGAAAACCTCGACCGCCTCAACGACCTGCGCGAGGAAGTCGGCAAGCAGCTCGAACACCTGCGCCGCCAGGCCCGCCAGGCCGAGCAGTACCAGGCGATCCAGGCCGAGCGCCGGGTCAAGGACGCCGAGTGGAAGGCGCTGGAGCACCGCGCCCTCGACCAGAAGCTGCAATCGCAGCGCGAGAAGCTGTCGCAGCAGGAAACCCGCCTGCAGCAGCTGATCGCCGAACAGCGCGAGGCCGAGCGCGAGCTCGAGACCGGCCGCGTCCGCCGCGAGGAAGCCGCCGAGGCCTTGAACAAGGCCCAGGCCGCCAGCTACGAAGTCGGCGGCGCCCTGGCGCGGATCGAACAGCAGATCCAGCACCAGCGCGAAATGACCACCCGCCTGCAGCGCGCCCGCGACGAAGCCGCCGCGCAGCTGGCCGAACTGGGCAGCCACATCGGCAGCGACCAGGACCGTCTGGACGCCCTGCGCGCCGCGGTCGAGGACGCCGAGCCGCGCCTGGAAGCCCTGCGCGACAGCGATGAAGCGCGCCAGGAGGCCCTGCGCGACGCCGAGACCAAGCTCAACGAGTGGCAGCAGCGCTGGGACGCGCACAGCCGCGAGCAGGCCGAAGCCGCGCGCGCCGCCGATGTCGAGCGCACCCGCATCGAAGGCCTGGACCGTCAAAGCCTGGACGCCGACCGCCGCCGCGAGCTGCTGTCGAACGAACGCACCGGCCTGGACCTGGCCGCATTGGCCGCCGCCTTCGAGCAGATCCAGGCCCAGCACGACGTCCAGAAGGAATCGCTGGAAGGTCTGAGCCACGAACTGGAAACCCGCAAGGGCAGCGTCACCGAACTGCAGGAGCAGCAACGCGGTACCCAGTCCGAACTGGCCGAGGTACGCAAGCAGGCCCAGGCCGCGCGCGGCCGCCTGTCGTCGCTGGAGACCCTGCAGCACGCCGCGCTGGGCCAGGAGCAGGGCGCGGCCGTGAACTGGCTGCGCGCGCGCGGACTGGACAGCGCCGCCCGCGTCGGCGAACGCCTGGACGTGGACGCCGGCTGGGAGAACGCGGTCGAAAGCGCGCTCGGCCAGCTCATCGAAGGCGTGCTGGTCGATGCTCCGGAAACCCTGGTCGATGCGATCGGCGAGCTCGGCGACGGCCGCCTCAGCCTGGTTTCGCCCGAGGCCGACGACAGCGTTTACCCGGCGACCTCGCTGGCCGCCAAGGTGCGCGGCCCGCGCGCGATCCGGCGCCTGCTCGCGCGCCTGCACACCGCCGAGGACCTGGCCGCGGCGCGCGCGCTGCTGCCCTCGCTGGGCGAAGGCGACTCGGTCATCACCCGCAGCGGCGAGCGCTACGGCGAAGGCTGGGTGCGGGTGCTGCGTTCCGGCGACGCCCAGCAGGGCGCGCTGCTGCGCGAACGCGAAATCCAGAGCCTGCGCGGCGACATCGACAGCTTGTTGAACCGCGAGCGCGAACTCGAATCGCTGCTGGTACAGCTGCGCGACCGCACCCTGGCCGCCGAACAGCAGCGCGAAGACGCCCAGCGCGGCCTGTACATGGCCCACCGCAGCGTGTCCGAACTCGCCGGCCAGCTGCAGAGCCAGCAGGGCCGCCTGGATTCGGCGCGCGGCCGGATCGAGAAGATCGAAGCCGAGCTCGAACAACTGATCATCACCCTCGACAGCAGCCGCGAGCAGGCCCGCGACGCGCGCGCCCGCCAGGAAGCCGCGGTCGAGCGCATGGGCGAACTCGAAGACTCGCGCCTGGCGCTGGAGTCCGAGCGCCGCAGCCTCAGCGACGCGCGCGATGCCGCCCGCAACGCCGCGCGCGAATCCCGCGACACCGCGCACGCCCTGGCCCTGACCCTGGAAGCGCAGCGCACCCAGATCGTCGGCCTGTCGCAGGCCCTGGACCGCATGGGCGGCCAGCGCGGCCAGCTCGACAGCCGCCTGGGCGAACTCGCCGCGCAGCTGGCCGAAGGCGACCAGCCGGTGCAATCGCTGGAAACCCAGCGCCAGGTCGCGCTGGAGCAGCGCGTGCTCGCCGAGCAGACCCTGGCCAGCGCGCGCAGCCAGCTCGACGGCATCGACAATGATCTGCGCCGCTTCGAGCAGACCCGCCACCAGCGCGACGAGCAGGCCCTGCAGCAGCGCGAAGCCATCGGCCAGCGCCGCCTCGAACAGCAGGCGCTGGTGCTCAAGGCCGAAACCCTGTCGGCGGCCATCGCCGAAGCCGGCTTCGTGCTCGAAGACGTGGTCAACACCTTGACCGACGACATGCAGCCGCAGGTCTGGGAGCGCACCGTCTCCGAACTGGACGGCAAGCTGCGCCGGCTGGAACCGGTCAACCTGGCCGCCATCGCCGAGCACGCCGAGGCCGCGACCCGCAAGGATTACCTGGACGCGCAGTACACCGACCTCACCACCGCCCTGGAAACCCTCGAAGACGCGATCCGCAAGATCGACCGCGAGACCCGCGGCCGCTTCAAGGACACCTTCGACCGGGTCAACTCCGGCGTGCAGGAGCTGTACCCGCGCCTGTTCGGCGGCGGTCACGCCTATCTCGAACTCACCGGCGAAGACCTGCTCGACACCGGCGTGGCGATCATGGCGCGTCCGCCCGGCAAGCGCGTGTCGAACATCTCGCTGCTGTCCGGCGGCGAGAAGGCGATGACCGCGGTGGCGCTGGTGTTCGCGATCTTCCGCCTCAATCCGGCGCCGTTCTGTCTGCTCGACGAGGTCGACGCGCCGCTGGACGAAGCCAACGTCGGCCGCTTCACGGCGATGGTCAGCGAGATGAGCGAACAGGTACAGTTCCTGTTCGTGAGCCACAACAAGGCGACGATGGAAGCCGCGCAGCAGCTGTCGGGCGTCACCATGCGCGAGCCGGGCGTGAGCCGCCTGGTCTCGGTGGATCTGGCCGAAGCGACGCGTCTTGCAGGCGCGGCCTAAGCGGCCGCGCCGGGATTAGTGATTCGAGATTCGGGATTAGCAAGAGCCGCTGCCCGGCTCGTGATGTCGCATCGCAACTGCTTTTTGCAGTTAACTTAGGAGCCGGGACCGGGTAGGGAATCGAAAGTCGGCGCAGGTGCTTCGACGAATCCCGAATCCCGAATCCCGAATCTCCGCATTCAAAGGAGCAATCGATGTCCGAAGTGACCCTGCTGCGGATCGGCATCCTGATCGCCGGCTTGATACTGATCGGCGCGATCGTGTTCTTCGGCCGTCCGCGCAAGCCCGGGCAGGGCAAGCGACTGGCGCGCGAGAACGCCGGCGAGCCGGGCAAGGGCGAGACCGGACGCCGCGAGCCGACCCTGGGCGAACTGATCCAGGGCGATGCCGAGCCCGGCACCGGCGAGAGCACCCGCCAGGCCGAGCTGGACATGTTCGACCGTACCCTCGAAGGCGGCGGCGCCGGCAGCGAACTCGGCCGCCGCGCCACCGAGGAATTCGACAAGATCGTGACCCTGTACCTGGCCGCGCGCGCCGGCGCCAAGTTGCACGGCCCGGACATCGTGGTCGCGGCCGAGAAGGCCGGCCTGGTCTACGGCCACATGGGCGTATTCCACCGCCTGGTCGAAAACCACCCCGAGCGCGGCCCGGTGTTCAGCGTCGCCAACATCATGAAGCCCGGCAGTTTCGACATGGCCCAGATCCAGGCCCTGGAAACCCCGGCGATCGCGTTCTTCCTGACCCTGCCGGCGCCGGTGCCCGCGCTCGACGCCTGGGAAACCATGCTGCCGACCGCGCAGCGCATGGCCGAACTGCTCGACGGCGTGGTCCTGGACGAACAGCGCAACGCGCTCGGCCGCCAGCGCATCGCCCACCTGCGCGACGAATTGCGCGCCTACGATCGCCAACGCGAAGCGCCGCCGCTGACGCGGCCTACGCGCTGGTAAGGCACAGGCGCTGGTAAGGGCATAGGCCGCCGGTTCGCTACGCAATCGCGACCCACATCGCTGCTGCTTTCGGGTAGGAGCGGCGTAAGCCGCGACCACGCCCCTTCGGCCATTGCGCAGGTCGCGGCTCACGCCGCTCCTACCCCAAGGCAACGCATCGGAGCCATCGGGACACGGGTTATGCAGACACGGACCGTTGTAAGAGCGGCGTAAGTCGCGACCACGCCCCTTCGGCTACCGCGCAGGTCGCGGCTCACGCCGCTCCTACCCCAAGGCAATGCATCGAAGCCGACGGGACACGGGTTATGCAGACACGGGCCGTTGTAGGAGCGGCGTAAGCCGCGACCACGCCCCTTCGGCCACCGCGCAGGTCGCGGCTCACGCCGCTCCTACCCCAAGGCAACGCATCGAAGCCGACGGGACACGGGTAGACCAGGCACCGGCCATGTTGCTGCTTTCGGGTAGGAGCGGCGTAAGCCGCGACCACGCCTCCTCGGCTACCGCGCAGGTCGCGGCTCACGCCGCTCCTACCCCAAGGCAACGCATCGAAGCCGACGGGACACGGTTGACCAGGCACGGGCCGTTGTAGGAGCGGCGTAAGCCGCGATGCGCCTCCTCGGCCACCGCGCGGGTCGCGGCTTACGCAGCTCCTACCCCAAGGCAACGCATCGGAGCCGACGGGATACGGGTTAAGCAGGCACGGACCATTGTGGGAGCGGCGTAAGCCGCGATGCGCCCCTTCGGCTACCGCGCAGGTCGCGGCTCACGCCGCTCCTACCCCAGGGCGGTCTTCGCGTTCGTGCCACGCAGCGGCCCGGCGCAGATTCGCCTCGTGTGCCTGCGCACCGTCCCCAGAATCCTCCAAAGCGTTCAAAATGGCGCCATCGCGCTGCGACCGCAGCGCCTTGGACTGCCCGCGATGACCGACTCCGCCAAAGCCGCGCAACGCGCCGCCGCACTGCGTCAGCAGCTCGAAGACGCCAACTACCGCTACCACGTGCTCGACGACCCGGCGATCCCCGACGCCGAGTACGACCGCCTGCTGCGCGAACTCGACGAGCTCGAAGCCGCGTACCCGGACCTGCGCACCCCCGATTCGCCGACCCAGCGCGTCGGCAACGCGCCGTCCTCGGCCTTCGCCGAAGTCCGCCACGCGATCCCCATGCTGTCGCTAGGCAATGCCTTCAGCGATGAGGAAGTGGCCGATTTCGAACGCCGCATCGAAGAACGCCTGGAACGCAGCTCGCCCACCTTCTCGGTCGAGCCCAAGCTCGACGGCCTGGCGATCAGCCTGCGCTACGAAGGTGGCCGCTTCGTCCAGGGCGCGACCCGCGGCGACGGCGCCACCGGCGAGGAAGTCACCGCCAATCTGCGCACGATCAAGGCGATCCCGATGAAGCTGCGCGGCAAGGACTGGCCCCAGACGCTGGAAGTGCGCGGCGAGGTCTACATGCCGCTGGCCGCGTTCAAGGCCTACAACGAACGCGCGCTCAACGATGGCGGCAAGGTTCTGGCCAATCCGCGCAACGGCGCCGCCGGCTCGCTGCGCCAGCTCGATCCGCGCATCACCGCGCAGCGGCCGCTGGCGTTCTACGCCTACGCGGTCGGCGTGGTCGAAGGCTACGAACTGCCACCCACCCATTCGGCGACCCTGGCCAAGCTGCGCGAATGGGGGTTCCCGGTCAGCGGCGAAAGCGACGTGGTCGCCGGAACCCAGGGCCTGCTCGGCTATTACCGCCGCATCGGCGAAAAGCGCCACGCGCTGCCGTTCGACATCGACGGCGTGGTCTACAAGCTCGACGACTACGCCGGCCAGCGCGAGATGGGCTTCGTCTCGCGCGCGCCGCGCTGGGCGATCGCGCACAAGTTTCCGGCCCAGGAGCAGTCGACCACGGTCGAATCGATCGAGGTCAACGTCGGCCGCACCGGCGCGGTCACGCCGTGGGCGCTGATGGCGCCGGTACAGGTGGGCGGCGTGGTCGTGACCCGCGCGACCCTGCACAACGCCGACCAGATCGCGCGCCTGGACGTGCGCGCCGGCGACACCGTGATCGTGCGCCGCGCCGGCGACGTGATTCCGGAAGTGGTGCGCGTGGTGGTCGAACAGCGTCCGCCCGGCACCCGGCCCTGGTCCATGCCCGAGGCCTGTCCGCAATGCGGCTCGGAACTGGTGCGCGAGGAAGGCGAGGTGGTCTGGCGCTGCTCGGGCGAGCTGATCTGTCCCGCCCAGCGCAAGGAGGCGATCATCCATTTCGCCTCGCGTCGGGCCATGGACATCGAGGGCCTGGGCGAGCGCTATGTCGAAGTCCTGTCCGACCTGGGCTACGTGAAGTCGGTGGCGGATCTGTACAAACTCGGGCTGGACGATCTGCTCGAGATGAAGCGGCGCGCGGACGAACGCGACGGCACCACCCCCGAGACGGTCAAGGCCGGCAAGGTCGCGACCAAATGGGCCGACAACCTGATCGAGGCCATCGATCGCAGCCGCGCCACCACGCTCGAACGCTTCCTGTTCGCGCTCGGCATCCAGCACGTCGGCGAGAGCACCGCCAAGGCCTTGGCGGTCTGGTTCGGCGATCTGGCCTTGATCCGCCATCTGCCCTGGCCCCTGTTCAAGCGCGTGCCGGACATCGGCGGCGAAGTGGCGCGCTCGCTGGGCCATTTCTTCGACCAGCCGGGCAATCAGCAGGTGATCGACGATCTGCTCGAGCGCGGCGTGAACATTACCGACGCGCACGGACCTTCGCCCAAGCTCGGCCCGGATCTCAACCTGGCGACCCTGCTGGTCGACATGGAAATTCCCAAGGTCACCCGCATCCGCGCCGACCAGCTCGCCGCCGCGTTCGCCGATGCGACCAAGCTGGCGGCCGCGCCCGAACACGCCTACGTGACCGCCGGCCTGCCGGCCGACAGCGCGCAGGCCTTCGCCCACTGGCGCGACGACACCGACAACGCGGACCTGCTGCAGCGCGTCGGCAAGGCGCTGGCGGAACTGCAGCGCCGCTTGCCGGACGATGCGGACGCGGCGGTCGGCCCGCTCGACGGCCAGACCGCCGTGCTCACCGGCACCCTGAGCGCCTTGTCGCGCGACGAGGCCAAGACCGATCTGGAAGCGCTCGGCGCCAAGGTGGCGGGCAGCGTGTCGAAGAAGACCAGCTTCGTCGTCGCCGGCGAGGCCGCCGGCTCCAAGCTCGACAAGGCCCAGGAACTGGGCGTGCCGATCTGGGACGAGGCGCAGTTGCTCGCGTTCCTGGCGCAGCACGGTCGGCGCCCCGCGTGAGCGCCGGTCTTCCGTACGACTGGCGGCCGTCGGCCCGCTTCGAAACGCTGCGCCTGCGCGCCGCGCTCAACGCCCGCATACGCGATTTCTTCGCCCAGCGCGGCGTCGTCGAAGTCGAGACCCCAGTGTTGTCGATGGCCGGCAACACCGATCCCAACATCGCCTCGTTCTCGCTGCAGTTCGGCGGCCGCACCGACGGCGCGCCGCGCACGCGCTGGCTGCGCACCTCGCCCGAATACCCGCTCAAGCGCCTGCTCGCGGCCGGCTTCGGCGACTGCTACGAGCTCGGACGGGTGTTCCGCGACGGCGAAGCCGGCGGCCGCCACAACCCGGAATTCACCATGCTGGAGTGGTACCGGCTCGGCTACGACCATCAACGCCTGATCGCCGAAACCGCCGAGCTGGTGCAGGCCGCGCTGGCCCTGGTCGGGCGTGCGGCCACGCTGGAACGCGTGGCCTATCGCGAGCTGTACCGCCAGCGCCTGGGCCTGGACCCGGCGTCGGCCGACGAATCGGAACTGCGTGCGGCCCTGGGCGATGTGGTGATCGACCCCGACGGCCTGACCCGCGACGACTGGCTGGACCTGCTGATGACCCATCGCCTGCAGCCCGGGTTCGCGCCCGACCGCCTGCTCGCGATCTACGACTACCCGGCCTCGCAGTGCGCGCTCGCGCGCGTGCGCGCCGACGACCCGCCGGTGGCCGAACGTTTCGAGCTTTATCTGGGCCCGCTGGAACTGGCTAACGGCTACCACGAGCTCGCCGATGCGGACGAGCAGGGCACGCGTTTCCAACGCGATGCGAACCTGCGCGCGCAACGCGGCGCGCCCGCGCCGCCGCGCGACGAGGCGCTGCTGGCCGCGCTGGGCAATGGGTTTCCCGATTGCGCGGGCGTCGCGCTCGGCGTCGACCGCCTGCTCATGGCGATGCTCGGCGCGCCGAGCATCGCCGATGTCCTGGCCTTCGATTTCGCGCGCGCATGACAAGCCTGAACGCAGAGCGCGCGGCGCGACAGTCGCAGGATCTTTTGATTGACCATTCAGGTGCGCGGGGTAGAGTGATCGCGTATCGCTTGGGGGAGATCGCAATGCGCACACGTTCAGCCGCGGCACTGTCGTTGGCGTTGGCCCTTGCGGCCAGCGCGGGCGCGGCCATGGCTCAGGCCGGCGGCGAACGGCTGTACGGCGACCGCGTGCTGCGTTGCGAATCCGACAGCGAATCGCCGCGCCAATGCCCGGCCGACACCAGCGGCGGCGTGCGCCTGGTGCGGCGCCTGTCCGGCAGCGAATGCGCCGAAGGCAAGAGCTGGGGCGTCACCCGCAGCGGCGTCTGGGTCGCGCGCGGCTGCAGCGCTGACTTCGTGCTCGGCCAGGGCGGCAGCAGCCCCGACAGCCGCTCCGGCGATCGCGTGCTGCGTTGCGAATCCAAGGGCGGGCGCTGGAACCACTGCCGCGCCGAGAGCGCAAACGGCCTGCAATTGGTGCGCCAATTGTCCAAGCGTCCGTGCATCCGCGATCAGAACTGGGGCGTCGACGGCCAGGGCCTTTGGGTGTCCGGCGGCTGCCGCGGCGAATTCCAGGAGCTGTCCGGCGCCGCGGCCGAACCCGTCGTCGCCGCGCCGCGCGGCAAACTGGTGTTGTGCGAATCGATCAAGAGCCTGGCCCAGCGCTGCGCGGTCGAGACCGGCGCCGGCGTGCGCATGCACAAGCAACTCTCGCGCTCGCAGTGCGTGGAAGGCCGCACCTGGGGTTTCGACGGCAACGGCATCTGGGTCGAGGACGGCTGCCGCGCCGAGTTCGAGGTCGACGTGCCGCGCGGCGGTTGATCCCTGCGGCCGCGCCGTCTCATGCTTTGCGTGCCTGTCACCAGTCGATGACGCACGCTCAAGGCATACTTTGCGTGTCCGTCCGGCCGAGCCCGCCGGATCACGTTAAGCCGCAGCTAAACGCAGCCGGTTCGATGCAGTGCAGCATCGAAAATCTTGAGCTCGCGTTAAGCGGACGTGGATAGAGTTGCAGTCAACTGACAAGGAGTGACGGACATGTTCGTACGCATCGTTTCCAGTTTCGCCCTGGTGCTGGGCGTTAGCGCGGTCGCGCAAGCCGCGCCGCAGTACGATTCCGATTACTACGGCGGCCAGCAGACCATCCGCTGCGAATCCGACGACGGCCGCAACCGTCATTGCGATGCCGACACCCGCGGCGGCGTGCGTCTGGTGCGCCAGTTCTCCAAGTCGCAATGCATCCAGGGCAACAGCTGGGGTTACGACCGCGACGGCGTCTGGGTCAGCAACGGCTGCCGCGCCGAGTTCGAACTCGGTCGCGGCGGCGGTGGCGGCAACTGGAACGGCGGTGGCGGCTGGAACGGCGGCGGCAACAGCGACAGTGTGGTGTGCGAGTCCGACGACGGCCGTACCCGCACCTGCGCCATCGGCGGCAACCGCGCGCGCCTGGTGCGGCAGATGTCGAAGTCGCCCTGCATCGAAGGCCAGAGCTGGGGTTCGCAGCGCGGTAGCGTGTGGGTCAGCAACGGCTGCCGCGGCGAGTTCTCCAGCGGCCGCGGCGGCGGTAACTGGAACGGCGGTGGCGGCTGGAACGGCGGCGGCTACAACCAATGGCGCAGCCTGGTCTGCGAATCCAACGACGGCCGCAAGGGCCGCATCCGCCGCTGCAACACCAGCATCCGCGACGGTGCGCGCCTGATCCGCCAGATGTCCAAGGGCGCCTGCATCGAAGGCCAGACCTGGGGCTGGGATCCGAACGGGATCTGGGTCCAGGCAGGCTGCCGCGGCGAGTTCAGCGTGCGCTGATCGCGTCGTCCAGGAACGAACCGGCATCGGGCCCCGCGGCGACGCGGGGCCCGTTTTCTTTGCGGCGCATCCGCAGCTTGCGCCCGCGTCCAGGGCGCGGCCAGGGCAGGGGCTCGCTGCGATAAACTGTGCGTATGAACGATATCGATTTCGACCGCTACGACCGCATCCGCCCGATCCGCTGGACCGGCGACGCCCTGGAACTGTTGGACCAGCGCCGGCTGCCGTTCCATGTCGAATACGTGCGTTGCGAGGACAGCGACGCGGTCGCGGCCGCGATCCATGCCCTGACCGTGCGCGGCGCGCCGGCGATCGGCATCGCCGCGGCCTGGGGCGCGGTCCTGGCGGCGCGCGACATCCAGGCCGACGACGGCGCGGCTGCGCTGGCCTTGCTGGAACCGGCGCTGCAGCGCCTCAACGCCGCGCGCCCGACCGCGGTCAACCTGGCCTGGGCGCTGGCGCGCATGCGCCGCACGCTCGCCGCCGCGGGCGCCGACTGGCGCGCCGTGATCGCGGCCGAAGCCCAGGCCATCGCCGACGAGGACCTGGCCGCGAACCGCCGCATGGGCGCGCTGGGCGCGGCCCTGATCGTCCCCGGCAGCGGCGTGCTGACCCACTGCAACACCGGCTCGCTGGCCACCGCCGGCTTCGGCACCGCGCTGGGCGTGATCCGCGCCGGCGTCGCCCAGGGCCGCATCGACCAGGTCTACGCCGGCGAGACCCGGCCCTGGCTGCAGGGCGCGCGCCTGACCGTGTGGGAGCTGCAGCAGGACGGCATCGCCCCGACCCTGATCGCCGACGCCGCCGCCTCGCACCTGATGAAGAGCGGGCGCGTGCAGTGGGTGATCGTCGGCGCCGATCGCATCTGCGCCAACGGCGACACCGCCAACAAGATCGGCACCTACCAGCTGGCCATCGCCGCGCGCCACCACGGCGTCAGGTTCATGGTCGCCGCGCCTTCGTCCACGGTCGACATGGCCACGCCCTCGGGCGATTCGATCGAGATCGAGGAACGCGATCCGGGCGAGCTGTTCGGGGTCGGCGGAGTGCGTACCGCGGCCGAGCAGGTCGGCGCCTGGAACCCGGTATTCGACGTCACCCCGCACGATCTGATCGACGCCATCGTCACCGAGCGCGGGGTAATCGAGCGCCCGGATCCGCAGGCCATGCGCGCCGCCTTCCCGGGTTGATCCGGCGGGCCGCCGGCGCGGCCCGCTCGCAAGCCTGAAAATAGCCCGCAAGTGCTTGTTTCTGCGTGGGAATCGGGCTGCCGTGAAACCCGGTTTTGTGATAAGATTTCCTGTCCTTTTGATGCCGCCCAGAGCGAGCTGCAGAACAGGCCCGCACGGGCAGGTTTTTGCGGCCGTCCGGGGCGCCTAGCACAACCGCTCAGCACGGAACCCTGATGGCCGAACTCGCCAAGGAAATCATCCAGGTCAATCTCGAAGACGAGATGCGCCGCAGCTACCTCGACTACGCCATGAGCGTGATCGTGGGGCGCGCGCTACCCGACGTCCGCGATGGTCTCAAGCCGGTGCACCGCCGCGTCCTGTACGCGATGAGCGAACTCGGCGCGCACAGCAACAAGCCCCACTTCAAGTCGGCGCGTATCGTCGGCGACGTGATCGGTAAGTACCACCCGCACGGCGATCAGTCGGTCTACGACACGCTGGTGCGCATGGCCCAGCCGTTCTCGCTGCGTTATCTGCTGGTCGACGGCCAGGGCAACTTCGGTTCGGTCGACGGCGACTCCGCCGCGGCGATGCGTTACACCGAATCGCGCATGGCCAAGCTCACCCACGAGCTGATGGCGGACATCGACAAGGAAACCGTCGACTTCCAGCCCAACTACGACGAAAAGGAACTCGAACCCACGGTCATGCCGACCCGGGTGCCGAACCTGCTCATCAACGGCTCGGCCGGTATCGCCGTGGGCATGGCGACCAACATTCCGCCGCACAACCTGTCGGAAGTGATCAACGCGACCATCGCGCTGATCAACGAGCCGGAACTGGACGTCGACGGACTGATGGAATACATCCCCGGCCCGGACTTCCCGACCGCGGGCATCATCAACGGCACCGCCGGCATCATCAACGCCTACCGCACCGGCCGCGGCCGCGTGCGCATGCGCGCGCGCGCCGAGATCGAGGTCAACGAGGACACCGGCCGCGAGGCGATCGCGGTCACCGAGATCCCGTACCAGGTCAACAAGGCGCGGCTGATCGAGAAGATCGCCGAGCTGGTCAAGGAGAAGAAGCTCGAAGGCATCAGCGAGCTGCGCGACGAGTCCGACAAGGACGGTATGCGCATCTTCATCGAGATCAAGCGCGGCGAGTCGGCCGAAGTGGTGCTCAACAACCTCTATCAGCAGACCCAGATGGAGTCGGTGTTCGGCATCAACATGGTGGCGCTGGTCGACGGCCGCCCGCAGTTGCTGAACCTCAAGCAGATCCTCGAAGCCTTCATCCGTCACCGCCGCGAAGTGGTGACCCGCCGCACCATCTTCGATCTGCGCAAGGCGCGTCAGCGCGCGCACGTCCTGGAAGGCCTGACGGTCGCGCTCGCCAACATCGACGAGATGATCGAGCTGATCAAGACCTCGGCCAATCCGAACGAGGCGCGCGAGCGCATGCTCGCCAAGACCTGGGAACCGGGCCTGGTCGGCGCGCTGCTCGGCGCGGCCGGCGCCGAGGCCTCGCGGCCGGAAGACCTGGCGTTCGAGTTCGGCCTGCACGACGGCCGTTACCGGCTCACCGAGATCCAGGCCAGCCAGATCCTGGAGATGCGCCTGCACCGCCTGACCGGCCTGGAGCAGGAAAAGCTCACCGAGGAATACAAGCTGCTGCTGGAAACCATCCGCGGCCTGATCGAAATTCTTGAGAACCCCGACGTGCTGCTCGAGGTGATCCGCACCGAACTGCTCAACCTCAAGGAAGAGTTCGGCGACGCCCGTCGCAGCGAGATCCGCGCCAGCGAAGAAGACCTCGACATCCTCGACCTGATCGCCCCGGAAGACGTGGTGGTCACGCTGTCGCATTCGGGCTACGCCAAGCGCCAGCCGGTCAGCGCCTACCGCGCCCAGAAGCGCGGCGGCAAGGGCCGCAATGCGGCCGCGACCAAGGACGAGGACTTCATCGACAAGCTGTGGCTGGTCAATACCCACGACACCCTGCTGACCTTCACCAGCACCGGCCGGGTGTTCTGGCTGCCGGTGCACCAGTTGCCGGACGCCGGCCCGAATGCGCGCGGCCGTCCGATCATCAACTGGCTGGCGCTGGAATCCGGCGAGCAGGTCCAGGCCGTGCTGCCGGTGCGCGCCTACGACGACGAGCATTTCGTGTTCTTCGCCACCCGCAAGGGCATGGTCAAGAAAACCCCGCTGACCGAGTTCGCGTTCCGTCTGGCGCGCGGCAAGATCGCGATCAACCTCGACGAGGGCGACGCCCTGGTCGACGTGGCGCTGACCGACGGCCAGCGCGAGGTCATGCTGTTCGCGAGCAACGGCAAGGCCGTGCGCTTCGCCGAGAGCGGCCGCGAGGACGAAGCGGACGTGATCGACGAGTCGGTCGAGGCGGACGGCGCCGAAGATGTTGCCGATACCGACGTCGAAGCCGCGGGCGAGAGCGAAGGCGGCGCCGACAAGTCCAAGCGCGGCAAGGGCGGCGTGCGTTCGACCGGCCGCAACAGCCGCGGCGTGCGCGGCATCAAGCTGGCGCCGGGCGAGATGGTGGTCAGCATGATCGTGGTCGACGGCGACGGCGACATCCTGACCGCCAGCCAGCGCGGCTACGGCAAGCGCACCCCGGTCGACGAGTACCCGTGCAAGGGCCGCGGCACCCAGGGCGTGATCGCGCTCAAGACCACCGACCGCAACGGCGCGCTGGTCGGCGCGATCCAGCTCAGCGACCACCACGAAGTGCTGCTGATTTCCGACGGCGGCACCCTGGTGCGCACGCGTGCGGCGGAAATCTCGCAGGTCGGCCGCAACACCCAGGGCGTGACCCTGATGCGCCTGGCCGACGACGAGACCCTGCAGACCATCGAGCGCGTGGACGCCTCGCTGGACGAGGATGTCGAGAGCGAAGCGCTGCCGCCGGCCGCCACGGCGGGCGACAGTGCGGGCGAGGCGGCGAACCCGGAAAGCTGATCCGGGTCCGCGTCGTGCCGTCGAAAACGCCACCTCCGGGTGGCGTTTTCGTTTGTGGAGCGGGCACGCCGTGGAGCGCGCCGCCGTATCGGGCGATGCGCACGGAGTCGGTATGGCCGGGCCGGACGCGGCGACGAGGCCGCGATCGTCGCCAAGAAAAACCCCGGCCGAGGCCGGGGTTTTTGTGGGTGCACGCCAGAACCGGGCCGCATCCGCGGCCCGGCGAGGGCGATCAGAACGTGATGCTCCAGGTGTCGATACGGCCGGTGTCCAGTGCCGCATTGTCGTTGACGCGCAGCTTCCAGGTACCGTTCAGCGCTTCGCTGGTCAGGTTCTTGGTGAAGGTGCCGGTAACGTTGTCGGCGCTGCCGCCGGTGCGGTTGTGGATGTTGTAGAGCGTGCCGTCCGGCGCGACCAGGTCCACCTTCAGGTCGCCCTTGTAGGTGTGGATGATCGTGACCGAGATCGAGGCGTTGCTCGGACCGTTGCCGGTGCGGCCGGAGACCGAGATCGGGCTTTCGACGGTGGAGTTGTCGTTGATGGCGTAGTCGGTACCGTTGCTGTAGGTCTGGGTACCGGTGCCGCCGACCGTGACCGAGGAGGTCTTGGTGTTGGTGGCGCCGTCGTCGTCGGTGACCGTCAGCGTGACCGTGTAGGTGCCGGCCGTCGCGTAGGTCTTGCTCGGATTGGCCGCGGTGGACGTGGTGCCGTCGCCGAAGTTCCAGCTACGCGAGGCGATGGTGCCGTCGCTGTCAGTGGAGGTGTCGGTGAAGGCCACGCTCAGGCCGCTGACCGAGGCGCTGAAGTTCGCCACCGGAGGAGCGTTGCCGCCGCCTGGGCAGTCGACGCCGACCAGGGCGAAGGCCGCGCTGACGTCGGCGACGTTGTAACCCAGATCGGTGGCCGCGGTCTCGACGCCGCAGGAGCCCTGGATGAAGTTGGTGCTCGCGGTCCAGTACAGCTGGTTGGCGCGGGCGAAAGCCTTGAACGCCTTCTGCGTATCCCAGCCGGAGGTGGTGGCCAGCTTCCAGAAGGCCTTGTTGTACACGCCGGACGAGTAATGCACGTCCATGCCGCTGGTGTAGTTCGAGGCGTGGCCGATCGAGCTGCCGTCCTGCGGCGGATTGGCCATGTAGCGCAGGGCGCCGGTGGCCTTGAAGATCTGCGCGCCGACCAGGAAGTCGTTGCTGCCGTTCATGTAGTACTCGGCGGCTTCGCCGGCCATGTCCGAGAACGCTTCGTTGATGCCGCCGGACTGGCCGGAGTAGGTCAGGTTCGAGTTCTGCTCGGTGAAGCCGTGCGAGACCTCGTGCGCCGACACGTCCAGGCTGACCAGCGGGTAGAAGGTCGAGCCGCCGTCGCCGAAGGTCATCGCCGAGCCGTCCCAGAACGCGTTCTGGTAGCTGGTGCTGTAGTGCACGCGCATGGTCAGCTGGAAGCTCAGCGGGGGCACGCCGACATAGGCGCCGTACATGTCGTACACGACCTTGCCGAAGTAATGCGCATCGTTGAGCGGCGAGTACGCGCCGTTGATGGTCTTCACGGTATTGCGCGGGCAGGTGAACGAGAACGCGGTGCTGCCGCTGGTGCCGTGATTGAGGTTGACCGTCTTCACGTTCGTGTTGTTCATGGTGCAGGTGGTGCCGCTCTGGGCGACGTCCAGATAACCGAAGTCGGTGCCGTATTCGTACTGGCCGGTCTTCTGGTTGCCGCCGGGACCGGTGGCGTTGGCGTGGGCGAGCGCGTCCCACTGCTTGAGCACCGCGCCGCTGGCGGCGTCGACGATCACGAACGGACGGGTCGGCGCGCCGCCCTTGGCGGAGTCGGCGAAGTAGGACACGACATAGGCCAGATGCGCGCGGCCGCCGTCGTCGACGTAGATGACCTGCTCGGTCTTCTCGCTGCGGGTGCTCAGCAGGCCCTGGCGGTTGCCCAGGCCGGCGCGCTTGCCGATGCTCAGCGCCTGCGCCTTGGCGAGCTTGGGCGTGACGCTGGGCAGGTCGGCATCGAGCCCGCCGATCATCTGGCCGAACAGGGTGCGGACGTTGCCGTTGGCGTCTTCGCTGACCACGACCTGCTCGCCGAAGATCGGCACGCCGCGATAGCTCTGCTGATAACGATAGTGACGGGCGCCGTCGCGATCGGCCTTGATCGCGACCGCCTTGAGGGTCGATTGCGTATCCAATGCCAGCATCTCGGCGTGACGCGCGCCGGCATCGGCGCTGGCGCCGACGCTGGCGGTCGCTGCGCGGTACTGCTGGTTGAGCTGGGCGACATTGCGCTGGTGCAGGTCCACGCGCTGCGCAGCGTCGGCGGCGCCTGCGGTCAGGACCAGGGCGGCCGCGGCCGCGAGTGCGTGCAGTTTCGGTATGGAATGGCGATTCACTGGTGATACCCCCGAACTAGTGTTGTTGGTCGGGCCGCGGGCGCGGCCGGCTCACTGCAGGTGGTGCATCCGCCCCCTGTCACCAACACGCCCTGGCCTGCGCACCGATACGTCCTTGTGCGTGCGGTAGGTCGTGGGTCTATCGGACGCCGACGCGATGTCCTTTGCGGCGGCGTGGCGACGCTAGGTCTCTGTGCAAATCGGCGTCAAAGTAGTGGAACCAGGTCACATTAGTTAAGTAATCAATGCGTACTGATGCAGTGCACGGCGCTTACATCTGAAACCGTTTTTTTGCCGGTTTTGGCGTGTGAATCTAGATTTCACAAGACCGAAACTGGTTTGTAATAATGTTTTAAATATTTTGTTGCGCCGCACAAAGATAATGCGCCGCGGAAACGGGGTGCGAATGGCCTGAATGCGGCGGCGGGGTTATTCATGTAAATCAATGGTTTCCATCGCTCATTCGTGAATAGTCCGGGTCCCTGGATTATTTTCACAGGAATAATCAAGCAACTAATGTGATGAAATTCCGCGAATAAGCGTGGGCGCTATTCCAGTTATCGTGGTGGCCCCGATACCGGTTTGGACGCGCAGCCAAAGAAAAACCCCGGCCGGAGCCGGGGTTCGGGTTGCGTCGCGAACCGGGCGCGGGCGCCCGGTAGTGGCGGCATCAGAAGGTGATGCTCCAGGTATCGATGTAGCCCACGTCCGCGCCGGCGCGATCGGCGGCACGCAGCTTCCAGGTGCCGTTGAGCGCTTCGCTCGACAGGTCCTTGATGAAGGTGCCGGTGACGTTGTCGGCGCTGCCGCCGCTGCGGTTATGGATGTTGTAGACCGAGCCGTCCGGCGCGATCAGGTCGACGATCAGGTCGCCCTTGTACGGATGCACGATGTTGACCGAGATCGAGGTGTTGCTCGGCGCATTGCCGGTCCGGCCCGAGACCACGATCGAACTGCTCACGCCGGTCGCGTTGTTGTCGGGAATGCTGACGTCGGTGCCGTTGGTGTAGGTCTGCACGCCGCTGGCATTGACGGTGACGGTGGCGGTCTTGGTGTTGGTCGCGCCGTTGTCGTCGGTCACCGTCAGCGTCACCGTGTAGGTGCCGGCGGCCGAGTAGGTCTTGCTCGGGTTGGTCGCCGTCGAAGTGGTGCTGTCGCCGAAGTTCNTCCGGCGCGATCAGGTCGACGATCAGGTCGCCCTTGTACGGATGCACGATGTTGACCGAGATCGAGGTGTTGCTCGGCGCATTGCCGGTCCGGCCCGAGACCACGATCGAACTGCTCACGCCGGTCGCGTTGTTGTCSGGAATRCTGACGTCGGTGCCGTTGGTGTAGGTCTGCACGCCGCCGGTGGACACCGTGACCGTGGAGGTCTTGGTGTTGGTCGCGCCGTYGTCGTCGGTCACCGTCAGCGTCACCGTGTAGGTGCCGGCGGCCGAGTAGGTCTTGCTCGGGTTGGTCGCCGTCGAAGTGGTGCTGTCGCCGAAGTTCCAGCTGCGCGAGACGATGCTGCCGTCGCTGTCGGTCGACGAGTCGGTGAACGCCACCGTCAGGCCGCTGGCCGAAGAAGTGGTGCTGTCGCCGAAGTTCCAGCTGCGCGAGACGATGCTGCCGTCGCTGTCGGTCGACGAGTCGGTGAACGCCACCGTCAGGCCGCTGGCCGAAGAGGTGAAGTTGGCCACCGGTGCCACGTTGGCGCCGGGGTCGGCGCGGAACGCCGCCATCGCCGCCTTGGTCTGCACCAGCACGCGCTGGTTGTGGTTGAGGTTGGTGGTGCCCATGGCCACGCCGTTATAGGTGACGTCCGGGTTGGACCAGTAGTTCAGGCGGGTGCAGGCCGTACCGCTGCACTGGTAGGCCATGATCGTGCGCCAGCGCGCGCCCGAGGCGGGCGTGTACTGGTAGCCGTGTCCGTACGCGTACGGCGTGCTGGTCGGGTCGTTGGCCGGATCGTGGCGTGCCGACAGCAGATGGCCGATTTCATGGGCGAAGCTGTAGTAGCCGGTCGCGCAATCCCAGTACACGGTTGCGAACGCGCTGGCGGCGATGGAGCCGATCGAGCTGGCGCGGCCGCAGTTGCTGTCGTCGTTGATGACCAGCACGTTGACGTCGGCGGCGTTGGCGTCG
The DNA here is from genome assembly GCF_001427715.1 of Lysobacter sp. Root667. Taxonomy (NCBI): domain Bacteria; kingdom Pseudomonadati; phylum Pseudomonadota; class Gammaproteobacteria; order Lysobacterales; family Lysobacteraceae; genus Lysobacter; species Lysobacter sp. Root667. The sequence goes on from NZ_LMHF01000013.1 coordinate 251,882, forward strand.
CGGCTGGCGTGGACGTCGTCCATGTAGCCGTCGCTGGTGCCGGCGAAGCGCTGCACGTCGGTGGCGTGGCCGTCGCCGACCGAGGTGTATTCCACCGTGCGGTAGTTGGCCAGGACCATGTTGATGCCGACGTTGGAATTGACGTAGCCCTGGTTGCTCTCGGCCACGGCCAGTTCGATCAGCGCTTCCATGTCGCCGCCGTAGGCCGTGACGGCCTGGTTGGTGGCGACCACCTGGACGCGGATGGTGGCGGTGGCGCCGGGGTCGATCGCGGCCGCGCCGACCAGGCCGCCGCTGCTGCGGCTGGCGCGAGCGGCGGCGGCGCGCATGTCGATCTGCGGCAGGTCGGCTTCGCTGTAATCGGCGGCGTGGTCCGGCGGCATCCGCGTTTCGTCGACTTCGATCACCGCATTGCTGCCGTCGGGCAGGGACTGGATGCGGTACAGGGTGCCGTCGACGCGCACGTTGCCGGTGATGCGGTTGCCATGGCGGACCAGGGCGACCGAGTTGCGCTCGTCGACGCGCACTTCGCGCGCACCGCGCAGGGCCGAGGCGCCGCGCGAGTCGCGCAGACGGCCGAGCCACACGGTGTTGCCGCGTTCGGTCTGATGCGCGTCGTCGAGCACGGCATTGACCAGGTGCGAGCCCAGGCGCAGTTCGATTTCGCGGGTCTGCGCGCTGACCACCGAGGCGTCGGCGCGCTCGATGCGCAGGCTGCGGGTCGGGGCGGCCTTGGACAATTGCTGCGCGGTGGCCAGTGCGGCGCGTTGCGGCGCCGGCGCCGGCCCGCCGACGAACAGCGGCTTGGCGGCGAAGGCGGGCGCGCTGGCGATGGACAGGAGCAGGGCGGCTTTGGCGAGCCGCGCTGCGTGCTTGCGGGTGGTCATCGGGTTCTCTCTCCCAGGTCGGCCGGATGGCGGCCGTGTCGATGGCGATCCCTGGCACGGCGTCCGTGCTGCCGATGCGCAGGGTCTGTGGCGAGCGGGTTGGCGGCCCGCTCTTTTTCCAAGCTAGCCAAGACCCGCCCGGTCGTAGAGGGAAAAAGCCGGCGCTGAGGCACGCGCAATGTGATTCTGGTCATGCATCGGCACACCGGTTGCGCCATGCAGGTCGAGGGATATGTGATTTGAAACAATGTTTCAGGTGCGCTTGTGGCACGTCGCCGATCGGGCGAATGAAAGGGAGCCGGTTCGGAGTCGACTTCGTGCGAGCGAGCGCGGGAGCGCCGGCGACCGTGTCCGCCGATCCGCGTCCCGCATGCGCCAGGACGGTGCCGATATTTCGCCTGCGGACGCAAAAACTTGTCTAAACCCTCTCTACGTGACGCCAACGTCGCTCTATACTTCGTCGCAAACCAGGGAGAGACAACGATGGAACGCGTGGGTCCTGCTGTGAGCCTGATCCGACGCGTCGCGCGTCCGGTCGCTGTCGTCGCCCTGGCCCTGCTGCTTGCAGCCGGCCCTGTGGCATGCAAGCGCGACACTACCGGCCAATTGCCCGAAGTCAGCGGCGAAGCCATCAAGGCCAAGCGCGAAACCGTGCAGGGTTTCGGCCTGGTCGCCGCTTATCCCGATCAGAAAGCCGACGAACAGCTGGCGATCGCCCTGGAATTCAGCCAGCCGCTGGTCGGCACCCAGGCTTTCGACGAGTTGATCGCGGTCGCCGACAAGAACGGCGCCGTGGTCAAGGGCAGCTGGGTTCTGGACGAGGGCGGCAAGCTGCTGCGCTTCCCGCACGTGGAGGCGAGCAAGGATTACGTGGTCACCATCAAGGGCGGCCTCACCGCCGCCGACGGCGACCGCATCGGCAAGACCCTGACCAGCAACGTCTACACCGGGCCGCTGGATCCGGTGGTCGGTTTCGCCTCGCAGGGCAGCGTGCTGCCGGCGCGCGAGAGCCGCGGCCTGCCGGTGGTCTCGATCAACGTCGCCGAAGTCGACGTCGAGTTCATGCGCATCAAGGACAAGGACCTGCCGAAGTTCTTCGCCGAGTACCAGCGCGGCGGCCGTCGCGGCAGCTGGGAGCTGGAGCGCGACTGGGACGACAAGACGCCGCTGTCCAAGCTCGCCGAACCGGTCTACGTCAATCGCTTCGTGCTCGGCGGCAAGCCCAACGAGCGCGTGCTGACCTATCTGCCGCTGCAGGACATCGAGGAGCTGCAGAAGCCCGGCCTGTATTTCGCGGTGATGAAGCGCGCCGGCCAGTTCAAGGACGAGTTCGAGACCGCGTTTTTCACCGTCAGCGATCTGGGCCTGCATGCGCGCGCCTACAAGGACAAGCTGTTCGTGCACACCGCCTCGCTGGAGAGCGGCGATGCGGTCGGCGGGGTCGAGCTCAAGGTCATCGACGCCGATGGCGAGCCGGTGATGAAGGGCGAGACCGACCGCAACGGCAACGTCATGCTGGCCTACAAGCTCGATGCGACCCAGGTGCTGGTCGCGCAGCGCGGCAGCGACGTGTCGATGCTGCCGTTCAACCAGCCGGCGCTGGATCTGTCCGAGTTCGCGGTGTCCGGCCGCGAGCAGGCCTGGTTCGACGTGTTCGCTTGGTCCGGTCGCGACCTCTACCGCCCCGGCGAAACCGTGCGCCTGTCGGCGCTGCTGCGCGACCAGGACGGCAAGCCGGTCGCGCTCAAGGGCAAGGCGCTGCAGCCGGTGTTCCTGCGCTACGTCCAGCCCGACGGCAAAACCTTCCTGGAAACGCGCCTGCAACCCGATACCCAGGGCTACGTGCGCCATGCCCAGGTGATTCCGGCCGACGCCGCGACCGGGCGCTGGCGGGTCGAGTTCCGCACCGATCCGGCCAGCAAGGAAGCGGTGCAGGGCATGACCCTGCGCATCGAGGAATTCCTGCCGGAGCGCCTCAAGCTCGACCTCAACGCCCAGGCCACGCTCAAGCCCGGCGAGCCGATCAAGCTCGCGGTCGACGGCGCCTATCTGTACGGCGCGCCCGCGGCCAGCAACCGTTTCACCGCCAAGCTCGCGGTGACGGTGGAGCAGCATCCGCTGGAACAGCTGCCGGGCTACTTCTTCGGCGACCCGACCCTGACCCTGCCCAAGGAAGCCAAGGACGTGGTCGACGCCACGCTCGATGCCCAGGGCAAGTTGCAGCAGGACATCGCCCTGCCCAGCGAGGCCAAGCCGGTCAGCCCAATCGCCGCCATCCTCACCGGCAGCGTCTACGAAAGCGGCGGCCGCAGCGTCAACCGCAGCCTCAAGCGCGTGCTGTGGCCGGCCGATGCGCTGGTCGGCGTGCGTCCCTTGTTCGACGACAAGGAAGGCACCGATTCCAACGGCAATGCCGGCTTCGAGCTGACCCGCGTCGGCGCCGACGGCAAGCCGCGTCCGGGCAAGGCCCTGCGCGTGACCCTGGTGCGCGAACACCGCGATTACCACTGGAACTACGACGCCGACGGCGGCTGGGACTACGACTTCAACCGCCGCTACGAAGACATCCAGACCCGCAATGTCGACCTGGGCGCCTCGCCGCTGCGCGTGGACTTCCCGGTCGAGTGGGGCGAGTACCGCCTCGACGTCTACGACCCGGCGACCAAGCTGACCTCGCGCTATCCGTTCAAGGCCGGCTGGAGCTGGGACGACCAGAACCGCGGCCTCGACGCCCGCCCGGACAAGGTCAAGATCGCGCTCGACAAGACCGCCTACAAGGCCGGCGACACGCTCAAGGTTACCCTGACCCCGCCGCACGCCGGCAAGGGCGTGCTGATGGTCGAGAGCGATCGCATGCTGTACGTGCAGGCGATCGACGTCAAAGCCGGCAGCAGCTACGAGATTCCGGTCACCGCCGACTGGGAGCGCCACGACATCTACGTCACCGCGCTGGTGTTCCGCGGCGGCAGCGCGCCCAGCAAGATCACGCCGGCGCGCGCGGTCGGCATCGCGCACGTGCCGATGGACCGACGCGATCGCACGGTCGCGGTCGGCCTCAACGTGCCCAAGCTGATGCGGCCCGAGCAGAACCTGCCGGTCGCCGTCAGCGTGCCGCAGCTGGCCGGGCAGGAGGCCTACGTCACCGTGTCCGCGGTCGATGTCGGCATCCTCAACATCACCCGCTTCCCGGTGCCGGACGCGGCCGCGCATTTCTTCGCCCAGCGTCGCCTGGGCGTGGATGCCTACGACGTCTACGGGCGCGTGATCGAAAGTTTCGAAGGCGGCACCGCCAAGATCCGCTTCGGCGGCGACATGGCCCTGGAGGCGTTGCCGCAGGCGCGGCGTCCGACCGCCAAGGTGCAGACCGTGGACCTGTTCGCAGGACCGGTGCGCCTGGACGCCAAGGGCAATGCCGTGGTCAAGCTGGCCGTGCCCGATTTCAACGGCACCCTGCGGGTGTCGGCGCTGGTGTATTCGGGCGGCAAATACGGCAAGCGCGACCGCGAAACCGTCGTGCGCGCCCCGGTCCTGGCCGAGGCCAGCACGCCGCGCGTGCTCGCTCCGGGCGACCGCAGCAACGTCACGCTCGACGTGCAGAACTTCACCGGCCGGGCCGGCGAGTTCGAGGTCAAGGTCGAAGGCATCGGCCCGCTGTCGCTGAGCGACGGCAACCGCAAGGCCGCGCTGGGCGTCGAGGCCAAGACCACCTATACCTTCCCGATCGTCGCCCGCGAGGGCTACACGGTCGCGCAGGTGCGCGTGCGGGTGGAAGGCAACGGCTACAAGGTCGACCGGCGCTACGACGTGCCGGTGCGTCCGGCCTGGCCGCAGGTGCTGCGTGCGCGCACCCAGGTGCTGGAGCAGACCGCGCCGGTGCGCCTGGGCGCGGACTTCGCCGACGGCCTGATGCCGGGCTCTGTCAACGCGCGCATGACGGTCAGCGCACTGCCGCCGATTCCGTTCGCGAGCGCACTGCAGGGTGCCCTGGAATATCCGTACGGCTGCGCCGAACAGACCACCAGCAAGGGTTACGCCGCGCTCGAACTCGACGAGGCGACCGCGAAGATGCTCGGGGTCAAGGGCCTGGACGCCAAGCAGCGGCGCGCGCGCATGGAAGGCGCGTTCGGCCGCCTGGCGGCGATGCAGATCGGCTCCGGCCATTACTCGATGTGGGGCGACGGCGACTACGTCAATCAGGCGATCACGCCGTACGTGGTCGAGTTCCTGCTCGACGCGCGCGACGCCGGCTTCGCCGTGCCCGAGGCGATGCTGCAGAAATCGCTGAAGGTGCTCAACGAGGACCTGCTGTCCGGCGGCGCCCAGTTCTTCGGCTACGACCGCCGCGAACACCTCAAGTTCGCCTACCAGGCGCACGCCGGCTACGTGCTGGCGCGGGTCAACCGCGCCCCGCTGGGCACCTTGCGCGCCTTGTACGACAACGAGCGCAAGAACAGCCTGACCGGCCTGCCGCTGGTCCACCTGGGCCTGGCGCTGTCGCTGCAGGGCGACAAGGCGCGCGGCAAGAAGGCGATCGCCGAAGGTTTCGCCAAGGATTCCAAGGACCGCCCGGAGTATCTGGGCGACTACGGCAGCCGCGTGCGCGACGACGCGCTGATGATCGCGCTGGTGCACGAACGCGGCTTCGCCACGCCGGCCTACGACGGCCGTGCGGTGCCGCTGGGCCTGGAACTGGATGCGCGCCGCAATCGCGGCTGGCTGTGGCTGAGCACGCAGGAACAGGTCGCGTTGGCGCGCCTGGGCAAGGCGCTGATGGCCGACCAGGCCAAGACCGTGTCCGGCCAGTGGAAGGTCGGCGACATCGCCTCCGATGCCGGCGCGGCCAAGATCGTCGGTCGCGTGTTCGACTACGACGCGCTGGCCGCCGGTGTGAGCTTCGATCCGGTCGGCCAGCCGCCGCTGTACGCGAGCATGGAGATCGCCGGCGTGCCGCGCCGCGCGCCCGATCCGGACAGCTCGGTGATCGAGGTCAAGCGCAAGTACTACACGACCAAGGGCGGGGCCTGGGAGGGCGGTACCCTGGAAGAGGGCGACGCGCTGATCGTGCAGGTCAGCATCAAGGCCAGCCGCGCGATGCCGGACGCCTTGCTCACCGACCTGCTGCCGGCGGGCCTGGAGATCGAGAACTTCAATCTCGGCGACGCTAAGCAATGGGCCGGCGTGGTGGTGGACGGGATCGAGATCTCCGACCGCGACTCGGCCGCCGAAGTGCGCCACGAGGAGTTCCGCGACGACCGTTACGTGGCCGCGCTCAAGCTCGACGTCGGCGACACCGCGCGGGTGTTCTACCTGGTGCGTGCAGTCACGCCGGGCACCTACACCGTGCCGCCGTCGCTGGTCGAGGACATGTACCGTCCCGACCTGCGCGGCGTCGGCAAGGCGGTGCCGGCGATGCTGACGGTGAAGCAGCCGGGTAGGTGAATCCCGGCGCTGTAGGTGAGCTCCAGGCGCTGGAGCCGGCGCCGGCGCATCTGCTCCCTCTCCCGCWKGCGGGAGAGGGGGCATGGACGCGTGCAAGCGCTGGTGGCGTCGCCTGGGTGGAGTCAAGTCGGATTCGGCAACAGCAACAGCAACAGCAGCGGTAGCGATAGCGGCAACGACAGCACCACCAAAACCGCGCCGCTTCGGCCTGAAGCTGCTACTCGCCGCGCTGCTGTTCGCCACCTCGGCGATGCTGTTGGATCTGGCGTTCCCGCTGCCGTTGCCGCGCGACGGCCAGGCCGGCGCGGTCGTGGTCGCCGCCGACGGCACGCCCTTGCGCGCGTTCGCCGACCGCGGCGGCATCTGGCGCTATCCGGTGTCCATCGAGCAGGTCTCGCCGCTGTACCTGCAGGCGCTGCTGAACTACGAGGACCGCTGGTTCTGGAAACACCCGGGCATCAATCCCTACGCCTTGCTGCGCGCGGGCGGGCAATGGTTGGGCAGCGGCCGGGTGGTGTCCGGCGGTTCGACCCTGACCATGCAGGTCGCGCGCATCCTCGACCCGCATACGCGCACGCCCTGGGGCAAGTTCAAGCAGCTGCTGCGCGCCGTGCAGCTGGAAGCGCATCTGTCCAAGCGCGAGATCCTGAGCCTGTACCTCAACCGCGCGCCGTTCGGCGGTACGGTCGAAGGCGTGGAGGCGGCGAGCTGGGCCTACCTGGGCAAGCCGTCGTCGCGCCTGTCGCATGCCGAGGCCGCCTTGCTGGCGGTGTTGCCGCAGGCGCCGAGCCGGCTGCGGCCGGATCGCGAGCCCGAGCGTGCGCGAGTCGCGCGCGACAAGGTGCTCGCGCGCATGGCCGAGCTCAAGGTGTGGTCGCGCGCCCTGGTCGCGGACGCGCGCATCGAGCCGGTGGTCGCACGTTCGCTGCAGCCGCCGCAGCATGCGCCGCTGCTGGCGCAGCGACTGCGCTTCGAGCAGCCCAAGGCCGCGCGGTTGCAGTCGACGATCGACATAGAACTGCAGCGCACCTTGGAAGACCGCGTCGCGGCCTATTTCTCGAACCTGCCCGAACGCACCTCGGCGGCCTTGCTGGTGATCGACAACGCCAGCCTGGAAGCGCGCGCCTACGTCGGTTCGGCGACCTTCGCCGACATCGCGCGCCTGGGCCACGTCGACATGGTCAAGGCCTGGCGTTCGCCGGGTTCGACGCTCAAGCCGTTCCTGTACGGGCTGGCCCTGGACGACGGCCTGATCCATTCCGAGAGCCTGTTGGTGGATGCGCCGCAGGCGTTCGGCGACTACCGGCCGGGCAACTTCGATGCGACCTTCAATGGTCCGGTCGGCGCCGCCGAGGCGCTGCGTCTGTCGCTCAATGTGCCGGCGGTCGATCTGCTCGACCGGGTCGGGCCCAGCCGATTTTCGGCGCGGCTCGCGCATGCCGGCATCGAACTGCGCTGGCCGCGCGGCGCGACCCCGAATTTGTCGATGATCCTCGGCGGCACCGGTGCGCGCCTGGAGGATCTGGTCGGCGCCTACGCGGCCTTGAATCGCGAGGGCCTGGCCGGGCGGGTGCGTTACCGCCCCGATGCGCCGGTGCTGGAGCGGCGCCTGCTGTCGCCGGGCGCGGCCTGGATCGTGCGCGAGATCCTCGAAGCCAATCCGCGTCCGGGCAGCATCGCCGATACCTTCGACACCTCCGGGCGCCCGCGCGTGGCCTGGAAGACCGGCACCAGCTATGGTTTCCGCGATGCCTGGGCCTTGGGCGGCACGCGCCGTTACACGGTCGGCGTCTGGGTCGGCCGTCCCGACGGCACGCCGCTGCCCGGCCAGTACGGCGCGGTCACCGCCTTGCCGCTGCTGTTCGAAGTGGTCGATAGCCTGCCGCGCCAACGCGGCGACGGTGCGCTGCGGCCGCCGCCGGCCAACGTCGAACACATCGACGTGTGCTGGCCGCTGGGCCTGCCGCCGGACCCGCAGGCGCCGCAGCTGTGCCAGAAGAAGCTGCAGGCCTGGACCCTGGACGGCTCGGTGCCGCCGACCTTCGCCGAACGCGACGCGCGCCTTTGGAATGCGGGCGTGGAGCGCTTCGAGGTCGATGCGCGCAGCGGCTTGCGCCTGTCCGCCGATTGCTCCGCGGCGCATCAGCGTCGCAGCGCCCAGATCGCGCGTTGGCCGGCGCTGGCCTCGCCCTGGCTGGCGGCGGAAACCCGGCGCGCCTCACGTCTGCCGGCGCTGGCGCCGGACTGCGAAGGCGACGGCCGCGACGCCAGCGAAGAGCTGCGCATCGAGGGCCTGGCCGACCTGGCGACCATCGCGCGCGCGCCCGGCAGCGTGCACCCGCTGCGCCTGTCCTTGCGCGCGATCGGCAGCGCGACCCGGATCCGATGGCTGCTCGACGGGCGCCTGATCGGCGAGACCGACGGCGACGCCAGCTTCGCCCACGATTTCGCCGAGCCCGGCGATCACCAGCTCACCGCGTTGGCCGACAGCGGCGCCTGGTCGCGGGTGCGGTTCCGGGTATTGCGCTGAGGCGCAGCTCAGTCGTCGGAGCGCGACACGCGCCGGCGATGCTCGTCCAACGACACGACCTTGCCGCGTTCGCCGCCAACGGGCCGCTTTTTCTTGGCCGGCGCTCGCGAGCGCGGGCGCGTACGCCAACGTTCGCCCAGCCACGGCAGCACGCGCCAGGCGCGGGCGCCGTCCAGCGGCGCGATCGGCAACAGATTGAGCACCATCAGCAACAGGTTGAACGGTCCCCAGGCGACGACGATCGCGGTTTGCACCGACGCCAGCGGACCGGGCGGGAAGGGCAGCAGCCCGATCAGCATCGCCAGCACGAACAGCAGCGCCTGCGCGCCGATACCGCCCCAGGCGACGGCGATGTCCTGACCCGAGGTGCGCGCCGCCTCGTGCTGGCACACGCCATGCATCGGATAGATCAGCAGTCGGTGCACGTACAGGCGGTTGCGGCGCGCGACCCAGGCATGCCCGGCTTCGTGGGCGACGATCAGCAGCACATAGGCGAGTGCGCCGACCAGGCCGGCGACCGAGAAGCGCTTCAGCGCCAGGATCAGCACCGCCATCAACAACACGCTCCAGTGGAACACCACGGGCGCGCCGAACAGGCGGAAGGGGGCGAACTCGCGTGGCAGGCGGAACATGCGGCGGGGACCCGGCAAGGTAGGCCGCGAGTCTAACAGCGGCCATCGCGAGGCCGGCCCGCTGCGCCAGGCCCCGACGTCCTACGTTCCTCCGCCCAATGCGACGCGGTCACACTTCGCGTCGCCGCGCGGCCGCCAGGCCTTCGCTCAGCCGCCGGTCCAGCCGTCGAGCAGGTCGGCCAGCTCGTCGGCGTGTTCTTCTTCCTGGGCCAGGATCTCTTCCATCAAGCGGCGAGTGGTCGTGTCGCGCTCGCCGAGGTAGTCGATGATCGCGCGGTAGCTGTCGATGGCGATGCGTTCGGCGACCAGGTCTTCTTTGACCATGTCGCGCAGGTCGGTGCCTTCGACGTATTCGGCATGGGCGCGGCCGGACAGCACGTCGGGATTGAGGTCGGGCGCGCCGCCCAACTGCACGATGCGTTCGGCGATGCGGTCGGCGTGGGCCTGTTCCTCGTTGGCGTGCTCGAGGAATTCGCCCTTGACCGCGTCGGCCATCAGGCCGCTGGCCATGAAATAGTGGCGCTTGTAGCGCAGCACGCAGACGATCTCGGTCGCCAGGGCTTCGTTGAGCAGTTTGATCACGGTGCCGCGATCGGCGGTGTAGCTGTCGGTGACTGCGCCGTCCTCGATGTGTTGACGGGCGCGGGCGCGGATGGCCTTGATGTCGGCGATCATCGCCGTTTCGGGTTTGCGCGCGGGCTGGCCGGAGGGATTTGCCGCGGTCGCGGCGCGTGCGGGCTTGTGGATGGGCTTGTCGTCGGGCTTGGCGCTCATGTCGACCTCCTGGCGGGTCGCTGGGGGCAGTGCCCCCAACGATGCCTAGCGGTCGGTGACGGCGATGTCGGCGCCGTCGCCCGCATTCAGACCAGCGACAGCATGTGCTCGGCCGAGGACACGCGGTATTCGCCCGGCGCTTCCACTTCCAGCTGCGAGACCACGCCGTCTTCGGCGTAGAGCGCGAAGCGCTTGGCGCGCGTGCCCATGCCGTAGGCGCTGGCGTCGAGTTCCAGGCCGAGCGCGCGGGTGAAATCGCCGTTGCCGTCGGCGAGCATCAGCAGGCCGTCGGGCACGTTCTGGCTCTGGCCCCAGGCCTGCATCACGAACGGGTCGTTGACCGCCATGCAGGCGACCTCGATGCCCTTGCTGCGGAATTCGTCGAAATGGGCGACGAAGCCGGGCAGGTGCTTTTCCGAGCAGGTCGGGGTGAACGCGCCGGGCACGGCGAACAGGACCACCTTGCGGCCGTCGAACAGGGCGTTGGTGTCGAGGGTCTCGACGCCTTCGCGGATGCGTTGCAGGGTGACTTCGGGCAGGCGGTCGCCGACCTTGATGCTCATGGGATATCTCCGGTTTGGGGGGCAGTCTGATCGGCGCGCGCGTAACGTGGCGTCAAGACCGTCGTACGCTGCATTGTGCGCGCAAGGATTGAAAAGCGCGGGCGCAGCGGCCATTTCAGCCCGGTCTTCCCGCGCGGCCGCGCGACGCCTACCCTGTGGGCCGGTGCGGTCGCGCACCCGCAAGTTTGAGGGCGCTGCAATGCAATTCAAGGATTACTACGAAGCCCTGGGTGTGGAGCCCAGCGCCGGCGAAGCCGAAATCAAGACCGCGTACCGGCGCCTGGCGCGCAAGTACCACCCGGACGTCAGCAAGGAGGCCGGCGCCGAGGACAAGTTCAAGGCCATCAACGAGGCCTACGAAGCGCTGCGCGACCCGCAGAAGCGCAGCGCCTACGACCAGTTGCGCGCGCGCGGCTACCGCCCCGGCGACGAGGTTCAGCCGCCTCCGGGCGGCTTCGGCGGCGGTTACGGCGGCGCCGACTTCGACGAGATCTTCGCCGGCGGCGGCGCGGGCGGCGGTTTCAGCGATTTCTTCGAGAGTCTGTTCGGGCGCGGCCGCGGTCCGGCCGGCTTCGGCGGCCAGCCCGGGCGGGCGCCGCCGCGCGGCGACACCCGCGCCAAGCTCGCGGTCGCGCTGGAGACCATCTACGAAGGCGGTTCGGTGCGTATCTCGGTCAACGACCGCATCCTGGAGGTCCGCATACCCAAGGGCATCCGCCCGGGCCAGTTGATCCGCCTGGCCGGCCAAGGCGGACGCGGTCGCGACGGGCAGGGCGGCCCGCAGGGCGATCTGCTGCTGGAGATCGAGTACGCCGCGCATCCGCAGTTCGAAGTCGACGGCCGCAACGTGATCCACGTGCTGCCGCTGGCGCCGTGGGAAGCCGCCCTGGGCGCGACCATCAGCGTGCCGACCCTGGGCGGCGCGGTCGAACTGAAGATTCCGCCGAACTCGGAAGCCGGGCGCAAGCTGCGCCTGCGCGGCCGCGGCCTGCCGGGCACGCCGCAGGGCGATCAGATCGTCGAACTGGAAGTGCTGGCGCCGCGTGCGCACACCGACGAGCAGCGCGAAGCCTACGAGCGCATGCGCGACGTGTTCGGCGACGATTGGCGACGGGCCTGAGCGCAGACGCGATTGCGCCATGGCGTGCGGCGAGCCGCAGGCGAACCGCATCGGGTTCATGCGGCCCTGCCGTAGGGTGTGGTGAGCCGCAGGCGAACCGCACCGGCGTCGGGTTCCGGCTTGCGCCAGGCGATGCGGTTCGCCTGCGGCTCACCGCATCCTACGTGGCGGGCTAAGCGACGGGCTGGTGTCGTAGCGACGGTCGCGGCTTACCTCGCTCCCACAGCGCATCGCTGCCGCGGTGCGCGGCAGGCCCATAACAACGCGGGTAGCTCGATCAGCCCGGCAGCAGCTGGGCGATGATCTCGGACAGGTCGGTCTCGCTGAAGGGCTTGGTGATGTAGGCCTTGGCGCCCTGGCGCATGCCCCAGACCCGGTCGGTGTCCAGGTCCTTGGTGGTCACCAGCACGATCGGGATGTGCTTGGTGCTGGCCTCGCGGCAGATCGAGCGCGTGGCCTGGAAGCCGTTGAGGTTCGGCATCACCACGTCCATCAGGATCAGGTCGGGGATTTCGCGCTTGGCGGCTTCGACCCCCGCTGCTCCGTCTTCGGCGGTCAGGGCTTCATGCCCCAGCTTCTCGACGATGCGGCGGATGCCCATCAGCTGGGACGGTGAATCGTCGACGATCAGAATACGCGCCATGTGTTTCCCCCGGAATTGCGTCGATTGTAGCGATGCGCGCTTACGCCGCAATGCCAACTAGATCACGACCAGCGTCCGGCCCAGGGAACCCCCGGCCAGCATGCCCGGGAATACCTGGGGCAGCTCCGCCAGCCCCACTTCACGGGTGCATATGCGGTCGAGGTGCGCCGGTTTCCAGTCGCTGCCCAGATGCCGCCAGACTTCGTCACGTACCTGGCGCGCGGTGCCGGCCGAGGCCACGCCCAGCAGGGACACGCCGCGGATGATGAATGGCATCACCGTGGTATCCAGCGCAGGGCTGGCGGCCAGGCCTGCGCTGGCGACGTTGCCGTAGGGCGCGGTCTGCGCGAGCAGGCTGGCCAGCATCGGCCCGCCGACGTTGTCCAGGCCGCCGCCGAAGCGCGCGGATTCCATCGGCCGCCCCGCCGCCAGGGCGGCGCGGTCCAGCACCTGGCTGGCGCCGATCGAGGTCAGGTAATCGGCCTGGTCGGCCTTGCCGCTGATCGCATGCACCTCGTAGCCGGCGCGGTTGAAGATGTCGATCGCCAGCGAGCCGACGCCGCCGGTCGCACCGGTCACCGCCAGCGGGCCGTGTTCCGGCGTCTGGCGGTTGTCGTGCATGCGGTGCAGGGCCAGCGCGGCGGTGAAGCCGGCCGTGCCCAGGATCATGCTCTCGCGCAGGCTCAGGCCGGCGGGCAGGGGAATCGCCCACTGCGCCTCCAGGCGCGCGTATTCGGAGTAACCGCCGTCGCGGGTTTCGCTCAGCCCGCAGCCGGTGACCAGCACCGCATCGCCTTCGCGGAATGCGCCGTCGGTCGAGGCGACCACGTGGCCGGCGACGTCGATGCCGCCGACCAGCGGGAAGCGGCGCAGGATCTTGCCTTCGCCGGTGCCGGCCAGCGCGTCCTTGAAGTTGATGGACGAGTAGGCGGTCTTGATCACGATCTCGCCCGGGGCGAGATCGTCGAGCGAAATCCGCTCCACGCCGCTGCGGTAGCCGTCGGCGTCGTTGTGGATGCGGAAGGCGTTGAACGAGGAGGCGGGAACGCTCATGGCTGGTCTCGTCGGACTAGCGTTCCATGATAGCCGACCGGCCTGGAGCGCCGTCGCGTTCGGCATCGAGCGCAAACCGTGCAGGCGGCGTGCCGCGAATGTCGTCGAGAGTCCGGCGCACGGTCGCGCGCGAAGTGTCGCGTGCTACTGAGTGCGGCAGCGCTCCGGCGGCGACAGGCGCGGATCGGCCTGATCGCCGGGCGCTTCGAGTTCGGCGCTCCAATAAGCGGCGCAACTGGCCGTATCGATCAGCTCGACGGTTTCGCAGAAAACGTCCGGCACCCAGCGCGCCGGTTTGCCCGGCGCCGCAACGGCCGGCAGCGCGCCAGGGTGCTTGCGGTCGCGCAGGCAGGCGGCGACGTTCTGGGACACCGAGCGAGTGCCATGGCGATCGGTGATGGTGAGCACCGTGACCTGCCCGTCGCTGACTCCGGCGCTGTAGACCGGTTCGAGTTCGGCGTAGGCCTGGGAGAAGATCAGATCGAACATCGCGCGGCGATGCGGATAGGCCAGCGCGTACTGTCTGAGTACCTCGCCATCCTCGTTTCGGTCTGGATGCCGGCCGGTTCGATCGCGGCCGACGAACACCAGGTTGCCACCAGGGCCGATATGGACCTCATAGGGCGCGCACAGACCGAGGCAGCCGCTGCGCTTGAGCACGACATGGGTATCGTCGCGGAACTCGGGCTCGACCGGTTCGGCGGGCTGACAGGCGCACAAGCCGAGCAACAACGGCACCACGGTCGCGCGCATCGTCCAATCTCCTTCTGGATCGATGCAGCTTAGCGCAGCGCGTTGCGGCGCTTCTCGTCCATCCACTTGCTCGCTTCGGCCGGACGGTAGGCCCGCATCCAGGCCAGCATCGCGTCCAGGTCGTCGCCGTGCCACAGGTCGCGGCGCTGGTCGGGGTGCAGGAAGCGTTCGGCGACCATGCGATCCAGCATCGTCATCAACGGCGAGTAGAAGCCATCGACGTCGAGGAAGGCGCAGGGCTTGTCGCCGATGCCGAGCTGGCGCCAGGTCAGCATCTCGAACATCTCGTCCAGCGTGCCGAAGCCGCCGGGCAGGGCCACGAAGCCGTCGGCGAGGTCGAACATGCGCGCCTTGCGCTCGTGCATCGAGCCGACCACTTCGAGCCTGCTCAGGCCGCGGTGGGCGACCTCCCAATTGACCAGGTGCTCGGGTATCACGCCGATCGCCTCGCCGCCGGCCTCCAGCACCGCGTCGGCGACCGTGCCCATCAGGCCGACGTTGCCGCCGCCGTAGACCAAGGCGATGCCGTCCTGGGCCAGGCGATGGCCCAGCGCCATCGCGCGTTCGGTGTAGATCGGTTGCGAACCGGAGTTGGAGCCGCAGTAGACGCAGAGCGATTTCATGTCGGTATCCGATGCCCGGTCGCGCGCAAGGCGTGCCCGGCGTGTGGGTGGCTCAAATGCAGAACGGCGCACCTGGGTGCGCCGTTCGTGTGTCGCAGGCCGATCAGTTGGCCTTGTGGATCGCGCGCTTGTCGACCGCCATCGCCGCGTCGTGGATCGCTTCCGACAGGGTCGGGTGGGCGTGGCAGATGCGGGCGAGGTCGTCGGCGGAGCCGTTGAACTCCATGGTCAGCACGCCTTCGTGGACGAGCTCCGACACGCCGACGCCGACCAGGTGCAGGCCGAGGACGCGGTCGGTTTCGGCGTGCGCGATCACCTTGACGAAGCCGGCCGGCTCGCCCATGGCGACCGCACGGCCGATCGCCGCGAACGGGAAGCTGCCGGTCTTGTAGGGCACGCCTTCGGCCTTGAGCTGCTGCTCGGTCTTGCCGACCCAGGCGATTTCCGGCTCGGTGTAGATCACCCACGGCACGGTATCGAGGTTGACGTGGCCCGGCAGGCCGGCGATCAGCTCGGCGACCGCGATGCCTTCCTCGAAGCCCTTGTGCGCCAGCATCGGGCCGCGCACGCAGTCGCCGACCGCCCACACGCCGTCGACGCCGGTGTGGCAATGCTCGTCGACTTCGATCTGGCCGCGCTCGTTGATCTTGACGCCGGTACCTTCGGCCAGCAGGCCCTTGGAGGCGGCGCGGCGGCCGACGGCTACCAGCAGCTTGTCGACCACGAGTTGCTGGTCGGCCTTGCCGTCGTTGTAGGTCAGGTGGACGCCGTCCTTCTTGATCTCGGCCTTGCTCACCTTGGCGCCGAGCTTGATGTCCAGGCCCTGCTTCTTGAATTCCTTGGCCGCGGTCTTGGCGACCTCGGCATCGGCGGCGGCGAGGAAGTCGGGCAGGGCTTCGAGCACGGTCACTTCCGAACCCAGGCGCTTCCACACGCTGCCCAGTTCCAGGCCGATCACGCCGGCGCCGATCACGCCCAGGCGCTTGGGCACCTCGGTGAAGTCCAGGGCGCCGACGTTGTCGACGATCTTGTCGCCGTCGAACTTGGCGAACGGCAGTTCGATCGAATCCGAACCGGCGGCGATGATGACGTTGGTGCCCTTGAGCTCGACTTCCGAACCGTCGTGCTGCTTGACCTTGACCACGTTGCCCGGGTGCAGGGTGCCGAAGCCGTAGTACGGGGCGATCTTGTTGGCCTTGAACAGCATCGCGATGCCGCCGGTGAACTGCTTCACGATCTTGTCCTTGCGGCCGATCATGGTCGCGACGTCGATCTTGGCGTTGTCGGCGGTGATGCCGTGTTCGCCGAACAGGTGCTGCAGGTTCCAGAACTGGCGCGAGCTGTCGAGCAGGGCCTTGGACGGAATGCAGCCCACGCGCAGGCAGGTGCCGCCGAGGGCGGGCTTGCCGTCCTTGCCGAGCGCGGCGTCGATGCAGGCGGTCTTCAGACCGAGCTGGGCGGCGCGGATGGCGGCGTGATAGCCGGCCGGGCCGGCGCCGATGACGACTACGTCGAATTGCTCAGACATTGCGGTTTCCTTTGCCTTTCCCTGCTCCCGCTTGCGGGAGAAGGTGCCCGAAGGGCGGATGAGGGAGAGCGGGGAAGGGCGGCGCGGCGGCCCTCACCCCAACCCCTCTCCCGCCGAGCGGGAGAGGGGCTCGAGCGGTGAAGAGGGGCTTGAGGCATCACATGCCCAGCAGCATGCGGTGCGGATTTTCCAGCTGGTTCTTGATGTCGACCAGGAACAGCACCGCGTCCTTGCCGTCGATGATGCGGTGGTCGTAGGACAGCGCGATGTACATCATCGGCGCGGCGATCACGGCGCCGTTCTCGACGATCGCGCGTTCCTTGATCGCGTGCATGCCCAGGATCGCCGACTGCGGCGGGTTCACGATCGGGGTCGACATCAGCGAGCCGAAGGTGCCGCCGTTGGTGATGGTGAAGGTGCCGCCCTGCAGATCTTCCAGCGCCAGCTTGCCGTCGCGGGCCTTCTTGGCGTAATCGCCGATGGCCTTCTCGACGTCGGCGAAGCCCATGCGCTCGACGTTGCGCAGCACCGGCGTGACCAGGCCCTTGTCGGTGGACACGGCGATCGAGATGTCGGCATAGCCGTGATAGACGATGTCGTTGCCGTCGACCGAGGCGTTGACCACCGGGTGGCGCTGCAGCGCGTTGGCGGCGGCCTTGGCGAAGAAGCTCATGAAGCCGAGCTTGACGCCGTTGGCCTTCTCGAAGGACTCGCCCAGCTCCTTGCGCATGGCCATGACCTTGCCGAGGTTGACCTCGTTGAACGAGGTCAGCATCGCGATCGAGTTCTTCGACTGCATCAGGCGCTCGGCGATGCGGGCGCGGATGCGGGTCATCGGCACGCGCTCTTCCGCGCGCGCGCCGGCGGCATTGCCGACGCCGCCGGACTTGGCGTAGTTGAGGATGTCTTCCTTGGTCACCGCGCCCTTGCGGCCGGTGCCTTCGACCTGGGAGGCGTCGATGCCTTCCTTGTTCGCGGTGAAGCGCGCGCCCGGCGGCAGCTGGTCGTTGCCGGCCGGTACCTTGGCCGCCTCGGCCTTCGGGGCGATCGGCTGGGCGCCGGCGGCCGGGGCCGAATCGGCCTTGGCGGCGGCCGGCGCAGCGGCTGCGGCGGGCGCGGCGGCGGCGGCGCCGGCTTCGACGATCGCGATCAGCTGCGAGCTGGTCACGGTGGCGCCTTCCTCGAACTTGATTTCCTTGAGCACGCCGTCGACCGGCGAGGGGACTTCGAGCACGACTTTGTCGGTTTCGAGGTCGACCAGGTTCTCGTCGCGCTTGACCGCATCGCCCGGCTTCTTGTGCCACGTGGCGATAGTGGCGTCGGAGACGGACTCGGGCAGGACGGGGACTTTGATCTCGGTGCTCATGGGGTGGGCATCCTGGCTTGCTTGATTGTTATGTGGGTAGCGGAATGTCGTAGCGGGACCGGCGCCGATTACTCGGCGCTGGCCTCACCGTGCAGCGAATCGACCAGAGCGTCGGCGACCAGCTTGGTCTGCTCGGCGACGTGGTCGGCCAGGTGGCCCGCCGCCGGCGACGGCGAACGCGCGCGACCGGCGTAGTGCAGGGCCTGCTTCGGCGCCAGGCAGGCGGCGAGGTGGTGGCGGATCTGGTACCACGCGCCCTGGTTCTGCGGCTCTTCCTGGCACCAGACCACGTCCTTGGCCGCGGCGTAGCGCTTGAGCTCTTCGGCCAGGGCCTGACGCGGGAACGGATACAGCTGCTCGACGCGGAGCAGGGCGACGTCTTCCAGGCCCTGCTTCTGCGACTCTTCGAGCAGGTCGTAGTAGACCTTGCCCGAGCAGACCACGACCCGCTTGACCTTCTTCGGGTTGGCCGACGCATCCGGAATCAGGTGCTGGAATTCGCCCTGGGCCAGGTCGTCCAGGCTCGACACCGCCAGCTTGTGGCGCAGCAGCGACTTGGGCGTCATCACCACGAGCGGCTTGCGCGTGCTCATGTGCATCTGGCGGCGGATCATGTGGTACGCCTGGGCCGGGGTGGTCGGCGCGCACACCAGCATGTTCTCCAGCGCGCACAGCTGCAGGAAGCGCTCCAGGCGCGCGGAGCTGTGCTCCGGGCCCTGGCCTTCGTAACCGTGCGGCAGGAACAGCGCCAGGCCGCACAGGCGGCCCCACTTGGCTTCGCCCGAGGACAGGAACTGGTCGATCACGACCTGGGCGCCGTTGGCGAAGTCGCCGAACTGCGCTTCCCAGATGTCCAGGGTCATGGGATCGGCGGTCGAGTAGCCGTACTCGAACGCCATCACCGCTTCTTCGCTGAGCAGCGAGTCGATGATGGTCACGTCGGTCGGCGTCTTCACCAGCTCGCGCAGCGGCAGGTAATAGGCGTCGGTGGCCTGGTCGTGCAGGATCGCGTGACGGTGGAAGAAGGTGCCGCGGCCGCTGTCCTGGCCGACCAGGCGCAGCTTGTAGCCTTCGCTCATCAGCGTGGCGTAGGCCAGGTTCTCGGCGAAGCCCCAGTCGCCGGCCAGTTCGCCGGCGGCCATCTTGCGGCGGTCGTCGTAGATCTTGGCCACGCGCGCGTGCAGCTTGACCGCGTCGGGGATGGTGTTGATCTGCACGGCCAGCTGGTCGAGCCTGGCGCGCTCGAAGGTGGTGTCGACCGGATCGCCGAGCTTGCCCGACAGGTACTTGGACCAGTCGATGGTGAACTCGTCGGGCTTGACCTCCACCAGTTCGGTGGTGACCGCGCCCTGGTCGAGCTTGTCGCGGTAGCCGTCGACCAGCGCCTGCGCGTCGGCGGCCTGCAGCGTGCCTTCGGCGATCAGCTGGTCGGCGTAGAGTTCGCGCGGGGTCTTGTGCTTGCGGATCACCTGGTACATCAGCGGCTGGGTGGCCGCCGGCTCGTCGGCCTCGTTGTGGCCGTGGCGGCGGTAGCAGACCAGGTCGATGACCACGTCGCGGCCGAAGCGGTTGCGGAAGTCCAGCGCCAGCTCGGCGCAGAACACCACGGCCTCGGGGTTGTCGCCGTTCACGTGCAGCACCGGCGCGCCGACCATCTTGGCCACGTCGGTGCAGTACAGCGTGGAGCGCGCGTCCTGGCGTTCGCTGGTGGTGAAGCCGACCTGGTTGTTGATCACGATGTGGAGCGTGCCGCCGACCGCGAAACCGCGCGCCTGCGACATCTGCAGCAGTTCCATGCCCACGCCCTGGCCGGCGAACGCGGCGTCGCCGTGCAGCAGGATCGGCAGGACCTGGTTGCGGCCCTGGTCGCCGCGGCGGGTCTGGCGCGAACGCACGCTGCCGGCGACCACCGGGTTGACGATTTCCAGGTGCGAGGGGTTGAACGCCAGGGCCAGGTGGACCGGGCCGCCGGGAGTGGCGACGTCGGCGCTGAAGCCCATGTGGTATTTGACGTCGCCGGTGTGGGCGAGGTCGCCCTCGATATGCTCGAACTTGCCTTCGAACTCGTCGAACAGCTTGCGCGGCGGCTTGCCCAGGGCGTTGACCAGGACGTTGAGGCGGCCGCGGTGGGCCATGCCGATGACCACGTCCTGGGCGCCGTGCTCGCCGGCGCGGCGGATGGTGGTGTCCATCAGCGGGATCAGGGCGTCGCCGCCTTCCAGCGAGAAGCGCTTCTGGCCGACGTACTTGGTGCCCAGGTAGCGTTCCAGGCCGTCGGCCGCGGTCAGGCGCTCGAGGATGCGCTGCTTGTCGGCGGCGCTGCGGCCGTAATTGCCGGCCGCGGTTTCCAGGCGCTCGTACATCCAGCGGCGCTGTTCGGCGTCGGCGATGTGCATGAACTCGGCGCCGATCGGACCGGTGTAGGTCGCCTTGAGCAGGGCGAGCAGGTCGCCCAGCTTCATGCGTTCCTTGCCGGCCACGCCACCGGTGCTGAACTCGCCGGCCAGGTCGCTTTCGGACAGGCGGTGGAAGCCCAGCGCCAGATCCGGCGCGTCGGGCTTCTCGAGCAGGCCCAGCGGGTCGATGTCGGCGGCGAGATGGCCGCGCGAACGGTAGGCGGTGATCAGCTTGCCGACCCCGCGTTCGCGTTCGTCGCCGGGACCGGCGCCGGTCGTCGCGGCGCTGCCGTTGAGCAGGCCGCGCGCGGCCGCCCGGCTGGCCTGGGCGATGGAGTCGATGGCGGCCGAATGCGGCACGTCTCCGGCTTCACGGCCTTTGAAACCGTCGAAGTAAGCCTTCCATTTCGGCCCGACGCTGTCGGGATCGACCAGGTACTGCTCGTACAGGTCTTCGATGAAGGCGGCGTTGGCGCCGAGTTGCGAGGACTGGGAGAACTGCTTCAGGAGACTGTCCACGATGGTTATCGGGAAACTCTAGGGGGCGGAATTGGAGTCGCACGCGAGCGTTCGACGCTTTGCGCGGACATAGGATCGGAATTATAGCGGTAGTGTTAAGCCCAGCGGCATAACTACTTAGGTCTAAGCGACAGATTTCGTTCGATTTCCGGCCGCCGGCCGGGCCGGACCGTCGAAACGGCCATTGCGGCAAGCCCTGGAAATCTTGGGCTGGCGATGCGGGATTCAAGCCGCGCGGGCAGGCGCGGGCCGTGGCGTCGCGGTTTAGCGCGGACTCAGGCCGGGGCTGGCCTTGGGCGTCGGCTACGGTGGCGACACCTGTCCAGCAGCGCCTTTCGAATCGGGGGCGTCGAACACGGTGCTGCGCCGGGCCCGCATCGAGCCGTGCGCTCAGATCCCGAGCGCGCGGTACTCGCTGCACGGGCGGGCGCGTTCCCAGACCGGATCGAAATGAGCGCGCAGCTGGCGCGCCCGCGCCGGCGCGTCGAGCCGGGTTTCGCCTTCGAAACGGTGCCCCAGCGCACGGAAATACCAGCCGCCGGCATCGTTGAAGACATAGGCCGAGGGGTAGCCGCGGTCGACCGGCTCCTCGATGGCGCGGAATTCGAAGGCGGTGGTCAGGCGCTGGCCCAGGTTCAACAGCGGAGCGATCGCGCGCTGCGGCGCGGCCGGGTCCTGCAGCAGGATCCGGATCTGGCCGCCGGCGGTGGCGTGGCGGCGCAGCGCGGCCACGACCTCGGGCTGGTCGAGCAGGCCGGGATCGAGCTCGCGGGTGTAGATCGACAGCTGCCGGCGTGCGCCGGCGACCACGCCCTGCCAGGCCGCCAGGGCGGCGTCGCGCGACTCCACCGGGTTGATCGCGTCCGGCAGCAGGCGCATGGCCTGGTGGTCGATGCCGGCCACGACGAAGCGTTCGCCATAGGGCAGGAAGCCGTGGCGGGCGTAGAAGCCGATGGTCTGGACCTGGGCGTGCAGGCTCAGCTCGCGCCAGCCCAGTTCCGCGGCCAGGGCCACGAGGGCCCGCAGCAGGGCCTCGCCGACGCCGCGGCCGCGCCAGTCGGCCAGCACCGCCAGCCGGCCCAGGCTGCGTTCCGGAGTGAGGCGGCCGGTGCCGATGACGCGGCCGTCCGGGTCGCGCGCCAGCACGTGCCGGCACAGCGGGTCGAGGGCGTCGAGTTCGATCTGCGCCGGCACGTTCTGCTCGCGCACGAACACCGCCTCGCGCACCGCGCGCAGCTCCGGCAAGGTCGCGGCGTAGGCGTCCGCAGCGACGGTTTCGATACGGAAGGCCGTGCCGCTCATGTTTATTCCTCTTCGCCGTCGTCCAGATGCAGGCGGTAGTGGCCGCCCGCGTAAAGATCGATGACCGCGTCGCGGCCGGCTTCGGACAAGGCCGCGTAGGCGGCGCCGTCCAGGCTGGCGGCGTTGGCGATGCGCTGGGCATCGCGCGCCGACAGGGCGCGCTCCTGGCCGCTCACGTACAAACGCGCGCCGCGTGCGGCCTTGCGCCAGGCCATGCGCGACCAGGGATGGCGCAGCAGTTGCGCGCCGTGCTGCAGGTCCCATTCGATCTCGATGCGCGAACGCGCGTCGCCGCCGGGCTGGACCTCGCCGGCGGCGCGGTAGACGGTGATGAAGCGGCCGAACCAGTCGCCGAGGCGGTCGGGGTCGTTCATGCGCAAGGCGTTCAGGGCTTCGACCACGCGGGTCATGGCGGCGGCGTCGATCTCGGCCGGGTCGGCCGGCGGGCTCAGGTCGGGGTCGCGGTAGCGCAGCGACTCGTCGGCCTCGGCGGCCAGGGTATCGATGTAGTCGCCCATCAGCTCGGCGGCCGAGGGCGCACGCATGCCGACCGAGAAGGTCAGGCAGGCGTTCTCGGCGACGCCGTGGTGCGGCACGCCCGGCGGCAGATACAGCATGTCGCCCGGGCCCAGCACCCAGTCGTGACTGGGGCTGAACTCGCGCAGCAGCTTGAGTTCGGCGTCGGGACGGAAGTCCTGCGGCGGATTGGGCCTCGCGTCGATCTGCCAGCGCCGGTGGCCCTGGGCCTGCAGCAGGAACACGTCGTACTGGTCGACGTGGGCGCCGACCGAGCCGCCGGGCGCCGCGAACGACACCATGATGTCGTCGACGCGCCAGCGCGGCAGGAAGTCGAACGCGGGCAGCAGCGCGGCTACGTCGGCGTCCCACTTGTCCACGTCCTGCACCAGCAGGGTCCAGTCCTGTTGCGGCAGGCCCGGGAATTCGGCTTCGTCGAAGGGGCCGTGGCGCAGCGAATAGACGTCGCTGGCGCGGTCGTGCTGGATCAGGCGCGACAGTGCCGCCTCTTCGCAGGCCAGGCCGGCCAGGTCCTCGGGTTCCAGCGGCGAGACCAGGCCGGGGAAGGCGTTGCGGATCAGCAGCGGGCGCTTCTGCCAGTAATCGCGCAGGAAGGTTTCGGCCGGCATGCCCAGCGGCGGCAGGCGGGCGGCGTCGACTTCGATCGCGGCGGATTTGGACGGGCCGGCAGGTGCGGCGGGGGATTTCTTGGCCATGGGGCGGACGGGCTCGTAGCGGTGGCGCGGCGGGCCACGCGGATTGCGCCATTGTCGCTCATGCGGCGATGAAGATCGGGGCAGGGGCCTCGGCGCTAGCCCGCGATCTCGTCGTAGCCGCGGCCGAGGAACTGCAGCAGGCACCAGCCGTGCCCGAACGGGTCGGCGAGCTGCACGATCCGGCCCCAGGCGGCCTCGCGGATCGCGCCTTCCTGGATCGCCCCGGCCGCGAGCGCGCGAGCGAGCGCGGCGTCCAGGTCGTCGACGACCACGTCCACGTGCAGCGGCGTCCAATGGCGCGCGTAGTCGCGCACCGAGCCGTTGGCGCCGGCGCTGCCGGCGGGCTTGCGCAACAGATAGATCGGTACCTGCGCGCCGTCGAGTTCCAGCACGCCGTCGCCGAGGCGGCGCGCCGGGCGCAGGCCGAAGGCGGCGACGTAGAAGGCTTCGGCCGCGGCCAGGTCGGAGACGTCGAGATTGAGCAGCAGCCGCATCGTCGTCGTCATGGCGCGGATTCGGTGCGGGCCCGCTTCAGCGCAGGCCGATCGCTTCGGCGAAGGAACGGTAGAACTCGCCGTTCGGGTCGCTCTCGCGGTCGATCTCGATCGGATAGGGCGTGGCTTCCTGCGGCATCGCGTTGAGCACGCCGACGAAGGCTTCGACGTCGCGGGTGTGGAACACGTACTCGCGATGATCGGGTTCGGTGAACACGATCGCCAGCAGGCTGTGGCCCGCACTCTCGATGCGTTCGCAGACCCGGTCCTCGAAGCGCTGCATTGCTTCCAGTTCGGCCGGCGAGGCGGTGCCGATGCTGCGGTCGTCCTGATAGGCCCAGATCAGGTTCAAGCGCTCCGGGTAGGCGCGGAAATCGAAACCGCGCTCGAAACGCTTGAGCCGCATCAACGACAGGCCGTCGTCGGCGCGATGCTCGGCCAGGGTCCAGCCGCGGTTGTCTGCCATGGCAGTCGCCTCCGTCCAGTCAGATCTCGCGCGCCAGGCGCTCGGCCAGGCCGCTGTAGCTGCCGGGCGTCATCGCCAGCAGGCGTTGCTTGTCGGCGGCCGGCAGGTCCAGGCTGGCGATGAATTCGCGCATCGAGGCTTCGTTGATGCCCTGGCCGCGGGTCAGCGCCTTGAGTTGCTCGTAGGGGTTGGGCAGGCCGTGGCGGCGCATCACCGTCTGCACGGCTTCGGCCAGCACTTCCCAGGCCGCGTCGAGGTCGGCGGCCAGCCGCTCGGGGTTAGCGCTGAGCTTGCCCAGGCCGCGCAGCAGGGCGTCGTAGCCGATCAGGGCGTGGCCGAACGCGGTGCCGAGCGCGCGCAGCACGGTCGAGTCGGTGAGGTCGCGCTGCCAGCGGCTGATCGGCAGCTTGGCGGCGAAATGCTCGAACAGCGCGTTGGCGATGCCGAAGTTGCCCTCGGCGTTCTCGAAGTCGATCGGGTTGACCTTGTGCGGCATGGTCGAGCTGCCGACTTCGCCGGCCTTGACCGCCTGCTTGAAGTAGCCCAGCGAGATGTAGCCCCAGACGTCGCGGCACAGATCGATGCAGATGGTGTCGATGCGGCGCTGCGCGTCGCAGATCTCGGCGATGCCGTCGTGCGGCTCGATCTGGGTGGTGTAGGGCTGCCAGTCCAGGCCCAGCGAAGTCACGAAGCGCTGCGAGAACGCCGGCCAGTCGATGTCCGGATAGGCCGCGACGTGGGCGTTGTAGTTGCCGACCGCGCCGTTGATCTTGCCCGGCATCGGCGCTCCGGCCAGGGTTTCGCCCTGGCGCAGCAGGCGCGCGACCACGTTGGCGATTTCCTTGCCGACCGTGGTCGGCGAAGCGGTCTGGCCATGGGTGCGCGACAACATCGGCAGCGCGGCGTGTTCGTGCGCCATCGTGCGCAACACCTGGATCAGCTGGTCCAGCTTGGGCAGCAGCACGTGCTGGCGCGCTTCGCTGAGCATCAGCGCGTAGCTGAGGTTGTTGATGTCCTCGCTGGTGCAGGCGAAGTGCACGAACTCCAGGGCCGGGCCCAGCTCGGCGTCGTCCTTGAGGCGTTCCTTGATCAGGTACTCGACCGCCTTGACGTCGTGGTTGGTGGTGCGCTCGATCTCCTTGACCCGGGCCGCGTCCGCGACCGACAGGTCGGCGGCGAGCGCGCGCAGGCGCGCGGCGGCGGCGGCGGAGAACGGCGCCAGTTCGGCGATGCCCGGCTCCTCGGCCAGCGCCAGCAGCCATTCCACCTCGACCTTGACCCGGGCCTTGATCAGGCCGAATTCGGAGAAGATCGGGCGCAGCGCGTCGACCTTGCCGGCGTAGCGGCCGTCGAGCGGGGAAAGGGCGAGCAGCTGGGCGTTGGGGTCGGCGGACATGTCGGGGCAGGACGGGAAACAGTCGAACATTCTAACAGCCCGCCGGTTTGGCCCGTCCGGACCGCGCAGTACGGCGCCGCCGCGGCCGCCCGATCAGGCCGCCCGCACTCGACGCCCGCGGGCGCGGCGGCCATCATGGCGGTCGCCAGCGATGTCCGATGCCAGCCTCCTGCGCGGCCCTTGTTTCGACCGGCCGCGCACCCGACCTCATCGACGTGGCCTCGCGCCGGCCGTTCCGCCCGCGCGCCGCCACGGCTCGCAACCCCCACGATTCCATGGAGTTGGCAATGGCGACCCAACGCAAGACCCCGGCCCGATCCGCGCCGAAGCAGCCCTCCGCCGCCGAGCCGGCCTTCCGCCTGGAGCACGACAGCATGGGCGAGTTGCGCGTCCCCGCGGCCGCGCTCTGGGGCGCGCAGACCCAGCGCGCCGTGCAGAACTTCCCGATTTCCGGCGTGCCCATGCCGCGCGAGTTCATCCGCGCCCTGGCCTACGTCAAGGCCGCGGCGGCCGAGGTCAACGGCGGCCTGGAACTGCTGGACGAAAGCCAGTGGCGGGCCATCCACGCCGCTGCGCTCGACGTCGCCGGCGGCCGCCACGACGCCCAGTTCCCGATCGACGTGTTCCAGACCGGCTCGGGCACCTCCAGCAACATGAATGCCAACGAGGTGATCGCGACCCTGGCCTCGCGCACGGGCAAAGTCCGCATCCACCCCAACGACCACGTCAACCTGGGCCAGAGTTCCAACGACGTCATACCGACCGCGATCCGGGTGTCGGCCAAGCTGGCCGCCACCGAATCGCTACTGCCGGCGCTCAAGCACCTGCGCAAGACCATCGAGCGCCGCGCCAAGAGCCAGGCCAAGGTCACCAAGACCGGCCGCACTCATCTGATGGATGCGATGCCGCTGACCTTCGGCCAGGAGTTCGGTGCCTGGGCGGCGCAGCTGAGTTCGGCCCAGGAGCGCATCGAGGACAGCCTCAAGCGCCTGCGTCGGCTGCCGATCGGCGGCACCGCGATCGGCACCGGCATCAACGCCG
Organism: Lysobacter sp. Root667; assembly: GCF_001427715.1. Taxonomy (NCBI): domain Bacteria; kingdom Pseudomonadati; phylum Pseudomonadota; class Gammaproteobacteria; order Lysobacterales; family Lysobacteraceae; genus Lysobacter; species Lysobacter sp. Root667. The sequence goes on from NZ_LMHF01000013.1 coordinate 278,639, forward strand.
ACCCGCGCTTCGGCAAGGCGGTCGCGCGCGCCCTGTCGTCGCTGACCGGGACCAAGTTCGAATCCGCCGCGGACAAGTTCGAAGGCCTGGCCGCGCAGGACGACGCGGTCGAGCTGTCGGGCCAGCTGTCGACGCTGGCGGTGGCGCTGACCAAGATCGCCAACGATCTGCGCTGGATGAACTCCGGCCCGCTCGCCGGCCTGGGCGAGATCGAACTGCCGGCGCTGCAGCCGGGCAGCTCGATCATGCCGGGCAAGGTCAATCCGGTGATTCCGGAAGCCACCGCCATGGTCTGCGCCCAGGTCATCGGCCACCACGCCGCGATCACCGTCGCCGGCCAGAGCGGCAACTTCCAGCTCAACGTGATGTTGCCGCTGATCGCCTACGACCTGCTGGACTCGATCCGGCTGCTCGCCAACGCCATGCGCCTGCTCGCCGACAACGCGATCGCCGGGCTCAAGGTGCGCGAGGATCGGGTGCGCGAGGCCCTGGACCGCAACCCGATCCTGGTCACCGCGCTCAATCCCATCATCGGCTACGAAAAGGCGGCCGCGATCGCCAAGCAGGCCTACAAGGAAGGCCGGCCGGTGCTGGAGGTCGCGATCGCCGCGACCGGCATGGCCGAGAAGGAATTGCGCCGGCTGCTGGACCCGGCCGCGCTGACCCGCGGCGGCATCCACGGCGCGGGGGGAGGCGGCGGAGGCTGAGGTTCGGGCACCGCGGGAATGAACGCTGCAAGCTCGCGCACACGGCGCGGCTGGGTGAACCTCGGAACTCGCTTCGAAGCTACGGTTCGAAGCGAGAGGTTCGAGCGGGTGCCCGCCGCAACACCGGAGTAACGGCGGGCACCGGCGCTCGAATTAGGATTGGCAGTCGATGACGTCGCCCTGGCTGAGGTTGGCGTAGGGCTTGAAGGCGGGCAGGGTCTCGACCAGGCTGTCCTGGGCCTTGCGCATCTCGATCACCCGCTTGCACAGGCGCATGGCCTGCTGGGCCATGTTGTTGGCCTCGGCATCCATCTTGTCGCCGGCGCTGCCCGGATCGCCCTTGACCAGGCCCTCGATCGCGCTGCCGACGGCCTTGCCGGCCATGCCGGCGCCGGCCTTGCCGAGCGCGACGCCGTCGTCGCGCACGCCGATCGCATTGGTGTACAGGCGCTGGGCCTGAGCGCGCTGGTCCGGCGTCAGGTTCACCGCCTTGCCTTCGATGCTCAGATCGCCTTTATCGGTGATGACCGCGATGCCGCCATCGCCGTGCAGGCTGATGCGGTCGTCGCCGAGTTCGATGTGGTTGAGAACGCTGTTGCCCGTCACGATGCGGTCCTGGCTGCCGCAACCGGCGAGGGTGGCGGCGATCATAATGGCGGCGAAAGCGGCGGCGAGTTTCATGGCGGAGTCCTGGCGGCGGCTATGGCGGGTGAGGGAAATCATTCGTCGTCTTTCGGTACGTCGACCGAACCGGCGATGTCGCGGTGGCCGACCGAACCGCTGCCGACCGAGCGCACGCGCAGGTTGCCGCGCACGCCGTCGACATCGAGGTCGCCGGAGCCGATGTCGTCGACCTCGACGCTGCCGCCGACCTGGCGCAGCTCGACGTCGCCCGAGCCGATGTCGCCGACCTTGGCGTCGCGCGCGACCCGGCTGGCCTTGAGGTCGCCCGAGCCGACCGACACCACCTGCAGCGCGCCGATGTCGTCGAGCACGATGTCGCCGGAGCCGACGTCGGCGGTGACCAGGCCGCGCACGCGCTGGGCCTTGACGTCGCCGGAGCCGACATCGGCGCTGAGCGCGGCCACGCCGGTGGCGCGGGCGTCGCCGGAGCCGACGTTGAGCTGGACCATCAGGTTGTCCGGCACGGTCGCGGTCAGCTTCAGGTAGGCGTAGTGGTTACCGCCGAAGTTGAACCAGGAGCGCTCGCTGCGCTGCGCCACCACCACCAGTTTGTCGCCGACGCGGTGCTGGGTCAGGGTGAGTTCGGGCAGGTACCGGGCGTCGGAGGCGCAGGCGCGGCCGTGGACCTCGCTGCGGGCGCCGGTGACGACTTCCAGCTCGTGCGGGCCGATGTCGAACACCACCGCCTTGGCGCCGGCCAGGTCCAGTTTCAGATCGCGGGCCTGGGAATGCTGGCAGTGGCCGTCCTGCGCCAGCACCGTCATCGGCAGCAGGGCGAGGACACCGAGGATGAGCTTACGCATCACGAACTCCTGTCGGGTCGGACCCGCCGGAGCGGCGGGCGTCGCGTACTCAGATGCGGGTCGAGCCAGGAGGGTTGCATCGCGTCGCGCTCGGCGCGGTCCGGGGGCGGACCGCGCCGGCGCCGGGGATCAACCCTCGTCGCGCCAGCGGCGCAGGCGGACCGCGGCGAAGATCATGGCCGCGCCGGCGGCCGCGCCGATCCAGAGCTGGGCGCTGCCCAGCACCGAGTACATGGTGCGCAGGTTGATGACTTCGTGGATCACCGAGGGGCCGTCGCCGCTGATTTCGCCGATGTGCGCCGCGTCGATCCAGGTGGCGGGGAACACGCTGATCAGCGAGCGGCCGACCACGTTCTTCCAGAACCAGACGCTTTCCAGGTCGAACAGCTGCATCAGGTCGAACCAGGAGACGAAGATGCCGGCGAACAGCGGGATCATGATCGCCCACAGGAACGGCTTGCTACGGGCCCAGGACGAGCAGAGCATCAGCCAGCCGACGGTCGGCAGCGCCCACAGTGCGTAGATCGGGATGCAGGCCAGCATGTTCAGGCCGACCTTGAACGGGCTGCCCGGTCCCCACAGCAGGGCGATCGGGTTGCCGCCGTGGAACAGCACCGCCACGCTCATGATGATCAGGAAGCCGAGCATGGTCACGATCGAGGCGGCCACCGCCAGGGCCGGCGCCATCAGGGTCGCGCTGGCGACCTTGGACAACACGGTCTGTCCGTCGGAGACCGGCAGCGATTTCCAGAACAGCACGCTGCGGTCCTTGCGCTCGTCGTAGAGGCTGCCCAGGCAGTAGAAGAACACCACGAAGGCCAGCACTATCAGCGGCCAGCTGCCGGCCATGAACAGCATGCCGTCGACGGCGCCGCCGAGTTCGCGCATGTCGTCGGCGCTCATCTTCTCGGTCAGCCGCGACAGGTCCAGTCCGTTGAGCTCGAACTTGCCGCCGTCGGTGTTGATCATGGCGTGGTTGCTGGAGCTGGCGACCCGGCGCGCGGCCAGTTCGCCGACGCCGATGCCCATGGTCGCCAGCAGCAGGAAGATCGCGCCGGCCAGCAGCGGAGCCCACAGGAAACCGCCGCGGTGCTCCCAGAATTCGCGCCGCAGCAGCAGCCGGAAGGTATGGGTGGGATGGACCGCGGCGACAGCGCGCGGAGCGGGGCGGTCGGCGTTGATGTCGAGCGCGTTCATGCGTAGGTCCCCTTCATGGTGGCGACGAACAGGTCGGCCAGGCCGGGCGTTCGGGTCTCGCCGAGTTCGGCCAGGCGGTCGTGCGGCGCGCCGTCGAACAGCATCACGGTCTTGCCGAAGGGCAGGGCGCGTTCGTCGAGCGGCTTGAGCGCTCGCGCCTGTTCCAGCTTGTCGGCGTTGACCAGTACTTCGACGAAGCGGTCGCCGAGGATTTCCATCTCGCTGTTGAGCACGACCTTGCCGTCGCGGATGAACATCACGTCGGTGAGGATGTGTTCGATCTCCTCGACCTGGTGGGTGGTGACGATGATGGTCTTGTCCTCGTCGAAGTAGTCTTCCAGCAGGCGCTGGTAGAACTGCTTGCGGTAGAGGATGTCCAGGCCCAGGGTCGGCTCGTCCAGGACCAGCAGGCGGGCGTCGATCGCCATCACCAGGGCCAGGTGCAGCTGCACGATCATGCCCTTGGACAGTTCGCGTACCCGCAGGTTGGGCTTGAGCTGGGTGCCGGCGAGGAAGCGTTCGCACTTGGCGCGGTCGAAGCGCGGGTGCACGCCGGCGACGAACTCGATGGCTTCCTTGACCCGGATCCAGCGCGGCAGCACCGCGACGTCGGCGATGAAGCACACGTCGCGCATCAGTTCGTCGCGCTGGGTGCGCGGGTCGCGGCCCAGCACCTTGAGGTCGCCTTCGAACGGGATCAGGCCGAGGATGGCCTTGAGCGCGGTGGTCTTGCCGGCGCCGTTGGGGCCGATCAGACCGACGATGCGGCCGGCGGGGATCTCGAACGCGGTGTTGTCGAGCGCGACCTTGTTCTTATAGGCCTTGCGCAGACCGCGGGCGCTGACTACGTGGGAGACGCTGGCGAGGGTGTCGGCGTTCATTGCGCACCCGCCTTGGCGTTGCCGGCGGTGAGCAGTTCTTCCGTGCTCAGGCCCAGTCGCAGGATGCGTTCCAGCACCAGCGGCCATTCTTCGCGCAGGAACCGCTCGCGTTCGTTCAGCAGCAGTTTCTTGGCAGCCTCTTCGGTGACGTACATGCCCAATCCTCGGCGTTTTTCGACTAGAGCCTCGTCCGCCAGTTCCTGGTAGGCGCGCGAGACGGTGATGGGGTTGAGCTGGTACTCGGCCGCGACCTGCCGCACAGAGGGCAGGGCATCGCCGGGCTTGAGCACGCCGTCGAGCATCATCGCGACGACGCGCTCCTTCAGCTGGCGGTAGATGGGAGCGCCGTCGCTCCATTGAATGGCGGTCATGGTTCAGCCCCGCGGTGCGAAAGAGAAATAAGGCATGACTAAGGCCTGGCGATTGCGCTGCTTGGCCTTCCGGGCTTTGCGATGCGGTTTTTCGTCGTCGGCCGACTCCGCGGCTGATACGTTTTCGAGTGCGTTGGCCAGGGCGACGGCCGTAGCCAGTTCGGCGGTCAGGGCCGCGGCGTCGGCCAGGGTCTCGACCCGCTCGGCGCGGGCTTCGATGCGTTGGGCGGCCTGGGCTTCGGCACGGCGGGCGATGGTTTCGGTGCTCAGGGACAGCGGTGCGGCTGCGGCCTGGGCGACCACGGGGAGGGCGGCCGGGGCTTCCGGCAGGGCCGGATTGGCGGCGACCAGGGCCAGCACCATGGTGGCGCCGCTGACCAAGATGGCTGAGATCGAGTTATGGAGCTTGCGGTTCATGGCGAACGTCCTGCTCGTTGGTAGACCGGTGTTGTATGCAACTATAACACCAAAACACGCCCGGTCAAGTCCGCCGGACCCAACTGAAGTCATACTTGGCCCACCGGCCGTCCGGCCCCCGTCATGTCCGAGCCCGCCATGTCCGCTTCAGCCATGCCCGCCCCAACCCCCCGAATCCGCCGTACGGCCGCTGTGGCCGCCGTTTCCCTACTCCTGGTCGCCGGCCTGGCCTCGGCCGCGGGCGCCTTGCTGGACCGCAGTTACCGGCCCCTGGCCGGCAAACAGGCGGTGAATCTGCGCCAGAGTTACGGCGGCGACGTCGTTTTGGTGGTCAATACCGCCAGCAAATGCGGTTTCACCCCGCAGTTCGAGGCCCTGGAAGCGCTGCACGCCAAGTACAAGGGCAAGGGCTTCGCCGTGCTCGGCTTCCCCTCGGGCGACTTCAAGGCCCAGGAATTCGAGGACGAGAAGCAGATCCAGGAGTTCTGCACGCTCACCTACGGGGTCAAGTTCCCGATGTTCGAGAAGGTGCACGTGATCGGCGATCAGGCCACTCCGCTGTACCAGGACCTGGCCCGCAGCGCCGGCGAAGCGCCGAAGTGGAATTTCCACAAATACCTGATCGGCCGCGACGGCAAGCTGATCGCCAGCTACGGCAGCAAGATCAAGCCCGATGACCCGACCGTGGTCGCCGCGATCGAAGCCGCGCTGAAGGCGCCCAAGCCCAAGGCCGGGTGAGCGATCCATACGATTCGAGCCCGCGCAGGATCGCGCGGGCTCGCAAACCGTGACGTTTTCGCCGCGATTGCCGACACGGGCGCAGCCCGCGACAATGGCGGACTTGCGCCTGCATCCGGGCGTGGATCTATCCCTTTAAACAAGCACGCTTAAAACAAGCACGTTCAGAACAAGCACGTTCAGAACAAGCACGTTCAGAACAAGCACGTTTTAGACAAGCAAGTTACACAGGCCCATTACACAGGAGTAGGGACCCGATGAAGGCTTTCGTGCGCGGCGCAGCTGCGCTCATCACCACCGCGGCCGTGCTCAGCAGCACGGCGGCCATTGCCCAGGACAAGACCGTGCTGACCAACGAACGCGAAAAGATCAGCTATGCGATCGGCCTGGACGTAGGCAAGTCGATCAAGCCGGTGGGTCCCGATCTGGACATGGCCGCGTTCGAGAAGGCCGTGCGCAACACCTTCGACGGCGGCAAGCCGCTGATCAGCGAAGACGAGGCGCGCGCGACCGATCAGGCCCTGCGCGCACGCGTGGCCGCGCGCGACGGCAAGTCGGCGCCGGGCACCGCGCCGGGCACGCCGCCGCCGGCGCCGCCCGCAGTGGCGAAAGACAAGGTCGCCCAGCTGGTCGGCGGTTACATGGTCGGGCCCTCGCTGGCGCCGATCAAAGCCGAGATCGAAGTGCCGGTGCTGATGCAGGCCGTGCGCACCGTGCTCGGCGAAGGCAAACCGCTGCTGAGCGAGGTCGAGGAAAAGGCCGTGCTGACCGCTTTCAGCGAGCGCATGCGCAAGAAGATGGAAACCGAAGCGGCCGCCGTGGGCGACAAGAACCTCGCCGAGGGCGCTGCGTTCCTGGCCAAGAACAAGACCGTCAAGGGCGTGTTCACGACCCCGTCGGGCCTGCAGTACATGGTCCTGCGCCAGGGTTCGGGTGCGCGTCCCAAGCCCGGCGACCGGGTGCGGGTGCACTACAAGGGCACCTTGCTCGACGGCACCGTGTTCGACAGCTCCTACGACCGCGGCCAGCCGGCCGATTTCGGCCTCAATCAGGTCATCCAGGGCTGGTCCGAGGGCGTGGCGATGATGCCGGTCGGCGGCAAGTTCCGCTTCTGGATCCCGGCCGCACTGGCGTACGGCGCCAAGGGCGCGCCGCCGAGCATCGGCCCCAACGCGACCCTGAGCTTCGAAGTCGAACTGGTCGAAATCCTGTAAATACCGTCGGTGTCCGGCGTCACGGCGCCGGACCCGCGCGGCATGCGATAAGCGAAACGTTCAGCTGGCCGCTGGCACCTTGGCGGCTCCCCCGATGCAATACGGCATGACCGAGCAGGCATGCCTCACCACCAGGAGTTCCGTTTGATGAAGCCCTTCCTGCGTCACACCGCCCTCGCGCTCGCCGTGGGCTCGCTGGTCCTGTTCGCCGCCGGCTGCGACAAGAAAGCCGACGGCAAAGCCGACGCGACCAAGTCCGAGACCGCTAAGGACGAAGGCAAGGGCGACGTCAAGAACATCCCCGGCCTGGCGACCGAGAAAGAGCAGGTCAGCTACATGATCGGCCTGGACATCGCCAAGTCGCTGGAGATGGCCAAGGACGAGATCGACCTGGACACCATCAACAAGGCGATGAAGACCTCGCTGGCCGGCGAAAAGCCGCTGATGGACGAGAAGCAGGCTGCGGAAGTGCGTGACGCGTTCGCGCAGAAGATCCAGGCCAAGCAGATCGCCAAGATGATGGCCGAGGCCAAGAAGAACCTCACCGACGGCGAGGCCTTCCTGGCGACCAACGGCAAGAAGCCGGGCGTGGTCACCACCGCCTCGGGCCTGCAGTACCAGGTGCTGACCGAAGGCAAGGGCGCCAAGCCCAAGGCCACCGACGTGGTCCAGGTGCATTACAAGGGCACGCTGCTCGACGGCAAGCAGTTCGACAGCTCCTACGATCGCAACCAGCCGGTCGAGTTCCCGCTGCAGCAGGTGGTCCCGGGCTGGCAGGAAGGCATCGCGCTGATGCCGGTCGGCAGCAAGTACAAGCTGTGGATTCCGAGCAAGCTCGGCTACGGCGAGAAGGGCACCCCGGGCGGTCCGATCCCGCCGAATTCGGTGCTGGTGTTCGAGGTCGAGCTGCTCAACATCCTCGGCGGCCCCAAGGCCGGCGGCAAGTAATCAGGCCGCTTCGCCCCAGCGCATAGCGCGCACGCGTGTCCGGCGGCGGAGTTCGCCGGACACGAACGCAACATCGTTGCATGAACCAGAGGGCCCCCCATGCGCGTCACGATTTTCGGTACCGGTTACGTGGGCTTGGTCACCGGTACCTGCCTGGCCGATGTCGGCCACGACGTGGTCTGCGTCGACATCGATGCGGCCAAGGTCGAGGGCCTGGGCCGCGGCGTGATCCCGATCTACGAGCCGGGCCTGGAGCCGATGGTCAAGGCCAACCACGCCGCCGGCCGCCTCCACTTCACCACCGATGCCGCCGCCGCGATCGGCCACGGCGATCTGATCTTCATCGCCGTCGGCACCCCGCAGGACGAGGACGGCAGCGCCGATCTTCAGTACGTGCTCGCCGTCGCGCGCACCATCGGCCAGCACATCGAACGCCCGGTGATCGTGGTCAACAAGTCGACCGTGCCGGTCGGCACCGCCGACAAGGTCCAGGCCGCGATCGCGCGCGAGCTCGCGCAGCGCGGGGCCGATGTCGCCTTCGACATGGCCTCCAACCCCGAATTCCTCAAGGAAGGCGATGCGGTCAACGACTGCATGCGTCCGGACCGCATCGTGATCGGCGCCAACAACCCGGCCGCGGTCGAAAAGCTCAAGCGCCTGTACGCGCCGTTCAACCGCAATCACGAGCGCATCATGGTCATGGACCTGCGCTCGGCCGAGCTGACCAAGTACGCCGCCAACGCGATGCTGGCGACCAAGATCAGCTTCATGAACGAGATCGCCAACATCGCCGAGAAGGTCGGCGCCGACATCGAAATGGTCCGCCAGGGCATCGGCTCGGACCCGCGCATCGGCTGGCACTTCATCTATCCCGGCGCCGGCTACGGCGGCTCGTGCTTTCCCAAGGACGTGCAGGCGCTGGCCCGCACCGCCGAACAGCACGGCTACGCGCCGCGCCTGCTCGATGCGGTCGAGGCGGTCAACGACAGCCAGAAAGGCCATCTGTTCGAGCTGATCCAGCGCCACTACGGCGGCGACATCGCAGGCAAGACCTTCGCGGTCTGGGGCCTGGCGTTCAAGCCCAATACCGACGACATGCGCGAGGCCTCCAGCCGCCGCCTGTTGGCGCAGCTGTGGGAAGCCGGCGCCAAGGTCCGCGCCTACGATCCGGAGGCGACCGAAGAAGCCCAGCGCATCTTCGGCGAGCGCGACGACCTGGTGCTGTGCGATTCCTCGCGCGCCGCCCTGGCCGACGCCGACGCCCTGGTCGTGGTCACCGAGTGGAAGCAGTTCCGCAGCCCGGATTTCGCCCGCGTGCGCAATGCGCTGGCCGATGCGGTGATCTTCGACGGCCGCAATCTCTATCACCCCGATGAAGTCGAGTCGGCGGGCCTGGCCTATTACGGCATCGGCCGCGGCCGCTCGATCCTGCTGGACACGCCGTGAGCGCGGGCGCGATGAGTACCGAAGTCGAGCAGCGCCTGGTCGATCTGGAAACCCGGCTCGCGTTCCAGGAGCATGCCCTGGTCGAGCTCAGCGACGCGCTCGCCGCCGCACGCGACGAGGAAGCGCGCACCACGCTGCTGCTGCACCGGGCGCTGGAAGAGCTGCGCCAGTTGCGCATGTCGATGTCCAGCGGCGGCCCGATGAGCAGCGACGCCGCCAACGAACCGCCGCCGCCGCATTACTGAGCGCCGCGGCGCGTTCACTGCGGCCGCCCGGCCTCGTTAGAGACATAGTCCCCCCACGTTCGAATCAAGCCGAAGATCCAAGCCGATGAGCGACACACTGCGCGACCAACTGTTAGGCCTGGGCTTCAAGCCCGCGCCCAAGCCCGAGCGGCCCGAGCGCGGCAACGATCCCAAGCGCGGCGGTCCCGGCCGTCGCGACGGCAAGCCCGCGCAGGGCGCGCGTGCCGATGCGCGCGGTCCCGCCGGCAAGCCGGCCCAGCACCGCAACGATCCGCGCCGCGGCGCCGGCGCCAAACCCGCCGCCCACAAGCCCGCGCAGCCCGGCCAACCGGGGCAGGGCAGGCCGCGTTCGCGCGAGGACATCGACCTGGCCAAGGCCTACGCCATCCGCGCCCAGCGCGAGAAGGACGAGCGCATCGCCGCCGAGCAGGCCAAGCAGGAGGAAGCGCGCCTGCGCCGCGAAGCGCGCGCCAAGCTCGCCGAACTGGTCAAGGATCAGACCCTGAACGTCGCCGACGCCGATATCGCCCGTCATTTTCCCTATGGCGGCAAGATCAAGCGCATCTATGTGACGTCCGACCAGCTCAAGGCGCTCAACGCCGGCGAGCTGGGCGTGCTGCAGATGGACGGCCGCTATCTGTTGGTGAGTGCGCAGATGCTGGCCCAGGCCGAGGCGCTGTTCCCGCCCGCGGTCGCGCTCAAGATCGATCCGAACGCGCCGGCGCAGGACGATCCCTACGCCGATCCGCAATACCAGGTGCCCGACGACCTGGTCTGGTAAGGTCGCGGCGCCCTGCGCCCACCCACGCCGCGTGACGGCGCACGCGGCGCGGCCGCGAATGGAATCCGATGCGCGTCGAAGAATCACAGCCAGGTTATCTGCCCTATATCGACGGCCTGCGCGCCGTCGCCGTGCTGGCGGTGGTGGCCTACCACCTCAACGCGGTCTGGCTGCCGGGCGGTTTCACCGGCGTCGACATCTTCTTCGTCATTTCCGGTTTCGTGGTCAGCGCCTCGGTTGCGCGCTTCCCGCGCGCCGGCTTCTTCGAGTCGCTGCTGCGCTTCTACGCGCGCCGCCTGCGCCGGATCGCACCGGCGCTGATCGCCTGCCTGCTCGCGACCTGCGTCGTCAGCGTCCTGTTCATCCCCGAGGCCTGGCTCAGCGAGACCAGCCGCAACACCGGGCGCATGGCCTTCTTCGGGCTCAGCAACTTCGTCCTGGCCGCCACCGGCAACGACTACTTCTCGCCCAAGGTCGAATTCAACCCCTACACCCACACCTGGTCGCTGGGCGTGGAGGAGCAGTTCTACCTGGTGTTCCCGCTGCTGTTCCTGGCCTGGAGCTACGGCGCGCGCAAGCGTTGGATGTCGGTGGCGCTGTTCGCGGCCGGCGTGCTGGCCTCGCTGTGGTATGCGCGCCTGCTGACCCAGGCCGGCGACCGCACGGTCGAAGCCTTTTATCTGAGCACCAGCCGCTTCTGGCAGCTGGGCGCCGGCGTGCTGCTGTACCAAGGCCTCACGCTCGCGGGCGTGCCGGCGCGCGCAGGCGGGGGCGGCGCAGGCGCGTGGCCGTGGCTGCGCTCGGCCGGCCTGGGCCTGTCGGTATTGTTGATCGCAGCCGGCTTCGCCTACGCCCGACCCGCGCATTCGCCCTGGACCGATGGCCTGTGGCCGGTGCTGGGCACCGTGGGCCTGCTCGGCCTGTTGTACGCCGGCGGTGCGGGCGGCTGGCTGGGCCGCTTGCTGTCGACGGCGCCCGCGGTCGGCATCGGTCGCATCTCGTATTCGTTGTACTTGTGGCATTGGCCGGTGTTCGTGCTGTTCCGCTGGACCGTGGGCCTGGAATCGCCGGGCACGCGCGCGCTCGCCTTCGCCTTGGCCCTGCTGCTCGCGGTCGCGTCCTACCGCCTGGTCGAGAAGCCGCTGCGTCATGCCGGCCCCCTGGTGCGCATGCGCAACTGGGGCTTCGTGACCGCGGCGGTGCTGGTGGTGTTCGCGTCCAGCTCGATCTACCGCCACATCGCGCGCCATCAGGACGACTATTCGCTGAGCGTGGTCGCCCATAACGCCAAGGACTGGTACCCGTACGGATCGGAAACCGATTCCGCCTATCCGGGTTGCAAGGTCGTGCCGCGTACCGAACAGATCGAAGGCGGCGCGGCCTGGGTTTACGAGCGCAGCGGCTGCGAGCGTGCGGCCGACGATGGGCGCCGCCTGTTCGTCGCCGGCGACTCGCATGCCAGCGGCTACTCGGAAATGCTGCAGCGCTCGACCCTGGCCAGCGGACGCATCGCGACGCTGTACTTCGCCGGCGGCTGCGGCGTGGCCGGCTTGCTGGACCGTCGCGAATTCGACAACCCGCAATGCCGCGCCTATGTCGACGCGGTCCTGGCCGATGTGGGCCGCAAGGCCCGCGACGGCGACGTGCTGTTCCTGCCGGCGCTGCGCCTGCCGCGCCTGTCCGAGCAGTGGATGCTGTTCGACGAGCAGGCCGCGCTGACCGCGATGTTCAGCGCCAGCACCGATGCGGCGCGCAGCCAGGGCGAGGCCGCCGCGATCGAACGCCTGCGCCCGCTCGCGCAGCGCGGCGTGCGGATCGTGTTCGAGGCGCCCAAACCCTTGTTCCGCGCGCCGCCGTACCGTTGCTCGGACTGGTTCAACCGCGACAACCCGGTGTGCGCACGCGGCCTCACGATCGAACGCGATTTCCTGCAGCGTTACCGCGCCCCGAGCGTGGCGGCCTTGCAGCGCGTGGCGGGGCAACTGCGCAACGCCAGCGTCTGGGATCCGTTCCCGGTGCTGTGCCCGGGCGCGACCTGCGCCGCGGTCCGCGACGGCCGGCCGCTGTATTTCGACGGCGACCATCTCAGCGGTCATGGCAACCGCGTGCTGCTGCCGAGCTTCGCCGCGCATTTGCAGGGTTTGGCGGCAAACGCGCCCGCCGCGGTGGCCGGCACACACTGAAGCACCGCAGCAGGCCTCGCGCGCCGCCGGTGCCGGCCGGTTTCATGCGGTTTGCTTCAGGCCGCCTGCGTAACCGCCGTTGCGGCCGGGTCGGTCGGGGCCGGGCGCATGCGCGCGATCATCGCCGCGATGGCGTCGGCGGTATCCAGCGGCCGCTCCATCGGGAACAGGTGGCTGCCCTCGATCCAGACCCAGCGTCCGTCGACCAGGCGGCGTGTCGCTGCGGTTCCGGCATGGCGCAGTTCGCGCGAGCGGGTGCCCGCGAGGAAGGCCACCGGCACGCGCAGTCGCGGCGCCAGATCGCTGACCGTGGTCGTCGGCAGGCTGCGGTAGATCGCGAATTCGGTCTCGCGCACGAACGCGAGTTCGCGCGCGCCGCTGTCCACGGCCAGGGTGCCGTGCTCGATGTAGTCCTCGAGCACGCGCGGGTCCCAGCGCGCGAACGCGGGCTTGGCCAGGAAGTGGGCGCGCACCGCGTCGAGATCGGGCCAGTGCTTGCGGCGTTGCAGGGTCGCGCGCATCGGCATCAGCAGGTTGTCCAGGCCGGTGCGGCGGCCGATCGACACCAGGTGCGCGCGCCAGCCCGAGATCAGCGGCGAGTCCAGCATCACCACGCCGGCCACGCGTGCGGCCAGCGCGCCGTCGGCGAGGCGATGCGCGGCCAGCAGGCTCAGATAACCGCCCAGCGAATGCCCGACCAGCCAGATCCGGCGCGCGTCGCCGGCGACGGCATGCGCACGCGCGACCAATTCGTCGACCAGGTGCGGCCAGTCCGGCGTGACCGGATAGCGCGGGTCGTGGCCGATCCGCGCCGGCCGCGCGATCCGGAAGCCCGGCGCCAAGGCATCCAGCATCACGCCGTAGACCGGCGCCGGGAATCCGTTGGCGTGCGAGAACAGCAGCAGATCGTGCATGGGAATCGCAGGGTGGGGCGGACGCGCGAGGCGTGCGCCTGGGGCAGGGTGGGGTAACCATACCATTGCGTACGGTGTTGCGATAGCCGAGGTTGGAGTCGCCGCCGCCGATCCGCATGCATCGCGTTCTGGGATGCGCGTCGCATCGTCGTGCACGCAGGTCTCGCGACGCACGCGCGCATGGCGAGCGAACGCATGCACGAGTCGGCGCAGCCCGCGCCCGTTCTGGCGCAATTCGCTGGCTATGCGAAGCGGTCTGCTTAGGATGAGGCTAGGCCGCGACGCGGCGATCGATTGTGATGTACCCACATCGCCGTGCTTGCGGCGAAGGCGGGGATCCAGCGACTGCGAAGTCGTGCCTGGCGAGGCTCTGGATCCCCGCCTTCGCCGGAATCACGATGCTGCCGTCGAAGCCTCAGCCGAAGTGCATGCGCGCTTCGTGGGTCAGTTCGCGGATCGTCGACACGCCCAGATCGCGCAGTATGCGATGGGTGCTGTGCGGCAGCGGCGACTCGTCGATGTCGTGCGGGGCGATGTTCTTGCCGGGCACGCCGGCCAGGAATTCGATCCCCGCCGCGGCGTAACAGTGCTGGACCAGGGCCGAGCAGTACAGCGCGCCTTCCTTGGCCAGCAGGTTGCTGCGCCGGCGCAGGCGGCGGCTGTGCATGGCCATCAGGGTGCCGACCAGTTCGCTGATCGAATAGCTCGACAGGCCCGACAGCAAGTCCAGACCGGCGATCTGGATCTTGCGGATCTGTTCCGGGTCCAGGCCGAAATCCAGGATCGCGATGTTCGGGAAGGCCTCGGCGTCGTAATAGCGTTCGACCCGATTTTCCTGCACGCCCAGGCGGATCTGGCGGTAGCGCAGGTCCAGGTCGGATTCGATCACCCACCACTGCCCATCGACACGGCGTTCGCTGAAAACGAAGGCGTGCGACCACAGGCTGCGGTGGCCGTCGTGGGTCAGCGGCGCCTGGGCCTTGCGGATCAGTTTGTTGATGAAGTCGCGGCCGCCGCACAGGCCGATCCGGCCGGGGCCGGCGTACTTCTCGATAAAGGCGGCATTGCCGAGGGCGTCGTCGTTGGCCTCGTGGTCGGGCGACAGGAGTTCGCTCATCGGTCGTGCTCGCAGCGGAGTGGAGGCGGGCGGGGCGGCGACCGCCCCGCGTGGTTTCATTCCGGATCGTAATCCAGATTCGACGCCAGCCAGCGCTCGGCCTGGGCCAGGCTCACGCCCTTGCGCTTGGCGTAATCCTCGACCTGCTCCTTGTTGACCCGTCCGACCACGAAGTACTGGCTGCCCGGATGGCTGAAGTAGTAGCCCGAGACCGCCGCGGCCGGGTACATGGCGTAACTCTCGGTCAGCTGCAGGCCGGCCTTGTTCTCGGCGTCGAGCAGGCGGAACAGGGCGGCCTTCTCGCTGTGCTCGGGGCAGGCCGGGTAGCCCGGGGCCGGGCGGATGCCGCGGTAGCTCTCGTCGATCAGATCGTCGTTGGCCAAGGCCTCGTCGTCGGCGTAGCCCCAGAATTCCTTACGCACGCGCTGATGCAGGCGCTCGGCCAGGGCTTCGGCGAAACGGTCGGCCAGGGCCTTGAGCATGATCGCGTTGTAGTCGTCGTGGTCGGCCTCGAAGCGAGCCACGTGCGGCTCGATGCCCAGGCCCGCGGTCACCGCGAAAGCGCCGATCCAGTCCTGGCGTCCGCAGTCCTGGGGCGCGATGAAATCGGCCAGGCAGAAGTCCGGACGGTCGGCGGGCTTGTCGACCTGCTGGCGCAGGAAGTGCAGGGTGGTGCCGGCCTCGTCGCCCAGGATCACGTCGTCGCCGACGCTGTTGGCCGGCCACAGGCCGAACACGGCCTTGGCGCTGATCCACTTCTCCTCGACGATGCGCTTGAGCATCGCGCGGGCGTCGCGGTAGAGCTCGCTGGCCTGGGCGCCGACGATCTCGTCGGTGAGGATCGCCGGATAGCGGCCGGCCAGTTCCCAGGTGTTGAAGAACGGCGTCCAGTCGATGTACTCGACCAGCTCGGCCAGCGGGTAGTCGTCGAACACGTGCAGGCCGGGCTGCTTCGGCGCCGGCGGCACGTAGTCGTTCCAGCCGCCGTCGTAGCGCTGGCCGCGCGCCTTCTCCAGCGACACCAGGCGCTTGCCGTCGCCGCGGTTGCGGTGACGCTCGCGGATTTCCGCGTAGTCGGAGGCGTTGGCGGCGACGAAAGGTTCGCGCAACTCGATCGAGATCAGCGACTGGGCCACGCCGACCGCACGCGAGGCGTCCTTGACCCAGATCGTCGGCGACTTGTAGTGCGGGTCGATCTTGAGCGCGGTGTGCGCGCGCGAGGTGGTCGCGCCGCCGATCAGCAGCGGCATGGTGAAGCCCTGGCGCTGCATCTCGCGGGCGACGTGGCTCATTTCCTCCAGCGAGGGCGTGATCAGGCCGGACAGGCCGATCAGATCGGCGTTCTCGGCCTTGGCGCGGTCCAGGATGGTCTGCGCGGGCACCATCACGCCCAGGTCGACCACGTCGAAGTTGTTGCAGGCCAGGACCACGCCGACGATGTTCTTGCCGATGTCGTGGACGTCGCCCTTGACCGTGGCCATGACGATCTTGCCGTTGGACTTGCCGACATCGCCGGTGCGCAGCTTTTCGGCCTCGATATAGGGCAGCAGATAGGCCACCGCCTTCTTCATCACCCGCGCCGATTTCACCACCTGCGGCAGGAACATCTTGCCGGCGCCGAACAGGTCGCCGACCACGTTCATGCCGGACATCAGCGGGCCTTCGATCACGTCCAGCGGGCGTGCGGACTCGGCGCGCGCGGCTTCGGTATCTTCCTCGATCCATTGGTCGATGCCGTGCACCAGCGAATGGCTGAGGCGGTCGCGCACCGGGCGTTCGCGCCAGGCCAGGTCCTCGACCCGCTTCTCGCCCTTCTTGCCCTTGTAGCGGTCGGCGATCTCGAGCAGGCGCTCGGTGCCGTCGGCGCGACGGTTCAGGACCACGTCCTCGACCCGCTCGCGCAGATCGCTGTCGAGATCGTCGTACAGCGGCAGCGCGCCGGCGTTGACGATGCCCATGTCCATGCCGGCCCGGATCGCGTGGTACAGGAACACCACGTGGATCGCCTGACGCACGACTTCGTTGCCGCGGAACGAGAACGAGACGTTGGAGACGCCGCCGGAGATATGGCTGTACGGGAAGCGGCGCTTGAGCTCGCGGGTGGCCTCGATGAAATCGACCGCGTAGTTGTTGTGTTCCTCGATGCCGGTGGCGATCGCGAACACGTTGGGGTCGAAGATGATGTCCTCGGGCGGGAACCCGATCTGTTCGGTCAGCAGCCGGTAGGCGCGCGAGGAGATGTCGACCTTGCGCTCGATGGTGTCGGCCTGGCCGACCTCGTCGAAGGCCATGACCACCACGGCCGCGCCGTAGCGGCGCACCAGCCGCGCCTGGCGCAGGAATTCCTCCTCGCCTTCCTTCATCGAGATCGAATTGACGATGCCCTTGCCCTGCAGGCACTTCAGGCCGGCCTCGATCACGCTCCACTTGGAGCTGTCGACCATCACCGGCACGCGTGCGATGTCGGGCTCGGCGGCGATCAGGTTGAGGTAGTCGACCATCGCCTTTTCGGAGTCGAGCAGGCCCTCGTCCATATTGACGTCGATGACCTGGGCACCGTTCTCGACCTGCTGGCGCGCGACCACCACGGCTTCGTCCAGGCGGCCTTCCATGATCAGTTTCTTGAACTGGGCGCTGCCGGTGACGTTGGTGCGTTCGCCGACGTTGATGAAGTTGCTTTCGGGCGTGATCTGCAGCGGTTCGAGGCCGCTGAGGCGGGTTTGGCGGGGGAGTGCGGATGTCATTCGGGGTCGGGTCTGAAAGTGCTCTTGAGACAGGGAACTAATGAACAGGAACGAGCAACGAGTTGTAGTGCTTGTGCTCGTTCCTGTTTTCTCATGACTCGTTGCTGATTCACGCCGCGGCGCTGACCACCTGCGGCAGGCGGCGCGGTTCCACGCCCTCGACCACCGCGGCGATCGCGGCGATATGCGCCGGGGTGGTGCCGCAGCAGCCGCCGACCAGGTTCAGCAGCCCGGCCTCGACGAACTCGGACAGCACCGCGGCCATGTCTTCCGGGGTTTCGTCGTAGCCGCCGAAGGCGTTGGGCAGGCCGGCGTTGGGATGGGCGCTGACGTAGGCGTCGGCGACCTGGGCCAGCACGTCCACGTGCACGCGCAGGTCCTTGGCGCCTAGCGCGCAGTTCAGGCCGATGGCCAGCGGTTGGACGTGGCGCAGCGAGTACCAGAAGGCTTCCGCGGTCTGGCCGGACAGGGTGCGGCCGGAGGCGTCGGTGATGGTGCCGGAGATCATCAGCGGCAGCCGCACGCCGCGCGCATCGAAGGCTTCCTCGACCGCGAATACCGCGGCCTTGGCGTTGAGGGTGTCGAAGATGGTCTCGACCATGATCACGTCGGCGCCGCCGTCGATCAGGCCGTCGGTGGCTTCGCGGTAGGCGATGCGCAACTCGTCGAAGGTCACCGCGCGGTAGCCGGGGCGATTCACGTCGGGGCTCAGCGAGGCGGTGCGGCTGGTCGGGCCGAGCACGCCGATCACGAAGCGCGGGCGGCTCGGGTCCAGCGCTTCGGCGGCATCGCAGGCCTCGCGCGCCAGGCGTGCGCCGGTCGCGTTGAGTTCGTAGGCCAGGTGCTCCAGGCCGTAGTCGGCCAGCGAGATCGTGGTCGAGTTGAAGGTGTTGGTCTCGATCAGGTCGGCGCCGGCGGCCAGGTACTCGCTGTGGATGCCGGAGATGATCTCGGGCCGGGTCAGGCTGAGCAGGTCGTTGTTGCCGCGCTGGTCGCGCGCGCAGCCGCAGCCTTCGCCGTGTTCGTGGCCCGCTTCGATGGCCGCGCGCAGGCCGTCGTAGCCTTCGGCGAAGCGCTCGCCGCGGTAGGCGGCTTCGTCGAGTTCGTGGCGCTGGATCATGGTGCCCATCGCGCCGTCCATGACCAGGATGCGGGCGGCCAGCGCTTGCTGCAGCGCTTGCGCGCGGGCGGGGTTGTGCCAGGGGAGGGTCTTCATTGTTCAGGCCTTCTTGGACGGCTTGCGCGCGGGGGCGTCGGGGTCGGCGGGTTTGCGTGCGATCAGGGCGATGACTTCGAAATGCGGCGGCCGGCGTTCGCGGGTCACGGTCTCGCAGCTGACGATGTCGAAACCGGCCTTGGTCGAGAACTTCTGCAGATCTTTCTCGGAGAAGCCCAGGTTGACGTGGCCGTAGGCCGCGACCACGCCGCGGTGCTCGTGCCGGGCCAGGCTGGTCAGCAGCAGGCGGCCGCCCGGGCGCAGTACGCGCGCGGCCTCGGCCACCGCCTGCGCGGGGTGCTCGGCGTAGGTCAGGGCGTGCATCAGCACCACCAGGTCGAAGCTGCGGTCGGGGAACGGCAGCGCGTGCATGTCGCCTTCGCGCACTTCGACGTTGCTGAGCCGGCGCAGGCGGTCGGAGGCGGCGGCCACGACCTTGGTGCTGGCGTCCAGGCACAGATAGCGGTTGGAATGCGGCGCCAGCAGTTCGGCCAGCACGCCGTCGCCGGAGGCGATGTCGAGCACGTCGCCGGGCTGCAGCAGCGGTACCGCCGAACGCGCCAGCGCTTCCCAGGTGCGACCCGGGGAGTAGTGGCGTTCCATGTCGCCGGCGACCGAGTCGGCCCAGTTCTGGTCGGCGGCGCGCATCGACAGCACCGCGGCCACGCGCTCGGCGTCCTGGCGCAGCAAGGGATCGTCGCTGCCGGTGCTCAGGGTCTGCCACAGGGCGCGTTGGGCCTGGTCCAGCGCGGCTTCGTCGAAGCGGTAATAGGCCGACACGCCGGCGCGGCGGTCGCGCACCAGGCCGGCCTCCTTGAGCTTGGACAAGTGTGTCGACACGCGCGGCTGGGCCAGGCGGGTGATCGCCGACAGCTCGGCCACGGTGAGCTCCTCGCCTTCGAGCAGGGCCAGCAGACGCACGCGGGTGGCGTCGGCGAACACCTTGAGTCGTGACGACCAGCCTTCCAGATCCATGTTTAAGCCTTGGGATACATGATTGAGTGCGTGATTGGAGCGCGCGATTCGCAGATGCGGATTCGGAGGCCGAAACCCGGAGACCGGAGGGCGCCGTCGCCCTGGCGGGTCGCGAATCTCCGCTTCGGCTTCTATCAACCTATCGCGATACAGCGATAAGTGTCCTCCGCGCGCCCGAAAGGGTCAAGTCTCGCGCCGCCTGCGATGCAGCTGGCGTTGGGGCGGGAGGTGGGGTTATTCGGCGGGCGCGGCTACAATTCGCGCAGCGGCCGCGGAACGATGGCCGCGGCTCGATCCGCACCCGGGTTTCCCGCGTTCGGGTCCCTGTCCCGGGGCCGGTTTCACCGCCGTGCCCAGAACCAGAACCAACAGAGGTGCCGACGTGGATTTTGGCTTTACCGAAGAGCAGTTGATGATCCAGGACGTGGCGCGTCGTATCGCCCAGGAAAAGATTGCTCCCAGCGCCGAGCACCACGACCGGACCGGCGAATTCCCGCTTGAGAACATCCGCACCCTGGGCGAGAACGGCCTGATGGGCATCGAAGTGCCGGCCGAGTACGGCGGCGCGGGCATGGACCCGATCAGCTACGTGCTGGCCATGGTCGAGATCGCCGCCGGCGACGCCGCCCACTCGACCATCGTGTCGGTGAACAATTCGCTGTTCTGCAACGGCATTCTCAAGTTCGGTACCGAAGAGCAGAAGCAGCTCTACGTGCGCGCCATCGCCGAGGGTCGCGAGATCGGCGCCTTCGCCCTGACCGAGCCGCAGTCGGGTTCCGACGCCACCGCGATGCGCTGCAAGGCGGTCAAGCAGGCCGACGGCTCGTTCGTGATCAACGGCAAGAAGAGCTGGATCACCTCCGGCCCGGTCGCCAAGTACATCGTCCTGTTCGCCATGACCGACCCGGACAAGGGCGCCCGTGGCATCACCGCGTTCATGGTCGACACCTCGCGTCCGGGCTTCCACCGCGGCAAGACCGAGCCCAAGCTCGGCATCCGCGCCTCGGCCACCTGCGAGATCGAGTTCGAGGACTACGTCGCCCGTCCCGAGGACGTGCTCGGCGAGGAAGGTCACGGCTTCAAGATCGCGATGGGCGTGCTCGACGCCGGCCGTATCGGCATCGCCAGCCAGGCCATCGGCATCGCCCGTGCCGCCTATGAGGCCACCTTGGCCTACGTGCGCGAGCGCAAGGCCTTCGGCCAGCCGATCGGCGCGTTCCAGATGACCCAGGCCAAGATCGCCGACATGAAGTGCAAGCTCGACGCGGCCCTGCTGCTGACCTTGCGCGCGGCCTGGCAGAAGGGCCAGACCGAGAAGAGCGGCGGCCGCTTCAGCAACGAGGCCGCGATCGCCAAGCTCACCGCCTCCGAGGCGGCGATGTGGATCGCCCATCAGGCCGTGCAGATCCACGGCGGCATGGGCTACTCCAAGGAAATGCCGCTGGAGCGCTATTTCCGCGACGCCAAGATCACCGAGATCTACGAAGGCACCAGCGAGATCCAGCGCCTGGTGATCGCCCGCAACGAAACCGGTCTGCGCTGACCGCTACGGCATGAAACGCATCGATATGAAGCGTACCGGCTCGTATCGAGTCACCGCCTCACCCGGGGATCGCGGCCGCGGTCTCCGGGTATCAAAGACCGTCGAACGCGACGTGGGCCTGCGGGCCCGCGGACGCGTCGCCCTGCATCCAGCCGTCACCTCAGCCGTCACATCCGCGAACTGAATCTCTTCACGGCCCATGCGCGAGCGTGGGCCTCATTCCATCGGACCTCCAAGTTCCCATGAGCAGCAAACCCAAAGCCGCGAAAACGACCGTCCAGGCCGCCGCAAAACCGGTGTCCGCCAAGCGCTCCGCCAGCAAGACCGCGGCGCCCAAGAGCGACGCCGTGTCCCTCGAGCCGATCATCGCCGCGATGCGCAAGCGCCTGCCCAAGGCGCGCCACGCCGAGGCCGAGGCCTTCGCCCAGGCGTTCTATCGGCGCATGAGCGGCGACGAGCTGCCGCAGCACAGCCCCGACGGCTGGGCCGCGCTGGCCAGCGACTTCCTCGAATTCGCGCGCGCGCGCAAGACCGGCAAGGCGCTGGTGCGCCTGTTCAACCCGACCATCAAGACCCACGGCTGGGAATCGGCGCACACGGTGCTGCAGATCGCCAACGACGACATGCCGTTCCTGGTCGATTCGGTGACCATGGCCTTGGCCGAGCAGGGCATCGGCGTGCACGTGCTGGGCCACCCGGTGGTGACCTTCCGCCGCGACAAGGCCGGCAAGATCGTCGCCGTCGGCGAGGGCGTGGCCGAGTCGCTGATGCATCTGGAGATCGACCGCCAGTCGGCCGACGCCATGCCGCGCGTGCAGAAGGCGCTGGAAGCCGTGCTCGAGGACGTGCGCGCGATCGTGCGCGACTGGGCGCAGATGCGCGACAAGATGGGCGAAGTCGCCGAAGCCCTGGGCGGCCGCAAGCTGCCGGTCAGCGACGAAGGCCGCCGCGAGGCGCAGGAGTTCCTGCGCTGGGCCGCCGAGAACCATTTCACCTTCCTGGGTTACCGCGAATACGAAGTGACCAAGAAGGGCGGCCAGGAAGTGCTGTGCGCGGTCCCCGACAGCGGCCTGGGCCTGCTGCGCGGACACGACGCCGGCAAACCGCGTGCGCTGACCTCGCTGGCCGCGCATTACATGCCGCAGTCGGGTTCGGTCGACGCGCTGATCCTGACCAAGACCAACGCCCGTTCCTCGGTGCACCGTCCGGGCTACATGGACTACATCGGCGTGCTCAGCTTCGACGCCGACGGCAAGCCGGTGCGCGAGGAGCGCTTCATCGGCCTGTACACCTCCAGCGCCTACAACCGCCGCCCCTGGGAGATCCCGCTGGTGCGCCAGCGCCACGCCTATGTGATGGAGAAGTCCGGCCTGTCGTCCGACAGCCACAGCGGCAAGGCCCTGCGTCACATCGTCGAGACCCTGCCGCGCGACGAGCTGTTCCAGTCCGGCGAAGAGGAACTGCTGCGTACGGCCTCTGGCATCCTCGGCCTGCAGGAGCGCGTGCGCAGCAAGCTGTTCCTGCGCCGCGACCGCTACGGCCGTTTCTTCTCCGGCCTGGTCTACATCCCGCGCGATCGCTTCAACACCGATGTGCGCCTGCGCATCGAGGCCATGCTCAAGCGCATGCTGCACGGCGAGCAGGTCGACACCACGGTGCTGATCGGCGAATCGCCGCTGGCCCAGCTGCACCTGATCGTGCGCCCGAAGTCGGGCGAAGCGATCCAGATCGACAACGCCGCGATCGAGGCCGAGCTGGCCCAGATCGTGCGCGACCGTCGCGACGAGCTGCGCGAAGCCCTGGTCGCGCGCCATGGCGAGGAACGCGGCCTGGCCCTGATCAACCAGTACGGCCGTGCGCTGCCGAGCGGCTACGTCGACGAAGTCTCCGCCGCGGTCGCCGCCAACGACATCGAGCACCTGGACGCGCTGACCGGTCCCGACGACCTGCGCCTCAACCTGCGCCGCATCGGCAGCGGCGAGGGCGGGCTGCGCTTCAAGTTCTACCGCCAGCACGACGACATTCCGCTGTCGGACGCGCTGCCGATGATGGAGAACATGGGCCTGCGGGTGATCTCCGAGCACCCCTATCGCCTGGTCGCCGGCGACACGCCGCTGTACATCCAGGACTTCGAGGTCGAAACCGCCGGTGCCGAAGTCGACGTGTCGCGCCTGGACGAAACCTTCGAGGACGCGTTCGGCCAGATCTGGCGCGGCAACGCCGAGAACGACGGCTTCAACCGCCTGATCCTGGCCGCCAACCTGTCCTGGCGCCAGGTCGCGATGCTGCGCGCCTACTGCAAGTACCTGCTGCAGGTCGGCGTGCCGTTCTCGCAGAGCTACGTCGAGGAAACCTTCTTCCGCTACCCGTTGCTGGCGCGCCTGCTGGTCGAGCTGTTCGAGGCCCGCTTCGATCCCTGCACCGGCAAGGAGAGCAAGGCCGAAATCAAGGCCGGCATCGAGCGCCTGAGCCAGCAGCTGCAGGCGCTGGCCAGCGGCGACGAGGCCACGCTGGCAGCGTTGCAGCCGGTCATCGAGGCCCGCAACGGCAAGCGCGAGCAGCAGATCGACATCACCCGCTCGACCCTCAAGGGCCTGCTCGACCGCGTTTCCAGCCTCGACGAGGACCGCATCCTGCGCAGCTTCATCGGCGTGATCGACGCCACCCTGCGCACCAGCTACTACCAGCGTCCGGCCAACGGCGGCGAGCGCGGCTACGTCAGCTACAAGTTCGATTCGGCGCTGGTGCCGGACCTGCCCAAGCCGCGTCCGTACCGCGAAATCTTCGTCTACGGCCCGCGCGTGGAAGGCGTGCACCTGCGCTTCGGCCCGGTCGCCCGCGGCGGCCTGCGCTGGTCGGACCGCCGCGAGGACTTCCGCACCGAGGTGCTGGGCCTGGTCAAGGCGCAGATGGTCAAGAACACCGTGATCGTGCCGGTCGGTTCCAAGGGCGGCTTCTTCGCCAAGCGTCCGCCGGTCGGCGGCGACCGCGACGCGGTGCTGGCCGAAGGCATCGCCTGCTACAAGATGTTCATCAACGGCCTGCTCGACATCACCGACAACATCGTCGACGGCAAGATCGTGGCGCCGCGCGACGTGGTCCGCCACGACAACGACGATCCCTACCTGGTCGTCGCCGCCGACAAGGGCACGGCCACGTTCTCCGACATCGCCAATGGCATCGCCGCCGAGCACGGTTTCTGGCTCGACGACGCCTTCGCCTCCGGCGGCTCGGTCGGCTACGACCACAAGGGCATGGGCATCACCGCCAAGGGCGCCTGGGAGTCGGTCATGCGCCACTTCCGCAGCCTCGGCCGCGACAGCCAGACCCAGGACTTCACCGCTGTCGGCATCGGCGACATGTCCGGCGACGTGTTCGGCAACGGCATGCTGCTGAGCAAGCACATCCGCCTGGTCGCGGCCTTCGACCACCGCCACATTTTCCTCGATCCGAACCCGGACGCGGCCAAGACCTTCAAGGAGCGCGAGCGCCTGTTCAAGCTGCCGCGTTCGAGCTGGGACGACTACGACAAGAAGCTGATCGGCAAGGGCGGCGGCGTGTATCCGCGCTCGGCCAAGTCGATCGCGCTGTCGCCGGAGATCAAAGCTGCGCTGGGCATCGACGCCGGCATCGCCGCGATGAGCCCGACCGAGCTGATGAGCGCGATCCTCAAGGCGCCGGTCGACCTGCTGTGGAACGGCGGCATCGGCACCTACGTCAAGTCCAGCGGGGAGTCCAACGCCGACGTCGGCGACCGCGCCAACAACGGCCTGCGCGTCAACGGCAACGAGCTGCGCTGCAAGATGGTGGGCGAGGGCGGCAACCTGGGCCTGACCCAGCTCGGCCGCATCGAGGCCGCGCAGCACGGCGTGCTGCTCAACACCGACTTCATCGACAACTCGGCCGGCGTGGACACCTCGGACCACGAGGTCAACATCAAGATCCTGCTCAACGGCCAGGTCCAGGCCAAGAAGCTGAGCCTGCCCGAGCGCAACAAGCTGCTGGCCTCGATGACCGACGAGGTCGCCGCACTGGTGCTCAACGACAACTACCGCCAGAACCAGGCGATCAGCCTGATGGAGCGGATGAGCCTGTCGCGCCTGGGCTCCAAGCAGCACTTCATCCGCACCCTGGAATCGCAGGGCCTGCTCGACCGCCAGATCGAGTTCCTGCCGAGCGACGCGGAGATCGCTGAGCGCAAGGCGCGCGGCCAGGGCCTGACCCGTCCGGAACTGTCGGTGCTGCTGTCCTACTCCAAGCTGGTGGCGTTCCAGCAGCTGCTGGACTCGGACGTGCCGGAAGATCCGTACCTGTCCAAGGAACTGGTGCGCTACTTCCCCGAGCCGCTGCAGAAGAAATACGCCAAGGCGATGGAGAACCATCGCCTGAAGCGCGAGATCATCGCCACCGCGGTGACCAACTCGACCATCAACCGGATGGGCGCGACCTTCCTGCTGCGCATGCAGGAAGACAGCGGCCGCACCCCGGGCGAGGTCGCCAAGGCCTTCACCATCACCCGCGAGACCCTGGACGCGCGCGAGCTATGGGCGCAGATCGACGCGCTCGACGGCAAGATCGCCGAGTCGACCCAGATCGACGCCCTGCAGGTGATCTGGAACCTGCAGCGTTCGTTCACGCGCTGGCTGCTGTCGCGTCCGGGCGCGATTCCGGACATCGCCACCGCGGTCGCGCGCTATCACGACGGTTTCAAGGACATCCGCGCCGGCAAGGGCATCCTCGGCGACGGCCAGCGTCCGGATTACGAAGCCAGCTTCGCCGACTGGAAGGCCAAGGGCGTGCCGGTGGCGCTGGCCGACCAGCTCGCGGCCCTGCCGTACCTGGAGCCGAGCTGCGACGTCATCGAAGTCGCGCGCGAGCGCAAGCTCAAGCCGGTCGATGTGGCCAAGGTCCACTTCCGTCTCGGCGAGGCGTTGCGCCTGCCGTGGCTGCAGGAGCAGATCGACGCGCTCACCGTCGACGGCCGCTGGCATGCGGTCGCCCGCGGTGTGTTGCGCGAGGAACTGGGCACGCAGCAGCGCATCCTGGTCGGCCAGGTGCTGGCCATGCCCGGCGCCACCGCCGAGGCCAAGGTCAAGCATTGGCTGGAACGCGACGACGTTTCGCTGCGTTTCACCCTGGCCATGCTCAACGAGCTCGCCGCGCAGAAATCGCTGGACTACCCGACCGTCTCGGTCGCGGTGCAGCGCCTGTCGCAGCTGGCCTCGCGCGGCTGAGTCAAGCGTCCCTCTCCCGAAGGCGGGAGAGGGACGATACGCAAGCCTTGGGGTAGGAGCGGCGTAAGCCGCGACCGCGCAGTTTCGGCAACGACGCCGGTCGCGGCTTACGCCGCTCCTACCGTAAAGCGGTTGCATTCTTCCGCGTCCGTGCGGAACGCCCCGTCATCGGCATTTCCCGTAGCTCGGGTTATGCTGCGGTCGCCATCCGTTCGGAGCCGCCGATGACCGCGACGCCTCGCATCGCCTTCCTCGCCAGTCCTATCGACGAAGCGCAACGCGCGCTCGCCGAGTTGATCGCGCGCCACGGCCAGTACGAACCGGCCGACGCCGACGTCCTGGCCGCGCTCGGCGGCGACGGGTTCATGCTGCAGACCCTGCATCGCTACGGCAGCCTGGGCAAGCCGGTGTACGGCATGAAGCTGGGCACGGTCGGATTCCTGATGAACCAGCACGGCGACGGCCTGCTCGAACGCCTGGCGGCGGCCGAACCGGCGGTGCTGCGTCCGCTGGAGATGGTCGCGCAGACCGAGTCCGGCGCCACCGTCGGTTCGCTGGCCTACAACGAGGTCTCGCTGCTGCGTCAGACCCGCCAGGCCGCGCACCTGCGCATCGACCTCAACGGCCAGACCCGCCTGGACGAACTGATCTGCGACGGCGTGCTGGTGGCGACGCCGGCCGGCAGCACCGCCTATAACTTCTCCGCGCACGGCCCGATTCTGCCGCTGGGTTCGAGCGTGATCGCGCTGACCCCGATCGCCGCGTTCCGGCCGCGACGCTGGCGCGGCGCCTTGCTCAAGGCCGACACCGAAGTGCGCTTCCAGGTGCTCGACCCGTACAAGCGCCCGGTCAGCGCGACCGCCGATTCGCACGAAGTGCGCGACATCGTCGAGGTCATGATCCGCGAATCGCGCGATCGCACCGTGACCCTGCTGTTCGATCCCGAGCACAACCTCGAAGAGCGCATGCTGATCGAGCAGTTCACCAGCGGTTAGCGCCACGGTCGGGCAACGCCCTGCTTTCTGTAGGAGCGGCGTAAGCCGCGACAGCGCAACTCCATCGACAAGGTGATCGCGGCTTACGCCGCTCCTACAGAGGGCGTGACTCGCGTCCTGGTTGGGGTTTCGTGGTCGTCGAAGGCAGTCCCCGCGGGGCGCCGTTCATCCCCCACTGTCGCAAGCGCCGAGACGCCGCACGAGGCACAATAGCCGCATGCCCGACCGCGACGCCGACCCCCTGATCGTAGCGATCTCTTCGCGAACCCTGTTCGACATGGAGGAGAGCCACCTGCTGTTCGAGCGCGAGGGGCTGGACGCCTACGCCGATTTCCAGCGCGAGCACGAAGACGACCTGCTCGCGCCCGGCATCGCCTTCCCGCTGGTGCGCAAGCTGCTCGCGCTCAACGAGGGCGCGCCGGCGGAGGCGCCGCGGGTCGAGGTGATCCTGATCTCGCGCAATTCCGCCGACAGCGGCCTGCGCATCTTCAATTCGATCGCCCACCATGGTCTGTCGATCAAGCGCGCCGCGTTCAGCAACGGCGCGCCGCCGTTCCCCTACATCAAGCCGTTCGGCGCCGACTTGTTCCTGTCGGCCCACGCCGAGGACGTGCGCAGTGCGCTCATCGCGGGCGTCGCCGCGGCCACCTTGCTGCCGGCGAAAGCGCCGCAGCAGCGCCACGACCAGCTGCGCATCGCCTTCGACGGCGACGCGGTGATCTTCGACGACGAGGGCGAGCGGGTGTCGCGCGAGGGCGGCCTGGCCGCGTTCGCCCAGCACGAGCGCGACCATGCCGGCGATCCGCTCTCGGGCGGCCCGTTCCGCGGTTTCCTGGACGCGCTGCATCGGCTCCAGGCCGCGTTCCCGATCGGGCCGGACGCGCCGATCCGCACCGCCCTGGTCACCGCGCGTTCGGTGCCCGCGCACGAACGGGTGATCCGCACCCTGCGCGAGTGGGGCATCCGCCTGGACGAAGCTCTGTTCCTCGGCGGCCGCGCCAAGGGGCCGTTCCTGGAGGCCTTCGGCGCCGACATCTTCTTCGACGATTCCGAGCACAACATCGTCTCGGCGCGCGACCACGTCGCCGCCGGCCACGTGCCGCACGGCGTCGCCAACCGCTGAGGCGAGCCTCAGCGCGGCGCGGGCGGCTCGCCGATCGGCAGGCGGATGTCGCTGAGCTTCCAGCTCAATCCCGAACGCGTCAGCACGAACACCACCGGCTCGCCGTCGGCATTGTTGACTGTGGCGGTGAAGCGCGATGGCGATTCGAAGCCGTACTTGGCGTCCTTGAGCGGGTCGTTGGGCAGGTTGGGTGCGTAGACGTCCTGGCCGCGACCGCCGCCGCCGAGGCGATTGAACAGATTGCGGCCCTCGAGCACCGCGCCGATCCCGATCGGCGTGGCCAGCGCATCGACCGCGCCGCCGGCGGCGGCGCCGGCGATGCGCACCGCGATCGCGCCGATGGGATTGGACTGCATGTCCTCGCCGGCCTGGCGCACCAGGTAGTCTTCTAGCTGCGCCTTCAGGCTCAGCCGCAAGGCCGGAAAGTCGACGTGCTCGGACAGCGCGGCGGTGTCCTGCTCCTGCACCGCTTTGCGGATCGCGTCGACGGTCAGATAGGGCCCGGCGGCGACGTAACCGGCCAGCAGCGCCAGGACGAGGACGATCAGGGCGATCCACTTCTTCATGCAGGTTCACCGCGCGTGAGATGGGCCCAGCTTAGCGCCGTAGGGCCCGGGCTTGCTTGAACGCTCGCTGTGCGCGGCAGCCTCGTTGGGATTGAGCAATTCGGGAAATAGGCCGCCCGCGGATCAGAACTCCAGGTCCAGCGCCGCGCAAAGATAGTCGGTGAAGGGCGCCAGGCCGTTCAGATCGGTTTCCAGCGCTTTCAACAGGCGCGGACCGGTCATCACCTCATCGTCGATCGCGCGCAAGGCCACGAAGTTCTTGCGCCGCAAGTCCTGGGCGAACTCGAAATCGTCGGGAAAGCCGCGCGGCATGCGGGTCAGCATCTCGTCCTCGTCCAGATCGAAACGGCGCCGGAACTTGGGCGCGTGCGCCGCGGCCTTCCAACTGCCGGGGTTGTCGAGGATGAAGTGGCGGATGCGCCGCAGCGTGTCCGATTCCGGATGCCACAGGCCGGAGGCGATGAAGCAGTTGCCCGGCTGCAGGTGCAGATAGAACGACGGCGCCTCGATCTGGCGCCCGCGTTCGTGGAACAGGCGCGCGCCCTGCCAGGTCTTGTAGGGCGTCTTGTCGTTGGCGAAGCGGGTGTCGCGCTGGATCCGGAACAGCGAACCGCCGACGGTCTTGGGCTCGGCCCGGTAGTGCTCGCTGACCTCGGCCAGCACCGGTTGCAGATCGGTGAGCAGGCGCTGGAACGGGCCGCGTACGTTGTCGTCGTAGTCGGCCTTGTGGGCCTGGAACCATTCGCGTTCGTTGTGGCGCGCCAGACCGCGCAGGAAC
The DNA here is from genome assembly GCF_001427715.1 of Lysobacter sp. Root667. Taxonomy (NCBI): domain Bacteria; kingdom Pseudomonadati; phylum Pseudomonadota; class Gammaproteobacteria; order Lysobacterales; family Lysobacteraceae; genus Lysobacter; species Lysobacter sp. Root667. The sequence continues at coordinate 308,459 of NZ_LMHF01000013.1, forward strand.
TTGAAGCTGGCGTCGGAAAAATAGCGGCTCATACGGATCGGTTTCGTGGGGATGGCTGAAGCTTAGCCGGCCTCAGCTCAAGCCGGCGTCGATATCGCGGCCCCAGGCTTCGAGGCGGTCGAGCAGGGCCAGTCGCGGGCCGTCGTCGGCGTGCGCCTGGCGCAGGGCGGCCAACTCGGTGCGGAAGCGTTCGAAGTTGTATTCGCCCAGCCCCGCGTCCTGGTACAGGCGCCGGCGCCGGTAGTCGTCCCAGCGTTCGCGCTCCTCGACCGACAGGGTCTGCGGCCAGTTACGGGCGCGATAGCGGAACAGCAGTTCGGGCAGGCGCGCGTCGCGGAAGGCGAACGCGGTGCTGGCCAGCGCCGCCGGCGCGGTGGTGCGCACTTGCGCGAACAGGCGCTTGTCGCCGTCGCCGATGAAGCCGTCGTAGAGCGAGGCGTCGGCGTCGGAGGGCGAGCGTTCGCGCTCGTTGCCGTAGACCCGGCGTACCTTGTCGGCCAGCGCCGGACCGACCGCGCGCAGTACCGCGGCGCGGCGCTCGATCAGCGCCGGGTCGATCTTGAGACGCTCGAAGTCCGGTTCGCGCAGATGATCCCAGGCGATCAGCGCCGGGCAGCGGTTGAGGTGCACTTCCTTGAGCGCGATCCGCGACTCGCCCTCGGGCAGGTCGGCGCTGGGCGTGTACAGGCGGTCGGCGATGCCGTCGGCGTCCAGGCGCAGCAGCGCGTCGGGGTCCTGGTCCAGGTCGAACACGATGATGCGGCTGTCGATGCGCGGATGGCGCGCGATCGGCAGTACCGCGGCCGAGCACAGCCGGCTGGCCGGGAACCGTTGCGACACGTGCAGCACCGGCTTCATCCCGACCACGTCGACCAGGCTGCCGGCGTAGCGCTTGTCGCGCAGGCGCAAAGCGTAATCCCACAATTTGGGCTGCGCGGCCTTGAGCTTGCGCGCCAGGCCGATCAGGGCGCGCACGTCCGACAGCGCCTCATGGGCGTCGCCTACGCGCACGTCGTTGGCGTGCGCCAGGTGCTCGAGCCTGAACGAGGTCGCTCCGTCCTCGCGCTGCGGCCAGACCAGGCCCTCGGGGCGCAGCGCATGCGCCAGGCGCAGCACGTCGAGCAGGTCCCAGCGCGAATTGCCGCCGCGCCATTCGCGTTCGTAGGCGTCGTAGAAATTGCGGAACAGGCCGTAACGCACGAACTCGTCGTCGAAGCGCAGCGAGTTGTAGCCCAGGCTGCAGGTTTCCGGGCGCGCCATCTCGTCGAAGATCAGGGCGAAGGCCTCGGCTTCGTTCATGCCGTCGCGCAGCGCATCCTGCGGCGCGATCCCGGTGATCAGGGTCGCGGTCGGCGAGGGCAGCAGGTCGTCGGCGGGACGGACGAAGAGGCTGATCGGCTCTTCGATCTCGTTGAGGTCGGCGTCGGTGCGGATCGCTGCGAACTGGGCGATGCGGGTCGTGCGCGGGTCGGCGCCGTAGGTTTCCAGGTCGTAGAACAGGAAGCTCGCGGGCATGCGCGTCAGTCGTCCGCAGGCAGGGGCGAAAGGCGTTCGCGCACCGCCGCATCGACCGCGTCCCAGTCCAGGCTATCCAGACTGTCGTGGCCGCGGGTCAGTTCGACCAGCAGTTCGCGCTGCAGGTTGCCGCGTTCGAACGCGACCGCGTAGGGCATGCGGTGGAAGGTGACCATGGCGTAGCGCGGCATGAAGCGGTCGGGATGACGCTCGCCGAGCTTGCGCTCCAGGGCGCGCTGCAGCAGGTAGTCGTCGTCGTCGACGCGGTCGCGCATCTCCAGGTAGTTCTCCAGCGCCATGGCCTGGATCGCGCGCGCGTTCGGCAGGCGCTGGGCCTGGAATGCGGCGAACGCGGCGGCGCGGTCGGCGCCATCCTCCAGATGCCGGGCGAGGGCCACGCAGTCCTCGAAGGCGCAGTTCATGCCCTGGCCGTGGAACGGCACCATCGCGTGCGCGGCATCGCCGAGCAGCACCGCGCGCTCGTCCAGGTGCCAGCGCTCGAGGTAGAGCGTGGCGAGCAGGCCGGCCGGGTTGCGTTCGAAGTCCTGTTCCAGGTTCGGGATCAGCGGCAGGGCGTCGGCGAAGTCGCGTTCGAACAGGGCGCGCGCGTCGCTGCCATCGCGGATGGTGGCGAAGCTGGGCTCGCCTTCGTTGGGAAGGAACAAGGTAACGGTGAAGGTGCGCTCGTCGTTGGGCAGGGCGATGCACATGTAGCGCCCGCGCGGCCAGATGTGCAGCGCATTGGGCTCGATGCTGAAGCTGCCGTCCGGCGCCGGCGGAATCTCCAGCTCCTTGTAGGAATGGCCGAGGAATTCGGTGCGCTCGCCCAGGTCGGCGGCGCGGTTCATCGCCGCGCGCAAGGCGGAGCCGGCGCCGTCGGCGCCGACCAGGCTGCCGAAGCCCGCATCGTGCGTACTGCCGTCGCGCTCGTCGAGGAAGCGGGCGACACGGGCGTCGAAGTCCACCGACTGCAGGCCGCGATGGAAGTGCAGGCGCGCGCCGGCGTCTTCGGCGATCTGCAGCAGGATCAGGTTGAGCTCGCCGCGGTGCACCGACCAGATCACCTCGCTGTCGTCGCGGCCGTAGCGCTGCAGGTCGGTGCGGCCGTCGAGGAAGTGGACCATGCGTCCGCGCATCATCACCGCCTGCGCCATGACCGCCTGGTCGGCGCCGGCCAGGCGCAACGCGTGCAGTCCGCGTTCGGCCAGGGCCAAATTGATCGAGCGTCCGCCCTGATAACCCTTCAGGCGCGGATCGCCGCGTTTCTCGTACACATCGACGTCCCAGCCGCGGCGGGCGAGCAGGGTGGCCAGCAGCGCTCCGGCCAGGCCGGCGCCGATGATGGTGAGGTGCTTGGAATGGTCTGCGGTCAAGGCGCTTCACTCTTGGGCTGTTGTTTTTGCCGTCGCTCTCGCGTGGACGCGAGCGGTCGGCCATTGCCACTACTGCTACTCGTACAAGCCGCCGCTGTTGCTCTTGCCGTCATTCCCGCGAAGGCGGGAATCCAGGAACTTCAGCGTTACCCACGATCTCCGGCCATAAATCCCTCCAGGTCGGATTCCGCTCTTCGATCAGGCGAATCTTCCATTCCCGATTCCACTTCTTGATCTGCTTCTCGCGCTGTATCGCGCTTTCCATCGATTCCGTCAGTTCGTACCACACCAGGCGGGTCACATCGTAGCGTTTGCTGAAGCCCTCGGTGATGTGCTCACGATGTTGCCAGATGCGCGCCATCAGGTTGCTGGTTACTCCCACGTAAAGCGTGCCTTTGCGGGAGTTGGCTAGTAGGTAGATCGCAGGCGACTTGCTCATTGCGTCGGGTTACTGGATTCCCGCCTTCGCGGGAATGACGGCAAGAACAACCGCCTGTGTTCTTGACCGAGCGGGAGTAGCGGCCTTAGGCATCACCGTCCCGCCAGCTCTCCACCGCCTTCACGAACCGCAGCACATCCGCATGCGTGTTGTACAACGGCGCCGGCGAAATGCGGATCACGTCGGGTTCGCGCCAGTCGCCGAGCACGCCGTTGCCGGCCAGGTATTCGAACAGTGCGCGGCCGGCGTCGCGGCCGCTGAGACCGCGGCCGCCGACCACGCGCAGCGACAACTGGCAGCCGCGCTGGGCTGGATCGTCGGGCGTCGCGATCTGCAGGGTCTCGGACAGGCGGCCGCGAATCAGCGCTTCCAGGTAGCCGGTCAGGCGCAGCGATTTGGCCCGCAGCGCCGGCATGCCGACCCGATCGAACAGGTCCAGCGAGGCGCGCAGCGGCGCCAGGCCGAGGATCGGCGGATTGCTCAGCTGCCAGCCTTCGGCGCCCGGCGTGGGCACGAACTGCGGGCCCATGCGGAAGCGCGTCGCCGCTTCATGGCCCCACCAGCCGGCGAAGCGCGGGCGCTCGCTGCGGGCGTGGCGCTCGTGCACGAAACAGCCTGCGACCGCGCCCGGTCCGGCGTTCAGATACTTGTAGTGGCACCACACCGCGAAGTCGACGCCGCTGTCGTGCAGGGCCAGTTCGATGTTGCCGACCGCATGGGCCAGATCGAAACCGCAGACCGCGCCCTGCGCCTGGGCCAGACGCGCGATCGCGCGCAGGTCGAAGGCCTGGCCGCTGCGGTATTGGATGCCCGGCCACAGCACCAGCGCCAGGCGCTGGCCGTGTTCGGCGATCGCGGCTTCGATGGCGGCCATGGAGTAGGTGCCGCCGGGCAGATCGGGTTCCAGCTCGATCAAATCGGTAGCCGGATCGAAACCGTGGAAGCCGATCTGCGAGGCGACCGCGTGCCGGTCGGAGGGAAACGCGCCAGCCTCGATCAGGATCGCCGGGCGCTCGCGTGTGGGGCGGTAGAAGCTGACCATCATCAGGTGCAGGTTGGCGGTCAGCGAGTTCATCGCCACCACTTCCGAGGGCTGCGCGCCGACCAGCCGCGCCAGCGGTTCGCGCACCAGCTGGTGATAGGGCATCCACTGGGCCTGGCCGGTGAAGTGGCCTTCGACCGCTTCGTGCGCCCATTTGTCCAGAACCTCCTCGACGTGCGCGCGCGCGCCGCGCGGCTGCAGGCCCAGCGAATTGCCGCAGAAATAGGCCTGTTCGGCGCCGCCGTGGCGCGGCAGCAGGAACTCATCGCGCAAGGTCGGCAGCGGGTCGGCGGCGTCCAGCGCCAGGGCGTGGTGTTCGGAATACAGGTCGGTCATGGACTCAGGGCAGGTTCGCGTCTAGGACGGCCTTGGCGTAGGCGGGCGCGTACAGCTCGTCGACTTCGACGCACAGCTGCACGGACGGATGGTGCGCGGGCATCGCGCGGCGCAGGGCGTCGAGCACGATCGCGGACAAGGCGTGCCGCACCGCTTCGTTGCGGCCCGGCAGGATCTTCAGCTGTACGTGCACGAAGGCGCGGCCCTCGTCGGCATTGCCGACGCGGTAATGCGCGAGCGGCAGGGCCCGGCTCTTGATTGCGAGTTCGTCGAAATGGCCGCTGCCGGCAAGCGCGCGGTTGAGCGTGTCCAGCGCCGCGTCGGCGTCGAAATCGACGAGGTTGGCGGTGTAGTGCAGGGTCAGGTGCGGCATCGCGCGGGCTCAGGCGGCTACGAGAAGCGCGACAACGGCAGGCCCAGCCATTCCAGGGCGGTGCCGTGGTAGAGCCGGGCCTGGTCGGGTTCGGGCAGCTTCAGCGAGGCGATGCCGGCGCCGGGTTCCTGTTCGCCCAGCGGGAACGGATAGTCGGTGCCCAGCATCACCCGCGACACGCCGCAGGTGTCGAGCAGGTACTGCAGCGCGCGCGGATCGGCGACCCAGGAGTCGAAATACATGCGGCCCAGGTACTCGCGCGGATTACGCGGGTTGTCGGTGGCGACCAGGTCCGGGCGCATGTTGAAGCCGTGTTCGATGCGGCCGATGGTGTAGGGGAAGCTGCCGCCGCCGTGGGCCATGCAGATCTTCAGCTTGGGCAAGCGTTCGAGCACGCCGCCGAACACCAGGCAGCAGGCGGCGCGCGATTGCTCGGCCGGCATGCCGACCAGCCAGGGCAGCCAGTACTTGGGCATCGCGGCGGCGCCCATCATGTCCCAGGGGTGCACCAGCACCGCCGCGCCGAGGTCGCTGGCGGCCTGGAAGAACTCGAACAGCTCCGGCGCGTCCAGGTTCCAGTCGTTGACGTGGCTGCCGATCTGCACGCCTTGCAGGCCGAGCTGGTCCATGCAGCGCTCCAGCTCCTGCACCGCCAGGCGCGGCGATTGCAGCGGCACCGTGCCGATGCCGGCGTAGTGGCGCGGATAGGCGCGGCAGGCCTCGGCCATGTGGTCGTTGAGGGCCTGATGCAGTTCCAGCGCGTGGTGCGGCTTGGCCCAATAGCTGAACATCACCGGCACGGTGCTGATCACCTGCACCTGCACGCCGAAACGCGCGTAGTCGTCGATGCGCTCCTGCGGGTCCCAGGTCTTGGACCAGATCTCGCGGAAGAACTTGCCGTCCTTGTAGATGCGATGGCGGCCGTCGTCGGTATGGTGGATCACCGGGAAGCGGTCGTCGCCGAACTTGCGCGCGAGGTCGGGCCAGTCGCGCGGCAGGTAATGGGCGTGGGTGTCGATCTTGAGCATGGGTCGAGTCTAATCGCCGGCTAGGGTGCTGGCGATCCCGCTGCGGCTTCGACGCAGTCGTCCAGGCAGACCAGCCGGCCCTGCCGCATCACCATGCGCATGCGCAGCAGCTGCGAGGCGTCGCGCTGCGGGTCGCCGTCGACCGCGATCAGGTCGGCGCGGTAGCCCACGCGCAGCCGCCCCAGTTCCTTGCCCAGGTCCAGGGCGTCGGCATTGCCCGAGGTCGCCGCGCGGACGGCTTCGGGCAGGGGCACCCCGGAGTCGACGTAGTACTGGACCTCCAGCGCGGTCGCGGTCGGCGCGAAGCTGGGGCCGCCGTCGGTGCCCAGCGCCAGCGGCACCCCCGCGCGCCAGGCGCGCCCCGGCCCGGCCTTGGCCGCCTGAGTCCAGGCGCGCAGGTCGTCGACGGACTGGCCGTCGCGCCCGCCCGCGAACGTGCCCAGCTTGGATTCCACGTAACGGGCGACGAAGGCGGTGGGCACCAGGTAGGCGTGCTGGCGCTTGAACAAGGCCACCGACTCCTGGTCGAAATAGGTGCCGTGCTCGATGGTGCGCACGCCCGAGCGCAGGGCGAGGTTGATCGCGGCGGTGCTGTGCGCGTGCGCGGCGACCGGGCGATCGGCCTGGCGTGCGGCCGAGACCGCGCCGACGACTTCGTCCTCGAACAGGATCGGTGCGGCGTCCGGGCGGCCGCCGGATTCGCGGCCCGAGCCGGACACGGTGATCTTGATCCAGTCCGCGCCGTCCTCGATGTTCTGGCGCACTGCGCGGCGGCACGATTCCGGGCCGTCGCAGGCCGCGGGCGGGTAGGGGACCTGGTCGGGCTCGGCGCGCTTGGCGCCGTGTCCGCCGGTGCGCGAGATGATGCGGCCGGCGGCCAGGATGCGCGGGCCCTCCAGCAGGCCGCCGTCGATGGCGTCGCGCACCGCGTAGGTCACGCCGCTGTTGTCGCCGGTATCGCGCACCGTGGTCACGCCGGCGCGCAGCAGACGCCGCGCGTAGGACGCGGTGGCCAGAGCGAGCCGCGGTCCCGACGCATTGGTCGTGGTGTCCGCATTGGTATCGATGGCCAGGTGCACATGCAGGTCGATCAGGCCGGGCAGCACCGTGGCCTGGGACAGGTCGAGCACGCGCGCGCCCGGCTCGATGCCGGCATCCAGTCCCGGCTCGATCCTGCTCAGACGCTGGTCGCGTATCACCAGCGTATGCGGCCCCAGGCTCGGTTCACCGGGTTCGGCGATCAGGCGTCCTGCCAGCACCACGGTCGGCTGCGATTCGGCGGCCGCGGGCGCAGCGAGGGCGCTCGCCGGCAGTGCCGCGGCGAGCAGCAGAGACAGTTTGGGCAGCAGCGGGGACATGAGCGCCTGCACCGGGCCGCGCGTCAGGTGTCCGGCATCGTGTAGCGCGCGGGCGCCGGATTGAGATGCCCGCACTGCTTGCAGCTGCGATGTTCGGTCGAGGCGTAGAAGCGATCGAACACCGGCGGGAAGTCGGTCTCGATGTTGTGCAGATGGAAGTACTCTTCGTACAGCTTGTGGTTGCAGCGTTCGCAGAACCACATCAGTCCGTCGTCCTCGTCCGGGCGGCGCCGGCGCTCGATCACCAGGCCGATCGAGTCGGGCATGCGCTGCGGCGAATGCGGCACCCGCGGCGGCAGCAGAAAAGTCTCGCCGGCGCGGATCGGGATGTCGCGCACGGCGCCGTCTTCCTGGATCCGCAGCACCATCTCGCCTTCGAGCTGGTAGAACCACTCCGCACCTTCATCCCAATGGTAGTCGGTGCGCTGGTTGGGGCCGCCGACGACCATGACGATGAAGTCGCCGACATAGACCACCTTGTTGCCGACCGGCGGCTTGAGCAGGTGGCGGTGTTCTTCGATCCAGGCTTGCAGGTTGATCGGTCCGGGCAGCATGGTCCTACTCCGCGGCGCGCGGCAGGCGCGCGATGCATTTGAGTTCGATCGCGATCGGGGTCGGCAACGCGGTAATTCCCAGGGTCGTGCGGCAGGGCGCGCGGTCGATGTCGGGGAAGGCCTCGGCCCAGGCCGCGTTGTAGGCGGCGAAGTCGCGAGCCATGTCGGTCAGGTAAACGGTGACGTCGACCAGGTCGTCCCAGCCCGCGCCGCTGGCTTCGAGCACCGCGCGCACGTTGGCGAACACGGCCCGGCATTGCAGCTCGATGTCGTAGGACACCAGGCGCCCGTCGGCGTCGTGGACGTTGCCGGGGATGCCGTTGCTGGCCGCGTCGCGCGGGCCGATGCCGGACAGGAACAGCAGCTCGCCGACCCGGCGCGCATGTGGGTACGAGCCGACCGGCCGCGGCGCGGCATCGGTACGCACGCTGCGGTCGGACGCGCTCATCGCGGCGAACCGCCGTGGGTGGAATGCACGCGCGCCACCGCCGAGTCGTAGGCCGACTGCAGCGCCTCATGCGACTCGATGTCCATGCCCAGGTCGTGGACGCGGCCGTTGCGCAGGCTGTAGACCCAGCCGTGCACGGTCAGGGGCTGGCCGCGCGACCAGGCGTCGCGCACGATCGTGGTCAGGCAGACGTTCTGCACCTGCTCGATCACGTTGAGCTCGCACAGGCGGTCGTGGCGTTCGTCCTGATGGGCGTGGGCGATGCAGGACACGTGCTTGTCGGCGACATCGGTGACGTGGCGCAGCCAGTTGTCGACCAGCCCGTAGCGATGGCCGTGCAGGGCCGCGTGCACGCCGCCGCAGCCGTAATGGCCGACCACCAAGACGTGCTTGACCTTGAGCACGTCGACCGCGAACTGGATCACCGACAGGCAGTTGAGGTCGGTATGCACGACCACGTTGGCGATGTTGCGGTGGACGAAGACCTCGCCGGGGGCGAGATCGATGATCTGGTTGGCCGGCACGCGCGAATCCGAGCAACCGATCCACAGGTATTCGGGCGCTTGCTGGCGCGACAGCTTGGCGAAGAACTCGGGGTCCTCGGCGCTGATCCGTTGCGACCATTCGCGGTTGTTCTTCAGCAGGTCGTCGAGTTGGCTCATTGCTTATCCCAGGTGGAGGCCGACGTTCTTGGCGTCGGTGAAGAAACGCATGGCCTCGATGCCGCCCTCGCGGCCGAGACCGGACGCGCCGACGCCGCCGAACGGCGTGCGCAGGTCGCGTTGCAGCCAGGTGTTGATCCAGACCATGCCCACGCGCAGCTGCGCGGCCAGACGATGGGCGCGATTGAGGTCGCGGGTCCAGATCGAGGCCGACAGGCCGTAGTCGCCGGCATTGGCCAGGGCCAGGGCGTGACTGTCGTCGTCGAAGGGCTGCAGGGTCAGCACCGGGCCGAAGATCTCTTCGCGGTTGCTGACGGCATCCGGGCCCAGGCCTTCGATCACGGTCGCGGCCACGTACCAGCCTGCGCGTTCCAGCGCGCCGCCGCCGCAGAGTACCTGGCCGCCTTCCTCGCGTGCCCGGTCGAGCGCGCGCAGGACTTTGTCGTAATGCGCTTGCGAGACCAGCGGCCCGAGCGTGGTGGTGTCCTGATCGGGATCGCCGGCGCGCAGGGCCTGGGCGCGCTCGACCATGGCGGCGCGGACTTCGGCGTAGATCGATCGTTCCACCAGCATGCGCGAGCCGCACAGGCAGATCTGCCCGGAATTCTGGAACGCCGAGCGCACCAGGGTGTCGAGCTGGCCGCGCCAGTCGCTGTCGGCGAACACCAGGGTCGGGTTCTTGCCGCCCAGTTCCAGCGAAACCTTCTTCAGCCGCGGCGCCGCCAGCGCGGCGATGCGCTGGCCGACCGCGGTGCTGCCGGTGAACGAGATCGCGCGCACCGCATCGTGGTTGAGCAAGGGCTCGCCGACCTGCGGCCCGAGACCGTGGACGATGTTGAGCACGCCGCGCGGGAAGCCGATCTGCGCCGCGAGTTCGCCGAGCATGGTCGCCGTGGCCGGCGTCACCTCTGAGGGCTTGGCGACCACGGTATTGCCCGCGGCCAGGGCCGGAGCGATCTTCCAGGTGAACAGGTACAGCGGCAGGTTCCAGGGCGAGATCGTCGCGACCACGCCCAGCGGCGAGCGCAGGGTGTAGTTGAGCCCGGCCTGGCCATGGTGGGATTCGCTGGCGAACTGGGTGGCGGCGTGGGCGAAGAAGCGCAGGTTCGACACGGCGCGCGGGATCTCGACCTCGCGTGCGAGCCGGATCGGCTTGCCGGCGTCCTTGGATTCGGCCTGTGCGAACGCCTCCAGCCGCGACTCCAGCGCATCGGCCAGTTTCTCCAGCCAGCGCGCGCGTTCGCTGTGGGGCAGGGCGGCCCAGGCCGGGAATGCGGTCTGCGCGGCGGCGACCGCGGCCTCGACATCGGCCGCATCGCCGGCGGCGACCTGTGCATACGCCTGCGCATTGGCAGGATCGTAAACCTCCAGCCAACCGCCGCTGGCCGGGTCGCGAGACTGTCCGTCGATGCAGTGCCGGAAATAGCGCATCCGACTAGCTTAACGCGTGGGCCGTCCAGCGCCCATCGCGACCGCGTCGATCCCTGCGGCTTCGATCGGTGCCGCTTAAATCCGTGCGGCGCCGATCCGATGCAGCGGGACCGCCGCGACGGTCCGCGTCGGCGCCGCATGCTCTGCGCAGGCATGCGTATGCCGCGGTGCGTCACGCTGCGGCCAAGCTATGCAAAGCCCGGCGGCATCCAGGTCCCAGCTTCGTCATAGTCGGCATGACCCGGGTCGGACGGCACTTGACGCATGCGTTGGCGGCTCTGCACATTCCAGCAGACCCTTCTCATCCATGCCCGGTGGCGGACGGCAACGTCGACATGCGGGCCCCAACGGCGGAAGAACCAACGTGGACAGACGCGATTTCCTGACGATGTCAGGCCTGGGCTTGGCCGGGCTGATGGTCCCTTACGGCAACCTCATCGCCGCCGAGGCCCTGCTCGCGCCGCTGGACGTGGCCAAGAAGAAGGCGCTGGCCGACGCCGCGCTGGCCGCGGCCACCCAGGCCGGCGCCTCGTACTGCGACGTGCGCATCGGCCGTTACCTGCGCCAGTTCGTGATCACGCGCGAGGACAAGGTCCAGAACGTGGTCAACACCGAGTCCACCGGCATCGGCATCCGCGTGCTGGTCGACGGCGCCTGGGGCTTCGCCGCGACCAACCGCCTCAATAACGATGGCGTGGCCAAGGCCGCGCAGCAGGCCGCCGCGATCGCGCGCGCCAACGCCAAGAGCCAGACCGCGCCGGTGCAACTGGCCAAGGCCCCGGGCGTGGGCGAGGTGTCGTGGAAGACGCCGATCAAGAAGAACTCGATGGAAGTCCCGCTCAAGGACAAGGTCGACCTGCTGCTGGGCGTCAATGCCGCGGCGATCAAGGCCGGCGCCGACTTCGTCAACTCGATGCTGTTCCTGGTCAACGAACAGAAGTACTTCGCCTCCACCGACGGTTCCTATATCGACCAGGACGTGCACCGGATCTGGGCGCCGATGACGGTCACCGCGATCGACAAGGCCAGCGGCAAGTTCCGCACCCGCGAGGGCTTGTCCTCGCCGATGGGCATGGGCTTCGAATACCTCGACGGCGCCGCTTCGGGCAAGGTCGTCTCGCCCAACGGGGTGGTCAACTACAGCGACTCCTACGACATGCTCGAGGACGCGGTCGCCTCGGCCAAGCAGGCGCGCCAGAAGCTGACCGCGCCGTCGGTCAAGCCGGGCAAGTACGACCTGGTGCTGGACCCCTCGCACACCTGGCTGACCATCCACGAATCGGTCGGCCACCCGTTGGAACTGGACCGCGTGCTCGGCTACGAAGCCAATTACGCCGGCACCAGCTTCGCCACCCTGGACAAGCTCAAGGACAAGTTCCGCTACGGCAGCGACAACGTCACCATCTTCGCCGACAAGACCCAGACCGGCAGCCTCGGCGCGGTCGGTTACGACGACGAGGGCGTCAAGACCAAGCGCTGGAACCTGATCAAGGACGGCACCCTGGTCGACTACCAGACCATCCGCGACCAGGCCCACATCCTGGGCAAGACAGAGTCCGACGGCTGCTGCTACGCCGACAGCTGGTCCAGCGTGCAGTTCCAGCGCATGGCCAACGTTTCGCTGGCGCCGGGCAAGAACAAGCTCAGCGTCGCCGACATGATCAAGGACGTCGAGAACGGCATCTACATCATCGGCGACGGCTCGTTCTCGATCGACCAGCAGCGCTACAACGCCCAGTTCGGCGGCCAGCTGTTCTACGAAATCAAGAACGGCAAGATCACCGGCATGCTCGAGGACGTGGCCTACCAGATCCGCACGCCGGAGTTCTGGAACGCCTGTACCGCCGTCTGCGACGACAGCGACTACCGCCTCGGCGGTTCGTTCTTCGACGGCAAGGGCCAGCCGGGCCAGGTGTCGGCGGTCTCGCACGGTTCGAGCACGGCGCGCTTCAACGGCATCAACGTCATCAACACCGCCCGCAAGCTCGGCTAAGCGACGCCAGGAGAATCCACGATGAGTATCTTTACCGAAGCCGAAGCCCGGACCATCCTCGAGAAGGTCGTCAAGCTGTCCAAGGCCGACGAGTGCACCGCCACCCTGAGCGGCTCGATCAACGGCAACATCCGTTTCGCCCTCAACAACGTCTCCACCAGCGGCATCGTCGACGACGCCGACCTCGCGGTCCAGGTCGCGTTCGGCAGCCGCGTCGGCGTGGCCACCATCAACGAGTTCGACGACGCCGCGCTGGAGCGCGTGGTGCGCCGCGCCGAGGACCTGGCGCGGCTGGCGCCGGAGAACCCCGAGTTCATGCCGGCCATCGAGAAGCAGAGCTACAAGCCCAGCAACACCTTCAGCGAAGCCACCGCGGGCATCACGCCCGAGTATCGGGCCAAGGTCGCGGCCGACTCGATCGCGCCCTGCCGCGCCGACAAGCTGACCGCGGCCGGCTTCCTCGAGGACGGCCAGAGCTTCGTCGCCTTCGCCAACAGCAAGGGCAACTTCGGCTACCAGCGCGCCACCAACTTCGACTACACCTGCACCGTGCGCACCGACGACGGCCGCGGTTCGGGCTGGGTCGGCCGCAACCTCAAGAACGCCGACGAGTTCAAGGTCGACAGCGACGTGCGCACCGCGATGCGCAAGGCCACCGAATCGGCCGAGGCCAAGGCGCTGGAGCCGGGCAAGTACACCGTGATCCTGGAACCGGCCGCGGCCGCCGGCCTGATCTCGTTCATGATGAATTTCTTCGACGCCCGCCAGGCCGACGAAGGCCGCAGCTTCCTGTCCAAGAAGGGCGGCGGCAACAAGCTCGGCGAGCAGGTCTACGACCCGCGCGTGAACATCGTCGCCGATCCCTGGGACGAGCGCGCCGCGGTCATGCCCTGGGACGGCGAGGGCCTGCCGCGCGAGAAGATGGCGGTGGTCGAGAACGGCAAGGTCGCAGCGCTGCGCTATTCGCGCTACTGGGCCAAGAAGCAGGGCAAGCGCGCCGTCGGCGCGCCCGGCAACCTGCTGATGGCGGGCGGCGACAAGTCCACGGCGGAGCTGATCAAGGGCACCCAGAAGGGCATCCTGGTCACCCGCACCTGGTACATCCGCCTGGTCGATCCGCAGACCGTGCTGCTGACCGGCCTGACCCGCGACGGCACCTTCTACATCCAGAACGGCGTGATCAAGCACCCGGTGAAGAATTTCCGCTTCAACGAATCGCCGGTGATCATGCTCAACAACATCGAAGAACTCGGCAAGCCGGTGCGCGTGGCCGGCGACGAGTCCTCGTTCGTGATGATGATCCCGCCGATGAAGCTGCGCGACTTCACCTTCACCTCGCTGTCGGACGCGGTCTGACGCCCACCGGCGCGGGCGGCGCCACCGGACTCCGGTGCGCCGCCCGTCGCCGACGCGCCCCGTGCGCGTTCCATCGATTCCGCCGAGCCGAACACGCCTGTGCAACGACGCGACTTCCTGAGTTTCACCGGCCTGGGTCTGGCCGGCCTCATGCTTCCCTACGGCCGCAGCATCGCCGCCGAAGCCCTGCTCGAACCGGTCGACAGCGCGCGCCGCCGCGCCCTGGCCGACACCGCGCTGAACGCCGCGCGCGAGGGCGGGGCGTCGTACTGCGACGTGCGCATCGGCCGCTATCTGCGTCAGTCGGTGATCACCCGCGAGGCCCAGGTCCGCAACATCGTCAACAGCGAATCGGCCGGCGTCGGCATCCGCGTGCTCTGCGAAGGCGCCTGGGGTTTCGCGGCCACCGCGCGCGCGACCCCTGAAGCGGTGGCCAATGCGGCACGCCAGGCCCTGGCCATCGCCCGCGCCAACGCCAAGGCCCAGACCCGCAAGGTCGAGCTGGCGCCGGTCGCCGGCGTGGGCGAGGTGCGCTGGGCGACGCCGGTGCGCAAGAACGCGATGGCGGTGCCGATCAAGGACAAGGTCGATCTGCTGCTCGGGGTCAACGCCGCCGCGCTCAAGGCCGGCGCCGACTTCGTCAATTCGACCTTGTTCGTGATCAACGAACAGAAGTACTTCGCCTCCACCGACGGCAGCTACATCGACCAGGACGTGCACCGGATCTGGCTGCCGCTGACCGCGACCGCGATCGACAAGGCCAGCGGCAAGTTCCGCACCCGCGACGGCCTGTCGGCGCCGATGGGCATGGGCTACGAATACCTGGACGCGGACCCCGCGCAGAAGCATGCGCTGCCCGGCGGCATGACCGGCTACGGCCGTTCCTACGACGTGATGGAGGACGCCGTCGCGGCCGCCAGGCACGCGCGCGCCAAGCTCAAGGCGCCGTCGGTCAAGCCCGGCAAGTACGACCTGGTGCTCGACCCCTCCAACATGTTCCTGACCATCCACGAGAACGTCGGCCATCCGCTGGAGCTGGACCGCGTGCTCGGCTACGAGGCCAACTACGCCGGCACCAGCTTCGCCACGCTCGACAAGCGCGAGCAGGGCTACCGCTACGGCAGCGAGGTGGTCAATTTCGTCGCCGACAAGACGCGTCCCGGCAGCCTGGGCGCGGTCGGCTACGACGACGAGGGCGTGAAGACGCGCGAGTGGGATCTGGTCCGCGACGGCATCCTGGTCGACTACCAGGCCACCCGCGACGAGGCCCACATCCTCGGTCACAAGGAGTCGCACGGTTGCAGCTACGCCGATTCCTGGTCCAGCGTGCAGTTCCAGCGCATGGCCAATGTCTCGCTGAAGCCGGGCGAGAAGCCCTTGAGCGTCGCCGAGATGGTCAAGGGCGTCGAACGCGGTCTGTACGTGCACGGTCGCGGCTCGTACTCGATCGACCAGCAGCGCTACAACGCCCAGTTCGGCGGCCAGCTGTTCTTCGAGATCAAGAACGGCCAGGTCACCGGCCTGGTCGAGGACGCCGCCTACCAGATCCGCACGCCGGAATTCTGGAACGCCTGCGTGGCGGTCTGCGACGAGCGCGATTTCCGCCTCGGCGGTTCGTTCTTCGACGGCAAGGGCCAGCCCAGTCAGGTCTCGGCGGTGTCGCACGGTTCGAGCACGGCGCGCTTCAACGGCGTCAACGTCATCAATACCGCGCGGGCGCTGTAGGCAGGGCCGTCGATGCGCGAGCTCGCCGCCACCCCCGCCACGGCGCCGACCGGCGCGGCGCCGTGAACCGCGCGCAGTTCCTGCGCCTGATGCTCGGCGGCCTGGCCGGCGCGGCCCTGGCGCGCCCGTGGCAGGCCGCGTCCGCCGCGGCCGAGTACGACTTCTGGTTCACCCGCCTCAAGTACGACTCCGGCGACTGGGACGTGGACCAGCGCATGCCGGCCAACCTGATCACCTCGCTGATCGACTACACCAACCTGCGCGTGGACCCCAAGGAACACGTGCTGGCCCTGGCCGATCCGAAGATGCTGACCGCGCCGTTCTGCTACCTGGCCGGGCACAAGCTGGTCGAGTTCAACCCCGACGAGCGCCGCAACTTCGAGCGTTACGTGCGCAACGGCGGCTTCGTCTTCGTCGACGACTGCAACCACGACATCGACGGCCTGTTCGCGCGCTCGTTCGAGGCGCAGATGGCGGCGATCTTCGGCCGCAAGGCGATGAAGAAGCTGCCCAAGAACCATCCCATCTACCGCAGCTTCTTCACCTTCGACGGCCCGCCCGCGACCGGCTTCGAACTCAACGGCTGGGGCGACGACCTGGTCCACGAGTATCTGCAGGGCATCGAGATCGACGGCCGTCTGGGTGTGCTCTACAGCAACAAGGACTACGGCTGCGAATGGGACTACGACTGGCGCAACAAGCGCTTCCTGGCCGAGGACAACACCAAGTTCGCGGTCAATATCGTCATGTACGCGCTGACCGCGTGAACGAACCAGCAAGGGAACACCGATGAGCCAGACCCCCAGCGAATCCGATATCCAGGCCGAACTCGCGCAACTGGGCACCTTGCGCAGCGCGATCGCCCAGGCCATCGTCGGCCAGGACGACGTGGTCGAACAACTGCTGATCGGCCTGCTCGCCGGCGGCCACTGCCTGCTCGAGGGCGTGCCCGGACTGGGCAAGACCCTGCTGGTGCGCTCGCTGGGGCAGGCGCTGGAGCTGCAGTTCCGGCGCGTGCAGTTCACCCCCGACCTGATGCCCAGCGACATCCTCGGCACCGAGCTGCTGGAGGAGGATCACGGCACCGGCCATCGCCATTTCCGTTTCCAGCCCGGCCCGATCTTCACCAACCTGCTGCTCGCCGACGAGCTCAACCGGACGCCGCCCAAGACCCAGGCCGCGTTGCTGGAAGCGATGCAGGAGCGCACGGTCAGCTACGCGGGCGTGACCCACGCGCTGCCGGCGCCGTTCTTCGTGCTGGCCACCCAGAACCCGCTGGAGCAGGCCGGCACCTATCCCTTGCCGGAAGCGCAGCTGGACCGGTTCCTGCTGCATATCCGCGTCGATTACCCCAGCGAGCGCGAAGAGCACGACATCCTGCAGCAGACCACCGGCGCCCACAGCGCCCAGGTGCCGCGGGTGATGCACGGCGAGCAGGTGCTGGCCTTGCAGGCGCGGGTGCGCGAGGTTCATCTGGGCGAGGATCTGCTGCTGTGGATCACCCGCCTGGTGCGCGCCAGCCGTCCCGGCGACGGCGCCCTGGCCGAAGTGAAGCAATGGGTGAAGTGGGGCGCCGGCCCGCGCGCGGGCCAGTCGCTGGTGCTGGCGGCCAAGGCGCGCGCCTTGCTGCGCGGGCGCCTGGCGGCCACTCGCGACGACGTGCTCGCGCTCGCGGCGCCGGTGATGCGGCATCGCCTGCTGTTGTCGTTCGCGGCCGAGGCCGAGCAGAAGAGCGCCGACGACGTGATCGCGGCGCTGCTGCGCGGCGTGCCGTTCGCCGGCGCCTGAGCGTCGCGGCAGGACGGCCAGGGACATGAGCGGCGATCTGATTCCGGCGGCGGTGCGGGCGCGCTTGCGCAATCTGCGCCTGACCTCGCGGCGCGCGGTCGGCGCGCACGGGCTGGGCCTGCATCGCAGCCGCAGCCGCGGTGCCGGGCTCGAATTCGCCCAGTACCGCGCCTACGAGCCCGGCGACGAACTGCGCCAGATCGACTGGAAGCTGTACGCGCGCTCGGACCGCTTCTTCGTGCGCGAAGCCGAACGCGAAAGCCCGCTCGCGGTGTGGTTGTTGATCGACGCCAGCGCTTCGATGACCCAGGCCGACGCCGCGCGCCCGGGCTGGACCCGGCTGGACGCGGCCAAGGCCCTGGCCGCCTGCGTGGCCGAGCTGGCGCTGCGTCAGGGCGATCGTTTCGGCCTGATCGCCTTGCGCGGCGACGGCCTGCGCCTGCTCGCGCCGGCCACCGGCCCGCGTCAGCGCGACCGCCTGCTACTGGAGCTGCAAACGCTATCGGCGCAGGGCAGCTGGCCCGCGGCCGACAAGCTGCGGCCGCTGTGGGAGCGCATCGCCGCCGACGACCTGGTGCTGATGCTGGGCGACGGCTTCGACGAGAGCGGTGTAGCCGTAGCCGAACGTCTGGCCGCGGCGCGGCGCGAAGTGCTGAGCCTGCGCATCCTCACCGCCGAGGAGCGCGACTTCCCCTATCAGGGCGGGCACCGTTTCCGCGATCCGGAAACCGGCGAGGAACTGCTCGGCGACGGAGCCGCGCTGCGCGCCGAATTCCTGGCCCGTTTCGGCGCAGCGCGGGCCGAGATCGATGCGCGGCTGGACGCCTGCGGCATTCGCCATGCCGAATACGTGCTGGACCAGGAACTCGACCTGCCGCTGCACCGCTTGTTCGGCGCCCGCGACGCCGCGGAGTACGCGTGAACTTCGCCCTGTTGCTGCCCGCCGCGCTGGCCGCGCTCGCGGCCCTGATCCTGCCGCTGCTGATCCATCTGGCGCGGCGCAGCGAGCAGCGGCCGACCGACTTCGCCGCGCTGCGCTGGCTGCGCCAGAAGCCGCGCCCGCGCCATCGCATCCGCTTCGACGAACGCCTGCTGCTGTTGCTGCGTTTGCTGTTGCTGGCGCTGCTCGCGTTATGGCTGGCGCGGCCGGTGTCGTACGGTGCGGTTAGCCATCAGCCCTGGATCGTGGTCGCGCCCGGCGTCGATCCGCGGGCCGTGCCGGCGGGCGAGGGCGCACGCGTACGCTGGCTGGCGCCGGGCTTTCCCGCCATCGATACGGCGCCGCCATCGCAACTGGTCGCGCTGGCGAGCCTGTTGCGCGAGATCGATGCGACCCTGCCTGCGCAGGTGCCGCTGCGCGTGCTGGTGCCTGCGCAACTGAGCGGCGCCGACGGGCAGCGGCCGGTATTGTCGCGAGCGCTGCAGTGGCAGGTGGTTGCCGGCACGACGGACGCAGCGCCCGTGGCAGCCGTCGCGCCGCCGAAGCTCGCGATCCGCTACGCGGCCGAACGCGCGGCGTCGCTGCCGTACCTGCGCGCCGCGGTTTCGGCCTGGTCGCCGCAAAGCGTCTCCGCCGACATCGGGGTCGCCGGCACCGCGGCGCCTACCGACCCCAAGACCCAGGTACTGGTGTGGCTGGCGCCGGGCGCCTTGCCGACAGCGGTGCTGGACTGGATCGGCGCCGGCGGCACCGCCGTGCTCGATGCCGACGCGCAATGGCCGCAGACCGCCGCTCGCGCGCCGCTGTGGCGCGATGCGGACGGTGCCGTGCTGGTCGAGGGATCGAGCTACCGCAACGGGCGCGTGCTGCGCTTCACCCGCGCACTGGCGCCGCAGACGATGCCGGAGCTGCTGGAGCCGCAGTTTCCGCGCCGCCTGCGTGAACTGCTGAGCGCACCCATCGCCGCGCCCGGCCGCGCGATCGCCAGCGACTACGCGCCGCGCACCGGTGGCCCGAGCTTCGATGCGCCCGCACGCGATCTCAAACCGTGGCTGGCCTTGCTGATCGCCGCGCTGTTCGCCTTGGAGCGCTGGCTCGCCACGCGTCCGCGCCGGGGCGTCACGCCATGAGCGCCGCCCATGAGTTGCAGAAACTGCTGCGGGCCGCGCGACTGCGACGCGGCCTCGACGCGTCGCTGGTCGCCGCGCCCTGGCTGGCGGTCGCGGCGACGCTGGCGGGGCGCTGGAGCGGGGCGGTCGCAGCAGTGGCGATCGCGCTTGCCGGCGCGGCCGTCATCGCCTTGGCCTGCTGGCGCCACGCCGCACGACTGGACACGCAATGGCTGGCGCGCAGGCTCAACGCACGCCGCGCCGACATGGACGACAGCGCCGACCTGCTGTTCGCCGAGTCCTCGCAGCTGGGCGCGTTGCAGAACCTGCAGCGCTCGCGCCTGCAAGGACGCATCGAGACCGGCGCGACGCCCGACCTGCGCCCGGGCTGGTCGCTGCGCCGCTGGCTGCTGTCGGCCGCAGTGGCCGTGCTCGCATTGCTGGCGATCCTGCTGTGGCCGCGGCCGGACGACGCGCCGCTGAGCGAACGCCTGGCCGATGCGGTCGGCCTGGCGCCTGCGCCCACGCAGACACGGCTCACACAGACCCAGCTCGCGCTCGCGCCGCCCGCGTACACGCGCCTGCCCGCACGCGAGGACAGCCAGCTCGAAGCCAAGACGGTGCAGGGTGCGCAGCTGCGCTGGCGCCTGCGCTTCCAGCCGCAACCGCGTTCGGCCGAACTGCTCTTCCACGACGGCCGCCGTCTGCCCCTGCAGCGCCAGGGCGAGGACTGGTCGGCGAATCTGGCCCTGGACAAATCGACCCTGTACCGCATCGTGCTCGATCCGCAGGCGCTGCCGCTGCAAAGCCGGCGCCTGTATCGCCTCGATGTCGTGCCCGACCGTGCGCCGCAGTTGCGCGTGGTCGAACCCGACCGCGGCCTGACTTTGCTCGCGGCGGGACAGCGTGTGTGGCCGCTGCTGTTCGACGCCAGCGACGACTACGGCCTGGCCGCGAACGCGACGCTGCGCATTACCCTGGCGCAGGGCTCGGGTGAGAACATCACTTTCCGCGAGCAGCAGCTGAGCCTGCGCGGCAGCGGCAGTGCGACCGCGAAACGCTATGCGCACCGCCTCGACTTGGCTGCGCTGGGTTTCGCCGCCGGCGACGACCTGATCGTGCAGCTGAGCGTCGACGACAACCGCAGCCCGCAGCCGCAGAGCGCGCGCAGTCCCAGCCTGATCCTGCGCTGGCCGGCGGATCTGGGCCAGGAAGCGACCGGTATCGAGGGCCTGGTCAAGACCACGCTGCCGGCCTACTTCCGCAGCCAGCGCCGGATCATCATCGATGCCGAGGCGCTGTACGCGCAGCGGCGCAAGCTCGAAGCCGGCCTGTACGCGAAGCGCTCGGACGGAATCGGCGTCGACCAGCGCATCCTGCGTTTGCGCTACGGCCAGTTCCTGGGCGAGGAGGCCGAGGGCGAACCGAAGCCGCCGACCAACGATGCCGAGGACGTCGCCAACGAGGCCGGCGAACACGACGAACACGCTGCGGGCGCCGAGGCCCACGACGATCACGAGCACGCGCCGTCGCAGGCTCCGTCCCGGTTCGGCGATGCCGGCTCGGTGCTGGAGGAATACGGCCACACCCACGATCACGCCGAGGCCGCGACCCTGCTGGATCCGGAAACCCGCAAACTGTTGAAGGCCGCGCTGGATGAGATGTGGCAGTCCGAACTGCATCTGCGCCAGGGCCATCCCGACCAGGCCCTGCCTTATGCCTATCGCGCCCTGCGCTACATCAAGCAGGTGCAGCAGGCCAGCCGCATCTACCTGGCGCGGGTCGGCCCGGAACTTCCGCCGATCGACGAGAGCCGGCGCATGAGCGGCGAGCGCGAAGGTCTGGCGCGGCGCGGCGACGCCTTGAACGCGGCGACCGCGTCCGACCCGGCGCTGGAATCGCTGTGGCGTGCGCTCGAAGCGCCGCCGGCGCGGGCGGGATCGGCGATCGACACCGCCGCGCTGGAGCGCTGGCTGCGCGAACACGAGGCGCGGGTGCCGGACCCGCTCGCGTTCGTGGCCGCGATCGACGCGCTGCGCGAACGCCCCGATTGCGTCCCGTGCCGCGCTCGCCTGCGTGGCCTGCTATGGCCTCTGTTGACGCGACCGCCGGCCGCGCTGCCGCGGCGCGAGGACGGCGGCGACGAAGGCCGGCGCTATCTGGATGCCTTGCGCAAGGAGTCGGCGCCATGAGCGGGTTCGCTGACATGACGCCCGAATTCGCGCTGGCCGCATTGCTGGCGCTGGCCGTGCTGGTCGCGCTGGCCGGCCTGGTCTGGCGCCAGCACCGCGCGCCCCTCGGACAACGCGCACATGCTTGGCGTTTCGTGTTGCTGTTCGTCGCGCAGCCGGCTTGCGCGGTCCTGCTGTATCTCGCACTGCTGCCGCCTTGGCTGCAGGGCGAAGCCGGCACGATGCTGGTCGCTACCGCCGGCAGCCAGGGCTTCGCCGAGGGCGTCGCTGGCGATGTCCGCGTCGTGCTGCCCGAAGCCGCCGCCGCGCTCGACGGCGAGCGTGTGCCGGACCTGGCCACGGCCTTGCGCCGGCATCCGGGCACGCGGCGCCTGCACGTGATCGGCGCAGGGCTGGAGGCGCGCGATCTCGACGCCGCGCGCGGACTTTCGATCGAGTTCCAGCCGGCGCCGCTGCCGCGCGGCCTCAGCGGCCTGTGGCTGCCGCCGCGGATAGCGGCGGGCGGCGATTTCCAAGTGCACGGTCGCGCCGAGGGTCTGGCCGGCGGCAGCGCCGAATTGCTGGATCCGGCCGGTCGTCGCGTCGACCGCGCGTCCCTGGACGCGGGCGGCGGCTTCGCGCTCGCAGGCAGCGCTCGTGGCGAAGGGCTGGCGAATTTCGCGCTGCGCCTGCTCGACGCGCAACGCAAGCCGGTGGAGCAGGTCGAACTGCCGCTGCGGACCGTGGCCGAAGCCGCGCCGCGCATCCTGATCCTGGCCGGCGCGCCCAATCCCGAACTCAAGTACCTGCGCCGCTGGGCGCTGGACAGCGGCGCGAGCCTGCACACGCAGATCGGCGTCGGCGGCGGCATGCAGCTGGGCGACGCGCCGATCGCGATCAATGCCGCGACCCTGGCCGGCTACGACCTGGCGGTGCTGGACGATCGCAGCTGGGAGGCCCTGAGCGCGGCGCAGCGCGCCGGCATGGTCGAAGCGTTGCGCAACGGTCTGGGCCTGGTCTTGCGTGTCACCGGCCCCTTGTCCGAAAGCACGCGCGGGCAATGGCGGGCGCTGGGTCTGAACGTCGATGCCGGTCGCGACACCGCGACCCTGCGTCTGGCGGTGGACGCCGGTGCGGACGAGGATGCGATCCGCGCCCGCATCGGTCCGGGCACTGCGGATGCGCCGCATGCGCGCGACGAAGCGATCCCCGAAACGCCGCAGCTGAGCCGGCGCGCCGTGCGCCTGGAATCGCCGCAGACGCGCCCATTGCTGCGCGATGCGAACGGCGTCGCGTTCGCGGTCTGGCGCGCCGAAGGCCGTGGCCGCGTCGCGCTGTGGCCGCTCACCGACAGCTTCCGGCTGGCCCTGGCCGGCCGCGGCGACCTGCATGCGCAACTATGGAACGACGCCTTGGCGGCGGTCGCGCGTGCGCGTGCGGGCGAGGCACCGGAGATCGACGCCGAGGCGCGCCCGGATCAGCGCTTGAGCCTATGCGGCTTGGCGGCCGGTGCGCGCGTCTCCGCGCCGGACGGCAGCGAACTGGTGTTGCCGATCGACCCGGTCAGCGGCGCGCGTCGCTGCGCCGGTTACTGGCCGCGCCTAGCGGGCTGGCACGTGCTGCATCAGGGCGAACGCGCCTGGCCGTTCGCGGTGCGTCGCGGAGATGAGGCGCCGGGCTTGCGCGCGAGCGCATTGCGCGAGGGCACCCTGGCGCTGGCCGCGCAGCCGCCCACACGCGCGAGCGCGAGCGACGCGTCCGCGAACGCGCATCGCGGTCCGTCCTGGCCATGGTTCCTGGGCTGGCTGTTGCTCAGCGCAGCGCTGTGGTGGTTCGAGCGTTCGCGCTACGGGCGTGCGCCCGCGGCGGTTTAGGCTCAGTTCGACCGCCTGCGGCGGTCGTGGCTCGGATCGACCGCCCGCGGCGGTCTACGCTCAGATCGACTGCATGCGTCCGCCGTCCACCGCCAGGCTCACGCCGTTGACGTAGGCGGCGGCGGGCGAGGCGAGGAAGGCGATGCTGGCGGCGATTTCGGCCGGTTGGGCGAAGCGGCCGGCGGGCACGGTCTTGCGCATGGCCTCGACGATCGCCTCCTCGGACTGGCCCGAGCTGCGTGCGCGGTCGCCGATGATCTGGGTGATGCGGCCGGTTTCGGTGTAGCCGGGCAGCACGTTGTTGACCGTGATGCCGAACGGCGCGAGTTCGCGCGACAAAGTCTTGGCCCAACTCGCGACCGCGCCGCGGATGGTGTTGGACACGCCCAGGCCGACGATGGGTTCCTTCACCGAGGTCGAGATCACGTTGACGATGCGGCCCCAGCGCGCCGACTGCATGCCCGGCAATACCGCCGCGACCAGGGTCTGGTTGGCGACCAGGTGACGGTTGAACGCATCGAGATAGGCCGCGATCGCGGCGCTGTGGGCGGCGCCGCCGGGCGGGCCGCCGGTGTTGTTGATCAGGATGTGCACCGGACTACCGGCGGCCAGCGCTTCGACCTGGGCGCGCAGCGCGGCGGTGTCGGAGACGTCGCTGGCGATCCAGCCGTGCTGCTGCGACTCGCGCGTCGGCAGGGCCGCGACCACCGCCTGCAAGGCTTCGGGCCTGCGCGCGAGCACGGTGACGTCGGCACCGAGCAGCGCCAGTTCATGCGCCGCGGCGCGGCCGATGCCGTCGGAACCGCCGCAGACCAGGGCGTGCTTGCCGGTGAGATCGAGGTCCATGGCGGGTCTCCGTAGGGTCAGGCGTCGGGCAGGCCGGCGCGCACTAAGGCCGCGACCTCGCGTGCGTTTTCGCCGCCGAGCGCGTCCAGGTGCTGGGCGACCGAGATGCGATTGGCGAGCGGGTGGTTCTGGCTGAACTTGAACTTGAGCGTCGCGCGCTCGACTTCGAAACGGAAACCGACGATGCCGCGCAACTGCCGGCGCAAGTCCTCGCGCTCGGCCTCGAATCGCCAGTCGCTGCCGACCTGGGCTTCGTGGTGGACGCTGAGATCGTCGACCAGACGTGCGAGTTCGGCTTCGTCTTCGTAGGTGTCCAGGCGCCCGTGCAGATGCGCGACCGCGTAGTTCCAGGTCGGCACGCGGGCGGCTTCTTCCTTGTCCGGGTACCAGCCCGGTGAGACGTAGGCATGCGGGCCGTGCACCACCGCCAGCGCCGCGCCGGCATGGCCGGACTGCGGGTTCGGCCTGGCCCAATGCCCGCGCAGCTGGATGCGATCGCCGTCGCGGCTATACAACACCGGAAGATGCGAGACCGTGGGTTCGCCGTCGCGGACGCTGATCAGGGTGATGAAGCTGTCGCGCACGAACAGCGCGTCCAGCGCGTCCAGATCGGTTTCGGCGAAGGCGCGCGGCAGGTACATGGCCGCCTCAGTGCCGCTGCGGCAGCTTGAGCACCATCGACTCGCGCAAAGCCTCGTCGTCGGCGGCGCGCGGCGGCGTCAGTTCGTCGAGCGCGAAACCGCGCTCGGCCGCATCCTCGTCGTCCAGGCCGTCCAGCGAGACGAACTCGGCATCCATCAGCGCGGCGCGGGCGGTGTCTTCGCTGTCGTAGGCCAGGGTATTGCCGTCGCTGTCGAAGACTTCGGCGGTGCCGGCGTCGCGTACGCGCAGGCGCGCCCAGATCACGGTGCGGCCCAGCGTCGCCAGCCACCATTCTTCGCGCAGGGTTTCGTTCATGGGTTCGTCGCTCATAGAAGCATTGCTCATGGCAGTACCGTCGACAGCGCCCACAGCAGGCCGGCGCAGACCAGCCCGGCGATGATGGTCAGCAGCGACAGCCGCGCCGGATCGGCCAGGCCGTCGAGATTGCGGTCAGCGGCCTTGCGGTAGCCGCGCACCAGCAGCCAGCGCCAGGCGCTGGGATTGGCGAACGCGCCGGCGCCGAGCTCGCGCTGCAGCTCCGGATGGCGGTCGCGGATGTGCACCAGCGACAGCGGCCAGAAGATCACGAAGGCGCAGAAGCCGGCGATGGCGACGGCGACGAACAGCAGGGCTAGGAACAGAATCACGGGATGCTCAATCCTGGGGCGCGCGGTATTCGCCGATGACTTCGATCAGCCCGACGATGCGGTCGTTGAGCTGCTCGAGCTCCTCGGCCGGTACCCACCATTCGGTGTGGTGCGAGCCGCCGACCTTCTGGATTTCGTAGCGCGCCATGAACTCCGCGTCGACCTCGAAGCGGGTCACGTAGCCCACGCCGCTGTCCTTGATGTTCCACTGCGTCGCGATGTCGATCGCGTACTGCTCGTTGGTCACCGGATAGAAGATCGGCTGTTCGGGCAGGCGCGGCGGCCAGCGCCGGAATCCGCTGGCCTCGACCAGCGCCAGTTCATTCGGGCCGGTCGGTCGATACAGGGTCACCGTTGCCATGGCGCGACCTCAGAACTCGGCGCTGCCCGGCGCGCGCGGGTAGGGGATCGCGTCGCGGATGTTGCTCAGGCCGCAGACGTAGACCACCAGGCGCTCGAAGCCGAGGCCGAAACCGGCGTGCGGCACCGTGCCGTAGCGGCGGAAGTCGCGGTACCAGCCGTAGTGGGCCGGGTCCAGGCCGAACTGGGCCATGCGCGCGTCCAGTATGTCCAGGCGCTCTTCGCGCTGGCTGCCGCCGATGATCTCGCCGATGCCCGGGGCCAGCACGTCCATCGCGGCGACGGTCTTGCCGTCGTCGTTGAGGCGCATGTAGAAGGCCTTGATGTGCTCGGGGTAGTTGGTGACCACGACCGGACGGCCGACGTGCTGCTCGGTCAGCCAGCGCTCGTGCTCGGTCTGCAGGTCCAGGCCCCATTCGACCGGGAACTCGAACTTCTGCCCCGACTTCTGCAGCAGGCCGATCGCGTCGGTGTAGTCGATGCGTTCGAACGGCGCGTTGACGAAGGCTTCCAGGCGGGTGATCGCGTCGGGCTGGACGCGCTCGGCGATGAAGGCCAGGTCGTCGCCGCGCTCGTTCAGCACCGCGCGGAACATGTACTTGAGGAAGTCTTCGGCCAGGCGCGCGTTGGCGGCCAGGTCGTTGAAGGCGACCTCCGGCTCGATCATCCAGAACTCGGCCAGATGGCGGGTGGTGTTGCTGTTCTCGGCGCGGAAGGTCGGGCCGAAGGTGTAGACCTTGCTCAGCGCCAGCGCATAGGCCTCGGCGTTGAGCTGGCCGGACACGGTCAGGAAGGTTTCCTTGCCGAAGAAGTCGCGCGAGAAATCGACCGCGCCGTCCTTGCCGCGCGGCAGGTTGGCCATGTCCAGGGTCGAGACGCGGAACATCTGGCCCGCGCCCTCGGCGTCGGACGTGGTCACGATCGGCGTGCTGATCCAGTAGAAGCCGTTCTCGTGGAAGAAGCGGTGCGCGGCCTGCGCCAGGCAGTTGCGGATGCGGGTGACGGCGCCGAACAGGTTGGTGCGCGGACGCAGGTGCGCGACTTCGCGCAGGAATTCCAGCGAATGCGCCTTGGGCTGGATCGGATAGGTTTCCGGATCGTCGACCCAGCCCACCACCTCCAGCGCGCTGGCCTGGATTTCGAAGCTCTGGCCCTGGCCCTGCGAGGCGACCAGGGTGCCGGTGGCGATCACCGCGCAGCCGGCGGTGAGGTGCTTCACCTCGGCTTCGTAGTTGCCCAGGGTATTGGGCGCGACCACCTGGATCGGCGCGAAGCAGGAGCCGTCGCTGACATTGACGAAGCTCAGCCCGGCCTTGGAGTCGCGACGGGTACGTACCCAGCCGCGGACCGTGACTTCACCGCCCGCCGGGACCTTGCCTGCGAGTGCCTGTTCGACGCTGACCACCGTCATGGGATTCCTGCCTCGGAACGCTGTTCGATAAGAACCCGGGATGATAGCGGATCGGCGCGGCCCGAAGCGCCGCGCGGCCGCTACACTCGGGCCATCGCAGGGGCAGGGGAGCAGCGCATGGGACGTGGCTGGATGGCGGTGGCGTTGTGGCTGTGCGCCGCGAGCGCATGGGCGCAGGCGCCGGCGACGCTGGACGAGGCCCGCGCCGCGCATTTCGCGAAACTGGCCCTGGACTGCGTGCAGCGCGAGTACCCGAACAAGCTCTCGCATCAGTTGCGCAGCGACGCCGACGCGCTGCCGCCGCGCAAGCTCTATCCGGCCTTCTACGGCTGCTACGACTGGCACTCCTCGGTCCACGGCCATTGGCTGCTGGTGCGGCTGCTGCAGCGCTATCCGAACGCCGCGTTCGCGCAGCCGGCGCGGCAGGCGCTGGCGGCCAACCTGACCGCGGCCAACATCGCCGGCGAGCTGGCCTATTTGCGCACCGGCGGCGACGAATCCTTCGAACGTCCCTACGGCCTGGCCTGGTTGCTGCAGTTGGGTACGCAGTTGCGCGGCTGGGACGACCCGCAGGGGCGGCAGTGGGCGGCGGCGCTGGAACCGCTGGAACGCGAGGCCTCGGCGCGCTTCCTGCGCTGGCTGCCCAAGCTGACCATGCCGATCCGGGTCGGCGAGCATTCGCAGACCGCGTTCGCGTTCGGCCTGGCCCTGGATTGGAGCGAGCGCAGCGGCGACGCCCGGCTGCGCGCGGCGTTGAGCCAGCGGGTGCGCGAGTTCCATCTGGGCGACCGCGACTGCCCGATCGCTTACGAGCCCTCGGGTCAGGACTTCCTGTCGCCGTGCCTGGCCGAGGCCGACCTGATGCGGCGCGTGCTGGCGCCAGCCGAATACGCGCGTTGGCTCAAGGCCTTCCTGCCCAGGATCCCGCGCAAGGCCGATGCCGGCTGGCTGACCCCGGGCGTGGTCCTGGACCCCACCGACGGCAAGCTCGCCCACCTGGACGGGCTGAACCTGAGCCGGGCCTGGATGCTGGAGGGCATGGCGCGCGGCCTGCCTCCCGGCGACCGCCGCATTCCGGCCCTGCGCGCGGCCGCCGCGCGCCACCGCGACAGCGGCCTGACCGCGGTCAGCGACGCCCACTACGCTGGCGCGCACTGGCTGGGCAGCTTCGCCACCTATCTGCTGGCACCGCCGGAAACTTGAAACGCTGTGTCGCGGCGCCATATCCACAGGGTCGCCGCGGCCGTCATGGCGCGCCTGTTACCATATCGCCTAGCAGCGAAAGTCCCCCCGAGAATCCCGATGTCCGTCAGCCTCGCTCCCGCCGCCCTCGAACGCGTCCGCCATTTTCTGGCCGAGGCGCCCGATGCCCTGGGCCTGCGTTTCGGCGTGACCCGCACCGGCTGCTCGGGCTGGCAGCACATCGCCGACCTCGCTCGCGATCAGCGCGAGGGCGACACCGTGTTCGAGCAGGACGGCGTGCGCATCTACGTCGACCCGATCAGCCTGCCGCTGGTCGACGGCACCCGCATCGAGTTCACCAAGCAGGGCCTGGGCGAGCAGTTCGTGTTCCAGAACCCCAACGTCAGCGCCGAATGCGGCTGCGGCGAGAGCTTCACTACGGCTGCCGACGCGGCTTGACTTAAAGCCGACTGGTTCAAAGCCGCCCGATCGCGCAAGGCCCGTCCGGGCCTGCGACTCCCGAATTACCTGATCGCCGCGCCGCAGCGCGGGCGCCCTGCGCATGCGCGAGTTGCAGTCTCAAGCAACTTTGACACGGCCTCGCTCCAGGCCGCCCGGGGCTGTCCGAATCGGTCCGCTAGCCCCCGCATTGACTTTTGGCCTAGCGATTACCGGCAAGTCGCGGGCTAGACTCGGGCCTCGCTCCGAGGGGATGCAGGCATGCTCCGTAAGCTCATGTTCGCCGCGGCCGCCGCGGCCGTGTTCGTCGCCGCGCCGGTGCGCGCGCAAGACGCCGACGCCCGTCTCAAGGCGTATTTCGAAGCCGAATGGGAACGCGGGCTGGTCGAAAACCCCGAAGGCGCCAGCTACAACGGCGACAACCGCTTCAACGACCGCTGGACCGACCGCAGCCTGAGCGCGATCGCCGAGCGCGAGGCCGCCGACCGCGAGGCCCTGGCCAAGCTCAAGGCGATCGACCGCAGCGCGCTGTCGGCCGACAGCCAGCTCGACTACGACACCTACGCCTGGAACCTGGACCGCAATATCGAGCGCCAGAAATTCCGCGAGTACCTGCAGCCGATCAGCCACCAGGGCGGCGTGCAGACCGCCGACGGCATCGCCGAGGTGCTGCCCTTCGCCAGCGCCAAGGATTACCGCGACTGGCTGGCGCGCTTGAACGCGCTGCCGGCGGTGATCGAGCAGACCACCGTACTGATGCGCGAGGGCCTGAAGGAAAAACGCACGCCGCCGCAGGTGCTGATGCAGCGCGTGCCGGCGCAGATCGCCTCGCAGATCGTCGACGACCCCAGCAAGAGCGCCTTCTACCGCCCGTTCCTGCACTTCCCCGCGAGCGTGCCCGAGTCCGAACGCGCCGCGCTGCAGGCCCAGGCCAAACAGGCGATCGGCGAGCGCATCGTGCCGGCGTACCGCAAGTTCGCGGCCTTCTTCAACGACGAATACCTGCCGAAGACCCGCACCGGCATCGCCGTGGCCGAGCTGCCCGACGGCAAGGCCTATTACGATTTCCTGGCGCGCTACTACACCACCACCGATCTCAGCGCGGACCAGATCCATCAGACCGGCCTGAGCGAAGTCGCGCGTATCCGCGCGCAGATGGAGAAGGTCAAGGCCGAGGTCGGCTTCAAGGGCACGCTGCAGGAATTCTTCGCCTACCTGCGCAGCGATCCCAAGTTCTTCCACAAGACCTCGGAGGAGCTGCTGACCGCGTACCGCGCGATCGCCAAGCGCATCGATCCGGAGCTGGTCAAAGCCTTCCACGTCATCCCGCGCCAGCCCTACGGCGTGCGCCCGATCCCCGACAACATCGCGCCGGACACGACCACGGCCTATTACCAGCCCGGCGCCGTCGACGGCAGCCGCGCCGGTTTCTACTACGTCAATCTGTACAAGCCGGAAGTGCGGCCGACCTGGGAAATGATGGCGCTGTCGCTGCACGAGGCCGTGCCCGGGCACCACTTCCAGTTCGCACGCGGGCTGGAACTGCCGGAGCGGCCGATGTTCCGGCGCACGGCCTATTTCGTCGCTTACGGCGAAGGCTGGGGCCTGTACGCCGAGCAACTGGGTTACGACATGGGCCTGTACGACGATCCCTACGATCGCTTCGGCCAGCTCACCTACGAGATGTGGCGTGCGGTGCGCCTGGTGGTCGACACCGGCATGCACGCCAAGGGCTGGAGCCGCGAGCGCGCGATCGCCTACTTCAAGGACAACGCGGCCAAGACCGACCAGGACATCGTCAACGAGGTCGACCGCTACATCGGCACGCCGGGCCAGGCCCTGGCCTACAAGATCGGCCAGCTCAAGATTTCAGCGCTGCGCGCCAAGGCCAAGGCCGCGCTGGGCGAACGCTTCGACCTGCGCGCATTCAACGACGAAGTGCTGGCGACCGGCTCGGTGCCGCTGCAGGCGCTGGAGGCGCATATCGACGCTTGGATTGCGGCGGAGTCTAAGAAAGAGTGAGGACTGAGTGGCCAAGCTTCGCAAGCCATCCGCCCAAGCGCCACGCTGAACTCAGATGATCCCCAAGCCCCGTTACACGCTGATCAACACCTCCATCGGCGATGACCCTGCTGTTGTCACCGTCAACTCCGCGCTGCGACGCTTCGAAGCGCGCGGTCGGTTCCCATGGCATCTCAAGATCAGCATCGACTGCGAGTCGCAGGGGGCCAATGGCATGCCGACCGCGGAGGAGGGCGATGTGCTGAATCACTTTGAAGACAGCCTTTCGGAGCCGCTGCTAGCCGATCAGAACGCTGTTTTCCTGGCGCGCATCACCGCACGAGGGCAGCGGCTGCTGCTGTATCGCGTGCACGCCCCAGAGACGGCGAACGAAACCTTGCAAGCCTTCTGCGCCCCCGAACCGCCGCGAGAATGGGACTTCGTCATGGAGCACGACGCCGACTGGGCTTTGGCGCAGCCGGAGCTGCGCCTTCTGGAGCGCGATTCAAGAATCAACTAGCGCAGGCAAGACGATCAGCCGATCAACTTGCCCAACATCCGCAAGCCACCCGTCCACACGCCGATCGCGGTGCCCAGGCTGGTCAGGAAGAAGTTCAGCAGCACCCGCGCGACCCGGTTGCGCCACCAGCCGCGCCAGGTCTGGACGTCGTCGCGCAGGGCCATGAAGTCGGCATAGGTCGGTTTGCGTACCCAGGCTTCGGTGAGCCCGCTGAGCGTGCCCGAGGCCAGGGCCGGGTGCAGCGGCGTGATCGGCGAGGCCACGAACGCGACCAGGATGCTGAGCGGATGGCCGCCGGCGATGGCGCAGCCGATCGCGCCGAGCACGCCGGTCGCCAGCACCCACTGCAGCAGCAGGTCGGAGCCGACGTCGATGCCGCCGCGCCAGAAACCCCAGACGAAGCCGCCGAGCACGAATGCCGACAGGAAGATCGTGAACCAGGGCACCGAGCTCTTCTGCGGCAGCGATTCGAGTTCTTCGCGCACCGTCGCCGGCGCGCGCGTCTCCTCGCGCAGGTGCTGGGCCAGGCCTTGCAGGTGGCCGGCGCCGACCACGGCCAGCACTTCGCGCGCATCGCCGTGCGATTCGCGCAGGCGTGCGGCCATGTAGCGGTCGCGTTCGGCGATCACGCTTTCGTACAGCTGCGGGCTTTCGCTGGCGAATTCGCCGAAGCTGGATTCGAGCAGGTCGCCCTGCTTGAGCTTCTCGATCTCTTCTTCGCCGACTTCCTCGTCGGCGAACAAGGCCGCCAGCAGGCCGCCGCCGAGCTTGGCCCGGCCCCACCAGCCCAGTTTGCTGGAGGCGCGCTTGAAGGTCAGGCCGACCTCGCGGTCGATCAGGTGCACCGGCAGTTCGCGCTGGCGCGCTTCCAGGACCGCGCGCTTGAGCTCGGCGCCGGGCTCGATGCCGAGCTGTTCGGCCAGCCGGCGCTGGTAGGCGGCCAGGGCCAGGTTGGCGGCGAACAGGGCGGTCTTGCCGGTGCGCAGGACCTGGATCAGGTCCAGTCGGGCCAGGGCGTCGGGGTCGGTGAGCGCCTGCAGGCGCTGCGGATCCAGCTCCACCGCGACGGCGTCGTAGGCGCCGCTGCCGATCGCGTCGCGCACCGCGTCCACGCTGGCCTGCGACACATGCGCGGTCCCCAGCAGGGTGTAGCGGACACCGTCGCGTTCGACGATGGCGTGGGGCTGGCCGTGCAGGCCGTCGGTCATCGGATCATTCATTCGGTCGTTGGGCGCCGTACGGGGGCTGGCACAGGAGGCCCGGCAGGATAGCGGCAAATCGCGTAGGTCCGACAGCGGCCGCGGCCAGAAGTGCCCTGGGGATTAAATGCTGGGGCGAAGTGCGGGGCCGAAAGGCCCGGACCTGCACGGTCAGCGGGTGCGGGCGTCGAACGGGGCCCGGTACCAGGCCACCAGGCCGACCGCGAGCAGCAGCGCGCCGATCCAGCGCAGCCAGAGCGGCCAGGCCGGCGCCGGCTGCAGCAGGTCGAGGCGGTTGACGAACAGCGTCTCGCAGGCGCCGTTGCCGGTGTCGTCGCGCGAGACCGAGGTGCCGCGCACGAAGTTCATGCCGGCCTGGTGCCTGTAGACCGCGAGCTGGCCGCGCAGGCGCACCTGGTCGCCGACGCGCAGGCCGCGGATGCGTTCGGCGATGTCCGCACTGTTGGTCAACAGGTGGTTGTTGGACAGGGCGCGGGTGTGCTCGGGGCCGACCGGCACGCCGTAGCCGTACTTGTAGTTGCAGGTCCACTGGCCGTTCCAGAAGGCCATGTGCTCGTAGGCGCCGTCGCTGGCATTGGCGCCCCAGACCAGGCACAGGTCGGCGACGTTGAGATGGTCGTTGGCACGCGCGTGGAAGCTGTCCCAGAACGTGTCCGAGTCGTGCCGGCTCACGATCAGGCCGGTGATGTCGTAGTCGGCGACCGGTTCGATGCGGTAGTCGACATCGCCGGCGCGCACCGAGTACGGCGCGTCCGAGCTCGGGCGCTGCTGCGGTTCGCTGCGGACCTCGGGCAGCAGCAGCGCCGGCTCGGGCACGGTGTCGCGCTTGTAGCAGCCCAATGCGAGCAGTCCGATGCCGAGGATCAGCAGCAGGCGCGCCAGTGCGCTCATCGGCGCGCGCTCCGCCGCGCGTCCGGCCGCGCGGGCCGGGCGTGTGCTTGCCTGAGAGGTGCCACGGTTCGTCCCCCGATCCTGCCGCGGCCTCCAGGCCGCGTGCGCCCAGAGTAGAAGCAAGCGCCGATCCGCGACAAGACGCGACGGGCCGGCGGTCGTCGGGCCGCCGGCCGATTCCGCTATCGAGCCGGTTCTATTGGCTGGGCTCTATTTCCGGCAGTTCCATCCCGGCAAGTTCCGCGCCGTCCGCGCCGATGCCCGGCGCTCAGGCCCAGCCGTAGGGCAGGTTCGGGCTCGACACCAGACGGTCGCCGACCGCCTCGCCGTGCAGGAAGCGCCGCCCGGCTTCGATCACGCTGCGGTCTTCGAGCACGCGCTTGTGGCCCAGGCCGGTGGTGCTGAGCAGGCGCGAATCGGGCCAATAGCGTGCGTAGCGCTCGCCCTCGGACCAGGGCACTTCGCGATCGCCCAGGTCGTGCACGATCAAGGCCGGGCTGGCGATGACCGGTGCGTTCAGATGCGCCTGCTGTTCCTCGAAGCCGATCCCGATGCGCTGCTCGAAGTAGGCGAACATGCGCCGGCACAGGTGCTCGCCGATCCACACCAGATGGGCGAAGCGGTGCGCGGCCGCGACCGGGTCGGCCGCCGGCGCGATCAGCACCGCGCGCTCGGCGCGCAGCCCGCGCGCCATCGCCAGCAGGGTCGCCGCGCCGCCCAGGGAATGCCCGATCACCGCCGCCGCCGGGCCGTAATGGCGGCCGACCGCGAGCAGATGGCGGGTGAAGTCGGGCAGGGTGCTCTGGCGGCCCGCGCTCTTGCCGTGCGCGGGCTGGTCGAACGCGACCACGGCATAGCCGTCGGCGCGCAGGCCCTCCAGCCAGGGCGCGATGCGGGTGCCGTGGCTGGACCAGCCGTGCGCGAACAGCACGTAGGGCTGGGTCCGGGGATCGCCCCAGACATAGGTCGCGATGTCGTGGCCGTCGACCTCGAGCCGGCCCTCGCTGGCGCCGTGGCTGGGCGCGGCCAGGGCGCGGCTGCGCGAGGACGCGAACGGCGTGCTGAACAAGCGTGCCGCCCGGCGCACCGTCGTTTCCGGGGCGAAGCGGCTGCCGATCAGGAAGCCCAGCCGCAGCCCGTATAGCTGAATAAAACTACGAACGGTCGTGCTAATTTTGGAGATGAGCGGGTACATGACGGAGCCTCTCTGCGCGAGATCAGGCGGTGGGGGAGGAGTAGGAACGGATCAGGCGTTCGAACGCGCGTTGCCCGCGCTCGACGCTGGGTTCGAAGCCGAACAGGCCGGCGTCGTGGTGCACGACCAGGGCCAGTCCGTAGATCTCGAACGCCAGCTGATGGGCGTCGGTGTCGGTCTCCAATTCGCCGGCGTCCACCGCCATCTGCACCGCGCGGGCGATGTCGTTGCGCCAGCGGGTTTCGTGCTGCAGGACGCGGTCGCGCAAGGGGCCGGGGCGGTCGTCGTACTCGCTGACGGCCGACAACAGCACGCAGCCGCCGGAGGTATGGCGGGCCCAGTCGAACCAGGCGGCGATGATCGTGCGCAGCCGCGGCAGGCCGCGCTTGGACTTCAGCGCCGGCAGCAGCACGTATTCGAGGAAGCGCTGGCCGGCGGCGTCGAGCACCGCCAGCTGCAGGTCTTCGCGCGAGCCGAAATGGGCGAACACGCCGCTCTTGGACATGCCCACGGCCTGCGCCAAGGGACCGATCGAGAGGCTCTCCAGGCCACCGCCGACGGCGATACTGTAGGCCTGGTCGATGATCGCGTCGCGGGTGGCGGCGCCTTTGCCGGTGGCGGTCAGATTGGACATGGCGGAGAAAATAGCACGTTCGTTCGTTTTTAGCCTACCGCTCATCGGCAAGATTACGGCCAAAGGGCAGTTCAGGATGTGCCGACGCCACCACTTTGGGCGGCGCGTACCTCGGGCGGCGCGGCGCTGTCGCCCGCCCCGAGCGGCCGCAGCATCTGCACCGTGTCCAGCCAGCGCCCGTGCTTGCGCCCCAGGCCTGGGAACACGCCCACGGTGCGGAAACCCAGGCGCTCGTGCAGGGCCACCGAGGCGGCATTGGAGCCGTCGCCGATCACCGCCACCATCTGCCGATAACCGCGCGCCTCGCAGTCTTCGATCAATCGTTGCAGCAAGGCGCGGCCGACGCCGCGGCCCTGGCAGCCGGGCTGCACGTAGACCGTGTCCTCGACCGTCCAGCGGTAGCCCTCGCGGCTGCGGTAGCTGCTGGCGTAGGCGTAGCCGGCGAAGGCGCCGTCGAGTTCGGCGACCAGGTAGGGATAGCCCTGGTCGATCACGGCCTGCCAGCGCCGGCGCATCTCGGCCAGGTCGGGTACGGCGTATTCGTAGGTGGCCACGCCCTCGCGCACTTCCAACGCGTAGAGCTCAGCGATCGCCGTCAGATCGCCGGCGACGGCGGCACGGATCGCGACGGGCGCGGCGCTCACCGGCTTCAGTCGCGGTAGCGCTTGAGCAGGTCGCCGTAGGCGTCGATGCGGCGGTCGCGCAGGAACGGCCAGATCCGGCGCACGTGCTCGCTGCGGCCCAGGTCGACCTCGGCCATCAGGATCTCGGGTTCGGCCTGGACCGACTGGGCCAGGAACTCGCCCTGCGGGCCGAGCACGTGGCTGGTGCCCCAGAAATCGATGCCGGCCGCGTCCATGGGCGATTGCTCGTGGCCGACCCGGTTGCAGCTCAGCACCGGCAGGCCGTTGGCGACCGCGTGGCCGCGATGGCTGAGCACCCAGGCGTCGCGCTGGCGGTCCTTCTCGGCTTGCTCGTCGGTCGGGTCCCAGCCGATCGCGGTCGGGTACAGCAGCAGTTCGGCGCCGGCCAGGGCCATCAGGCGCGCGCCTTCCGGGTACCACTGGTCCCAGCACACCAGCACGCCGAGGCGGCCGACCGAGGTCTGGATCGGCTCGAAGCCGAGATCGCCCGGGGTGAAGTAGAACTTCTCGTAGAAGCCCGGATCGTCCGGGATATGCATCTTGCGGTACTTGCCGGCGGTGGAGCCGTCGGCGTCGAAGACCACCGCGGTGTTGTGGTACAGCCCGGCCGCGCGGCGCTCGAACAGCGAACTGACCAGGACCACGCCGTGCTGCTTGGCCAGCGCGCCCAGGCGCTCGGTGCTGGGGCCGGGGATGGTCTCGGCCAGGTCGAATTCGGCCACCGACTCGTGCTGGCAGAAGTAGGGGCCGTTGTGCAGTTCCTGCAGCAGCACCAGCCTGGCGCCGCTCTTGGCCGCATCGGCGACGCGCGCCTCGATGTTGGCGAGGTTGGCCTCGCGCGAGCCGTGGTCGCGGTCCTGGATCAGGGCGACGGGCAGGGTGGTCTTCTTCATGTTCGGGCTCGGGATCCGGACGCAGGGCGATGAATATTCTAGGCTGCGCGCGCGTCCGCTACCGAATCCGCGTTGAAATCTTCAGGACTCGCGAGCGGCGGCGTTGGCGCCGTCGATCACCCAGGCGATTGCGTTGGCAGCAATAAGCGCCACGAACACCAGCATCGCCTGCCTGGAGCCGGCACCGATTAGCCGGCACACGATCAAAGCCGTCAGGCTGTAGGTCAGGAGCGCCTGCAGTATTAAAGACCCTCGGCTCGCGCGCAGCCCATGACGCCAGTTGAATCCGCCGCGCCAGCGCGGGACGAACAGCCAGAGCCTCAGTAGCCGGGGCTTGAACCACAGGGCGATCAGCATCCCGGTGCCCCAGGCCGCGAACAGCACGCAGGCCACGATCTGCATTGCGGTGGTCATCAGGATCGGCGTGCTGTGCCGCTTACGCGACCACGCCCTGCGGCAGTTGCATGGTGATGCAATGCAGGCTGCCGTTCTGCCAGATCAGCGAACGGCAGGGCACCGGCGCGATCTCGCGGTCCGGGAAGGCCTGGGCCAGCACGGCCTGGGCCGCGGCATCGGCGGCATCGCCGTAGGCCGGCATCAGCACAGCTCCGTTGACGATGAGGAAGTTGGCGTAACTGGCTGCCAGCCTTCGGTTTTCATCGATGACAGGCTGCGGCCACGGCAGCGCGAACAAGCGATACGGCTGACCGTCGCGAGTGCGCAAGGCCGCCAGTTCGGCGGCCATGGCCTGGAGCTCGGCGTAGTGGCTGTCGTTGGGGTCGTCGCAGCCCTGGTAGACGATGGCGTCGGCCGCGGCGAAACGCGCCAGGGTGTCGATATGGGCGTCGGTGTCGTCGCCCTCCAGGTAGCCGTGGTCCAGCCACAGCACCCGGTCCTGGCGCAGCCAGTCCGACAGTTTGGCGGTGATCTGTTCGCGGCTGGCGTCGGGGTGGCGCTCGTGCAGGCACTGCCAGGTGCTCAGCAGGGTGCCCGCGCCGTCGGTTTCAATGGCGCCGCCTTCCAAAGCAAAATCAATGCTTTGGCGATCACTCTTCAAGAAGATTCCCTGCGAGTGCAGGCGCTCGACCAAGAGGTCGTCCTGGCTGGCGTCGAACTTGCCGCCCCAGCCGGTGAAGCGGAAATCGAGCAGGCGGAAACCTTCGCCCTGACGCAGGCTGATCGGGCCGGAGTCGCGCAGCCAGGTGTCGTCGTAGGGCGCCTCGACGAAGCGCACCCGGTCCATGTCGATCCGCGCCGAGGACAGGCGCGCACGGGCATAGGCCTGCACGTCGTCGTCGGCGACGCAGACGATCGCCGGCTGGAAGCGGGTGATCGCCGCGACCAGGGCGATGTAGGTTTCCTCGACCTCGCCCAGGCGGTCGGCCCAGTCGGTGTCGGCGTTCGGCCAGGCGATCAGGACCGCGGACTGGGGTTCCCACTCGGCGGGAAAGCGCAAGGCTTGCCCGGTCAATGCTTGCTCGGTCAAAGCTACGGTCTCGTTCGGCGGCGTCAGCGCACGGGCGGCTTGGGCCCGATCTCTTCGGCGTCGGCCTTGTTGGCGACCACGTCGACCACCTTGTTCTTCTCGAAGTACACGGTGAACGCCGGGTAGACCCAACGGTTGATGGTGGGCCACTGGCGCTTCTGGCCGCCGCGCGGGTCCAGGCGTTCGGCCGGGGCGCCGTAGCGGGCCTCGACCTGGGCCATGGTCTGGCCGCGGACCGGCATCGCCGCCTTGTTTTCCTCGGACACGCGCTCGATCAGCAGGGTGTCGGCGGAGGCGGCGGTGGACAGAAGCAACAGGGCTGCGAACGCGAGTGCGGCGGGAGCGGTGCGGGACGTCATGGGTGCAACCTCGCTGGAGGACGCGAGATTGTACGCACAAGCCCCGATGCCACGGCAGCACGCGGCCGTCACGTTTTCGCGATCCGGCCGGGCGGGCGGGGCGATCGGACCGCAACGCAGAAAGGCCGCCTCGCGGCGGCCTTCCAGGCTAGCGGTCCGGGCGCGAACGCCGCGGACGTGCTTCTTGGCGCTGACGCGCCTTGAAGCGTGCTTTCTTAGCGCTGACGCGCCTTGAAACGCGGGTTCGACTTGCAGATCACGAAGACCTTGCCACGGCGGCGGACGACTTTGCAGTCGCGGTGACGGTTCTTCGCCGACTTCAGGGAGGACAGGACCTTCATGACAGACCTCGGCAACAGGATTGGGTTAGACAGCCCGCGATCATAGCGGGTATTTCCCACTACGATCAAGTGTTTGCAGCAAATTATTTGGCTCTCGGCCGGGCCGGCGGTTCGCGGGGGCCTCGTTGCGGGGCCTTACCGGCCCGCAAACGGGCGGGAAAGGCGTGCCGTCCTTGCATAATAGCCGGCATGACGACTCCCTACGACAGCAGCACCCCCGTCCTCACCATCGACGGCCCCTCCGGCTCCGGCAAGGGCACCATCAGCCGCCTGGTCGCCCAATCCCTGGGCTGGCACTACCTGGATTCCGGCGCCCTGTACCGGGCGGTCGGCGTCGCCGCCGGCTGGGCCGACATCGACTTGGCCGACCCGGCCGCCCTGGTCCGCTGCGCCTTCGACACCCAGATCGGCTTCCGCGACGACGAGCGCGGCGAGCTGCGGGTGCTGGTCAACGACCAGGACGCCACCGACGAGCTGCGCACCGAGACCGCCGGGGCCGCCGCCTCGGCCATCGCCGCCATCCCCGAAGTCCGGGCCGCGCTCAAGGATCGCCAGCGCGCCTTCCGCCAGCCGCCGGGCCTGGTCGCCGACGGCCGCGACATGGGTACGGTGATCTTCCCGGACGCCCCCTACAAGGTCTTCCTTACCGCCAGCGCCGACGAAAGAGCCGAAAGGCGCTATAAGCAGTTGAAAGACAAAGGGGTTTCCGTTACTTTAGATGGTCTGCTGCGGGAGATTCTCGCCCGTGACGCCCGCGACGCACAGCGCGCGGTGGCTCCGCTGCGACCGGCCGACGACGCCGTGCGCATCGACACCACCGGCCTGGGCATCGCCGAGGTGGTCGAACGCGTGCTGGCCTTGTTGCCGGCGCGCTGACGTTTCCGCAAACGCGGACCGAACGCCGCAGAACACGCTGTAAACCACCAGCCCCGCCGCATCCGCGGCGGGATCCACAACGACACATGGCGCAGCTGCATCGCGCCACATAACGGGTGGGTCGACCACGTGCTGCTTGCGTCGCTACGACAGCGACGATGCCAGCCGGTGCGGCCCGTGTGTTCAACCGAGTAATCAACTAATGACCGAATCATTTGCCGAGCTGTTCGAACAAAGCCAGCAGTACCTGGCCAAGCTGAAGCCGGGCGCCATCGTTCTGGGTACCGTCGTCGAGGTCCGCGGCGACGTGGTCGTCATCAACGCCGGCCTGAAGTCCGAAGGCATCGTGCCGATCGAACAGTTCCGTAACGACGCCGGCGAGATCGACGTTGCCGTCGGCGACGAAGTCAAGGTCGCCCTCGACTCGATCGAGAACGGCTTCGGCGAAACCGTGCTGTCCCGCGAGAAAGCCAAGCGCGCGATGGTGTGGGACGAGCTCGAAGAGGCGCTCGAAAAGAACGAGACCATCACCGGCCGCATCAGCGGCAAGGTCAAGGGTGGTTTCACCGTCGACATCAAGGATGTCCGCGGCTTCCTGCCGGGTTCGCTGGTGGACGTGCGCCCCGTGCGCGACTCCGCCTACCTGGAAGGCAAGGAACTCGAGTTCAAGCTGATCAAGCTGGACCGCAAGCGCAACAACATCGTCGTCTCCCGCCGTGCGGTGGTCGAGAGCGAGTACAGCGTCGAGCGCGAGCAGCTGATGGAGAAGCTGCAGGAAGGCGCGATCCTCAAGGGCGTCGTCAAGAACCTCACCGATTACGGTGCGTTCGTCGACCTCGGCGGCATCGACGGCCTGCTGCACATCACCGACATGGCCTGGAAGCGCGTGCGCCATCCGTCCGAAGTCGTGGAAGTCGGCCAGGAGCTCGACGTCCGCGTGCTC
The DNA here is from genome assembly GCF_001427715.1 of Lysobacter sp. Root667. NCBI lineage: Bacteria > Pseudomonadati > Pseudomonadota > Gammaproteobacteria > Lysobacterales > Lysobacteraceae > Lysobacter > Lysobacter sp. Root667. The sequence goes on from NZ_LMHF01000013.1 coordinate 349,524, forward strand.
AAGTACGACCGCGAGCGCAACCGCGTCAGCCTCGGCCTCAAGCAGCTGGGCGAGGATCCGTGGGACAACATCGCGCGCCGCTACCCGGCCGACACCCGCGTGTTCGGCAAGGTCAGCAACGTCACCGATTACGGCGCGTTCGTCGAGATCGAGCCGGGCGTCGAAGGCCTGGTGCACGTCTCCGAGATGGATTGGACCAACAAGAACGTCAACCCGTCCAAGATCGTGCAGGTCGGCGACGAAGTTCAGGTCATGGTGCTGGACGTCGATGAAGAGCGTCGCCGTATCTCGCTGGGCATGAAGCAGGTCACCTCGAACCCGTGGGAGACCTTCGCGGCCATCCACAAGAAGGGCGACAAGGTCGAAGGCCAGATCAAGTCGATCACCGACTTCGGCATCTTCATCGGCCTGGACGGCGGCATCGACGGTCTGGTGCACCTGTCCGACATCAGCTGGAACACCACCGGCGAAGACGTGGTCCGCAACTACAAGAAGGGCGACACCCTGGAAGCCGTCGTCCTGGCCGTGGATCCGGAGCGCGAGCGCATCAGCCTGGGCGTCAAGCAGCTGGAGCAGGACCCGATGGGTCAGTACGTCGCTTCCAACGCCAAGGGCTCGATCGTCAAGGGCGTGGTGAAGGAAGTCGACGCCAAGGGCGCCACGATCGAACTCGCCGACGGCATCGAAGGCTACGTCGCCGCCCGCGACATCGCCAAGGAGCGCGTCGAGGACGCCACCCAGTACCTCAAGCTGGGCCAGGAAGTCGAAGCCAAGATCATCGGCACGGACCGCAAGGGCCGTTCCATGCAGCTGTCGATCAAGGCCAAGGACGAAGCCGAGCAGCAGGAGGCCCTGGCCGACTACAACCGTTCGGCCTCGGATGCTTCCAGCGGCACCACCAAGCTGGGCGCGCTGCTGCGCGAGCAGCTGAGCGGCAACAAGTCCGAGTAATGCAATGAGTCGAGGCGCGCCGTTCCGGGCAACCGGAGCGGCGTCGCTGCAGTACCGCGGAGGCGGCCCGGCCGAGCCGGGTCGCCTTCGATTTGTGGCACCGTCGCGGCGCCGTCGTACCGGCACCGTCCCGACATCCCCGTACCAGAGATTGCGCTGCGCCCATGACCAAGTCCGAACTCATCGAGATCCTTTCGCAGCGTCAGGCCCACCTGAAGGGCGACGACGTGGATCTGGCGGTGAAGGCCTTGCTCGAAATGATGGGCGGCGCGCTGTCGGTGGGCGAACGCATCGAGATCCGCGGCTTCGGCAGCTTCTCGCTGCATTTCCGTCCGCCGCGCCTGGGCCGCAACCCCAAGACCGGCGAATCGGTCGCGCTGCCCGGCAAGCACGTCCCGCATTTCAAGCCCGGCAAGGAACTGCGCGAACGCGTCAGCGGCGTGGCGCCGCTGGACGATGAAGCTTGAAGCTAGCTTGAGGCTAGGAACTAGTTTCTAGGAATTAGGAAGTAGTTAGGCGGTTGTCGTGGCCTGCGCCACTACCAAGGCAATAGAACGAATCAGGAACGGTCAGAGCGGTGCTGCTCCTGACGGCCTCGTCCTGCCTGCCTCTTAGTCCTCCCAATCCGCCCCCTCATCCGGCCACGCCTTCTTTTACTAGTTCCTAATTCCTAAGAACTCGTTCCTAGCCTTAAGCTAGCAACATCGCGGACCCCGGACCCATCCCCCATGCGCCTGATCCGTTTCCTCATCGCCTTCGTCTGCCTCGCGGCCGGTGCCACCGTCGGCGCGCTCAATCGGCAGATCGTGCCCATCGACCTGGGCTTCGGCACCTTCCCGACCACCCTGGGCGTGGCCCTGATCGTGTCCCTGCTGATCGGCGTGCTCGCCGGCGGCCTGGCGATCACCGCCAGCCTGGTGCTGCCGCTGCGTCGCCGCCTGGCGCGCGCCGAGCGCAGCGCCGCCCTCCCGCGCGAGGCCTGAGGCATGGCCTTCATCAGCGAGTGGTTCTGGTTCTTCCTGCTGCTGCCGATCGCGGCCATCAGCGGTTGGGTGATCGGCCGCCGCGGCGGCGAGCGCCACAGCGACAACCAGGTCAGCCATCTGTCGACCACGTACTTCCGCGGCCTCAACTACCTGCTCAACGAGCAGCCGGACAAGGCCATCGAAATCTTTCTGCATATCGCCGAGCTCGACAAGGACACCTTCGAGACCCAGGTCGCGCTGGGCCACCTGTTCCGCCGCCGCGGCGAAGTCGACCGCGCGATCCGCCTGCACCAGGCGCTGGTGCAGCGTCCCGGCCTGAGCGACCAGCAGAAGGTCCAGGCGCTGCTGGCGCTGGGCGAGGACTACATGCGCTCGGGCCTGCTCGACCGCGCCGAGACCGTGTTCAGCGATCTGGTCGCGCTGGACATGGCGCCGCTGGCGCTGCGCCACCTGATCGGCATCTACCAGTCCGAACGCGACTGGGACAAGGCGATCGAGAACGCGCGCCGCTACGAGGCCGCGACCGGCGAGCCGATGGGCAAGCTGATCGCGCAGTTCGAATGCGAACTCGCCGACCGCCACCGCGCCGCCGGCGAAGTCGACGCGGCCCGCGCAGCGGTCAAGCGCGCCTACGAGGCCGACGCCAATTCGGTGCGCGCGGGCATGCTCGAAGGCCGGATCGAAGTCGAAGCCGGCAACGACGCCGCCGCGATTCGCGCCTTCGAACGCGTGGCCCGCGCCGATCCCGACTATTTGCCGGAAGTGCTGCCCTCGCTGCTGAGCTGCTACGAGCGCGACGGCGACCCGACCGGCGCGCGCGCGTTTCTGGCCGAGATGTGCGAGCACTACCGCGGTATCGCCCCGGTGCTGGCCCTGACCCGCATGGTCGAAGCCGAGGACGGCGTGCCGGCCGCGCGCGCCTACCTCGCGCGCCAGCTCAAGGACCGGCCCTCGGTGCGCGGCGAGGCCGCCCTGATCGACCTGACCCTGGCCGAGGGCGCCGATCCGATGGCGACCTTGCACGACCTCAAGCACATCACCGACCAGCTGCTGGTGCGCAACCCGAGCTACCGCTGCAACCGTTGCGGTTTCGGCGCGCGCAGCCACCACTGGCAATGCCCCAGCTGCAAGGAATGGGGAACGGTCAAACCGCTGCTGAACTACGCGGTGGTCTGATCCGATGGCCAGTTGGCTGATGACCCACCTGCTGATCGGAGCGGTCGGCACTTGGCTGGCGCGTTGGTACGCGCTGCGCATCGACCTCATCGACCACCCCGGCGAACGCCGCAGCCACGTCGTCGCCACACCGCGCGGCGGCGGCATCGCGATCGTGATCGCGCTGCTGGTCGCGACCCTGGCCCTGGCGGTGCGCCTGCCGGCGCAGGCGCCGCTGCTGGCCGCGTTCGGGCTGGGGCTGGCGCTGGTGGCCGGGGTCGGCCTGATCGACGATCACCGGCCGCTGTCGGCGTCGCTGCGGCTGGCTGTGCACGCGCTCGCCGCGGCGGTGTTTGCCTACGCGGTCTGGCACGTGCTGGACGCGCCCTGGCTGGCCCTGGGCGCGTTCGTGGCCGCGCTGGCGCTGACCAACGTCTGCAACTTCATGGACGGGATCAACGGCCTGGCCGCCAGTCAGGCGGCCCTGGTCGCCCTGGCCCTGGGCTGGCTGGCCGGAGCCCCGGGTGCGTGGCTGGGCCTGGCCCTGGCCGCCGCCTGCCTCGGTTTCCTGCCCTTCAACTTCCCGCGTGCCCGGATTTTCATGGGCGATGCCGGTAGCGGGGCGATCGGGTTCGCCCTGGCCGGGCTTGCGGTCTTTGCCTCGGCAGGCCTGGGCAGCCGATCAGCGGTCGTCCTGATGCCGCTTTCGGCCTTCCTCATAGACGCCGGCTTGACACTGCTACGACGCATGCTGCGCAGGGAGCGCTGGTGGACCGCACACGCGCAACACGCATATCAGGTCTGGGCGAGGAGAGTAGGGCACACCAAAGTCACATTCGCCTACGCCATGCATACCCTCGTAGCTGTGCTGGCGCTCCCAATACTGCTGCAAACAAGAATGGCTTTCATGTTGTGTACGGTTGCGGCGTGGTATATGTCCGGCGCTTTTTTGTGGTGGTGGTTACAGCGCGCCGGCTCCGAGCCGGCGTTGAATTCTCCCGGCTAGGTATAGGGGCATGGAATGAGCTCTTGGCGCGATCGTCTCAAAGGTGCACTGCCGCGCATGGCGGTAGTTGCGCACGATCTCGCGATGGTGTGGTTGGTTTGGCAAGCGCTGTACCGTCTGCGCTTCGGCATCATCCCCGCCGCCGTTCCGCTGCCGCTGTGGTCGACCGAGATCGCGCTGGTGATGATCGCGCAGGGCCTGGTGTTCTGGCAGGTCGGCCTGTACCGCGGCCTGTGGCGCTTCGCCGGCGTGCCCGATCTTTGGAATATCTTCAAGGCCTGCATGCTCGGTCTGTTCGCGATCGTGCTGGTGCTGTTCCTGTACAACCGCCTCGACACCACCATGCCGCGCACGGTGCTGGTGCTGTACCCGGTGGTCCTGGTCGGCATGCTGGGTGCGCCGCGCCTGCTGTACCGCGCCTGGAAGGACAGCCGCGTCGAACGCGCCAACACCGCGACGGTGCGCATCCTGATCCTCGGCGCCGGCCGCGCCGGCGAAGCGCTGGTGCGCGACCTGCGCCGCTTCGGCACCTATGAGCCGGTCGGTTTCCTCGACGACGCCGCGCGCCTGCGCGGCAGCAAGGTCCAGGGCGTGCCGGTGCTCGGACGCGTGCCCGAAGTCGCCGAAATCGCACGCGAGACCGCCGCCAAGCTGCTGGTGATCGCGATGCCTTCGGCCGACGCCAACGCGCTGCAGCGCGTGGTGATCGCCTGCGAGCGCACCGGCCTGCCGTTCCGGATGGTGCCGCGCCTGCAGGACGTGCTCGAAGGCCGTTCGCTGCCCGGCGAACTCAAGGAAGTCGCGATCGAGGATCTGCTCGGGCGCAAGCCGGTGCTGCCGGATTGGAAAGCGATCCGCAGCTGGCTGGGCGCGCGTTCGGTGCTGGTCACCGGCGCCGGCGGCTCGATCGGCTCGGAGCTGTGCCGCCAGTGCGCGCGCCACGGCGCCCGCCGCATCGCCCTGATCGAAATCGACGAACTCGCCCTGACCCAGACCGAGGCCGCGCTGCGTCGCGATTTCCCGGATCTGGAATACATCCCGATCCTGGGCGACTGCGGCGACCCGGCGGTGATCGCGTTCGCGCTCGACCAGTCCGAGCCCGACGCGGTCTTCCATGCGGCCGCGTACAAGCAGGTGCCCTTGCTGGAAGCGCAGTTGCGCGAAGCGGTGCGCAACAACGTGCTGTCGACCGCGACGGTGGCCAAGGCCTGCCGCGAATCCGGCGTCGGCACCTTCGTGCTGATCTCCACCGACAAGGCGGTCGATCCGGTCAACGTGCTCGGCGCGACCAAGCGCCTGGCCGAGATGACCTGCCAGTCGCTCGCCGACCAGCGTTCGACCCGCTTCGTGACCGTGCGCTTCGGCAACGTGCTCGATTCGGCCGGCAGCGTGGTGCCGTTGTTCCGCGAACAGATCCGCGGCGGCGGGCCGGTCACGGTCACCGACCCGGAAGTCACGCGCTTCTTCATGACCATCCCGGAAGCCTGCCAGCTGATCCTGCAGGCCTCCGCGATCGGCAGCCATGAAGCGATCTACACCCTCGACATGGGCGAGCCGGTGCCGATCCGCCTGCTCGCCGAGCAGATGATCCGCCTGGCCGGCAAGCAGCCGGGCCGCGACATCGCGATCATCTACACCGGCCTGCGTCCGGGCGAGAAGCTGCACGAGACCTTGTTCCACGCCGACGAGCGCTATCGCCCGACCCAGCATCCGAAGATCCTGCAGGCCGAGCCGCGCGGCGTCTCCGCGTCGGCGATCGAGTCGGCGATCGCGCAGCTGCGCGAGGCTTCGGCGCGCTACGACCGCGAAGCGCTGAACCAGTTGTTGCGCATGGCCGTGCCCGAGTTCGCCCCGGTGGGCGAACATCCCGATTACGTCGAGTCGACCACCGTGGTGGCGTTCCCGACCCGTAACGCCAGGAAGGTTTGATGGCAGCTCGCATCCGTAAAGCGGTGTTTCCCGTCGCAGGACTGGGGACCCGATTCCTGCCCGCGACCAAGACCGTGCCCAAGGAAATGCTGCCGATCGTCGATCGGCCGCTGATCCAGTACGCAGTCGACGAAGCGATCGAAGCCGGTTGCGACACCCTGATCTTCGTCACCAACCGCTACAAGCACGCGGTCGCCGACTACTTCGACAAGGCCTACGAGCTGGAGCAGAAGCTCGAGCGCAGCGGCAAGCTCGAACAGCTGGAGCTGGTCCGCAACGTGTTGCCTCCGGGCGTGCGCGCGGTGTTCGTGACCCAGGCCGAAGCCCTGGGCCTGGGCCATGCGGTGCTGTGCGCCAAGCCCGTGGTCGGCGACGAGCCGTTCGCGGTGGTGCTGCCCGACGACCTGATCTGGAACCGCGGCCCGGGCGCGCTCAAGCAGATGGCCGATGCGGCCGAAGTCTCCGGCGCCAGCGTGATCGCGGTCCAGGACGTGCCGCGCGAGCAGACCGGCAGCTACGGCATCGTCGCCACCGACGGTTTCGCCGCGCGCCAAGGCCGCATTCGCGCCATCGTCGAGAAGCCCAGTCCCGAGGTCGCGCCCAGCAACCTCGCGGTGGTCGGCCGTTACGTGCTCAATCCGCGCATTTTCGGCCTGCTGGAAAACACCACGCCCGGCGCCGGCGGCGAGATCCAGCTCACCGACGCGATCGCCGCGATGCTCACCGAAGAGGCGGTCAATGCCTATCGCTTCCAGGGCACCCGTTTTGACTGCGGCACTCACCTGGGCCTGATCGAAGCCACGATCCGCTTCGCCCTGGACCACGAAGTGCTCAGCGATTCGGCGCGCCAGCTGATGCAGAACGCGTTGAGCGAACTGGGCGTGGCCGATCTGGAGTGAGGCCTGGGCCGGGAAGCAGGAACCCGTAGCCAGGTCGCTTACCCGCTTGTTTATCCGCCGTCGCAGGCATCGCGACGATCGGCGGTGGCGGCTCGACGGGGTCGGCCGCGACGTATCTATAAGCCAGCAAGGCGCATAGCACGGCGAGTCCGATCCAGACCGCCACGATCACAGCGGCCGCGGCGCGGCCTGCCGCGCCGCCCTCCAGACCGCCGTCCTGCGCGGCACGCGCGCGACACTCGGCCATGACGGCCGCTGGAATCATGCGGATCGCCCACGCGATTCCCAGCGGAAGCAGGAGCAGATCGTCCAGATAGCCCAGGACCGGGATGAAGTCCGGAATCAGGTCGATGGGACTGAGCGCGTAGGCCACGATCGCCGCGACCAGCAGCTTGGCGTACCACGGAGTGAGCGGATGCCGCGCCGCGAGGTAGAGCGCGTGGATCTCGCGCTTGAGTTGGCGAGCGCGTTGCCGCAGCGCGTCGATCCATGGCATGCCTTCGACTCCCGCGGCGCTGGGCGATGGCGCCGGCCGCATCACGATGGACGCGAAGTCGGGGCAGGGCAACAGCACCGCCCCGGCGGCGTGATCGCCGGCCGCGTGGCACCGATGGAGGCCTTAGCGGTAGTACCAGAACGCCGCCATCGCTACGGCTGCGCACAGCGCGGCCAGCACGCGCGCCACCGCGGCCATGCGCCGTACCCGCCCGATCCAGCGCAGCGCGGCCGCGCCGCGCAGCACGCGTACGTCGCGCAGGGTGCGCCAGTCGCGCGGCGGAAAACGTTGCTCGGCCTGCGCGGCCGCAGCCAGGCGCCGCAGGCTGCGCGCCAGCAGAGACAAGGGCACCACCGGCAGCAAGCCCAGCGCGACGAGCAGGCCGCGCAACCAGCGTCGGGTGCGCTGCGGGTCGCCGTCCTGGGCCAGCTGGCTGGCAATCCCGGTCAGCCAGGCATCGAGTTGCCACAGCGCGAACGAGGCCAGCACCACGATCGCGGCGACGATCAGCAGGCTGCGCCTGCGATAGGCTAGGTCGGCCGAGTGGATGTCCGTATCGCGCATGCTCGCGTTCCTGTGGATCCGGGCTCGTGGTTCCCGTGCATTTCAGCAAACCCGACCGCCGCATTCCAGACCGCCCATGACCGCCCCCAGCTACTACCGCGCCACCTTGCCGCCGACGCCGGAACGGCCGGCCCTGCAAGGCCGGCGCGAAGCCTCGGTGTGCGTGATCGGCGGCGGTTTCGCCGGGCTCAATACCGCCCTGGGCCTGGCCGAGCGCGGGGTCGAGGGCGTGGCCCTGGTCGAGGCCCAGACCCTCGGTCACGGCGCCTCCGGACGCAACGGCGGCTTCGTGTTCGGCGGCTTCTCGCGCGGCGAGGACGCGCTGCTGCGCGAACTCGGTCGCGAACGTGCGCGCGCCTTGTACGCGGGCAGCACCGGCGCGGTCGAGCTGATCCGCTCGCGCATCCATCGCCACGGCCTGGACTGCGATGCGGTCGAGGCCGGAGTGATCTGGGCCAACTGGTTCCGCGATCCCGAACCGCTGCGCGCGCGCCAGCGCCTGCTGGCCGAGCACTACGGCGTCGACTGGCGCTGGCTGGCGCAGGACGAACTGCGCGGCCTGGTGCGCAGCGACCGCTACCACGACGGCCTGTTCGAACCGCAGGCCTTCCATTTCCATCCGCTCAAATACGCGCTGGCCCTGGCGACGCTGGCCGAGCGCGCCGGCGTCGCCGTGCACGAACGCACGCCGGCGACCGCGCTGTGTCGCGACGGCGCCCTGTGGCGCGTCAGCACGCCGCAGGGCGAGATCGCGGCGCCGCGGGTGGTGCTGGCCTGCGGCGGCTATCTGGCCGGGCTGCGCGCGCGCGTGGACGCCGGCGTGATGCCGATCGCGACCTACGTCATGGTCACCGAGCCGCTGGGCGAACGCCTGGACGAGGCGCTGCGCACACGCGCGGCGGTCTACGACAGCCGTTTCGCGTTCGACTACTACCGGCCGCTGCCGGACACGCGCCTGCTGTGGGGCGGGCGGATCTCGGTGCTGGACCGTTCGCCGGCGGCGGTCGAACGCCTGCTGCGGCGCGACCTGCTCAAGGTGTTCCCGCAACTGGAAGGCGTGCGCATCGAGCAGGCCTGGTCCGGCCTGATGAGCTATGCGCGCCACCAGATGCCGCAGATCGGCCTGGTCGAGGACGGACTGTGGTTGGCGCAGGCCTTCGGCGGTCACGGCGTCGCCCCGACCACCTTCGCCGGCGAGCTGCTGGCCGCGGCGATCGCGCACGGCGACCCGCGCTGGCGGGAGTTCGAACATTACGGCCTGGTCTCGGCGCTGAAGCCGGCCGGGCTGCTGGGCGCGCAGTTGAGCTACAGCTGGGCGCAGTTCAAGGATCTGTGGAAAGACTGGAACGAGAGGAAGCGCGAGTGAGCCAAGACCATGGTGCGGCCGGGCAGGACGACCTGAGCTGGAGCGAGTTCGAGAGGGTGATGCTGTGCGCCGGCACGGTGCTGCGGGTCGAGGATTTTCCCGAAGCGCGCAAACCGGCGTGGAAGCTGTGGGTGGACTTCGGACCGCATGGGGTGCGCAAGACCAGCGCCCAGGTCAAGCAGCTGTACGCGGCCGAGGCACTGATCGGGCGCCAGATCGTCGGCGTGATCAACTTCCCGCCCAAGCAGGTCGGGCCGTTCCGTTCCGAGTTCCTGCTGACCGGGTTTCCGACCGAGGACGGCGTGGTGGTCACCGCGATCGAGCGCCCGGTGCCGAACGGGACGCGGCTGGCCTGAGCCGTTCGGCCCTGGCCTTCGGTAGGAGCGGCGTAAGCCGCGACCGCGCCATCGAAGCGACGACGCAATTCGGTTTCGTGGTCGCGGCTTACGCCGCTCCTACCCCAGAGCGCGGCACATTAAAAATCTTTAATCGTCCGCCCAGGCTGCTGTAGCCCGCCGTCGCCTAGCCTGCAATCGCGATCGCTTCGGTCGCGTCTTCGGGAGAGCCGCCATGCCCCGCATCCTGCTGGTTCCGATCGCCAGCGCCTTGCTGTTCCTGAGCCTGGGCGCCAGCGCCGCACAGCCTGCACCGGCCGCTCAGCCGACGGCCGCCGCCAAGCCCATGGCCGCGCACTCCGCCGCCCAGCCGATGGCGGCCACCCCCCGACCCGCGCCGGCCAAGGCCGCGGCCGCGGCCGAACATTGCCGCGACAGCAAGGGCAAGTTCGTGTCCTGCGAAAAGAAGGCCGTGCCCAAGCGTTGCCGCGACGCCCAGGGCAAATTCACCGCCTGCCCGCGGTAATCGCGCGGCCGGCTACCGTGGGCCGATCGCCAGCGCGCAACCGGACCTCGTCGTCCACGGCAAGGGCAGCTTCGGCTGCCCTTGCCGTTTGTGCGGGCTAGCTGCGCGGGCCGGCATCGCTGCGCGCGAAAGGGGTATTCCGCTTCGAGGTAATGCGCTTCACGCATCGCGCCGGGGGCTCGCAGCATCGTACGACCGGCGCGCGCAGACCCCAAAACGCACCAGGGCGGCCGTAGCCGCCCTGGTGTGACTCCGCTATGCGAAGGTCGCGGCCTTCGCCTCGCGGCCGTGGCTCAGAGCGCTTCGAACACGCCCGCCGCGCCCATGCCGGTGCCGATGCACATGGTCACCAGGCCGTACTTCTGCTGACGACGGCGCAGGCCGTGGACGATGGTCGCGGTGCGGATCGCACCGGTCGCGCCCAGCGGATGGCCGAGCGCGATCGCGCCGCCCAGCGGATTGACCTTGGACGGGTCCAGGCCGCTGTCGCGGATCACCGCCAGCGCCTGCGCGGCGAAGGCTTCGTTGAGCTCGATCCAGTCGATCTGGTCCTGGGTCAGGCCGGCCTGCTTGAGCGCCTTCGGAATCGCCGCGATCGGGCCGATGCCCATCACTTCCGGGCGCACGCCGGCGACCGAGAAGCTGACGAAACGCGCGAGCGGGGTCAGGCCGTAGTCCTTGACCGCCTGGCCCGAGGCCAGCAGCACGGCCGCGGCGCCGTCGCTCATCTGCGAGGCGGTGCCGGCGGTGACGGTGCCGCCGAACTGGCCGTTGCGGAACACCGGCTTGAGCTTGGCCAGCGCCTCCAGCGACGCGTCGGCGCGCGGGCCTTCGTCGAGTTCGATCAGGCTCTTGCGCAGCTTGATGGTGTTGCCGGACAGATCGGGCAGGTGCGACAGCACCTCGTACGGGCTGATCTCGCTCTTGAACTCGCCGGCCTGCTGCGCGGCGATGGCCTTCTGGTGCGAGGCCAGGGCGAACGCGTCCTGGTCCTCGCGCGAGATCTTCCATTCCTCGGCGACCTTCTCGGCGGTGATGCCCATGCCGTAGGCGATGGCGACGTGGTCGTCCTTGAACACGCTCGGGCTCAGCGCGACCTTGTTGCCCATCATCGGCACCATCGACATCGACTCGGTGCCGCCGGCCAGGACCAGGTCGGAGTTGCCCAGGCGGATCTCGTTGGCCGCCAGCGCCACGGCCTGCAGGCCGGAGGAGCAGAAGCGGTTGATGGTCTGCGCGGCGATGGTGTTGGGCAGGCCGGCCAGCAGCACGCCGATGCGCGCCACGTTCATGCCTTGCTCGCCCTCGGGCATGGCGCAGCCGATGATGGCGTCGTCGATGCGGTTGAGGTCGATGCCCGGGGCCTGCGCGACCACCGACTTGAGCACGTGGGCGAGCATGTCGTCGGGGCGGGTGTTGCGGAATACGCCGCGCGGGGCCTTGCCGACCGGGGTGCGGGTGGCGGCGACGATGTAGGCGTCTTGAACTTGCTTCATGATCTTTCTCCGAAAGAGGGATTCGGGATTAGGGATTCGGGATTAGGACGAACGATCCGGGAGACGCTGTTGCGAATCCCGGATCTCGAATCACCAATCTCAGTTCCTCAGCGGCTTGCCGGTCTTGAGCATGTGCGCGATGCGCTCCTGCGTCTTGGGCATCTGCGCCAGCGCGACGAAGTGCTCGCGCTCGAGCTTGAGCAACCACTCTTCGTCGACCAGCGCGCCGCGGTCGACTTCGCCGCCGCAGATCACGGTGGCGATGCGGGTGGCGATCTCGTAGTCGTGCGGCGAGATGAAGCGGCCTTCCAGCATGTTGACCAGCAGCATCTTGAAGGTCGCGATACCGACGTCGCCGGCGACCTGGACCCGGCGGCCGGGCAGGGGCGGGCGATAGCCGCTTTCGGCCATGCCGCGCGCCTGGGCCTTGGCCACATGCAGCAGTTCGAAGGCGTTGAACACCACGGCGTCGCCGTCGCGCGCCAGCTTGAGCTCGCGCGCTTCGAAGGCCGAGGTCGAGACCTTGCCCATGGCCACCGACTCGAACGCGGTCTTGAGCTGGGCGAACACGTCGCCGCCCGGACCGGCCGCGTCGGAGGCGCGCACCGCGAACTCCTTCAGGCCGCCGCCGGCCGGCAGCAGGCCGACGCCGGCCTCGACCAGGCCGATGTAGCTTTCCAGCGCGAACACGCTCTTGGCCGCATGCATCTGGAACTCGCAGCCGCCGCCCAGGGCCAGGCCGCGCACCGCCGCGACCACCGGCACCAGCGAGTACTTGATGCGCTGGCTGGTGGCCTGGAAGTTGGCGACCATGGCCTCGAAGCCCTTGAGGTCGCCGGCCTGGAGCAGGCCGAGCGCGCCGGACAGGTCGGCGCCGGCCGAGAACGGCTCCTTCGGCTGCCAGATCACCACGCCCTTGAACTTCTTCTCGGCGATGCCGATGGCTTCCTGGATGCCGTTGAGCACGTGGTCGTTGACCGTGTGCATCTTGGTCTTGAAGCTGATCACGGCGATGTCGTCGCCGTCGTCGGCCCACAGGCGGATGCCGTCGTTCTCGAACACGGTCTGGCCCTGCGAGAACTTCTCGCCGAGCAGGGCGTCGGGGAAACGCTGGCGCGCGTAGACCGGGTTGGACGAGCGCGCGACCTTGGCGTTGCGGCCCGGGCTGTAGCTGCCGTCGCTGCCGTGCACGCCGTCGCGGCCGTCGAACACCCAGTTCGGCAGCGGCGCGGACGCCATCGCCTTGCCGGCGACGATGTCCTCGGCGATCCAGTCGGCGACCTGCTTCCAGCCGGCGGCCTGCCAGCTCTCGAACGGGCCCAGCGACCAGCCGTAGCCCCAGCGCATCGCGAAGTCGACGTCGCGCGCGGTGTCGGCGATCGACTCCAGATGGAAGGCGCTGTAGTGGAAGCTGTCGCGGAACACCGCCCACAGGAACTGCGCCTGCGGATGGCTGCTGGCGCGCAGCGCGGCGAACTTCTTGGCCGGGTCGCGTTCCTTGAGCAGGGCGGCGACGTCGGCGTCGAGTTCACCGGCCGAGACGCGGTAGTCCTGCGCCTTCAGGTCCAGCACCAGGATGTCCTTGCCGCGCTTGGTGTAGACGCCGGCACCGGTCTTCTGGCCCAGCGCGCCCTTTTCGATCAGCGCGGCCAGCCACTTGGGCGCCTTGAAGTACGAGTGCCACGGGTCGTCGGGCAGGGTGTCGGCCATGGTCTTGATGACGTGGGCCATGGTGTCCAGGCCGACCACGTCCGCGGTGCGGTAGGTCGCCGATTTGGGCCGACCGATCGCCGGGCCGGTCAGGGCGTCGACGGTGTCGAAGCCCAGGCCGAACTGCTCGGTGTGGTGCATCGCGGCCAGCATCGAGAACACGCCGATGCGGTTGCCGATGAAGTTCGGGGTGTCCTTGGCGATCACCACGCCCTTGCCCAGGGTGGTGGTCAGGAAGGTTTCCAGGCCCTCGAGCACGCTCGCGTCGGTGCCGCGGGCCGGGATCAGCTCGGCCAGGTGCATGTAGCGCGGCGGGTTGAAGAAGTGCACGCCGAGGAAGCGGTGGCGCAGCTGCTCGGGCAGCACTTCGGCCAGCTTGTTGATGCCCAGGCCCGAGGTGTTGGACGCCAGCACGGTGTGCTCGGCCACGAACGGAGCGATCTTCTTGTACAGGTCCTGCTTCCAGTCCATGCGCTCGGCGATGGCCTCGATGATCAGGTCGCAGTCGCGCAGCTGTTCCAGGCCGGTCTCGTAGTTGGCCGCGCTGATGCGCTCCGCCAGGCCCTTGGCGGCGAGCGGGGCGGGGCTGAGCTTGCCCAGGTTCGCGATCGCCTTGGCGACGATGCCGTTGGGGTCGCCCTCCTTGGCCGGCAGGTCGAACAGCACCGTGTCGACGCCCGCGTTGGTCAGGTGCGCGGCGATCTGCGCGCCCATGACGCCGGCGCCCAGGACCGCGGCTCGGCGGACAAGCAATTTGTTAGACATCGTCTGCAACTCCTTGGATTGATTGCACTATGTTGCGGCGCCAGGACGGTACGGAAGCGGGGCAACCGATGGGGTCGCCCAGGCGCGGTCGGAAAGGGGGCGGCGGAGCGCTGGGCTCAGCTCTTGAAGCCGGCAGCGGCGAAACGGATCAGCTCGCGGCCCGCGCGCTCACGATGCGCCGCCTCGGTGACACCGGCGGGACGCTTGATCAGGCCGAAGTCGGCCATGGCGTAGGTGAGGGACCCGGCCAGGAAGTCCAGGCGCCAGTACAGCTCTTCCTTGCTCAGGCCCGGCACCGCGGCCGCGATCGCCTTGGCGAATTCGCGCAGCACGTGGCCGTAGTGGTCGGACAGGAACTTGCGCAGGCTGTCGTTCTTTTCGGCGTAGGCGCGCGCGACCACGCGCACGAAGGCGGCGCCGCCGTGGCGGTCCTGGGCCAGGGCCAGGGCCGGCTCGACGAACGCGGCCAGGATCGGTTCCAGTTCGCCCGGATGCTGCTGGACGGCCTCTTGCAGCGCGCTCAGGCGCTGCCGGCTCATGTCGTCCATGCGGCGGCGGAACACCTCGTTGACCAGGTTCTCCTTGCTGCCGAAGTGGTAGTTGACCGCGGCGATGTTGACGTCGGCGCGGCTGGTGACCTGGCGCAGGGAGGTGCCGGTGAAGCCGAACTGGGCGAACAGCTCTTCGGCGGCGCCGAGGATGCGGTCCTTGGTGGAGAAATGGGCGGTGGCGGCCATGGGGCTCCAGGGTGGCTGAATCAAACGCTTGTTTGATCGTAGTCCCGGCTTGGCCGGATCGTCAACGGATTTTCAGCACAACCGTGCAAATCGCATGATCGATCCGGTAGAATTACCGTAGCCATATCGGCTAAACCCGCGTTCTGTCGCGGGTTTTCTGTTATTCTCGGGCCCTCGCAAGGAAGCAGCAGCGGCCCGCCTACCCGGAGAATTTCCATGGCGCTGGAGCGCACCCTGTCCATCATCAAGCCCGACGCCGTCGCCAAGAACGTCATCGGTGAGATCTACACGCGTTTCGAGAAGGCGGGCCTCAAGGTCGTCGCTTCCAAGATGAAGCACCTCTCCAAGCAGGAAGCCGAAGGTTTCTACGCCGTGCACCGCGAGCGTCCGTTCTTCGCCGCCCTGGTCGAGTTCATGATCAGCGGTCCGGTGATGATCCAGGCGCTGCAGGGCGAGAACGCCGTGCTCAAGCACCGCGACCTGATGGGCGCGACCAATCCGAAGGACGCAGCGCCGGGCACCATCCGCGCCGACTTCGCCGACAGCATCGACGCCAATGCCGTGCACGGTTCGGACAGCCTGGAGAACGCCGCGATCGAGATCGCGTATTTCTTCCCGGCCACCGACGTGTACGCGCGCTAAGCCACGCCGTGAACGACCTCCGCACCAACGCGAACGATCTTGCCCACGCCGGCGACACGCCGGCGTGGGCAACGCCCGCGGGCGCTGACGGCGTTGATACGAAGGTCGTTGATGCCGTCGGCGCCACCGACGTCGCGGTCGCCGCGACGCAGCCGGCCAGTTCCGGCTTCGTCGCGTTCGATCCGGGCAAGACCAACCTGTTCGATCTCGACCGCGTCTCGCTGGAAGACTTCTTCGAGCAGACCCTGGGCGAGAAGCGCTTCCGCGCGCACCAGGTGATGAAGTGGATCCACCACCGCTACGTCACCGACTTCAACGACATGACCGACCTGGGCAAGGCGCTGCGCGCCAAGCTCGAGCAGCATGCGCAGGTGCGCGTGCCGCAGGTCGTGTTCGACAAGGCCTCCACCGACGGCACCCACAAGTGGCTGCTGGGCATGGACCCGAAGAACGCGATCGAGACGGTGTTCATTCCCGACAAGGGCCGCGGCACCCTGTGCGTGTCCTCGCAGGTCGGCTGCGCGCTGAACTGCCAGTTCTGCTCGACCGCGACCCAGGGCTTCAACCGCAACCTGTCGACCGCCGAGATCATCGGCCAGGTATGGGTCGCGGCGCGCCACCTCGGCAACGTGCCGCACCAGCAGCGCAAGCTCACCAACGTGGTGATGATGGGCATGGGCGAGCCGCTGGCGAATTTCGACAACGTCGTGCGCGCCATGAGCATCATGCGCGATGACCTGGGCTACGGCCTGGCCAACAAGCGCGTGACCCTGTCGACCGCCGGCATGGTGCCGATGATCGACAAGCTCGGCGAGGTCAGCGACGTCTCGCTGGCGGTGTCCCTGCACGCGGCCAACGACGAGCTGCGCAGCGAGCTGGTCCCGCTCAACAAGAAGTACCCGATCGCGCAGCTGATGGAAGCCTGCGTGCGTTACGCGCTGCGCAAGCGCGGCACCTCGGTGACCTTCGAGTACACCCTGATGAAGGGCGTCAACGACCAGCCCCAGCACGCGCGGCAACT
Source organism: Lysobacter sp. Root667 (assembly GCF_001427715.1). Classification (NCBI taxonomy): domain Bacteria; kingdom Pseudomonadati; phylum Pseudomonadota; class Gammaproteobacteria; order Lysobacterales; family Lysobacteraceae; genus Lysobacter; species Lysobacter sp. Root667. The sequence goes on from NZ_LMHF01000013.1 coordinate 366,108, forward strand.
GCTGCGGCTGCTGCGCCAGTTCGACAACGCGGTGCAGATGAAGGACGCGGCCAAGGTCAACCTGATCCCGTTCAATCCGTTCCCGGGCACGCGCTACGAGCGCCCCGACGACGCGGCGATCCGCGCGTTCCAGAAACTGCTCAACGACGCCGGCATGATCGCGCCGGTGCGCCGCACCCGCGGCGACGACATCGATGCGGCCTGCGGGCAGCTCAAGGGCCAGGTCATGGACCGGACCCGGCGCCAGGCCGAATTCCGCAAGAAACTCGAATCTCAGGGGCTGGGCGATGCGGCATGACGGGCAGGGGAGTGGGGCGAAGTGGCCGTTGGCCGCGGTGGCGGCGCTGCTGGTCCTGGCCGCGCTCACCGGCTGCAAGCGCCTGACCTTCGTCCGGCCGAACTTCGACAAGACCAACTACGAACACACCGGCCCGGACTACGCGGTCCGCGACGACAAGCGCAGCAAGGACGCCGCCTCGGCCCGCAACCGGCTGCAGCTGGCCCAGGCCGCGCTGCGCAACGGCGACCTCGACGGCGCCGAGCGCGATGCCCATACCGCGCTCAAGGCCGACCCGCACTCGGCCGACGCCCACACCCTCCTCGGCGCGATCGCCGAGCGCCGCGGCAATAGCGCCGCCGCCGGTCAGTACTACAAGAAAGCGGTCGATCTGGCCCCCGAGCGCGGCGCCTTCCTCAACAATTACGGTGCCTGGCTGTGCAGCAGCGGTCGTGCGGCCGAGTCCTTGAGCTGGTTCGACCGCGCCCTGGCCGACAGCACCTACGCGACGCCGACCGCGGCCCTGGCCAATGCCGGCAGCTGCGCCGCCACCGCCGGCCAGTACGAGCGCGCCGAGCGCGACCTGCGCACCGCCCTGGCCCTGGACGCCGGCAACGCGCTGGCCCTGGGCGGCCTGGCCCGGATCGAGCTGCAGAAGGGCAATGCCTTCGAAGCGCGAGCTTTTTCTGAACGCAGGCTGGCTGCCGCACCGGTAGATCCGGATGCGCTGCTGCTTGCGTCACAAATCGAACAAAAACTCGGCGACACGGCTGCCGCCGCAAGATACGTTCAGCGTCTACGGGCGGAGTTCCCTGACGCGCAGGGCTCCGGGACAGGGGATGACGGTAAGCGATGATGCTTTCGAACGAAGTCGCGCCTGACGGCGGGGGTAGCTGTGGCGCGCGCCTCAAATCTGCCCGCGAGCGGGCCGGTCTGTCGCACGCGGACGTTTCCGCGCGCCTGAAAATGCCGACCCGCGTGGTCCAGGCACTGGAAGACGACGACCTGGCGCGCATCGGCGCACCGGTGTTCGTGCGCGGCCAGCTGCGCAGCTATGCACGCCTGCTCGGGGTCGATCTCGAGCCCGAACTCGACCGCGTCGCCGTCGCCCAGGTGGCGCCGTCGGAGCTGGTCAGCCACACCCACACGCCGCGCTACCGCCGCGTGTTCGAACAGGCCACCCGGCGTGCGATCTATATCGTGCTGACCGCCGCGATCGCGGTACCGGTCTGGCTGGCCACGCGTCCGCACCTGGACAGCAACCTGGCGGTGCAGTCGCTGGACGTGCCGGCGATGCCGGTCGCGACCGACGCGGCCCCGACCACCGAACCCGCCGTCGCGGCCCAGCGCACTCCGCTGATCGCCTCGATGGCCCCGCTGCCGGCAGCGCCGGCGGCGCAAACCGCGCTGTCGCTGAATTTCAGCGGCGACAGCTGGGTACAGGTGTATGCCGCCGACGGCAGCACCCTGGAGCAAGGCCTGCTCGGCGCCGGCGAACGCCGCAGCTACGGCGCCGGCCAAGTCGCGCGCGTGGTGCTGGGCAACTCGTCCGCGGTCGAAGTGCTGCAGGCCGGCAAACCCGTCGATCTGGCGCCGTTCAGCCGCGCGAACGTCGCGCGCTTTACGCTATCCTCTGACGGTTCCCTCGCGCCGGTCGCCGACTGACCCGCGACGCGGGTCTGCGCATGCCCGCTAGGGCATGTCCCTTACTGGCCCGCGCTGCGGGCCGGTCATATTCCTTTGGGCTCCAGCCGGTCGGCGGGGCGAGATGAGCGATGGCGATCGACGAGCTGCTGGACGAACACGAACAAAGCGAACGCGTACTCGAATGGCTGCGCCGTAACGGCGCCGCCCTGATCGGCGGCATCGCCCTGGGCCTGGCCGCGATCGGCGGCTGGAAGTGGTGGGACAACCACCAGATCCAGCAGCAGGCGCAGGTCGCCAATCAGTACCAGGCCGCGCTCGACGCGATCGAAGCCAAGGACAAGGGCGCCGAAGCCAAGGTCAAGGCGCTCGGCCAGAACACCTATCACACGCTTGCCGCGCTGCGCCTGGCCCAGTCGCAGGTGGTCGCCAACCAGCGCGATCAGGCGATCGCGACCCTGCGCTCGATCAAGAGCGAAGACCCGGCCATCGCCGAGATCGTCAACCTGCGCCTGGCGCGTTTGCTGATCGAAGCCAAGCAGGCTGACGCCGCTCTGAAGCTGCTCACCAACGCGACCACGCCGACCGCGATCGCGGTGCGCGGCGACGCGCAACTGGCCCTGGGCCAGCGCGCCAAGGCGCAGGAAGCGTATACGCAAGCGATGACCAAGCTCGATGTGGCGTCGCCGCAGCGTCGCTTGCTCGAGCTCAAGCTCACCGAAGCCGGCGGTTCGCCGGTCAAGCCCGAGGCCAAGTCTTGATGAAGGTTGCAGCCATGACCCCCAGCCGCACCGCGGTTCGAGCCACTACGATGCGCGCCACTGCCGTCCTGCTGTGCGCCTTCGCACTGGCCGGCTGTTCCACCGTCAAGGGCTGGTTCGGCGACGGCAAGAAGGACGACGGCAAGCCCAACGAGCCGGTCGAACTGAGCGACATCACCACCACCGCCAACGTCGCCAAGCTGTGGTCGGCGAACGCCGGCAAGGGCGAGAACCGGATGGGCGTCCGCCAGGGCCCGGCGATCGCCGACGGCCGCGTCTACGCCGCCGCGATCGAAGGCGGCGTGCACGCCTTCGACCTGCAGACCGGCAAGACGATCTGGGACTACCAGCCCATGCGTCAGGGCGAGGACAGCAACAAGAAGGACAAGGAAATCCGCCTGTCCGGCGGCCCCGGCGTCGGCGAAGGCCTGGTCGTGGTCGGCGGCCTGGACGGCGAAGTGATCGCGCTCGACGCCTCCAGCGGCGCCGAGAAGTGGCGCGCCAAGGTCGCCAACGAAGTCATCGCCGCTCCGGCGATCGGCATGGGCATGGTGTTCGTGCGCTCCAACGACGGCCGCCTGAGCGCGTTCGACGTCGCCAGCGGCGAGCGTCGCTGGTTCTGGACCCACGACGTGCCGATGCTGTCGCTGCGCGGCAACGACGCGCCGGTGCTCGGCCCGGGCGTGGTCTTCGTCGGCAACGACGACGGCACCGTGGCCGCGCTGTCGGCGACCGACGGCCGCCCGATGTGGGAACAGCCGATCGCGCAGCTGGAAGGCCGCACCGAGCTCGACCGCATGGCCGACATCGACGGCACTCCGGTACTCGAAGGCAGCACCCTGTACGCGAGCAGCTTCAAGAAGCAGACCGTGGCCCTCGACGGCCCCAGCGGCCGCCCGATGTGGAACAGCGAGCACGGCGGTTCCGGCCGTATCGGCGTCGGCAGCAACCGCCTGGTGGTCACCGATCCGACCGGCACCGTGTTCGGCCTGGACAAGGCCGGCGGCAGCGCGATGTGGCAGCAGGCCGGCCTGGCCCGCCGCAACGTCACCGGCGCGGCGGTGCAGGGCGACTACGCCGTGGTCGGCGATTACGACGGCTACGTGCATTGGTTGAAGCTCGACAACGGCGAGTTCGCCGCACGTCAGCGCGTCGGCGGCAAGCCCCTGCGCGCGGCGCCGGTGGTCTCCGACGGCGTGCTGGTGGTGCAGAACGTCGAAGGCGAACTGACCGCGTTCAAACTGCAGTAAAGCCGGGATTCGGGATTCGGGATTCGCAAGAGCGGATCCCTGCGCGGTGCGGTCCGCACCGTCCGACTCGATCCATCTCGACATAGTGGCCCGGTCGGCGCTTGCCGCACCGGGCCGCTCGTTTGTAGCCCTGGCGCGTGCGCCCCCAGGCAGGCCCAAAAGCGCCAGGACGGCCGCTCTGGCACTATGTACCGCTGTTGCACCTCGGAAATCCGGTCCAAATCCCGGCGCGCCGCGTCTGCGCATTCCGAATCCCAAATCCCGAATCTCAAATCCCGGCTCTAAATCATGCTTCCGTTAGTTGCCCTCGTTGGCCGCCCCAACGTCGGAAAATCGACTTTGTTCAATGCGCTCACGCGCAGCCGCGACGCCCTGGTCCACGACCAGCCCGGCGTCACGCGCGACCGTCACTACGGCGTCTGCCGCCCCGAGGGCCTGCGCCCGTTCGCGGTGGTCGACACCGGCGGCATCGCCGGCGAGGACGAAGGTCTGGCCGGGGCGACCGCGCGCCAGGCCCGCGCCGCCGCCGAGGAAGCCGACCTCGTCTTGTTCATCGTCGACGGCCGCGAAGGCGCCTCGGCCCTGGACGACGACATCCTCAAGTGGCTGCGCAAGGCCGCCCGGCCGACCCTGCTGGTGGTCAACAAGACCGACGGCCTCGACGTCCAGGCCGCGCTCAACGAGTTCGCCCGCTACGGTTTCAGCGACAAGGTCGCGGTGTCCTCGGCGCACCGTCAGGGCATGGACCGCCTGCTCGAGGAAGTCCTGTCCAAGCTGCCGGAAGAGGGCGCCCAGGCCGAACTCGACAGCGATCCCTCGCGCATCCGCGTGGCCTTCATCGGCCGCCCCAACGTCGGCAAGTCGACCCTGGTCAATCGCCTGCTCGGCGAAGAACGCATGATCGCGTCGGAAGTCCCGGGCACCACCCGCGATTCGGTCGCCATCGACATGGAACGCGACGGCCGCCTGTACCGGCTGATCGACACCGCCGGCCTGCGCCGCAAGGCGCGCGTCGAGGAGGCGGTGGAGAAGTTCTCGATCATCAAGACCCTGCAGGCGATCGAGCAGTGCCAGGTCGCGGTGGTGATGCTGGACGCCGGCGAAGGCGTGACCGATCAGGACGCCAGCGTGCTGGGCTACGCGCTCGACGCCGGCCGCGCGCTGGTGGTGGCGATCAACAAGTGGGACGGCCAGACCGACTACCAGCGCCAGCAGACCGAAGGCCTGCTGGCGCGCAAGCTCGCCTTCGTCGACTGGGCCGAGGCGGTGCGGATCAGCGCCAAGCACGGTTCCGGCCTGGGCGAGCTGTTCAAGGCCGTGCACCGCGCGCACGACTCGGCGACCCGCGTGTTCGCGACCGCCGAAGTCACCAAGGCCCTGGAAATCGCCTACGAGACCAACCCGCCGCCGGTGGTACGCGGTCACGTCGCCAAGCTGCGCTACGCCCACCCGGCGGCGAGCAATCCGCCGACCTTCGTGGTCCACGGCACCCGTCTGCGCACCCTGGCCGACAGCTACAAGCGCTATCTCGAAAACTTCTTCCGCAAGCGTTTCAAGCTGGTCGGCACGCCGGTGCGCTTCATCTTCAAGGAAGGCACCAACCCTTACGAGGGCAAGAAGAACGTGCTGACCGAGAAGCAGGTCGCGAAGAAGCGGCGTTTGATCCGGCACGTCAAGCGCGGCAAGTAACTCGCGGCAAGCAAATCGCGGTCGCGCGCGCCCGACGGCCCAAGCCTGATCAAGGCTCGGGCTGTCGGTTTGCAGCAGCCATGCCGTCACCGGAGCCGATCCCACGCCCATGCGAGCCGCGCACCTGGCCATCGCTCCCTCCGAACTGACCCTGGGCCTGCTCGCCGGCGGCCGTGCCAGCCGGCTCGGCCGCCTCGACAAGGCCTGGTTGCTGCGCGACGGCCAGGCGCAGGTGCTGCGCCTGGCCCAGCGCTACGCCGCCCAGACCTGCGCCGTCCTGGTCAGCGCCAACCGCGCGCCGGAGCGCTACGCCGCCCACGGCCTGCGTGCCGTCCCCGATCTGCGAGCGGACATCGGCCCGCTGGGCGGTCTGGAAGCGCTGGCCGCGGCCTGCACGACGCCCTGGCTGCTGACCTTGCCGGTCGATGCGCTGGCGCCGCCCCAGGATCTGCCCGCGCGCCTGGCCGCCGCCGGCGCGCACGGCGCCTGCGCGATCGACGACGACGGCCTGCAACCGCTGTTCGCGCTGTGGCGCGTACCGGCGCTGCGGCCGCGCCTGGCCGATGCGCTCGCTCACGGCCGCCTCGCGGTGCAGGGCCTGCAGACCGAACTGGGCATGGCGCGCGTGCGTTGCGATGGCCTACGCTTCGGCAACCTCAACACTCCCGACGATCTGGCCGCGGCCGGCATCGCCGCACCCGCAGCCGACTGACGCCATGCACGACTTCCCCACCGGCCTGAGCTACGACGAGGCCATCGCGATCGTCGCCGAGGTTGCCGCCGCGCACCGGCTCGAGACCGAATCCCTGGCCCTGGCGCGTTGCCAGGGCCGCATCCTGGCCCAGCACGTGGACGCGCCGCTGGCGCTGCCGCCGTTCGACAACAGCGCCATGGACGGTTACGCGTTCCACCACGCCGATCTGGGCGCGGAGGGCGCGCGTCTGCGCCTGGCCGGCGAGCAGTTCGCCGGCGCCGCCCTGGCGCCCGCGCTCGAACCCGGGCAGTGCCTGCGCATCACCACCGGCGCGCCGCTGCCGGCCGGCGCGGACACGGTCGCGATCAAGGAGAACGTGCAGCTGGACGGCGATTTCGTGCGGATCCCCGCCGGCATCGCGGCCGGCGCCCACGTGCGCTACACCGGCGAAGACGTGCGCGCCGGCGACCGCGTGCTGCACGCGGGGCAGGCGCTGACGCCGGCGCGGGTCTCGCTGGCCGCGTCGCTGGGACTGCCGTCGCTGAGCGTGGCGCGGCGGCCGACGGTCGCGGTGTTCACCACCGGCGACGAGCTGGTCGAACCCGGCCTGCCGCTGGGACCGGGCCAGATCCACGACAGCAACCGCGAGCTGCTAATGGGCTTGCTGCGCGCCGACGGCCTGGAGCCGACCGCGTGGCCGCGCCTGCCCGACGATCCGCGCCAGGTCGAGATCGCGCTGCGCGACGCCGCCTGCGCCTTCGATCTGGTCTTCACCTGCGGCGCGGTCTCGGCTGGCGAGAAGGACCACGTGCCGGCGGTGCTGGCGCAATTCGGCCGCACCCATTTCTGGAAAGTGCGGATGAAGCCGGGCATGCCGCTGCTGTTCGGCAGCCTGGACCAGGCGCGTTTGCTCGGCCTGCCGGGCAATCCGGTGTCGGTGATGGCGACCTACCTGAGTTTCGGCCGCGCCCTGATCGACGGCCTGCAGGGCCGCAGTGAGACGCGACCGCGCTGGCGCGCGCGCCTGGTCGGCAGCATCGACAAGACCCATGCGCGCCGTGAGTTCATCCGCGCGCGCCTGTCCGCGAGCGAGGACGGCGGCCTGCTCGCCGACCCCAATCCGGCCACCGGCTCGCACCGGCTGCGCGCGGCCGCCGACTCCAACGCCCTGATCGTGATCGGCGAAGGCCCGCAAACGCTGCAGGCCGGCGCCGTGGTCGAGGTGCTGCCGTACTGATGCGCAACGCTGCGTCGCCGGCGCCGCCGCACAGCGCCGGCGCGAAGGCGGATAATCGCGGCATGAGCATCGAACGCATCACTCCGGCCGAAGCGCTGCGCCGGCAACGCGCGGGCGCGATCCTGATCGACGTGCGCGAGGCGCACGAACGCGCCGCCGGCCGCGCCGAGCGGTCCCTGGGCGTGGCCCGCACCGAACTGGAAACCGACCCTTCCGCGAGCGTCGCCGACCGCGCCGCCGAGGTGCTGCTGATCTGCCAATCCGGCGCGCGCTCGCTGCTGGCCGCGCAGGCGCTGCTCGACGCCGGTTACCGGCGCGTGGCCTCGGTCGAGGGCGGCACCGCGCGCTGGATCGCCGAGGGCCTGCCGCTGGCGCCGGCGGATGCCGACGCCGATTTCTACGACCGCTACTCGCGCCACCTGCGCCTGCCCGAAGTCGGCGTGGAAGGGCAGCGCCGTCTGCAAGCCGCGCGCGTGGCCATGGTCGGCGCCGGCGGGCTGGGCTCGCCGGCCGCCTACTACCTGGCCGCGGCCGGGGTCGGCACGCTGGTGCTGGCCGACGACGATCACGTCGACCGCAGCAACCTGCAGCGCCAGATCCTGCATACCGAGGCACGCATCGGCACGCCCAAGGTGGAATCGGCGCGGATCGCGCTGGCGGCCCTGAACCCGCAGGTGCAGGTGTTGGGGTTCGCCGAGCGCATCGGTTCGGACAACGTCGAGCGCCTGATCGCCGACGCCGACGTGGTCGTCGACGGCGCCGACAACTTCCCGGTGCGCTACCTGCTCAACGACGCCTGCGTGAAGCTGGGCAAGCCGCTGATCTACGGCGCGGTGCACCGTTTCGAAGGCCAGGCCAGCGTGTTCGACGCCGGCCGCCGGCGCGGGCAGGCGCCGTGCTACCGCTGCCTGTTCCCGGAACCACCGCCGCCGGAAGCCGCGCCCAACTGCGCCGAGGCCGGTGTCCTGGGCGTGCTGCCGGGCGTGATCGGCCTGCTGCAGGCGACCGAAGCGATCAAGCTGATCCTGGGCATCGGCGAACCCTTGAGCGGGCGCCTGCTGCATTTCGATGCCCTGGCGATGCGTTTCCGCGAAACCCGCCTGCGTCCCGACCCGGGCTGCGCGGTGTGCGCGCCCGGCCGGGCCTTCCCCGGCTATATCGACTACGCGGCCTTCTGCGCCGCGCACTGAGCCGCAGGCTGCGATGCGGCCGATGTGAGTGCGGTCGATGTGAGCGTGGCCGATGTGAATGCCGCCGATGTGAATACGATCGATACACGGACTGTGCGACGTTTCCCGTCGTCGGCAACGGCCGATGCGGACGGATGCGTGGAGGCGGCATGCGGGGAGTGGCGACGACTATAGTGCTGGCCTTGCTGTGGCTGAGCGGACCGGCGCGTGCCGGCGAAGCCTGCGCCGCGCCGTCCGGCCCAGACAGCTACGCCGCGCGCATCGCCGCGATCGCCTGCCAGGAAAACGGGCTATGGTTCGGCGCCTTCATCGACGCCAACGGCCGCCTGGCCAGCACCACCGTCGCCGAAGCCGAAACCTCGCGCCTGCGCGACGGCAGCACCCCCGCCTGGCGCCGCGTCGCCGACTACTGGAAGGGCAGCGGCCTGCTCTGGCAGATGAGCAGCTTCGCCGGCGCCGCCGAATGCAGCAGCGTGCCCAGCGCCGACCCGGGCCAGATGGGCGTCGCGAACGCGTCCTGCCGCGCCTTCCTGATCGACAACCCGTGGTCGGCGGTGTTCGTGTCCTACGTGATGAATCGCGCCGGCGTGCCCAACTTCCGCGCCTCGGCCAGTCACATCGACTACGTGCGCGACGCCTACCTGAATCCCGACAGCAGCCCGTTCCAGTTCGCCGATCCCGACAACGCCAAGCCGGCGGCCGGCGACCTGCTGTGCTTCGTGCGCGCTTCGGGCACGGCGTTCGGCTACGAAGGGCTGAAGGCGTTCCTGGATCGCGACCCCGGCGCGCTCAACATGCATTGCGACATCGCCGCGACGGTCGATGGCGGCAAGCTCTATCTGATCGGCGGCAACGTGCTGCAGAGCGTGACCCTGCGCGAACTCAACCTCAACAGCGGCGGCCGGCTGTGGGCCTTGCCGCGGCGCGGCGATGGTTCGCCCGACTGCCGTCCCGGCCACGAGGCGGGCTGCAACTTCAATCGCCAGGACTGGGCGGTGCTGCTCAAACTCAAGGCCATGACCCCGACCACGCCGCCGCCGCCCCTGACGCCGGCGCGCAGCTGCTGCGAGGTTTGTCCCTTGCCGATGCCCGCGGGCATGCAGCGCTGTCCCGCTGCGTCGGCCGCGCCGCCGCCCGAGCCGCGCGCACCGGCGAACTAGCGCGCCGGCTCCGCGGCCGCGAAGAACTCGCGCAGGGCCCGCTCGAACGCGGGCTGCGCGCCGATGCTGCTGTGGTCGGCCTGGGACAGCGCGACCACCTTCGGCGGCGTCGCCAGCGCGGCGATCAGGCGATCGGTGTTGCTGGCCGGGATCACCTGGTCGAGCCCCGCGCGCAGCACCAGGGTCGGTCCGCGGTAACCGGCCAGCCAACGTGCCGACTCGAAACGATCGCGCACCATCCAGCCCATCGGCAGCAGCGGATAGTGCGACTGCGCGACCGCGGTCAGGCTGTCGAACGGCGTCACCAGCGCCAGGCGCGCCACCGGTCGCTGCGAGGCGACATGGCTGGCCACGCCGCTGCCCAGGCTGCAGCCGATCACGTCGATGGGCTGGTCCGGATGCGCCGCGTGCACGCGGTCGTAGAAGCTCAACGCATCGCCGAACAGCGCCGCCTCGCTGGGCTGGCCGTCGCTGGCGCCGAAGCCGCGGTAGGCGAGCAGGTACACGCTGCGGTCCGGGAACAGGCGCGCGATCTGGTCGCGGCGCCCCTCGATGCGCTCGGCGTTGCCGCCGAAGTAGAGGATCGGCCGCGGCGCGCTCGGATTCACCGCCCAGCCGCGCAGATGCACGCCTTCGCGTTCCAGCACGAAATCGGTGCTGGCCGGGTCCACGCGCGTCTGTTGGCCGTAATAGATCAGGTCGCGCTGCTTGGCGTACATCAGCCCGCAGATGCCGGCATAGATCACCGCCGGTACGCCCAGCAATGCCATCCAGGCCTGCCTCGAGACTTTGAGCGCCATAGCGTTTCCCCTTGTCTGTCGAAGCCCGCAACGTCTGTCGAAGCCTGCAACACCCTCGACTATGACCAACGTCGAAGGCGGCTGACAACGGGCATCGGGCATCGGGCATGGCCCAGTCTGGACCCGCGCCGTGCGACGGCCGCGTCTAGGCCGCGCCGATCACGGCGTCGATCTGTCCGGGCGTGGTCGCGTAGCTGGTCACCAGACGCACGAAGCGCTGGTCGGCGGCGATGGCGTAGCCCTCGGGCAGGCCGCGGCTGGCCCAGTCGGCGCAGACGATGCCGGCCTCGCGCCAGCGCGCGGCCAGTGCCGCCGGCAGTACCGCGAACACCTCGTTGGCCTGGGTCGGCCAGGGCAGGCGCACGCCGGGCAGGGCGGCCAGCGCCGCGGCCAGGCGTGCGGCCATCGCATTGGCCTGGCGGGCGTTGTCGCGCCAGTGCCCGTCTTCGAGATAGGCCGCCATCTGCGCGCCGAGCAGGCGGCTCTTGGACAGGGTGTGGCCGGCGCGCTTGCGCTGGAACGGCAGCGACGCCGCCAGCGCCGGGTCGAACACGATCACCGCCTCGCAGGCCAGGGCGCCGTTCTTGGTCGCGCCGAAGCTCAGCGCATCGAAACCGGCCTGCCAGCTCATCGCCGCGGCGCTGCAGCCCAGGGCTACGACCGCGTTGCCGAAGCGCGAGCCGTCGAGGTGGCAGCGCAGGCCGTGGCGGCGCGCGAGCGCGGTCAGTGCCCGCAGTTCGTCCAGCGAGTACAAGGTGCCGGCCTCGGTGACCTGCGACAGCGACAAGGCCGCCGGCTGCACCGAGCGGGCGACGCCGGGGCTGAGGCGGGCGAGGGCGTCGCTCAGGCCGTCGGGGGTGATCTTGCCGGCGACGCCGGGGATCCCGATCAGCTTGGCGCCGCCGCTGTAGAACTCGGGCGCGCCGCATTCGTCTTCGAGGATGTGGCTCTCGGCGTGGCACAGCACCGCGCCCCAGGGCGGGCACAGCGCGGCCAGGGCCAGCGCGTTGGCGGCGGTGCCGGTGGCGGTCAGCCAGGCCTGCAGCGGGCGCTCGAAGACCTCGGCCAGCAGGGCTTCGGCGCGGGCGCTGTAGCGGTCGGCGCCGTAGGACGGCTCGGCGTCGGCGTTGGCGCGCACGATCGCGTCCAGCACCCGCGCGCTGGCGCCGACGACGTTGTCGCTGGCCAGGTTGATGCGAGGGCGTTGCGGTATCGGGTCGCCGCTCATTTCGGATGCGCGCGCTGCGCGGCCTCGAACGCGGCCAGTTGCTCCGGCGTGGCCTCGGTCTGGTGCTGCGCCTTCCATTGCGCGAACGGCTGGCCGTAGACGGCCTCGCGCGCCTCGTCGCGGGTCATGGTGATGCCGCGCGACTCGGCGGCCTCGCGGTACCAGTCGGCCAGGCAGTTGCGGCAGAACCCGGCCAGGATCATCAGGTCGATGTTCTGCACCTCCGGGCGCTCCTGCATCAGGTGCTGGCGCAGGCGCCGGAACGCGGCGGCCTCGATGGCGATGGTGTCGTGATCGGTTTCGTTCATGGCGGCTCGGCCGGTGTGGCGTGAATGGGGGATAATGCGCGGCCCAACTCCCGACGCCAATCCCGCCTCATGACGTCCGCTCCGACCCCGGCCCGCATCCTCGACGGCAAGCGCATCGCCGAGGACCTGCTCGACAATCTCAAGGCCCGGGTCGACGCGCGCGTGGCGGCGGGCCTGTCGCGGCCCGGCCTGGCCGTGGTCCTGGTCGGCAACGACCCGGCCTCCAGCGTGTACGTGCGCAACAAGCGCCGCGCCGCGCAGAAGGTCGGCATCCGCGCGATCGACTACGACCTGCCGGCCGACACCGGCGACGCCGACCTGCTGGCCCTGGTCGACCGCCTCAACGCCGATCCCGAGGTCCACGGCATCCTGGTCCAGCTGCCGCTGCCGGACCGCCGCGACGGCACCGCGCTGATCCACCGCATCGATCCGCGCAAGGACGTCGACGGTTTCCATCCGGAGAACGTCGGCCACCTGGCGCTGCGCCAGTTCGGCCTGCGCCCGTGCACGCCGCGCGGCATCACTACGCTGCTGGCCTACACCGACCGTCCGGTGCGCGGGCAGAGCGCGACCATCGTCGGGGTCAGCAACCACGTCGGCCGGCCGATGGCGCTGGAGCTGCTGATCGCCGGCTGCACCGTCACCAGCTGCCACAAGTTCACCCCGCCGGAGGTGCTGGAAGCCTCGGTGCGCGGCGCCGACATCCTGGTGGTCGCGGTCGGCCGCCCGCAGCTGATTCCGGGCGAGTGGGTCAAGCCGGGCGCGGTGGTGATCGACGTCGGCATCAATCGCCTCGACGACGGCCGCCTGGTCGGCGACGTCGGCTTCGCCGCGGCCGCCCAGCGCGCCAGCTGGATCACCCCGGTCCCCGGCGGCGTCGGTCCGATGACGGTCGCGACCCTGATGCAGAACACCCTGGAAGCGGCCGAGGCGGCGGACGCCTGAGAGGCCGCAACGGCTCACCGCTTTGGGGTAGGAGCGGCGTGAGCCGCGACCCGCGGAGGTGGCCGGAGTTGCGCGGTCGCGGCTCACGCTGCTCCTACCCCAAGGCGCGACGCCGAACCCGCATGTCGTAGCCCGATCCCTGAACCGCACCAGCCCTAGTGCCCGATCCGCCCGCGGAACGCCGAATTCCACCCGTCACCCCAGCGCCGCGGCTGCGGTTCGGGTTACAATGGCTCGCTTCATCCTCCCGGGCCCGCCCATGCTGCGCATCCAGGCTGAAGCGCTTACCTACGACGATGTCTCTCTCGTCCCCGCGCATTCGCTCGTCCTGCCTAAGGACGTCACCCTCTCGACCCGTCTGACCCGCGACCTGAGCATCCGCCTGCCGTTGGTATCGGCGGCGATGGACACCGTCAGCGAGGCCCGCCTCGCGATCGCGATGGCCCAGCTCGGCGGCATCAGCATCGTCCACAAGAACATGAGCCTGGAAGCCCAGGCCGCCCAGGTCGCCCAGGTCAAGAAGTTCGAGGCCGGCGTCATCAAAGAGCCGTTCACCGTCGGCCCCGCGACCACCATCGGCGAAGTGCTCAAGCTGACCCGGGCCCGCAACATCTCCGGCGTGCCGGTGGTCGACGGCGGCCAGCTGGTCGGCATCGTCACCAGCCGCGACATGCGCTTCGAGACCAAGCTCGACGACCCGGTCCGCCACATCATGACCAAGCGCGAGCGCCTGATCACGGTGCGCGAGGGCGCCAGCGACGAGGAAGTGCTGCAACTGCTGCACAAGCACCGCATCGAGAAGGTGCTGGTGGTCAACGACGGCTTCGAGCTGCGCGGCCTGATCACCGTCAAGGACATCCAGAAGAAATCCGACAACCCCAACGCCGCCAAGGACAGCGCCGAACGGCTGCTGGTGGGCGCGGCGGTCGGCGTCGGCGGCGACACCGAAGCGCGCGTCGAGGCCCTGGCCTCGGCCGGCGTCGACGTGATCGTGGTCGATACCGCGCACGGCCATTCGCAGGGCGTGCTGGACCGGGTGAAGTGGGTCAAGACCCGCTTCCCGCAGTTGCAGGTGATCGGCGGCAACATCGTCACCGGCGACGCCGCGCTGGCGCTGATGGATCACGGCGCGGACGCGGTCAAGGTCGGCGTCGGTCCGGGCTCGATCTGCACCACCCGCATCGTCGCCGGCGTCGGCGTCCCGCAGATCACCGCGGTGGCGATGGTCGCCGAAGCCCTGCAGGACCGCATCCCGCTGATCGCCGACGGCGGCATCCGCTACTCGGGCGACATCGGCAAGGCGATCGTCGCCGGCGCCTCCACGGTCATGGTCGGAGGCCTGTTCGCCGGCACCGAGGAAGCCCCGGGCGAGGTCGAACTGTTCCAGGGCCGCAGCTACAAGAGCTACCGCGGCATGGGCAGCATCGGCGCGATGGAGCTCGGCTCCAAGGACCGCTACTTCCAGGACGCCTCCGACGCCGACAAGCTGGTCCCCGAAGGCATCGAAGGCCGCGTGCCGTACCGCGGCCCGCTGCGCAACGTGGTCCACCAGCTCGCCGGCGGCCTGCGCGCCACCATGGGCTACGTCGGCTGCGCCACCATCGAAGACATGCGCAAGAAGCCCAGCTTCGTGCGCATCACCAACGCCGGCGCCCGCGAAAGCCACGTGCACGACGTCCAGATCACCAAAGAACCGCCGAACTACCGCACCAGCTAAGCGTCGTCGCAGAAGGGGAACGTCAGGTTTCCCTTCTTCGTTTTAGAGACCACGGAACGCCATGACCGACATCCACAGCGACAAGATCCTGATCCTCGACTTCGGCGCGCAGTACACGCAGCTGATCGCCCGCCGCATCCGCGAAATCGGCGTGTACTGCGAAATCTGGGCCTGGGACCACGACCCGGCCGAGATCGCCGCCTTCGGCGCCAAGGGCATCATCCTTTCCGGCGGCCCCGAATCGACCACCGAAGCCGGCGCCCCCAGCGCCCCGCAGGCCGTGTTCGACGCCGGCCTGCCGCTGCTGGGCATCTGCTACGGCATGCAGACCATGGCCAAGCAGCTCGGCGGCGACACCGAAGCGGCCGATCAGCGCGAGTTCGGCCACGCCGAAGTGCAGCTGGTCGCGCACGACCGTTTGTTCGACGGCCTCAAGGACCACCCGGGCTCGCCGCCGCGCCTGGACGTGTGGATGAGCCACGGCGACCACGTCTCCAAAGCGCCGGAAGGCTTCGTCGTCACCGCCAAGACCGACCGCATCCCGGTCGCCGCCTTCGCCGACGACGCGCGCCGCTGGTACGGCGTGCAGTTCCATCCGGAAGTCACCCACACCAAGCAGGGCCAGACCCTGCTGCGCCGCTTCGTCGTTGACATCTGCGGCTGCCAGACCCTGTGGACCGCGGCCCACATCATCGAAGACCAGATCGAGCGCGTGCGCGCCCAGGTCGGCAGCGATGAGGTCGTCCTCGGCCTGTCGGGCGGCGTCGACTCCTCGGTGGTCGCGGCCCTG
This sequence comes from Lysobacter sp. Root667, assembly GCF_001427715.1. Classification (NCBI taxonomy): domain Bacteria; kingdom Pseudomonadati; phylum Pseudomonadota; class Gammaproteobacteria; order Lysobacterales; family Lysobacteraceae; genus Lysobacter; species Lysobacter sp. Root667. Next base: position 381,798 of record NZ_LMHF01000013.1, read on the forward strand.
CTGCACAAGGCGATCGGCGACCAGCTCACCTGCGTGTTCGTCGACACCGGCCTGCTGCGCTACAACGAAGGCGACCAGGTGATGGCGATGTTCGCCGAGCACATGGGCGTCAAGGTCGTGCGCGTCAACGCCGCCGACCGCTACTTCGACAAGCTCGCCGGGGTCAGCGACCCGGAAGCCAAGCGCAAGATCATCGGCAACCTGTTCGTCGACATCTTCGACGAGGAATCGCACAAGCTCGCCAACGCCAAGTGGCTGGCACAGGGCACGATCTACCCCGACGTGATCGAGTCGGCCGGCAGCAAGACCGGCAAGGCCCACGTCATCAAGAGCCACCACAACGTCGGCGGCCTGCCCGAGAACATGAAGCTGGGCCTGGTCGAGCCGTTGCGCGAGCTGTTCAAGGACGAGGTCCGGCGCCTGGGCGTCGAGCTCGGCCTGCCGCGCGAAATGGTCTACCGCCATCCGTTCCCCGGCCCCGGCCTGGGCGTGCGCATCCTGGGCGAAGTGAAGCGCGAATACGCCGACCTGCTGGCCAAGGCCGACCACATCTACATCGACGAACTGCGCAAGGCCGGCCTGTACGACAAGACCAGCCAGGCGTTCGCGGTGTTCCTGCCGGTGAAGTCGGTGGGCGTGGTCGGCGACGCGCGCGCCTACGAGTGGGTGATCGCGCTGCGCGCGGTCGAGACCATCGACTTCATGACCGCGCACTGGGCGCACCTGCCGTACGACTTCCTTGGCACGGTTTCTAACCGCATTATCAATGAGTTGCGAGGTGTTTCTCGCGTCGTTTATGACATCAGCGGCAAGCCGCCCGCGACGATCGAGTGGGAGTAGCCCACCTTGCTTGCGAGCCACTGGCTCGCAGGTGGGCTACTGACCGGCCATGGGTGAGGACAAACGCGCGTTGCGCGGCACCGCCGCGCAGTTTGGACGAACGCCCGGCCATGGATGGCCGGGCCGGACGCTCCGAAGCCGGGCTGGTGCGCCATGGACGGCAACCACGCTGCCGCCGACGCAGGCGACGCTAGCGATCCACTGAAGCGCCAGCCGCACACCCCTCAGTGCAGCCCGTCGCCAAGTCGGCGCGCTTCACCGGCCCAAACACCAACAGGCTGAGCACGGCGAGCACGCAAACGCCGACGCCGCCGAACAGCATCACCCAACCGTAGCCGTGCACCAGCGCGGCTTGGCCCACCGCCTCGATCGCCGCAGACGACGACGGATCGCTAGCGCCCGCCGCCGAGGGCATATGACCGGCTGCGATCCGCTGCGCCATGGCCCGCAAGGTCGCGGCATCGACGGCGTCGGGCAGGGCCTGCCGTAGGTGGGACGCGATCCCCGCCAGCAGGATGAAGCCCATCAGCGCGATGTTGATCGCCAGCGTGATCAGGCGCGCGCTCATGTCGATGCCCGAGGCCATGCCGGCGCGGTCGCTGGACACCGCGCCGGTCGCGGTGTTGGTCACCGGCGTATTGGTCAGGCCCAGGCCGATGCCAGCGATCAAGGCGCCGGGCAGCATGCTCAGCCAGCCCGGATGTTCGACCCTGCTGCCGTAACGCATCAGCAGGAAGCCCACGCCGATCGCGAACAGCCCGCCGGGGATCACCAACCCCGGCCGATAGCGCAGCGCCAGACGCTCGGCCAGCGGCGGCACGAACAGGGTCGGCAGGGTGTAGGCGAGCAGGGCCAGCCCGGTGTCGACCGCGCCGTAGCCCAAGGCGCCCTGGAAGTAGATCGGCAGATAGATCATGAACGGCCAGAAGCTGAAGTTCATGCCGACCGAGCCGATCAGCGCGCCGGAGAACTCGCGCGACTTGAATACCGACAGGTCGAACATCGGATGCGGCGCGATCCGTTCGACGATCAGGAACGCGACGAAGGCTGCGAGCGTCGCCGCGACGATGGCGATGCCGGTCGGGCTGGCATAACCCAGCTCCGGCCCCTGGGTGATGTAGTAGGTCAGGCCCAGCACCGACAAGGACAGCGTGAGGATGCCCAACACGTCCAGCCGCTGCGCCTGCATGTCGCGCGACTCGACGATGCCGGCCAGCGCCAGCAACACGGTCAGCAGGCTCAGCGGCGCATGCGCCAGGAACACCCACTGCCAGTTCGACAGCGCCACGATCGCGCCGCCGATGATCGGGCCGAAGCCCAGGCCGATGCCGAACACGATGCCCCAGATCGCGAAGGCCTTGCTGCGCTCGGGCCCGGGCCGGAACTGATGCGAGAGCACAGCGGTCTGGCAGATCAGCATCGAGCCCGCGCTCAGCCCTTGCAGGAAGCGCGCGACGATCAACACCGGCGCGTTCTGGGCCAGGCCGCAAATCAACGACGTCAGGCCGAACAGCACCAGGCTGACGAGCAGGATGCGCCGGCGGCCGTAGCGATCGGCGAGGGTGCCGGCGGCCATCAGCACCGTGGTGCAGGCGATGGTGTAGGCGTTCATGATCCACTGCATGTCGTTGAAGTCGCCGCGCAGCAACGTTTCCAGGGTCGGCAGGATCACCGGCACGCTGGAAATCTCCAGGCCGAACATCAGGGCGGACAGCGACACCGCGGCCAGCGCGATCGCGTTCTTGCTCGTTGCGGATGAACTCATGCGGATTCTCGGTGATCGATGCGGGCACGCGACCGCGTCGCGGGTATCGCGTCGAGGCCTTCGGGACAGGGAGAGCAGTGCCGCCGGTACCGCGTCTGGCGGCCAACGGCCGTCGTGGTCTTGGCGGCGCTCGATGGGGTTGGATCGAGGTCTTCGCCGACCGGCCTAGTGAGCCGATGGGGTCATTCTCGGCTCAATACATTCATGATGGAAATGATTTAATTTTGTAGTATTGATTAATCAAGATCATAGATTGCGGCCGTCATGGACTTCGATCCGACCCTGTTGCGCGCCTTCGTCGCCGTCAAACACTGCGGCGGATTCACCCGCGCGGCGCAGCGCCTGCATCTAACCCAATCCGCCGTCAGCCATCAGATCCGCCGCCTCGAAGAACAGGTCGGCCGCCCCTTGCTGCATCGCACGACGCGCAGCCTGACCCTGACCGAGGACGGCGAGGACTTCCTGCGCTACGCCGAGCAGATTCTGGAATCGCTGGACGCGTTGAGCCGGCGCTTCCTGCCGTCTCCGGTGTCGGGCATCGTGCGCTTCGGCGTGCCCGAGAATTACATGGGCGAACGTCTGCCGACCTTGCTGTGCCAGTTCGCGCGCGGCTATCCGGCGGTGCGCATGGACGTGAGCGTCGGCATGAACTTCGATCTGCACAGCATGATCGACGCCGACGAACTGGACCTGGCGGTGGTGATTTCCGTACCCAAGCACGAGCGCGGCACCGTGCTGCGGCGCACGCGCCTGGTCTGGATCGCGGCGGACGGTTTCGAGCCGGTGCCCGGCGCCTCGCTGCCGCTGGCGTTCTATCCGCCGCCTTGCGTGTATCGGCGCGAGAGCGTGGCCGCGCTGGGCCGCAGCAGCCTGGAATGGCATGTGATCTTCACTTCGCCCAGCCACCAGGGCCTGCGCGCCGCGGTGCTGGCCGGGCTGGCGGTGACCGTGCTGACGGTGGACGACCTCGAGCCGGGCATGCGCATCGTCGACGGCCTGTACGGCCTGCCGCCGCTGCCGAACGCGGACTTCGCCCTGATCTGCGGCGCCGGCGGCAAGACCCCGGCGGCGTTGGAGTTCGGGCGTTTGATCCTGGACATGCCCGAGCCCTCGCTCGCAACGAAGCGCGTTGGCGCGAGGGCCTGAGGCTCGCTGTCATTCAGGCCGCGCGACTCCGGATGTGCGTGCATGCCGCCCTCGTGCGCGCCCGGCTCGGCTCGGGGATAATCGCGGTTTGCGGTACGGAACTCACGGGTGAGCGAGCAGGACGACATCGACGAACGCTGGATGCGCCACGCCCTGGCCCTGGCCGAGCGCGCCGAACGCGAGCACGACGAGATCCCGGTCGGCGCGGTCCTGGTGTCCGGCACGGGCGAGATCCTGGGCGAGGGCGGCAACCGCAACATCGGCGACCGCGACCCCAGCGCGCACGCCGAGATCGTGGCGATGCGCGAGGCCGGCCGCCGTCTCGACAACCACCGCCTAATCGGCACCACCCTGTACGTGACTCTTGAGCCCTGCGCGATGTGCGCAATGGCGATGGTCCACGCGCGCGTCGCGCGCGTAGTTTACGGCGCCAGCGACCCCAAGACCGGCGCCGCCGGCAGCGTGTTCGACCTGCTCGCCGACCCGCGCCACAACCACCGCGTCGAAGTGCGCGGCGGGGTGCTGGGCGAGGAAGCCGGGGCGCGGCTGACCGCGTACTTCCGCCGCAAGCGCGGCAAGACCGACTGAGGCGTTCGAGCTCGGCTTCGGGGTAGGAGCGGCGTAAGCCGCGACCACGATCCTTCGGCCGCCCGCGCGGGTCGCGGCTTACGCCGCTCCTACCCCAAGGCCCAGGGCTTCGGCCTTCTGTGGGAGCGGCGTAAGTCGCGATGGAATCCCGGTGTTAGGGGGGAATCGCGGCTTACGCCGCTCCTACCCCAAGGCTAGGGCTTCGGCCTTCTGTGGGAGCGACGTAAGTCGCGATGGAATCCCGGTGTCTGAGGGAAATCGCGGCTTATGCCGCTCCCACAGAAGGCAGGGCTGCCTTGGGTTCGGGATAGCGGCGGGCCGGCTCAGGGCCGGCTCGCTCACTCCACCGGCAGCTTGCGGCCGTCGCGGTCGAACTCGCGCTTGAGCTCGGCGTCGAGCATGGTCACGCTCATGCGCGCCTCGCGGCCGAGATTGATCGAGGCCGCCAGTACCAGCAGCACGCCCAGCATCGCCAGGCCGGTCGGCACGCCGCGCAGGCGGTAGTCGCTGAACTGGTCGATGCCGATCGACAGGCTGGTTGCCACGAACGCGCTCATTGCCGCGTACAGCAGCTGCAGACAGGTCAGGATCAGCCGGACCCGGCGCCGGTGCTGGATGATGCGCGCCTCCAGGTAGGCGCGGGCGCCGTCGTCGCTCGTGTCTTCGAGCTGCTTGAGCTGCTGGCGCATGCGGTCGACGACCCGCGCCAGGCGGTTGTTCGACGACACCAGCAGCGATGCGGTCGCGGTCAGGAAGAACGCCGGCGTGATCATCGCCGAGACCACGGCGTAGTGGCTGGTGGTCAGGTTCAGCACATCGCTCATGGGCGCGGGTTCCAGCGGCAAGGTCCCGGCGGGACGACCCGCCTATGATGCCGCCCGAGGCGTCCGCCGTCAGTCGCCGACGCGCGGGCGGCGCACGTTGGCGCGGCGGTGGCCATGGTCCATTTCCTCGTTGACCGCCTCCACCGCCAGCGACGACTCCAGCGCCAGCAGCACGCTGGCGGCGAACATCGCCAGCACGCCGCACACCGCCAGAATGGTCGGCAGCGACGCCAGACGGTAGCCCAGGTAGGCATCGCCGGCGACGGTCAGGCTGGTGCCGACGAAGAAGCTGATGGCGGTGTACAGCAGCTGGCTGCCGCGCAGGATGATCTTGCTGCGCCGCTTCTGGCGCGCGATATGGGCTTCGAGCATGCGCCGCTCTTCCTCGTCCTCGGTCTCGGCCAGCTCCTTCAGCAGCACGCGTGCGCGGTCGATCACCCGCGCCAGGCGGTTGTTGGCCGACAGCAGCAGCGACGCGGTCGCGGTCAGGAAGAACGCGGGCGCCAGCATCGCGGTCAGGATCGCGTAGTGGGCGTAAGCGGCGGTCTGCGACATCGGCCGAGGGAGCGGGAGGGGAGGTGGGCTATGATGCCCCGAACGGACGCACCACGGCGAGGACGAGACAGGGGCCTATGACTGCGAAGCACGGCAACGACCACCGATTGATCTGGATCGACCTGGAAATGACCGGGCTCGACACCGACAACGACGCCATCCTCGAAATCGCCACGGTCGTCACCGACGCCCAGCTGCAGGTGCTGGCCGAAGGGCCGGAACTCGCGATCCGCCAGCCGCTGGAACGGCTGCAGGCCATGGACGAGTGGAACCGCAACCAGCACGGCAAGTCCGGGCTGTGGCAGCGCTCGCTCGAACAGGGCGTGAGCCTGGAAGAAGCCGAGGAACGCACCCTGGTGTTCCTGGCGCAGTGGCTGGCGCCGAATACCTCGCCCATGTGCGGCAATTCGATCTGCCAGGACCGCCGCTTCCTGCACCGCCAGATGCCGCGCCTGGAGAAGTACTTCCACTACCGCAACCTCGACGTCAGCACGGTCAAGGAACTGGCGCGCCGCTGGGCCCCGGACGTGCTGGCCGGCGTCGGCAAGGACGCCAAGCACACCGCGCTCAGCGACGTGCACGACTCGATCGCCGAACTGCGCCATTACCGCGCGGCGATGGGCAAGTTGGGCGGGCTGGGCTAAGGCGACTCAGCGTCCCGCCTTGGGGTAGGAGCGGCGTAAGCCGCGACCACGCCCCTCGGCTGCCTGCGCAGGTCGCGGCTTACGCCGCTCCTACCCCAAAGCCCGCAACAGTCTTGAGCACAGGCCGAGGCCACGCGCCTTGTGTGGGGGCGACGTCAGCCGCGATTGCGAATCCTCGGCCGGTTGCGTGGGTCGCGGCTTATGCCGCTCCTACCCCAAAACCCGCAGCCGTCTTGAGCACAGGCCGAGGCCACGCGCCTTGTGTGGGGGCGACGTCAGCCGCGATTGCGAATCTTCGGCCGGTTGCGTGGGTCGCGGCTTACGCCGCTCCTACCCTAAAACCCGCAGCCGTCTTGAGCACAGGCCGGGGCCACGCGCCTTGTGTGGGGGCGGCGTGTCGGTTTGTGATGCCGCTCGTTCCGAGCTTTGGGGTAGGAGCGGCGTAAGCCGCGACCGCGCCGCTGCGATCGGCTACGCAGCCCGCGCCCGCTCTCAAGCTTTCGGCTTGACCGGCCGCACCACATCGCCATCGTCGGCGACCGAGTTCACCAGCACGTCCGACAGCGGGCGCCCATCGGCATCGTGGTGGTACACGTGCAGGTCGCGCTGCGGGTAGGGGATGCTCAGGCCGCGGCCGATGATGTCGTTGCGCACCGCCTCGTTGAGGTCGCTGCGCGTGTGCAGCACGTCGCCGGTCTTGGCCCAGACCCGCAACTCCAGATTGACGCTGCTTTCGCCCAGGCCGCTGACCAGCACCTCGGGCGCGGGTTCCTTCAACACCTTGGGATGCGCGGCGGCCGCGCCCAGCAGGGTTTCGCGCGCGGCCTGCAGGTCGTCGCCGTAGCCCACGCCGACCGCGATGTCGATGCGGCGGCGCGGATTGGCGGTGAAATTGACGATCGGCGCGGTGGTGATCAGGCTGTTGGGCAGCACCACGGTGCGGTTGTCGATGGTGCGCAGCCGGGTCTGGAACACCCGGATCTGGTCGACCGTGCCCTCGACGCCCGCGGCCTGCACGTAGTCGCCGACCCGGAACGGGCGCTGCATGATCAGCATGACGCCCGAGGCGATGTTGGACAGCGAATCCTTCAGCGCCAGGCCGATCGCCAGGCCCGCCGCGCCGAGCACCGCCAGCACCGACGCCGGCGATACCCCCAGGGTGAACAGCGCCGAGGTGGCGACCACCACGACCATGCCGGCGTAGGCGATGTTGCGCAGGAAGCCGCGCAGGGTGGCTTCCATGTGACCACGCGCCATGGCCCGGTCGAGCGCGTTGGACAGGCGCTTGGCGATCCATATCCCGATCAGCAGGACCAGCAGCGCGCCGAGCAGCTTGAGCCCGGCGGTCTGGGCCATGCCCATCCAATCGATGCCCTTGAGCTCGGCCAGCGAGACCGGGGCCTCGACCTGCGGCGGCGGGACTTTCGCCGTCACCGGCTCAGCCCGCCTTGGCCTTCGCCAGGCGCAGCCAGGTATCGACCACGGTATCGGGGTTCAGCGACACCGACTCGATGCCCTGTTCCATCAGCCACACCGCCAGGTCCGGGTGATCGCTGGGACCCTGGCCGCAGATGCCGACGTACTTGCCCTTGGCGCGAGCGGCCGAAATCGCCATCGCCAGCAGCTTCTTCACCGCCGGATCGCGCTCGTCGAACAGCTTGGCGACGATCGCCGAATCGCGATCCAGGCCCAGGGTCAGCTGGGTCAGGTCGTTGGAGCCGATCGAGAAGCCGTCGAAGATCTCCAGGAACTCGTCGGCCAGCAGCGCGTTCGACGGCACTTCGCACATCATGATGATCTGCAAGCCGTTCTCGCCCTTGCGCAGGCCGTTCTGCTCCAGCACCTCGACCACGCGCCGGCCCTCGTCGAGCGTGCGCACGAACGGGATCATGACCCAGCAGTTGGTCAGGCCCATCTGCTCGCGCACCTTCAGCACCGCCTGGCATTCCAGGGCGAAGGCGTCGGCGAAGCTCGGATCGACGTAACGGCTGGCGCCGCGGAAGCCGATCATCGGATTCTCTTCGTGCGGCTCGTAGCGCGAGCCGCCGATCAGGTTGGCGTATTCGTTGGACTTGAAGTCCGACAGACGCACGATCACCGGATGCGGCGCGAACGAGGCGGTGATCGTGGCGATGCCCTCGGCCAGGCGGTCGACGTAGAACTGCACCGGGTCGTCGCCGTAGCCGGCGATCTTTTCGTCGATCTTGGCCTTGGTCGCCGCGTCCTGCTGGGCGTATTCCAGCAGCGCCTTGGGATGGATGCCGATGTGGCTGGCGATGATCATTTCCAGGCGCGCCAGGCCGACGCCGGCGTTGGGCAGCATCGCGAAATCGAACGCGCGCTCAGGGTTGGCGACGTTCATCATCACCTTCAGCGGCGCCGGCGGCATCTTGTCCAGGTCGGCGACGTGGCGCTCGAAGGGCAGGGCGCCGTCGTAGATGAAGCCGGTGTCGCCCTCGGCGCAGCTGACCGTGATGGTCTCGCCGTCCTTGATCGTCTCCAGCGCGTTACCGGTACCGACCACGGCCGGCACGCCCAGCTCGCGGGCGATGATCGCCGCGTGGCAGGTGCGGCCGCCGCGATTGGTCACGATCGCGGCCGAACGCTTCATCACCGGCTCCCAATCGGGATCGGTCATGTCGGCGACCAGCACGTCGCCGGGCTGCACCCGGGCCATGTCGTCCAGGCTGCGCACCACGCGCGCCACGCCGCTGCCGATCTTCTGGCCGATGGCGCGGCCTTCGGCGACCACCGGGCCGCGGGCGCCGAGCTGGTAGCGCTCGATCTGGGTCGCCTTGGCGCGCGATTTCACCGTTTCCGGGCGCGCCTGGACGATGAACAGCTTGCCGCTGACACCGTCCTTGGCCCACTCGATGTCCATCGGGCGGCCGTAATGCTGTTCGATCACCAGCGCCTGCTTGGCCAGCTCGTGCACGTCGGCGTCGTCGATCGAGAAGCGGTTGCGCAGCTCGGCCGGGGTGTCCTCGGTGCGCACGCGCTCGCCGGGCTGGTCGGAATAGACCATGCGCAGCTGCTTGGCGCCGATCGAGCGGCGCAGGATCGCCGGCTTGCCCTGCTGCAGGGTGGGCTTGTAGACGTAGAACTCGTCCGGATTGACCGCGCCCTGGACCACCATCTCGCCCAGGCCGTAGCTGGAGGTGATGAAGACCACGTCGCGGAAGCCGGACTCGGTGTCCAAGGTGAACAGCACGCCGGAGGAACCGACGTTGGAGCGCACCATCAGCTGCACGCCGGCGGACAGGAACACGTCCTCGTGCTTGAAGCCGTGGTGGACGCGGTAGGCGATGGCGCGGTCGTTGTAGAGGCTGGCGAAGACCTCCTTGACCTTGTGGACCACGTCGTCTTCGCCGGTCACGTTCAGGAAAGTCTCCTGCTGGCCGGCGAAGGAAGCATCGGGCAGGTCCTCGGCGGTGGCCGAAGAGCGCACCGCGACCGCGACGTCGCCGCCGCCGTTCTCGGCGCAGAGCTGGCGGTAGGCGGTACGGATGTCCTGGTCCAGGGCCGGCTGCAGCGGCGCATCGATGACCCAGCCGCGGATCTCGCCGCCGGCCGCGGTCAGGGCCGGCACGTCCTCCACGTCCAGCGTGGCCAGGCGGTCGAAAATGCGCTGGTGCAGGTCGTTATGGGCGATGAAGTCCTTGAACGCCTCGGCCGTGGTGGCGTAGCCGCCCGGGACCGAGACCCCGAGGTTGGCCAGGTTGCCGATCATCTCGCCGAGCGAGGAGTTCTTGCCGCCTACGCGGGCCAGATCGTTGAGGCGCAGCGCGTGCAGCCAGAGGATGTTCTCGTTCAAGGCACACAGTCTCCGAGGGGGGAAGGCCGCGTCCGGACGCGGCCAAGCGGCTATGATCGCCGCTGCGTCGGGTGCATACAAGCTTGATCCGACGGGCTTTTTCGTATTGGAACGCGATTTTGGAGGAGTGGGCGATGGCAGGAACACGGCCGGTTTTCTACGTTTCGGACGGCACCGGCATCACCGCCGAGACCATAGGCCATAGCCTGCTGACCCAATTCACCGAGACCCGCTTCGTCACCGACCGCATCCCGTTCGTGGGCAGCGTCGAGCGCGCGCGCGAAGTCGGGGCCAGGATCCGCGAGGCCGCCCTGGCCCACGGGGTGCGCCCGATCGTCATCAATTCCTGCATGGACAGCGACGTAGGCGCGGCCCTGGCCGAGAGCGGGGCGCTGATGCTGGACGTGTTCGCGCCCTTCATCGAGCCCCTGGAGCGCGAGCTGGAGGAGACCCGTCAGCGCCGCATCGGTCAGGCCCACGGCATCGCCGATTTCGACACCTACCACCGCCGCATTAACGCGATGAATTTCGCCCTGACCCACGACGACGGCCAGAGCATCGATTACGCCGAAGCCGATCTGATCCTGGTCGCGGTGTCGCGCGCCGGCAAAACGCCGACCTGCGTTTACCTGGCGTTGCACTACGGCGTCCGCGCGGCGAACTATCCGCTGACCGAGGAAGACCTCGAACACGACCGTTTGCCGCCGCGCCTGCGCCCTTACCGCAGCAAGCTGTTCGGACTGACCATCGACCCGGTGCGGCTGCAGCAGATCCGCCAGGAACGCCGCCCCAACTCGCGCTACGCCCAGTTCGACACCTGCAAGCGCGAAGTCGCCGCGGCCGAAACCATGTTCCGCGCCGAGCGCATCCCGACCCTGAGCACGACCCATACCTCGATCGAGGAAATCTCGAGCAAGGTGCTGACGACGTTGGGCCTGAACCGCGAGATGTTCTGAAGGCCGGATCGTGGAGGCCCGATGGGGCAGGCCCGGCAACCGGCGCTGCGAAAGCGGTTTCGGTGCGCTGCCCATGGTGTGGCAGGAACCCTTAACTTAGGCCTCTAATGCAGCATCGTCAACGCTGCCGCGAAGCGGTTTGCGCGTGTAGGATCGGCCGCATGACATCGCTCGTCGCCCGCACCGCACGCATCCCGCGACTGACCCGTTTCGGTTGGTTGATGGGCCTCTACGCGGAGAACCACCGCCGCCTCACGCGCCTGTTCGCGCCTGCCGATCTGGCCGCCGGTACCTACCTGTCCTCGATAGGGGACGGCCTGGACCTGCAATTGGACGTGATCGAACAGCATCGCTACACCACCGAGCTGCGCATGACCTACGCGCTGCTGGACCCGCTCACCGGCGAGCCCGACCCCTCGGCCTGGCTGCGCCTGTACAACGACGCCCACCAGCTCGAAGCCACGCATTGCTATGTCGGCCGGCGCTGGCAGGACGTGATCGGCATGTATCCGCCCCCGGCGGAACTGATCGGCCACCGCATGCGCATGAACACTTTTTTAGGAAAGTGGCTCGAGTATCTAGCCGAACGTGGTCATGGCATGGCAACATTGCGCCCGGTCGAGATTCGGCCGCCGGGAACACCCCTCAACGCAGGGCCTGGCGGGGCGGCAAAAAATTTAGCGATGAACGCTTGACGACATCGCTGAACGCCAGCTAGAATTTTCGTCTTTCCAGCACGTGGGGCCATAGCTCAGCTGGGAGAGCGCTACAATGGCATTGTAGAGGTCGCCGGTTCGATCCCGGCTGGCTCCACCACTCTTCGAACACTGTGAAAGGGTTTCGACGAGTTAGCTGCAAGAACAATCAGTTTTGTCCCCATCGTCTAGAGGCCTAGGACATTACCCTTTCACGGTAGCGACCGGGGTTCGAATCCCCGTGGGGACGCCAAGTAAAAAAAGAATCAGGGCTCGGGAAACCGGGCCCTGATTCTTTTTGCGTCTAAGTTTCTCTGCGCGTTCGAAATTCATGGCAAACGCTAGATGACGAACTCGCGCCGCGAATACGCGGCTCTAGCGCGCGCATACGCCGCCGCCACGCATCGAACCTGGAAACGCGCGCGAGCGCAGCGGCATCTTTTTTGGCGTCCTCGATCGCGGCGACGGCATCGCCGATCACAGCGCGCAAGTCGGGCATCTGCTCGGCATGCAAGCCGTCATGCGGACTTCCGCCGACCAAGCGGGAAAGATGGATCAACGCGTTCAATTCGCTGAAGGCCAGCGCCAGGCTGGTGGCGAAGAATCAAGGCAGCACGTCCGCGTGCTCGGACAGGCGACGCCCTCAATGCACCGCTTCGTTGCCGCCGCTCTGCGATTCCAGCGGCGGGCGCTGGCCTTCGGCGAGTTCCTTCTCGAACTCGGCTTCGAACTGCTCGAAGCTCAGGCCGCGGTCGGCCGCTTCCTGCGCGGCGGCGGCGCTCAGGGCGGGCGAGAATTTCAGTTGCACGGTTTCGCCTGTGCGCTCGTGCAGGGCGGCGGCGCGCTTGAGCATGATCAGCACCTTGGCAGCGCTGTCGGAACCGCCGACGATGCGGCCGCCCAGGCCCAGGGTCCATTCACCGTCGCGGCGCACGATGCCGCCGAGCAGCTGGCCGCTGCTGTCGCGCATCTCGGCGTGCGGCTCGATCGCCGGCGGGGCAGGAGCGTTCGCGGCCTTGGCGGCCTTGCGCTTCTTGGCATCGCGGCGGGCTTTGGAATGGATCGACATGGGACTTCCTTCGGCCACCTGCGGACCGTCTCCCGAGATCATAGCCCGACCCGCAAGGCATCGCGCCCCGCCGTTCAGGACGGGGCGCGGCCCACGTTCAGTCGATCCGCGCCGAGTTCAGCCGCAGCGCATTGGCCACCACCGACACCGAGCTCAGGCTCATCGCCAGCGCCGCGATCATCGGGCTCAGCAGTGCGCCGGTCAGCGGGTACAGCACGCCGGCGGCGATCGGCACGCCCAGGGCGTTGTAGAGGAACGCGAAGGCCAGGTTCTGCTTCATGTTGGCCACCGTCGCGGACGAGATCGCACGCGCACGCACGATGCCGTTCAGATCGCCCTTGACCAGGGTGACCTGGGCGCTGGCCATGGCCACGTCGGTGCCGGTGCCCATGGCGATGCCGACATCGGCGCCGGCCAGGGCGGGGGCGTCGTTGATGCCGTCGCCGGCCATCGCCACGCGCCGGCCCTGCGCGCGCAGCCGCTCGATCAACGCGGCCTTGTCCTGCGGACGCATTTCGCCGTGCACGCCGTCCAGACCGAGCCTGCGGCCGACCGCGTGCGCGGTGGTCGCGGCGTCGCCGCTGGCCATCAGCACCTTCAAGCCGGTCGTCTGCAGGGAGCGGATCGCCGCCGCGGTGGTCGGCTTGATTGGATCGGCGACCGCGAGCACGCCCGCAATACGTCCGTCGACGGCGAGGAACATCGCGCTCGCGCCGTCTTGCCGCAGGGATTCGGCGTGTCCGGCAAACGTGCCGAGTTCGGCGCCGTCCTCGGCCATCAACGCGGCATTGCCCAAGGCGAGCGCATGGCCGCCGACGCGGCCGCGCACGCCCAAGCCGGTGACGGAATCGAAGTCCTGCGCGGATTCCAGCGCCAGACTGCGTTCGCGCGCCGCCGCGACCAGGGCCGCGGCCAGCGGATGTTCGCTGCCTTGGTCCAGGCTGGCGGCCAGGCGTAGCACCTCATCGGGCGTGTAGCCGTCGGCGGCGATCGCCTCGCGGAACGCCGGGCGGCCTTCGGTGAGGGTGCCGGTCTTGTCGACGATCAGGGTATCGATCTCGCGCAGGCGCTCGATCGCTTCGGCGTCGCGGAACAATACGCCGGCCTCGGCCGCGCGGCCGCTGGCGACCATGATCGACATCGGCGTGGCCAGGCCCAGTGCGCACGGACAGGCGATGATCAGTACCGCGACCGCGTTGAGCACGCCGTAGGTCCACGAGGGTTCCGGGCCGAACAGGCCCCAGCCCACCAGGGTCGCTACGGCGATGCCGAGCACGCCGAGCACGAACCAGAACGCGACCCGGTCGGCCATGCGCTGCATCGGCGCGCGCGACCGCTGCGCCTGCGCGACCAGTTGCACGATCTGCGACAGCACGGTGTCGGCGCCGACCCGCGAGGCGCGCATCACCAGGCTGCCGGTGCCGTTGAGGGTCGCACCGATGAGGGTATCGCCGACGCTCTTGGCGACCGGGATGGGCTCGCCGGTCAGCATCGATTCGTCGACGCTGGAGCGGCCGTCCACGACCTCGCCGTCGACCGGCACCTTCTCTCCGGGACGCACGCGCAAACGGTCGCCGACCTGCACCTGCGCCAAGGGCACGTCTTCTTCGCCGCCGTCGTCGCGCAGGCGGCGCGCATGGTCGGGCGCCAGGCCGAGCAAGCGCTTGATCGCCGCCGAGGTCTTGGAGCGCGCGCGCAGTTCCAGCAACTGGCCGAGCAAGGTCAGCGACACGATCACCGCCGCCGCCTCGAAGTAGACGCCGACGCGTCCGTGTTCGCGGAACGAGGCCGGGAACACCTGCGGCGCGATCGTCGCCACTACGCTGTAACCGAAGGCCGCGGCCACGCCGATGCCGATCAGGGTCCACATGTTCGGACTGCGGTTGCGGATCGAGGCCAGGCAGCGCTCGAAGAACGGCCAGCCGGCCCAGAGCACGACCGGCGCGCTCAAGGCGAACTCCAGCCAGGTGCGCGCGGTGGCAGACAACGACGGCCAGTTATGGCCGAACATCGCCAGGACCAGGGTTGCCAGGCTCAGCGGCAAGGTCCAGGCGAAGCGGCGGCCGAAGTCGCGCAACTCCGGATTCTCGTCCTCCTCCAGGCTTGGCATCTCCGGTTCCAGCGCCATGCCGCAGATCGGGCAGGTGCCGGGGCCGACCTGACGCACTTGCGGGTGCATGGGGCAGGTGTAGACCGTGCCCGCAGGCGCTGCGACCGGTTCGGCGGCGGAGGGCGAAAGGTACTTGGCTGGATCGGCGATGAACTTGCTGCGGCAACCGGCCGAACAAAAGGCGTAATCGTGGCCTTCGTGCTGAGCGTGATGCGGCGTCTTGGCCGGATCGACGTGCATGCCGCAGACCCGGTCGATCACGGTCGAGGCGCTCGCATCGGCGGTTTTGTTCGCGCAGCACGAGTGCGCGGGCGGGTGCGCGTGGTCGTGCCCGTGGTGGCCGTGATTCATGCGTCCTCCTGCGCCAGCGCGGCGAGGATCGGGCAGCTATCCAGAGTGCCGTGTCCGGGACAGGCCTCGATCAGTTCGCGCAGGCCGTCGCGGATGCGGGTGAGTTCGGTCAGCTTGCCTTCGACATCGGCGAGCTTCTCGCTCGCGGTCGCTTTGAGGTTGCCCATGTCGTCGTCGCGACGCGAGGACAATTCGAGCAGGTCGCGAATCTCGACCAGGGTGAAGCCCAGCGCCTTGGCGCGGCGCAGGAAGCGCAGACGCTCGACGTCGCGCTGGCTGTAGGCGCGGTAGCCCGAGGGCTGGCGTTCGGGCGGCGGCAGGATGCCGTTGCGTTCGTAGTAGCGCACGGTGTCGATGGGGACGCCGGCGCGCTTGGCCAATAGACCGATCTGCATGGCATGCAATCCGTATCGGAGTGGAGTTGGAGCCAGTGTCCGGGCTGGACCAAGGTCCAGAGTCAAGCCCTGATCCGGCGGCGAGGGCGGCCGCCGCCGGATCCGGTTCACGATCAATGCCGCGCGTAGACCGCGCTCTTGCCGTCGTCGCCGACCAGCTCGACCGCATAGGCCTGGACGCTGCCGTCGGGCATCTCCATGCCGGGCGAACCGGCCGGCATGCCCGGCACGACCAAACCGCGTGCCTTGGGTTTCTCCTTCAGTAAACGCCGGATGTCGGCGGCGGGAACATGGCCTTCGACGAAGTAGCCGCCGACCTCGGCGGTGTGGCAAGAGCCCTTGCCGTAGGGCACGCCCAGGCGTTGCTTGATCGGATGCAGATCGTCGCGATCGCGCACTTCGACCTGGAATCCCGCTGCGCGCGCGTGTTCGACCCAGACGCTGCAGCAGCCGCAGGTGGGACTCTTGTGGACCACCATCTTCGGCAGCGCCGGATTCGGGGCTGCGTGCTGCTCGTGTTGATCGTGCGCGGACGCAGCGACGGCAGGCGTTTCGGTCGCGGCCGCGCCGGCCGTAGCCGCCGCCGCGGTGGACGCAGGTGCGGCGGCGCCGCTGCAGGCGCTGGCAACGAATGCGATGGCGAACGCGACAGCGAACCCGGGCATGGCGGGTTTCATGCGGCGTCCTCGAAGGTCAATGCGAGTGTTCATGCGCGTCGTGCTCCTCGGCTGCCGGTTCGGGCGGAGCCGCCGCCGGTTTGGCGGGCTGGACTGCCTGCGCCTGTTTGGGCGCCGCATGCTCATGCGATTTGCCATCGGCGTGACGATGACCGGTGGGTGCAGGAGCTTCGGCCTCGGCTTTGTTTTTTAGCGGCGATCCGGCTGCGTCTTCCTGCATGCCGTCCTCATGATTCCCATGGCCGCCGTCGTCGTGCCCGTGCGCCGCCGGGTCGCCATGGCGATCGGCCGCGCCCTCGGGCATGGTCTCGCCGCCGCCGTGCGAATGTCCGCCGCTTTCGGCGACCAGGGCGCGGTACTTGGCCTCGTCCATGGACGGCAAGGCCTGCAGCAGGGCCGCCATGTTCCAGATGTAGTCGTCGCCCATGCTGTGGCCCCAGGCCGGCATGCCCGAGGCTTTGATGCCGTGCTTGATCGTCCAGAACGCCCGCGCGGGA
The DNA here is from genome assembly GCF_001427715.1 of Lysobacter sp. Root667. Lineage (NCBI taxonomy): Bacteria > Pseudomonadati > Pseudomonadota > Gammaproteobacteria > Lysobacterales > Lysobacteraceae > Lysobacter > Lysobacter sp. Root667. The sequence continues at coordinate 398,724 of NZ_LMHF01000013.1, forward strand.
TCGTCCGGCGTCTGCTTGCTGAAGTCGGGCGGGGCAGGGTAGAGGCCGCGGCTGAGTTCGGTGGCCTGCATGCCGGGCGCCAGATGACAGCCGGAACACATGGCCTGGTAGTTGCCGGCACCCTGGCGGATGCGTTCGGCGCTGGCCAAATCCGGGGGCGGTTGCAGTTCTTTGGCCCGCGCCGCGATCGAGCGTTCGCGCACCGTATCCAGCACCGCGTACACGGGTCGGGTGTGCGGCGCATCCGCGCCGACGTCGTAGACGCCGGCCCAGACGAAACCGCCCGCCGCCGCGGCCAGTGCGGTAGCGGCGATGGCGATGGCCAGCGAGGTCTTTCGTGTCTTGATCGTCATGGTCGTTTCCTTAGAACCACACCCGGACGCCGGCGACGACGCGGGTATCCTGGGTCGATTCGCCTTCGTCGCGACGCAGATCGGCGGTGTTGCCGAACGCGCGCTCGTGGACCACGCCGACGTAGGGCGCGAAGCGACGGCTGAACTCGTAGCGCAGCCGCAGCCCGGCCTCGAGCGTGCTCAAGCCCGAACCCACGCCGCGCTGTCGATCCTGGCTGCCGTTGAATTCGAGTTCGACGAGCGGCTGCAGGATCAAGCGATTGGTCAGCAGCACGTCGTACTCAGCTTCGAAATTGGCCGCGACGCGTCCGGACGCGCCGACGTAGGCGGTGGCCTGGACCTCGAACTTGTACGGCGACAGGCCTTGCAGGCCGACCGCGAGCCAATCCTGAGAGCGCCCCGGTTTGAAGTCGTGCTTGGCGCCGACCACCACGTCCCACCAGGGCGTGATGCTGCGGCCGTAGAGCGCTTCCAGGTTCGCCGACTCGGTGACGCCGCCTTCGCGTTCGCCTTCGCTGCGCAACCACAAACGATTGAGATCGCTGCCGAACCAGGCCGTGGCCTCCCAGGCCTCGCCGCGGCCATGATCGGCGTCACCGGCTTCGAGACGGTCGAACAGCACGTAGCTGTTGAATTCGCGCGCGTGTTCCATGTGCTTGCGCAAGGGCGGAAACGCGGCGGCGCGGTCGGCATCGGTGATCGGCGGAATCGGCTCTCGTGGAATCGGCTCTCGTGGAATCGGCTCCAGCGGAGTTTCGCTCGCGGCGGGCGCGTGCCCCATGGCGGCGTGGTCCATCTTCGAATGGTCCATGCCCGGGTGTTCGCCGCTGTCTTTGGGCGCGGCGTCGTGACCCATCGCTGCGTGGTCCATCTTCGAATGGTCCATGCCTTCGTGTTCGCCGCTGTCCTTGGGCTCGGCGTCGTGCCCCATCGCGGCATGGTCCATCTTCGAATGGTCCATGCCCGCGTGCTCGTCGCCGTCCTTGGGCGCGGCGTCGTGGCCCATCGCCGCATGGTCCATCTTGGAAGGATCCGCGACCGGTTCGGATGCCTTAGGCGTCGTACGCGGTTTCGGTTCGGGCTTGGCCTGCGCGGCGTGTCCGCCATGGTGCTGCGCTTGCGCGGCGCCGGCGAAGGCGAGCGTCAATGCGGCGGCGAGCGCGGCGCGGCGGGGGAAGAGGAGGGCGCTCATTCTTCGACCCTCACTTCGCGCATCATGCCCGCTTCCATGTGATAGAGCAGATGGCAGTGGTAGGCCCAGCGGCCGAGCGCGTCGGCGCGCACGCGGTAGCTACGGCGCGTACCCGGCGGCATGTCGATGGTGTGCTTGCGGACCTGAAACTCGCCGTGCTCGTCCTCCAGGTCGCTCCACAAACCGTGCAGATGGATCGGATGGGTCATCATGGTGTCGTTGACCAGGGTGATGCGCATGCGCTCGCCGTAGTTCAAGCGCAGCGGCTCGGCGTCCATGAACTTCTGGCCGTTGAACGACCAGGCGAATTTCTCCATGTGGCCGGTCAGGTGCAGTTCTATCGTGCGGCTGGGATCGCGGCCGTCGGGGTCCTCGAACAAGCTCTTGAGGTCGGCGTAGCGCAGCACGCGACGGCCGTTGTCGCGCAGGCCGATGCCCGGATCGTCCAGCCGCGGCGTACTGCTCATCGACTGCATATCGATCAGCGGATTGCTGGTTTCGCTGGCCGGATGCGCCGCGCCGTCGCCGTGGTTCATGCCCGCCATGCCTTGAGCGGAATGGTCCATGCCCGCCATCGATGGCGCGCCGCCGGCCATGCCCATGCTGGCGCCGCAACTGCCTTCGGGCATCGTCTTCTTGGGCGTGCCGCCGCTTCCTTGGTTCATCCCGCCGTGGTCCATACCAGCGTGATCCATGCCGCCGTGGCCCATGTCGTCCATGGTCAGGATGACGCGCGGATCGGGCGCGGGTACCGGCGCGGACAGGCCCTCGCGTACCGCGAGCGTGCCGCGCGCATAGCCGGTGCGGCCCATATCCTGGGCGAAGATCGTGTACGCGTCCTGGCCTGAGGGTTCGACGATCACGTCGAAGGTCTCGGCCACCGCGATCCGGAACTCGTCCACGCTGACCGGGTGGATGTACTGGCCGTCGGCGGCGACCACGGTCATCTTCAGCCCCGGGATGCGCACATCGAAGTAGCTCATCGCCGAGCCGTTGATGAAGCGCAGCAGCACTTTCTCGCCGGAACGGAACAGGCCGGTCCAGTTGCCCGCCGGTGCCGCGCCGTTGAGCAGGTAGGTGTAGGTGTGGGCGTTGATGTCCGACAGGTCGGTCGGGGTCATGCGCATCCGGCCCCACTGGCCGCGATCGCGCAGCGTCGCCGCAAGCCCGTGCTCGCGCGCATCGCGGGCGAAGTCGCCGACGGTGCGCTTGTAGGTGTTGTCGTAGTCCGACATCTTCTTCATGCGCCGGAACAGCGCGGCCGGATCCAGGTCGGTCCAGTCCGACAGCAGCACCACGTGCTCGCGGTCGTAGCGGAACGGCGGCGGTTGCAGCGGATCGATCACGATCGCGCCGTACAGCCCGGCCTGCTCCTGGAACATCGAATGGCTGTGGTACCAGTAGGTGCCGGACTGGTGCAGCTGGAAGCGGTAGACGAAGGTTTCGCCCGGCGGGATGCCGTCGAAGCTCAAGCCCGGCACACCGTCCATGTTGGCCGGCAGCAAGATGCCGTGCCAGTGGATGGAACTGGTGTCGCGCAAGCGGTTGGCGACGCGCAAGGTCACCGTGTCGCCTTCGCGCCAGCGCAGGATCGGCGCCGGCAGCGAGCCGTTGACGGTGATCGCCGGACGCACGCGTCCGGTGAAGTTGACCGGCGCCGCATCGATGGCGAGGTCGAAATCGCGGCCGCTGAGCTCGCGTGCGGCGGTGGCCAGTGCGGTGCCCGCGAACGCGGGCGAGCGCCACAGGCCCAGGCCCGCGGCGACGCCGCCTACGGCCAGGCCGGTGACGAAACGCCGGCGCGTAGGCTCGGCCAGGGTATCCGGCCGTCGGCCGGAGAAATCGGAAGACATCGTCGAACTCCACAAGAATCGGAAACGCCAGCGCGCGATGCGACCGACGACACGAGGTCCCTGGCGGACGTTGGCGCCGCACGGAACCCGCTAAAGCCCACCGCAGGCGCGGTGCGCAGGACGATCAAGCGATGGGAGGTCGAATCGGGGAGTGCAGGGCCGGCGCGTCGTGATCGACGGGCATCGGCTGGGCGATCATGGCGTGACCGATATGCGCGCCGCCCAGGGCGAAGGCGATCGCGGTCGCCGGCGCGGGCTGCAGGCAGGAACAGGTGCAGGTCGGCGACTTGCAGCAGTCCGGCGATGTGGCATCGGGCGCGTGGCCGCTGTGGCCGGCAGGCATCGACGCGCCGTCGTGATCCATGCCCGCCATATGCATGCCATCGTGGGCCATGCCGTCGTGAGTCATGCCGCTATCGGTCATGCCGTCGTGGCAGGACGTCTGCGCGATGGCCGCGGCTCCCATCGTCGCCGACAGGTGGCTCAACTGCATTTGCGTGGACGCAACCGCGTACGCCGATCCATTGAGGATCAGGCCGACGCAGAGCAGCAGGCGCAGTAGGATCGACATCACCGCATTACTTTACCGCTAAGCGCGCCGGCTTGTCGTCAAAATTGCGTGTAAGCCACGGCGCTGGAGTCTGAACCATGGTTCAGGCTCTAGCCCGGTTGGAGGCGGCTCGGGCGTCGATTCGGCTGCGTTGACGCATCGACGACGCCCCTGTCTTTATCTGTCGGGCATGAGAAGACTAGCGCGGACAGCCGATTCGCCGGCGACCGCTCCCAGCCCCGGATCTTTGCGCGATGCGGCCGCGGCCGGCCTGCGCTACGTCAGCGACAGCGATCCGGGCATCGCGCGCCTGCGCTCGGGGCGGGGTTTCCGGTATCGCGATGCACAGGGCCGGGCCGTGCGCGATGCTGCCACGCTGGAGCGCATCCGCGCGCTCGCGGTGCCGCCGGCCTACACCGACGTGTGGATCTGCGCTCATCCCTACGGTCATCTGCAGGCGACCGGGCGCGACGCCCGCGGCCGCAAGCAGTACCGCTACCATGCCGCCTGGCGGCATGCGCGCGACCACGGCAAGTTCGACCGCATCGTCGACTTCGGCGCGGCGCTGACGCGACTGCGCAGGCGCCTGCGTGCCGACTTGAAGCAGGGCGGCCTCCCGCGCAGCAAGGTGCTGGCGATCGTTGTGGCCCTGATGTCCGAGACCTTGCTGCGCGTGGGTAACGACGCCTATGCGCGCAGCAACGGTACGTTCGGCCTGACCACGCTGCGCAATCGCCACCTGGACTTCCTGCGCGAGGGGCGTGCACGCCTGCATTTCCGGGGCAAAGGCGGCCAGCAGCACGACATCGCGATCGACGACGCCGCGCTGGTGCGGCAACTCCGGCGTTGCCAGCAACTGCCGGGCCAGCTCCTGTTCCAGTACCGCGACGACGACGGCGCGATACAGCCGGTGGACTCGGACACCATCAATGCCTACTTGCGCGAGGCCATGGACGGCGAGTTCAGCGCCAAGGATTTCCGCACTTGGGGCGGCACGCTGGCAGCCTTCAAATGTTTGGCCCTGTTGCCGTTGCCCGAGGGTAGGGCAGGTCGAGCGCCCAGCGAACGCGCCCTGGCTCAGGTCGAGAAAGCCGTGGTGGGCGAGGTCGCGCAATTGCTGCGCAACACACCGGCGGTCTGCCGCAAGTCCTACATCGACCCGGCGGTGTTTTCGGGTTGGCGCGAGCAGGCCCTGGCGCGCTACGCCGCCCAGGCACGCGGCGAACGTCAATGGGAGCAGGCCACGCTGCGATTCCTGAAGCGCATGCACGGCCGCAGGCAAAAGGCCGGACGCGCGGACAGTGCGGCGGCTTCCTAGTGCCGAGCTCGCGCGGGCACGCGCGTCGCTGCGTCCACTGCAGAGCGATTCACGGCAAAATGGCGGGCCGGATTTAGCGAACAAGGCATCCATGCGGATCGGAATCGACTTCGGAACCAGCTACTCGGCCGCCGGCGCGGTGGTCGACGGCCAGCTGCAGTTGATCCGCTTCGGCGACGACCGGCAGTTCCGCACGACCGTGTTCTTCCCGCTGCGGATGCCCGACATCGCCCAGTTCGAGCTGACCGAGCAGTTGCACGAGCAGGTGAGGGCGCTGGTCGCCGGCGCGAAGCGCGACCAGAGCCAGGAACTGGCGCGCGTGCAGCGCCTGCGCGAAGAAGCCATGCAGCGACCGGCGCACCTGCGCGCCGATGCCCTGGCTCTGGTGCCGACGGTACGCAAGCAGTCGGACCACGAAATGCAGCGTGCCGCCGTGGTTGCGGTACGCCGTCAGTGGGCGGCCGACGAGGTCCGCAAGGCGATGGAGGCGGGCGCAGACGTGCAGAACGCGCTGTACGGCGACGAAGCGATCGAGGCTTACATGGCCAGCGGCACCGGCCACCTGGTGGTTTCGCCCAAGTCCATGCTGGGCTACAGACTCGAAGGCGGTGCCCGCGAGGCGCTGCTGCGGATCTCCACACAGCTCCTGCGCCACATCCGCACGACCGCATCCGCGCAGTTGGGCACCGAAGTGCGCCAGGCGGTCATGGGACGGCCGGTGCGCTTCCGCAGCAGCATGAAGGAGGCGGGCGGCGTGCAGGCCTTGGAGATACTCACCGACGCCGCGCACGCCGCCGGTTTCGATGCCGTCGAATTCCTCGAAGAGCCGGCGGCGGCCGCCTACGGCTATCACCGCGGCCAGGCCGCAGCCAGTCGAACGCTGATCCTGGATATCGGCGGCGGCACCACGGACATCGCGCTCGCCGATGTCGGCGGGACGGCGCCGGCGCCTGTCATCCACGGTTCCTGGGGCGAGCCCGTCGGCGGTACTGATGTCGACATCGAGCTCAGCATGCGCGGGGTCATGGCGCTGTTCGGCAAGGGCGTCACGCCGACCGCAGTGCATCGCTATTACGAGGCATCGACCGTCCATGACCTGGAGCGGCAGAACAACTTCCGCCAGGCATCGTTCAAGAACGTGGAAGCGCCTTACGGCCTGCGCTTGGAGCGACTGCAGCTGCCTGGGCACACGGTGCGCCTGAACCGCGCCGTCGAGCGGGCCAAGATCGGCCTGAGCGACCAGGACCGGGTCGGATTCGAGCTCGACTACATCGAGGACGGCCTGCGAGCGCGCCTGGACAAGGAGCGGCTGCAGGACGCGGCCAGCCCGTTCCTGCGTCATCTGAGCGAACTCATGCGGCGAGCCAAGGCGGATCTGCCCAATCAGCCCGACAGCGTCTATCTCACCGGCGGCATGTCGCGTTCGCCTTACGTGCCGGCAGCCGCGAAGGAGGTATTCCCGGACGCCAGAATCGTCACCGGCGACGCGTCGCTGGGCGTGGTGACGGGGTTGGCGCACGCGGCCGCGGCCGGCTGAGGCCGGCTGAATTTCCACGGATCTGCCCGCAAGGCATTGTTTTTGTGGATGTCTCCGAGGTGAGGGGTGTCGACAGGGCTTAATCCGCCATCGTGCCCGCTCCATACTCGACATTTACATAATATGCATTATGCGAAGTGTCCACGCATGGCTCCGCAGGGCGTTTAGGAAGGCTCTGGCGCGATGGAACGCCGTTTGGAGGCTTGGCTATGCGCCCGCCATGCTGGCCTGAGGGCCAGTCTTGCCCGAACACGTGCGCCGGTGATCTCCACCGGCGACTCGTGGACAACCATGTAGATCTGACCGGCCCTTGGGCCGGCTGGCGCATGCGCGGGCGTGACCTCGTCTCGCTGGACGGCGACCGCATTACCCCGGAACGTCTGCGCGGGCTGGTGTTTCGCCAACGAGCCGAGGATCGCCTCGCGGCGGCCAAAGCGCGCCGAGCTGCTCGCGCAGCCCCGCGTCAGCTGGTCCGCGTGGTCATAGTCGACTTGGGCGAGTACCGAGAGCACGGCCTAGCCGCGTCATAAAACCCTGATCTAGAGCCAACCTCTTGCAAAGATCGCCGACCTTGAAGCCCAAGGGCCGCCGAGCAAGCAGCCGCTTCACGGTGTGTCATCAGGACCGACTAACAATGTATCTGGGAGAGCCGAAATCTAACGGCTACCACGATTCAAGTTGCCCCCCTGTAGGCAACAATCCTCCATGGGTAGCTGCCCACGGACGAGTGCACATGAGTTCGCACCCTATTGGTGGTCTTTGCAGCAAGCCAGAGAACGAGGTTGGTAGCATCCGTCACATCGCGCTTTAGAACGCTTCTGCTGTGCTTAACTCTGTGCGCGATACCCCCGCGCAAAGTGACTAGATCGTCCAAGGCCTCGACAGCGGCAGTAACAGAGCGCCCCTTCCAGTGCCAGCACCTGGACACACCTTCGAGCCCTATCGAGTTTGCAAATAGCTCATCTACCTGAGCCGCACGAGGCGTATTCAATTTAGCAGCTGTTTTAGCGAGTATGGCGTCGTAATTATTTCGGAGAGCGATTTTCCACCCCTCACCAGCGAGGCTCCATGCAGAGACACCGGAATTGTTAGCGGCGACGAGTTTTAACACTTTCTCCGGAAACACTAGGTGGCTAGCTGCGTTGGCAATCATGTAATCAAGCGCCAAGGTTGAAATGTCCTCAACGTAAGCCTCCCAACACGCAACGGTAAGCACAATTGCGCTTTTGTTGAGGACTTCAACATCGCGCTTTCTCCCCGGACCGTTGCCAACGTAACTACTGTGAATCTTCAACAATTGCTCTACTTCTCTGATGTTTGAAAGGAAGCTCTCCACATGAGGATCGTTGACTACTGATGCCTTCTTGGCAGTCGATCTCTTTAACTGCGTCGCCACAAGAAACCCCTTGAATGGCTGGCGTCAGGTTCTCTTTTCGACGAGGAATACGTGGCCCCGGGAGAAGGCGACACGATCACCTACGGCGAGGCCAGGAGGACCACCACGAATTTGTTCGCACGAACGATATGCTCCCTCGCAGTCGTCGCCGGTTACGCGCGTAACAGTCACGTTGATCTCAACTACAGCATCACTATCTAGGTCTGACTGTAGAACTACGTTGTCACCGACTTCGATGCCGGTCGAAATTCCTTCGAATGGCGGTGAACCGTAGCCGGCGGAAGACACATGGTAATAGCCGTTGGGATTCGTTCTTAGGGAAAGCATGCATATTCTCCGCAATTGCAGCACCGACCCGCACTGCTAGGGCTCCCCGTTCATTCGGAACCTAACAGATAAACCGCCATGCAAGGAAGTTGCACCCCTTTAAAGAGCCGTTTTCAGGGGGCCGGACCGGGTTTCAACGCCACACCGATATCGCCGTAGCCGCTGACCTGGCTGCCCGCCACCGTGGCCGCGCTGGGTGAAGAAGCGGGCGCCTGCGCGCCCATAGCCGCAGGGGGAGCCCCTGCACCCCGGTCGGCCTCTCCCCTACCCCGTTCCTTGTACGGGTTGTAGACAGCGCCGTGGCGCGCCACCGATGCCGGTCATGGCGTTGAGTCCGTCGGCATTGCAGTAGATGTCGACCGCGATGACGACACCGGATGGCCGCCTGGATAGGCCACGGGCACGGTCGTACCTGGTACAGCCGCCGAGGCACGAACCGCATCTCCGGGCATACCCGACGCCAATACAACGGCGTCACCGCTGTCGAGATCGGTCGCGACAGCGCCGAAGCGCACGGGGAACTCTTCGATCCGCTTTCCACTGGTTGCGCCATCCACCCAACGCGCGATCTCGTCGCCGCGCATCAAGCCGCCTTCGTCCAGGGTCAAGTCGATGAGCGCGGGCACTTCGATGCTCGTTGCCGCAGCTTCCAGATGTTCGATCGTGCTGCCGCTGGCATAGGCGGCGCCGACCAGCGCACCCGCCGAGGTGCCGACCACGATGTCTGGTCGGATCCCGCGCTCCTCGAGTGCGCGCAAAACACCGATGTGGGCGAAGCCACGCAGTCCACCGCCACCGAGCACCAAGGCTACGGGTCGGCCGGTATCCGATACTGCCTCGGAGTGCTGGCGGACCGTCTCCAACCTGAGGGGAGCAAGCGGTCGTACCGGGGTTTCGCGGGTATGTGCCCAAGCCCCCACGGCAGCGGCGACGAGCGCCGCTGCCAGGAGCAATCCGAGGACCGGCACCCAATGACGCGGCCGCCTTCCGGACCGGACCCGTCGTGCCAGCGCGTTTATCGCGGCCCCGCCAATGCGACGGCATCGGCGCCGGCCGGGAAATGGAACTGGTCGGATACGTCGTGCACGGCCCGCCAGATTGCCTCGGCGACATCCTGGGGCTGCGTGGTCGCCTGAGGACGGGCGAAGGCCTCGAAGATCGGGCGGGCATAGTCCGCATAGGTATCCGGGATGAGGCCGTTCATGCGCTCAGCCCCGTTCTCGGCGAACCGCGTCGTCGGGCAGTAGCCGGGTTCGACGAGCTTGACCCGGATGTCGAACGCGCCGAGTTCGTGCGCCAGCGAACCGGTGAACCCTTCGACCGCAGTCTTGCTGCCCGTGTAAGCGGCAGCGAGGGGCATGCTGGCCAAGGTGACGCTCGAGGTGACGTTCACGATCGTGCCCGCCCGTCGCGCGCGCATCTGCGGAATCACGGCCTGCACCATCGCCATCGTGCCGAACGTGTTGGCCTCGAATACCTCGCGCACGGTTTGCATCGACGTGGCCTCGAACGCGCCGACGACGCCGATGCCCGCATTGTTGACGAGAGCATCGACTTGGCCGGCCTCCTCGACAGCGCGGGCGATGCTGTCGGCACGGGTGACATCCAGCGCGACCAGCTTGATGCGGTCGGACGCGGGCAGGATGCCGGGGCTCGGCCGGCGCATCGTGGCGACGACATTCCATCCGCGATCGTGGAAGTGACGGGCGGTTTCGAGCCCGTAGCCGGAGGAACTGCCAGTGATCAGAACGGTCTTCATTGCGGGGACTCCATGGTGGTAGGTGCGACCACGATAGGTCCGCGACACAGGACTATCGATACTGTAAAGTCCATGAAACATTGGCAATAGTCCTGGCATGACCGACCCCCTCGCCGAGCTGATCACCCTGCTTCGACCTGTCCAGGTCATGGGGAAGAGCATTTCCGGCGCCGGGCAATGGGGCGTTCGCTACGCACCATTCGGACACCCTGGCTTTTGTGTCGTGACCGACGGCTCGTGCCTTCTGCAGGTCGATGGGGCAGATCCGCTGCGCCTGGAGGCAGGCGATTTCGTGTTCTTGCCCGCGACGCCGGGATTTGTCCTGTCGGGGTTCGAACCCGTCGAGCCGCAGCACGTCGATCCCGCCACCATTGCGGAGCAAGGCGATGAATTGCGTCATGGTTCCCTCGAGGGGGAGCCCGATGTGCGCATGCTCGGCGGTTATTTCGTCTTCGATTCGCCAGACACGGCGCTGCTGGTGGCGCTGCTCCCACCCGTCATCCACGTGCGGGGCGAGGATCGCTTCGGCGTGCTGGTCCGCCTCGTGCGCGAGGAAGCCATGCAAACGAGGTCGGGGCGCGATCTCATCCTGACCCGGCTGGTCGAGGTCCTGCTGATCGAAGCCTTGCGGGCGGCGCCGGGCGACACGGCGCCGGCGGGTCTGTTGCGCGGACTGGCGGACGAGCGTCTCGCCCTTTCCATTCGGGAGATGCACCGCGACCCGTCGCGCGCGTGGACCGTAGAGCAGTTGGCCAAGGTCGCGGCGCTGTCGAGGTCGGCCTACTTCCAACGCTTCACCCGCGCGGTCGGCATGCCGCCGATGGAGTATCTGCTCGCTTGGCGGATGGCGATCGCGAAAGACATCCTCGACCGCCAGGATCTGGTGATCGAGAAGGTAGCCGAGCGCGTGGGCTATTCGTCGGCGAGCACGTTCAGTACTGCGTTCACTCGTTACGTGGGTCGATCCCCGAGTGGCTACGCCAGAGAGAGGCGCCAGGTACGCTCGTGTGCAGCCTGATGTCCGTTATGGGCTTGCGCGCACCGATGAAATTGATCACCAAGACCGATCCGCTCCGCCGGCACTACCAGGGTTCAACGTTCCGACCCGCATCCCGCGCGAGTCGGAACCATTCTTACGAGCATCCTTCGATGTCTCCCAGAGGACCTGCGCCAAGGCAGGCCATGAGCCGCGCCCGCTAGCTCTGCAAAAACGCCAGAAGGTCGGCATTGATCTGGTCGGCGTGTGTGGTCGGCATACCGTGAGGCGCGCCTTTGTAGGTTTTCAACGTGCCGTTCTTGACGAGCTTGGCCGACAACACGGCTGAATCAGCGTAGGGGACTACCTGATCGCGGTAGGCGGGCGAGCACTCGTAGAAAAATGCTGGGCAGAAACAATTAGTTACGGATATCCCAATTCCCTGCCGTGAACAGAGGCTTCACGATGCGCCCGCCCCTTTGGCCTGACGGCATGCCGTACCCGAACGACCGCGCTAACGAGCTGCTGCGCAACTGAAGAATTCATCTGCAAGCGTCGACAACGCGTCAGAGCATTGCATCGACGGAATGAGTTTCCCGAGACACGCCATGACATCGCTGACACCGCCGGCCTGATGACCCCAACCGCCCCCATGAATTCGCAGCTGCGGATGCCGTGGTATCGCAAACTCGCTCGGGCGGCCGTGGCCTGGTTGTAAAGGCTTCCGGGTCCAGCGATCAACTACACGAGAGCGACAGAAGATCGTACAACTTACCCGGCGACCGGGCTCGGTCTATCCACCATTTCAGCGCGGCGCCCAGTTCACCCGTACGCCAGGCCAGATAGAAGGTCTCGTCGGCTTCGGCTCCTCAACCGCTTTCACCACCAGCTCGCCGGCTGCGATTGCCTCGCGGGCATAAGGCTCGGGCAGAAAACCGAAACCCATCCCCGACCGCTGCAATTGGTACTTGCTGCGCATGTCGGGAACGGTGATCGCATCCTGGCCAAACAGCAGGCCCACGGTTCTCGGCAGCAATTTCCGCGCCGAATCCGCCACGACCACGGCGCGATGCTGTTGCAGCTCCGCCTTCCCCAGCGGCTTTACGGCCTTTGCCAAGGGATGATCGGGTGTCACTGCGAATACGAAGGAAACGCGGCCGATGGGTTCGGCAACGTAGCCGCCTCCGGAAGGCCCCTCCCCCGCCGCTCCGATGAGCAGATCAACGCGGCGATCCAGCAGCGATTCCCAGGTACCGGTCAAGGTCTCCTGTGCGATGCGCAGGCGGGTTCGATCCGCCACCGCGTAGAACGCACGCATGTCCTCCTCGAGCGACGCGACCGAGAACAGGGAATCGATGCCGATGGCGAATTCGGTTTCCCAACCGGAGGCCACCCGACGCACCCGATGTTCGAGATCCTGCGCGGCTTTCAGCAGGTAGCGCCCTTCCCTGAGTAGCTCGTGCCCGGCGGCCGTCAACGCGACTTTGGGCCCGAGGCGTTCGAACACCTGGACGCCCAGGTCGTCCTCGAGCTTGGCCACCGTGTAGGAAATCGTCGACGGCACCTTGTGCAGTTCTTTGCCGGCCGCGGCGAAGGAGCCCCGGCGGTCGATGGCATCGAGGATCTGCAGGGCATCCAAGGTCAGACGGAGCATTCGATTTTCTCGATGATAGGACGGCAATCTGTTCGCTTTTCTTACCGCACCGCGGCTCCCATACTGCCCGCCAAGCCAAGAGCGATCAGCAATTTCCGGGGTTTACGAGCCCGATGGTACGCCAAGGCCACATTCAATCAAATCGCACTTAAGCGAGAGGAGCACACCATGATGCAGGTCCGTAAGAGCGAAGAGCGCGGCCGCGCCGAGCACGGCTGGCTGAGCTCGCGCCATACCTTTTCGTTCGCCGAATACCGCGATCCCCGCCACATGGGCTTCGGGGACCTGCGGGTAATCAATGAGGACAAGGTCCTCGGCGGACAGGGCTTCGGCACCCACGGCCACCAGGACATGGAGATCATCTCCTACGTTCTGGACGGCGCTCTGGAGCACAAGGACAGCATGGGCAATGGCTCGGTGCTGCGTTACGGCGATGTCCAGCGCATGAGCGCCGGCACCGGCGTCCGCCACAGCGAGTTCAATCACTCGCCCAGCGATCGCGTGCATTTCCTGCAGATCTGGGTCATTCCGGACAAGGCGGGCCACGAGCCGGGCTACGAGGAGAAGCATTTCGACGCGGCCTCCAAGCGCGGGCAGCTGCGGCTGGTGATCTCGCCGGATGGACGCGACGGCTCGTTGCGCATGAACCAGGACGCCTTCCTCTACGCCTCCCTGCTCGATGGCGATGAACGTGCCGAATTCGAGCTGGGCTCAGGCCGGCGCGGCTACGTCCATGTTGTCCGCGGCACGCTCACGGTCAACGGAGTCGAGCTGAAGGCCGGCGACGCACTGAAGATCGAGCAGGAAACGCACATCACGTTCGATCAGGCCAAGGACGCCGAAATCCTGTTCTTTGATCTCCCCTGATCGATGATTCCGACCGGGCCGACGCACGACACCGCGAAGGCCTGACCGCCCTGCCCCTGGTTCGCATGCGATGCATGAGGACCAGGGGCATACGCCCATCGCTCAGCTGCCACGTCCGGCTTCGAACAGAAACCAGATGCGCCGTTCGGCTTCATCGATCCAGTTTTCCAGCAGGCTGGCAGTCGCGACGTCGCCGTACTCATCGCACAAGGCATGCGTCGCGCGCATGAAGCCAGCGACGCGGGTGTTGTCCTCGCGCAGCTCGGCCAGCATGTCCGCCGGCGTCACGTAGTCGGCATCGTTGTCCGACAGCCGCTGCAGCCGGGTGATCTCGCCAGTGGAATGCAAGGTCAGCCCGCCGAGCTTGCGTACGCGCTCGGCGACCGGATCGACGGTGACGTAGATCTGGTCGGCCTGCTCGTCCAACAGCAAGTGGTAATCGCGGAAGTACGGCCCCGACATATGCCAATGAAAATTCTTCGTCTTCAGGTACAGGGCGAAGATGTCGGCAAGCAAGGTATTGAGTTCGGCGCCGATATCGCGTCGCGCGTCGGCGCCCAGGGCAGTCGGGGTGACAAGGGAAGCCTTGCGGCGCTGTTTCGTCTCGGTCATGTCGTTCATGCATTTCTCCGGGAAATCACCAATAAAACTTCAGTTCCAGCCCCGCGTAGTCGCTGTCGCGGCCACCGGCGGCGCGGACGGCGCGCCCGGCCTGGTAGCGCACGAGTTCCGCGGCGGCAGTCAGTTGCCGGCTCAGTTCCCACTCGGCCTTGAGTTGCAGGTAGGTCGCGGTATGGCGTCCGGGCTGGCCGGCTGTTCCCGCGAGCGGGATATCGGGTTGCAGGTACACCGCGTCGCGCACGGTCTGCCGCCACAATCCGCCAATCGCCAGCGAGGTTTGCAGCGCTTGTGTCGGCTTCAGCGCGATTGACGGCTTGAGCTGGATCAGGTTGACGTAGCCGGTATGTCCGGCCTGAGTGAATGAGTACGAGCCGTTCGGGAACAGAGGATGGAAGGTCTCGAGCTTGCCGTCGCCACTGCGCCGGTCGCCGGACGCCAGATCGATCTGCAATCCCATCCGCGGCGCGAGACGATGCGTGGAATACGTGTATCCGCCCCGCACGCCCAAGGCCCAGGCCCGCACCGGGACACCTGCTACCTCGCCGCCCTGGACGACGGCTTCGGCATCCCAGTCCCAGCGATCCGCGACGCCGGTCCAACGCGCGTCCAGGCTATGGCGCCACTCGCGTCCCGCCGCCTCCTGATAATCGGCCTCGGCATCGGCATAGCGCGCATAGAAGAAGCTGATCGAGCCGTTTGCGAGCGCCCGCTCCGCATGCAGCAGGTCGAACCGCAGCTGGCGATTGGAAACGTCATCGAAGTGGCTTTCGCTCGCGTATTGGACCGGCTGGCTGAAGAAAACGCTGGCGTTCCAGCGGCCAGCCTCGAGATGCAGCCACGCCGCATCGAACGACTGGCGTAGGTTCGGCCCGTCGCGCGAGCTCAGAAATCGCTGCTGTCCGAAGGGCAGATCCTGTCGGCCGGCGCGGATCGTCCACGCGCCGTCGCGCAGCGGCGCTCGGTAATCGAAGAACGCCTGCCGCAGGTCCAGCGGATTGCGATCGGTCGGCGACGGTTGCGCTTTTCCGAACGAGCGCACGTCCTCGACCTGCACGAACCCGCGCCAGCGGGCGTTCACACGCAGGTCCGCATGGACTTGCAGGCGCTGCAGCAGATAGCTGTCGCGCGGACCGCGAGTACCGTAGCCGGGGCCGTCGGCGGATTCGAAGCGGTCGCGCAGGTTCAGCCCCAGGGACAGATAGCCGTCCTCGCCGAACGGCAGGAATTTGAGGCGATCCATCGGCTGCGTACGCGCGGCTGGGTCCGCCAGCGTCGACCAGTCCTCCTGCCAGCGATTGGCGCTGTAGGCAGGCCGCAATTCCGTCGGCGACGCGGCGTTGGCGGCAGTCGCCAGCAGCCCCGCCAACGCGGCGAACCCCGCCTTACGATTTCGCCGTGGGCGATGCATGGCTGGCACGCAGACTCAGCAGGTGTTGGACCTTCGGCGGCTGTGGCCCGACATGGAAGGCTGCGACGGCATGCTGGAGGTCGGCGTCGGCATGGGACACGCGACGGTGCTGGCGCATGTGTTCCGCCCAGGATTCGACCAAAAACCATTCGACGATGCGCTCAGGATCCGCAGCATCCTCGGCCGCACCCCACAGGTAGGCGCCATCGCGGCGCCTGCCCTCCGAAAAACGCTCCAGGGTCTGCAGGAAATCCTGCCGCCGCTCCGCCTCGACGCGGTACTCCACCTGTACCATCACCGGCCCCCGGTCGCGCTCGACAGGAAATGCCAGCAGCGGCTGCGGCCAGTGGCTGGATGGTTCGAGATCCGCATCGCCCTTCGGCAGCCGAACCCGATACAAGGCCAGGCCTACTATCGCCAGGCCTGCCGCGCCGATCGACAGGGCCATGGGCACACTGCTGCGTTGGGCGACCAGGCCCCAGCCGAAACTGCCCGCCGCCATCGCGCCGTTGAATACGGTCAGGTAGACCGCCAATCCGCGTCCACGCACCCAGTTCGGCAACACGCCCTGGGCAACGCCATTGAGGGTGGTCAGCGCAGTGATCCAGCCGACCCCCAGCACCAATAGCAATAGCAATGCCACCGGCTTGGGTGGAGCGATCGCCAGCAGCGCCAGCACCACGGCGGAACACAGGGACGCGCCCAACAGCAGTTGATCGGCGTCGAAACGGGTGCGCAGCCACGGCAACGCAAATGCGCCGGCAATCGCGCCGGCGCCGACCGCGCCCAGCAGCACGCCGTAGAAGCCGGCGGTGCCATGCAGCAACTCGCGCGCCACTAACGGCAGCAGCGCCCACACGCAGCTGGCGAAGGCGAAGAATACCGCCGCGCGCAGCAGCACCCGATGCAGATCGCGACTGGTCCGCGCGTAGCGCAGGCCGGCACGGAACGCACCCAGGAAATTCTCGTTGAGCGCGTCGGCGGCCGGTTGCGGACGACGCCACCAGAGCAATGCAGCGATCACGAACACGTAGCTCAACACGTCTGCGCCGTAGGCCGCAGCCGCGCCCAGTCCCGCGAGCAGCAAGCCCCCTAGCGCCGGGCCGATCGCTCGCGAGATGTTGATGCCAAGCGAGTTCAAGGTCACCGCGGCGCGGATCGATTCGTGCGGCACCAGTTCCGGCACGATCGCCTGCCAGGTCGGCATCGCCAATGCGGTGCCGACGCCGCCCAGGAACGTCAGCGCGGCGAGATACTCGACCGTCAGCGCGCCGGTCCAGGCCAGCATCAGCAAGGTACCGCTGACGAGAATCAGCCAGGTCTGCGCAAAGATCAGAAAGCGCCGGCGATCGAGAATGTCGGTCAACACGCCGGCCGGAATCGCCAGCAGGAAGATCGGCAGCGTGGCGGCGGTCTGGATCAACGCGACCATCGCCGGGCTGGGCGACAGATCGGTCACCAGCCAGGAGCTGGCGACATCGCGCATGAAGCTGCCGGTGTTGCCGACCACGGTCGCTGTCCACAACACCGCGAACGTGGCGTGGCGAAGCGGCGCGAATGCGCCCGCGCCCGCCGTCTTGCCGGAACCGGCGGCATTATTGGACATCAGCGCCGCTCCTCCGGCTCGTGCGAGGCCAGATCGTGTGGGGCCAGATCGTGCCAGGCGATCAGGACGAAGGCGCCCGCCAGGCCCAGGTGTTCGAAGAAGGCGTTGGCCAGCATGGCTTGCTCCGCGGCCGGTGCCGCCCAGTAGCGGTTGGCGACGAAGGTGGCCGCGACGGTGAACGCAGCGAGCACCAAGGCTCCCAGCCAGCGTCGATAGCCGCTGATGATCAGCAGAGCCGCGCCGAGCTCGACGACGATCACGAGCGCGGCCATCGGCGCAGCCGGCTGCAGGCCGAAGTGCTGCATCTCCGCGATCGCACCGGCGAAGTTCCAGGCCTTGGTCAACCCGCCCTGCAGATAGGCCGCGCAGATCAGCAGCAGCGCGATCCGGCGCAGCCATCGTGAAGTCAGCCATCGTCTCAATGCATTCATGTTTCGCTCCGCACTCATGTTCATACCGCCCAGCAGGCGCAGCCGAGGGAGCCCCAGAAGCTCTTCAGGTCCCCGGCTGGAACCTGGCTGTCCCAGGCCGCGATGTGGTCGTGACCGTGCACGCGACAGCCGTGACTGCATCCGCAACCGGACGCCGCGACCGGCGTGCGCGCGGCCGATGGGTCGGCCCAGGCGGCGTAACCGCCGTAACGACGCACCGGCGACCACTCGGGCATCGCCGGCGGCGGCGGAACGTCATGGGCGACGAACTCGCCCGCGGCGTACACGACCTTGCCGCCGACGACCGTCAGCAGAGAGGTGATGCCGGTGATTTCATCTTCGCTGCATGCGAAGAAATCCCGGTCGGGCACGATGAGATCGGCCAGCTGTCCCGGCTTGATGCGGCCCTTGTTGCCCTCCTCGTTCGAGAACCAGGCGACGTTCTCCGTCCACATCCGCAATGCCTGCTCACGATCCAGGCAATTGCGGCGCGGATACAGCGAGGTGCCGCCGATGGTGCGTCCCGTCGTCAGCCAGGACAGCGATACCCAGGGATTGTACGAAGCGACGCGGGTCGCGTCGGTGCCGGCCGATGTCTTCACGCCCGATTCCAGAATCCGCTTGACCGGCGGCGTCGCTTCGGCGGCCTTGGCGCCGTAGCGTTCGACGAAGTACTCGCCCTGGTAAGCCATACGATGCTGCACAGCGATGCCGCCGCCCAGGGCAGCCACGCGGTCGATCGACTCGGGCGAAATGGTTTCCGCATGGTCGAAAAACCAGTGCAGGCCGTCGAACGGCATTTCGCGATTTATTTTCTCGAACACGTCCAGCGCACGCCGGATGGTCTCGTCGTAGGTGGCGTGCATGCGCCAGGGCCAACGGTTCTGTACCAGGATGCGCACCACGCCTTCCAGATCGCCCTCCATCTCGGCGGGCATATCCGGGCGGGGCTCGCGAAAATCCTCGAAGTCGGCAGCGGAGAACACCAGCATCTCGCCGGCGCCGTTATGGCGGAAATAGTCGTCGCCCTGCCGGTACTTCGACCCCGCCGTCCAGCGCAGAAAATCGTCCTTTTCCTGCTTTGGCTTCTGGGTGAACAAGTTGTAGGCCAGACGGACGGTTAGCTGGCCGTCCCGCGCGAGCGTACGAATGACTTCGTAGTCTTCAGGATAGTTCTGAAATCCTCCGCCGGCGTCGATCACGCTGGTCACGCCGAGCCGGTTCAGCTCGCGCATGAAATGGCGCGTCGAATTCAGCTGGTAGTCGAATGGCAGCTTCGGCCCTTTCGCCAGCGTCGAGTAAAGGATGTTCGCGTTCGGCTTGGCGAGCAGCAGTCCTGTCGGATTTCCCTCGCCATCGCGCAGGATCTGACCGCCGGCCGGCTCCGGCGTATCGCGGTTGTAACCGATCACACGCAGCGCCGCCGCATTGAGCAGGGCGCGGTCGTAAAGATGCAGGATGAACACCGGCGTGTCCGGCGCTACCGCGTTGAGCTCCTCCAACGTCGGCAAACGCTTCTCGGCGAACTGGTGTTCGCTGAAGCCGCCGACCACGCGTACCCATTGCGGCGGCGGCGTGACCGCGACCTGCCGTTTCAGCATCGCCATCGCGTCGGCCAGGCTGCGCACGCCGTCCCAGCGCAGTTCCATGTTGTAGTTCAGACCGCCACGGATGACGTGGGTGTGGTTGTCGCACAGGCCAGGCAGCACGCTGCGGCCTTGCAGGTCGATTACCTGCGTCGACGGTCCAGCCAGGGCGAGGATGTCGCGGTCCTCGCCGACATGGGTGAAGCGTCCGTCCCCGATCGCCACGGCGGTGGCGGTGGGCCGACCGCGGTCGAGGGTAGTGAACTTTCCGCCATGGAGGATGAGATCGGGCATCGCAGAGATTCCGGACAGTGGCAGGGCCATCGCGGAAGTCGCCGCGACTGCCGTGCCGAGGAAGTTGCGTCGGCTGCGATCCACTCCAGGGGTTGCACGCGGACTCATGAGCGCGCAGCCGGATCGCCGTCCGGCACGCGGGGCCGGTCGCACTTGGGCAACTCGCCGAACATGTGCGGCTTGACCTGCTCGTGGATCCAGGCGCTGGGCGGCTTCTGCCTGGGCAGGTAGTGCTTCAGCAGCGGTGGAATCTGTTCACCGATGAGGATGCCCAGCAGACCGACCAGCGCGATCACCGGCGGCGCCGGCGAACGCACGTTGAGCAAGGCATAGATGATCCCGACCAGCAGGCCGGCACCCAGCGAGAAGAGATACGGCTTCATCGGCACGGCTCCGACGTAAAACGCGGTACGGCCGGGGAAGGATGGCCGTACCGCCGAATGGACCTCAGGCCTTGATGAAGGCGAGCAGATCCTCGTTGAACTGCTGCTGGTGCGTGGCCGGCAGACCGTGCGGCGCCTTGGGGTACTCCTTCAGCGTCGCGCCCTTGACCAGTTTCACCGCGAGGCGCGCAGCACCATCGATCGGCACCACTTGGTCGTCGTCGCCGTGAATGAACAAGGTCGGCACGTCGATCTTCTTCAGATCTTCGGTGTAGTCGACTTCGGAGAACTGCTTGATGCAGTCGTACTGCCCCTTCAGGCCGCCCATCATGCCTTGCAGCCAGAATGCATCGATCGCACCCTGCGACTTCTTCGCACCGGGGCGGTTGAAGCCGAAGAACGGACCGGCGGCGAGGTCTTGATAGAACTGCGAGCGGTCGGTGAGCACGCCGGCGCGGATGCCGTCGAACACCTCGATCGGCAAGCCGTTGGGATGGCTCGGCGTCTTCGCCATGATCGGCGGCACCGCGCCCGCCAGCACGGCCTTGGCGACGCGCTTGGTACCGTGACGGCCCATGTAGTGCGCAATCTCGCCACCGCCGGTGGAATGACCGACCAGGACGACATCGCGCAGATCCAACTGCTCGATCAGTTCGGCAAGGTCGTCGGCGTAGGTGTCCATGTCGTTGCCCTGCCAAGGCTGGTCCGAACGCCCATGGCCACGGCGGTCATGGGCGATCGTGCGATAGCCCTGGCCGCTGAGGAACAGCATCTGCGCCTCCCAGGCGTCGCCGCTCAGCGGCCAGCCGTGGGAGAACACCACCGGCTGTCCCTTGCCCCAATCCTTGTAGAAGATGCGAGTGCCGTCTTTGGTCGTGATCGTGCTCATGGTGGGAGCGCCCTTTTTGGTTGTCGAGGAGGAGGAAGCCGGTGCGGCCAGGGAGACCGCAGGCAGGACCATCGCGGCGGTTGCGGCGACGGAGGTGCCCAGCAGGGCCCGGCGACCTTCGTCGATTCCGCCGTTTGTTTCGTCGGTTTTCATGTGCTCTCTCGGATGGGTGAGCGAAGTGGACCTGGATGGCCGGTCAATGGCCGCCTTCCTGCGCGCTGAACATCGTCTTGGCGTACTGGATGCCGATACCGTAGCCGCCGGCGTGCTCGCGGGCGATACCGGTGGTAAGCGCATAGGTTTCGCCGCGCGCCCAGTCGCGCTGCAGTTCCAGCATGTACTGCAGGCTGGTCATCGGCCGTGCGCCGGCCTGGATCATGCGCGCCACGGCTCGCTCATGCGCCTCGTCGGACACGTCACCGCAGGCGTCCGTGATGACGTAGGTCTCGAAGCCCTGGTCCAGCGCCGACAGCACCGGCCCCACGATGCACACGCCCGTCCATAGCCCGGCGAACACCAGCCTGCTCTTGCCGATCTCGTTGACGCGATCGGTGACCTGCGCATCTTCCCAGGCGTTCATGCTGGTACGGTCGTAGACCGGGCCGGCGAAGATGTCGGTGATCTCCGGAAACAAGGGCCCGGAGAAGCTTTTCTCCGCCACCGTGGTGACGATGGTGGGCACGCCGAAGCCTTGCGCCGCCTTGGCGACCAGCGCCGTGTTGGTACGCAGCGAACCGATATCGATCGAGCGGACCGCGAAGGCCATCTGCGACTGATGGTCGATCAGGATCAGGGTGTGATCCTGGGATGTGAGCAGGGTCTTGCCGGGAACAGGGGATGCCTTCGCCATGTGAGCGCTCCGAACGGTGGGATACACGCAATCGTCCTGCGTGCGTTCGGAATGAATACTGGCGCCTGCCGCTGCGGCGGAAAACACCACGAGGGAGGAAACGCTACTCCCTCGTTGGGGGGACGCAGGATGCGATCGGCTGCGAATCGGACACGCTGCCATCGGGACCGCACGCACCGGTTGCCGACGACGCCGGCTCGGTGCGAGCGCGCGCTAAACGCTGAGAATGCCCCGCTTCAGGCCGATGGTGACCGCGTGTGTGCGGTCGTTCGCACCCAGCTTCGATAGCACGCTCTTCATATGGGTCTTGACGGTTTCCTCGGAGATCGACAGCTGCGCCGCGATCATCTTGTTCGAGTTTCCGGCGGCGACTCCCTTCAGGATCTCGACCTCGCGGGCGGTCAGATCGCTGTCGATCGAGTGTTCCGCGATCTGTACGGCCACTTCCGGCGGAATCCTCCGCCGGCCCGCCATCACCGCGCGGATGGTGTCCAGCAGCTCCTTCCGCAACGAACTTTTCAGCAGATAGCCCTGCGCGCCAGCGCGCAGCGCGTGCACCGCCTGCACGTCGCCGCTGTAGGTCGTCAGCACGATGATGCGGGCGGCCGGGAATTCCTTGCGGATCTGCGCGATCGCCTCGACGCCGCCTACTTCCGGCATCTGCAGGTCCATCAGGGTCACATCCGGCATGCAGGCACGAAACGCCTCAACCGCTTCGCGGCCGTTGCTGGCTTCGCCGACCAGCTCCATGTCGGGCTCGCCGGCCAGCACTCCGGCGATGCCCTCGCGCAACAAGGGATGGTCGTCGACGGTAAGAATGCGGATCGGTCGTGCTTGCATCGTCATGTCTTGGTTCTCCAGATTCGCATTATCCTCCTGCGCCAATCGCTCCAGCGCGACTGGCGATGTCCGTCCGGGCGGAGCAGCAGTTCCACCTCGGTGCCCTTGCCGGGGCGACTCCATAGACGCAGCTCGGCGCCGATGGCCTTGGCGCGCTCGCGCATTCCCGGCAGTCCCCAATGCCCCGAACGCGCGCCGTTGAGGATCACTTCTTCGGCGATGCCCTGGCCGTCGTCGCGGAATCGGAAGACCAGGCAACCGCTCGAATGGGATATCTCGACTTCGATCTGGCTCGCGTCGGCATGGCGGAAGGCATTGCCTAGCGCCTCGCGGCCGATCCAGTACACCTCGTCGCTCACCACCGCGTTCATCGCCGGCAATCGACCTTCCACCACCACGCTGAAGCTGGTCGGACGCTCCTGCCCGAGCTCGGCGCCGAGCCGGGCGAAGGCCTCCGGAAGGTCCGTCGACGCCGAAGCCGTGGTGGCGCGCAGATCGCGGACGCGGTCGCGACCTTCGGCGATCGCCTCGTCGGCGCGATCCATCGTCTTTTCCAATGCCGACCGTATCGGATCGTCCGTGGGAATTCGGTTGGCGATGGACTGGAAGCGCAGCACCAGGCCCTGGAAGCTCTGCAGCAGAGTATCGTGCAGTTCACGTGCGATGCGGTCGCGCTCCAGATGCCGCTCCTCCAGACGCATGCGCACGCGATCGGAGATCTGCCGCAAACGCAGCAGGTACAGGAAGAACAACAGGAGGCCTGCAGCGATCGCGCACAGCGCCGCGAACCACCAGGTCTCGGTGAAACGAGGGGCGATGGTGAAATCCAAGGTCGCGCCCTGCTCATTCCACAACCCGCTGTCGTTCGCCGCAAGGACCCGGAACCGGTAATCCCCCGGCCCGAGATTGGCGTAGAAAGCCTGGCGCCGATTGCCGACGTCCTGCCATTCGTCGTCGACGCCCTCCAGGCGATAGCGGAACTCGACGCGATCCGGGAACGACAAGCTCGGTGCGGTGTATTCCACGCGCAGATCGCGCGTGCCGGCCGGCAGCGTCGGACCACCGCTGATCGGGAATCGATGGCGGCGTGCGATCAGGGATCGGATATGCACCGACGGCGGCACCATGTTGCTGTGCAGCCGGAGCGGATCGAGTGTGGCCAGCCCCTGGTTGGTGGCGAACCATAAGCGGCCATCGGCGTCCGCGGCCACAGTCGACGCCGGCGTGGCCTGTTGCGCCACGCCGAGCAGACCGTCCCCCAAGTCGAACAGGCGGTGCTTCAACATACCCGGATGCTGCAGCGCTGCAGTGACCGCGCCCGGCGGCAAGCGCAGAATGCCGTGGATGGCATTCAACCAGATCTCGCCCTGCGGGGTTGCGACGATGCCGGTGATGCCGTTGAGCCTGTCGGCGGGTGTCGCGTGCAGCGCATGGACGCGACCGTCCCGAAGCAAGGCCAAGCCCGTTTCGCCGGCGACGAGGAGCCCCTCCTTCACTCTCGCCAGCGCGATGACGGTGCCCACATTCAAGCCATCGTCTGCGGTGTACACGCGCTGGGCATTGTCATGCCAATGGGCGAGACGGTTGCCGGAGTAGCCGATCCAGTACGTACGATCGGTATCGCGCAGCAGCGCCGTT
The DNA here is from genome assembly GCF_001427715.1 of Lysobacter sp. Root667. NCBI lineage: Bacteria > Pseudomonadati > Pseudomonadota > Gammaproteobacteria > Lysobacterales > Lysobacteraceae > Lysobacter > Lysobacter sp. Root667. Next base: position 423,052 of record NZ_LMHF01000013.1, read on the forward strand.
GCGCCGGCAGAATCGACCGGGCCGGCGGGGACTTGCGCCCACTGCAGGCCGTCGTAGTGGAACAGGCCGTTGCCCTCCTGCATCGTCAGTACGCCGGATCCCCCGTCGCCGACGAGAAACTTAAGCAGTCCGTCGTTGTCTCGCGGCAACGGCAAGCGCTGCACGCCATCGGCGTTCAGCCGCCACAGCGCGCTCTCCGTTTTCAGCCAGGTCCGTTCGCCTTCGGCGACGATCGCGGCGATCTTCGGCCCTTTGGTGTCGGCCAGCAGCTCGGCGCCGTCGCCGCGAATTCGATACAGGCGCGGACCGCTGGACACCAGAATCCCCAGCTTCGGCGAAAACGCCAGCCCATAGGTATCGTGCTGCGTCAGCCGTTCGTCCTCCACTACTTGCACATTGTTGTGGCGGAAACGATGCAGGCCCAGATTGGTACCGACCCACACGTTGCCTTCGCGATCGCGCAGCAGCGGAATGGCACGGTCGGACGTCAGTCCCTCGCGCTTGCGGATGACGGCATCGGCATCTTCCGGACGCAAGGCATGACCGATCGCGAACCGATCCAGACGGGAGACCCGCACCACGCCACCGTGACGGCGATCGGTGCCCCAGAGCACCCCGCTGCCGTCGATGCGCATGCAAGCGAAATGGCCGAAGCCGCTACCGATCGGGGGTGACGCCGTCGACCCGGAACGCGGATCCGGCAGCGACCGCGTACCGTGCGCGCCGTCCGAAAGCCACAATCTGCCATCCGGCGCTTCGACCAGCGAAGCCAGCGGCCCGGCGCCTATCCCGGTCGGCAGGAACCGTCGCGTGCCGCTTGGCAAATACATCAGAGTGCTGCCGGTGGCGACCCAGAGCGTGCCGCGCGAATCGACCAGCACGTGATCGGCGTGCATCGCCGGATAGCCCCAGTCGTCGCCGATCGCATGCCAATGCCGGCCATCGAATCGATAAAGGCCATTTTGGGCCGCCGCCCAGAGCCCACGGCTATGATCTTCGGCGAACCCGTACACCAGATCCCGCGGCGCGCCCATCGCGACGGAATAGTGCTGCAGGCTTCCGTCGCGCAGCACGCTCGCACCGCCCACCAGGAAGCCGATCCACAGCGCACCATCGGTCGTGGTGTACAGCGCGGTGATGTTGTTCGACGCGAAGGGACGATGCGGTGGGGCTTGGTAATGCTCGAACTGCACGCCGTCGAACCGGTACAGGCCGGTACCCGTGCCGAGCCAGAGATAGCCGTCGCGTGCTTGCGCCAGTGCCCACACATCCGCCGGCGCGCCCTCCTGCAGGGACCAGGCACGGTGGTGGTACTGCGGAATCTGCCAGGGCGCCGCAGCCGTCGCGCCGACCCACAGGCAAAACACGGCCAGCGCTACTCGCACCCATCGCAAGACCCAGACCCTATAGGGAATTCGAGCCCGCACGAAAACCTCTGAGTTCACACGCAGCTTACTGAACCGGCTTCTGCGGACCCCAGCATCCCCCATTTGTGGGATGGGCGCACGACTCTCAAACGGATAGCGGCCTCCGCCGTGGTTCTCTAACCTCTTCGGATGCAGCCGCTGATCTCCCTGTATCCCCGCAGCTTACCCGGGGTCGGACTTATTGTACTGCGACTCTCGGTAGCGCTGGGACTCATCCTGCACAATCCGCTGGCGGCGTTACCGATTCCGGATGGAGCGGCGGCTTTCGTAGCCGGTTTGATCGCACTTTCGATCCTGGCCGGATTGTTGACTTCGTGGATGGCAGTGGCTTGCTGCCTGCACGTCATCGTTGGCTTGCAGCAGGCCGACCTTGGGACCGCGATGTTCGCTCCGATGTCCTTGGGACTCAGTTCCGTAGCCTTGTTGCTGCTGGGCCCAGGAGCGTACTCGTTCGACGCCGTGCTCTTCGGTCGCCGGGTTGTCCGCATTCACAAGTAGGCGCGAATCGACGGCGTTTCAGTTCTATTCGGAGCGGCGGGACGGACGATAGGAAATGTAGACAAATAGACCGGCGTTAATTATTCGGAAAAACTGTTAATTGGCCACCGGCATATGCAGCAAGAAGCTGATTTTCTTGGAGTTCTTGAGCAACGCCTCTGCCGATCCCTCCAGCATTTCTGGATCGGACAACGGTCTACAACCACACGCCGCTCCAGGGCTGCGGGACCGCTGGCGTTGGCGACACGGGCGCATGTTTGAGCGCTAAAATGGGGTCTCCTAGAATCCTTAGGAGGCGCTATGGACGTGACTTTTAGCGAGCAAGGCACCGGCTGCGACTGGTCGGCAAAAGTGCTACACGGCGGCGTGCACGTCGGCACCATTCGCCCCAGCCGCGATCTGGCCTTTTACAGATACTTCGCGGGCCCGGCAAACGACATCATCTACACGATGGACGAACATGATCTGAGCCCGTTGAAGGCCAAGATCACTGCAGCCATAACAAGAACCCGACCGCAGGCGCGTACACCCGCAGAAGCAATCTATCGCTTCGTGTAGCTGCCCTGCTGAGCAACTGGGGTTGCGCCTGGATCGGCTGCAGCACCAACCCGAAAGCGGCCCGCCGGATCCGGTGGGCCTTTTTGTTTGTTCTCGACGTCCGCAGCGTACTGGATCAGGTTTCACAGCCTGGGCATGGTTCGGCGCCTCGAAGCCGCCAGATTCACTCGGCGCTGGCCAGCGCCAATGCACGGTCCAGCGCCTGATCGGCGGGCACTTCGATGTCGGGGACGATGCCGGTGCCTTCCCAGTCCTTGCCGGTATCGGGATCGTAAGTGCGTCCCACCGGGACGAACGCGGCGAGTCCCGCGCCGATCGGTTCGATGCCGCCGAAGTGGTTGGCGCCTGCGGTGCGCTCGCCGATGAGGATGCCCCGGTGCGTGCGCTGCAACGCCAGCGCGAAGTGCTCGCCCGCCGAGCGCGTTCGCTTGGAGGTCAGATAGAACACTTTGGCCTTGGCGAGCCGGGGCTCGACGTCGGGAACGGCCAGGTGTTGGCGCACCAGCATATTGGCGGGGCCGGAAACATCGCGCAGGGTGCGGCCGCCGAACGGTATCGGACCGCCGGACGGGCCGTCGTTTTTCGCTACGGCCATTTCCACCAGCACGGTTTCACGATCGAAAAGATGCGGAAACAGCGCATCCATCTCCGCCAGCCCGCCGCCGCGCGACAAGCTGCGCGTGTCGATGATGATCGCCTTCGCCGTCGCATGGTCCTTTACGAACGCCTGTATCGCCGCTACGGAGGCGGGCTCGCCGGCGAACTGATTGAAGCGTATGTAGGCCACGCCTGGCGCGATCCACTTGGTTTCGGCGACGCTCGGCAGGTCCATCGGAGCGAGCGCCGACGCTTGCCGCGGCGCAAGACTCGGCCGCGCCGTGCGCGGAGGTGACGTGTCGACTCGGCCCGTAGCGCCCGCGGCTGAGCTTTCGACGAGGCGTGGGCCGGGAGGCATGAGGTCGACTCGCAGATGGCCGTCGGCCGAAACGGCCTGCAGATCCTGCGTCAAGCGCCGCGCCATGTCCTTAGCTTCGCCGATGCCCTCGTATTGGCCAGCCGCGAGCTTGGATCGCAACATGTCCGCATAGCGTCGGCCTGTGGCGGGATCCACGAAGCGCGTCGCCAATTTATCCGCCAGCGTCTCGATCGCTTGCGCATACGGATTGGCCGAGTCAGCAGCGAATGCCGGCGATGCGGTCGCGACGAAGGCAGCCAGGCCGGCCGCCAGCAGCCGCCGGCGCAGAGCCCATCGCGAGCCGGGCATCGTGTCGTGTTTGCGCATGGCTGATCCTCTTGGGCTTCGATCCGGTTCCCAATACGGATGCCGGTCGTGGCCGAAGGGTCGCACCGGCAGAAACGCAGGATTTGCAGGGACGGGATGGGCGGTGGACCGGCCGCGGCCTGCGCCGTGCTCCCTCAGTCCGGCAGCAGCGACCAGGTCGCGTCCTTCAGCTCGAACCGCAGCGGCTTCGAGCCTTTACCCTGGCCCGGCGTGTGCAGCTGCGCGTCGCATTCCAAGGCGCCGGTGTCGCGGTCGAGCTGACAGGATTCCAGTGCGGTCACGGTGAGGCTGCTCGCGAACGCTCGGAACTCGGCCTCGTCCTTCGGCGCCTTTTGCTGGCCGGCCAGTTCGGTCAGATGTGCGCGCAGCAGTGCCTGGACCTGCGCGATGTCCGGCTGCGGCGGTGGCGTGTCCTGCTCTTCGACTATCTGCCAGTCCGCGCCATCGCGGCGGAAGCGATACGCCTCGTAACCGTCGCCCATCGGCGAGTCGAGCTCGACGATGCAGGCGGTGCGCTCCGGATCGATGCCTTGACAGCCTTGCACGGCCGCGATCTTCATGGACTCCAACAGCGTCTGGACCATCGGCGACGGAGTGGCTTTCGCCCCCTCCCTGCGCAACTCCGCATCGAGCGAACGCCGATAGGCCGCGTTGGCCTGTTCGGTACTAGGCGCAGCCTCGATCGCTAGCGCGCAAACGGGCGCCGATACAAGTACGACCAGCGATAAGCAACGCGCGACTGCAGCGACCGGCATGGGTGCGAGCTCGGTAAGACGGATGATTCTCCGCGAAGCGTGCATTCTACGAAAATGCTCGATCCAGGTCCGATGCCGTCCCACACGCCCCATCGCATCGCCACGCGAACCATTACGGAAAGCACATGTTCTTGGGGGCCGTCCCGCGCAGGCTGAGTCGAACTTCGCCGGCAAGCCGACGCGACCGTTCCGAGCGCGCAGCGCAAGCCCGATTCCTGCCCCATGGAAGCGCCATGAAACCTACGACCCTGCTACTGCTGACGACGACTTCGCTGTTCCTGCTCACCGCCGCGGCATCTTCTGCCGAGCGCGGGCCTGAAATCCGTACCGGCGATGTCGATCGCTTCTATGCGATCTACGAGCAGGCCGGCGGCAAGCCCACGGCGCAGCAGTTGCAGCAGGACTATCTCGACCAAGGCAGCGAGGGCCTGATCGAGTTCGCCAAGATGCGCCGGATCACCGGCGAGCGGATCGCGACCGCCAACGCCGAGCGCCCTGCCCTGTACATCGATGCCAGGCGTTGCGCCGCGGCGCTGCCCGCGGTCAAGACCCGGCTCGGCGTTGCCTTGACCAAGCTGAGCGAACTCTATCCCGCGCCCAGCTTTCCGCCGGTGACGGTCGCGATCGGCCGCGGCAAACCGGTCGGAACCGCGAATGCGAGCGGGGTCATGATCGGGCTCGAAGCCTTGTGCGCCGCGAACTTCCTCATTCCCGATCCGGAGGACCGCTTCGTCCATGTGATCGCCCACGAGTACGGTCACGTGCTGCAACCCGGTGCGCAGGTGGAGAACGCAGAGTCGACGGTGTTGCAGGCTTCGCTGCTCGAGGGCGGCGCCGAATTCGTGGCCGAGCTGATCTCGGGTTCGATCAGCTATGGACATCTGCTGAGCGCTACCCGGGGCCGCGAACTGGAACTGGAAACCGCGTTCGCCGCCGATCTGGACAAGAAGGCCCAGGGCTCGGCCTGGCTCTACAACGGCCTCGGCACGCCTGAGCGACCCGGCGATCTGGGCTACTGGGTCGGTTATCGCATCGCCAAGGCCTACTACCGTCAGGCCAAGGACAAGAAGGCGGCGCTGCGCGACATCATCGAGGTCAGCGACGCGAAGGCGTTCCTGGCCAAGAGCGGCTGGCGCCCGGGAATGGCGCTGGACTAGAGGCTCCCAGCGCTCGCGGAACATGCACCGGCGGTATCGCAGCCGTCGGCTGCGTCATCTGCGGCCGAAGAACGCGGTTTGCAGAAAGCGCATGCCCGCGAGTATCTGGGCGATGCGTTCGTCGGACAGTGTGCCGATGCGTTCGCCCAGGCGGGTCTTGTAGAGCGTCGATACCTGCGACACGACCACTACGCTTTGCTTGATCAGGCCAGCCTCGCCGAGGTCGAGCAGGACGTTACCCGGCTCGGTGGCGCGATTGAGGTTGGAGCTCAGAGCGCAGACGACGACGGTGCTGATGCGCGAATGGTTGAAGAGGTCGTCCTGGACCACGACGTGCGGATGGGCATAACCGGGCACGGAGCCTCGGGACTCGTCGGGTGCGACCCAGAACAGGTCGCCCCGGTTGACGGTGCCTGGGTAAACACTGGCGTAAGCCTCGGGTTCTCTGTCCATGCCTTGCTGTGCTGATTTCGTTGTGGGTGTGTCGACGTTCCGGCTACGTGCACGAAGGGATCGTGCAGGCAAGAATCCAGCGCCCTCGGCTGGCATGGGTGGGGAATACCGTGCGGTCCGGAGGGGTGCGGCCGGTGCGGGAGCATCGTATGGGGCTGCCGTTGGGGCGTGAGGTTACGCGATCGCGGCTTACGCCGCTCCCACAGAGAGCGGCGGTACGGGGCATGGAGCAGTCGCAGACCCTTGGGTCCTGCACGTAGCCGTACGCCTGCGGTTGCGCGACCGTCGACGGATCCTCAGGGCCACGGATCCTGCCTTCAACGGATGGGAAAGTCGTAGGCCGTATCCGGCGAGGGCTCGGGCTTGTAGGTGTAGTGCCACCACTCCAGCGGATAGTTGGCGAAGCCTTCGCGCGCCATCGCGGCGCGCAAGCGTTGGCGATTGCCGCGCTGGACGGCAGTTGCGCCCGCCCAGTCGGTGTGCGCGGACACGTCGAAGTAGTCGAAGGACGTGCCCATGTCCAGCGGCGTGCAGGCGTCGTCGGAATCGCAGCGCAGCAAAGTCAGATCGAGGGTGGCGCCGCGGCTGTGGCCGGAGGTCGGCGAGATGTAGTCGCCGAGCAGGACGCTCTTGTCGAGATTCGGATAGTAGGCGGACTTGCTGGATTGGTCGTGCAGGTCGCCGGCCCAGACGACGAAATCGCGCACGGCGCGTGCCGGGCGATAGCAGTCGTAGACCTTCAGGCGCAGGCCTTCGCGACGCAGCGCCAGTTCGACCCGTTGCAGCGCCTGCGCGACCGGCCGCAGCAGATAGCAGCGCGCCGCGCCGTAGCCTTCGACCGGCCGGCCGACGAAATTGTCGCTGGAGGCGTAGCGAATCTCCTGGGCCAGATCGGGCACCAGTTCGCGCAGGTCGACCATGCCGGCCGCGGCGGCATCCGTCGCAGGCGACAGCTTGGGCGCGATGGCGGGCTTGGATACGGCCGGCTTGGATACGGCTGGTTTGGGCATGGGCGACGTCGATACGCAGGCCGTCAGGGCCAGGATCGAAACCAGCGACAGGATCGGAGCGATGCGCATGGGTCCAAGCCTAGCCGACATCTCGCGCGGTCGCAGTGCGGTCGCGGGAGATGGTGGGTGCTGCACGCGGACGCGGTCGCTCAATACACCGCGGAGCAGCGCAGGGTGTTGTTGGGCTGGCGCCGCCGGAAGGGCCGTCCGGGCTCGGTCCGAGTAGCGGTGGGCGCCAGCCTGCCCGCCCCGCCATGCCGCGCCGTCACTTGCAGGCATCGAAGACGGCCGTGTTGAGAGCGCTGACCAGATCGTAGTCGCGGTCCATGCCGGCCGCCGCCAGTTTGCGCTCGCGGCGGGCACGTGCGGCTTCGCAGCCGTGGCCCCCGAGCCGGATCGAATAGGCGCGGGCACGGCTAGGGCGATCGGTGCCGGCCAGGCGCGACAGGTAGCGCGATTCGGTCAGGCCGCTTCGGTAGGCCTGCTCGCGGCGTTGCAGTTCGACTGAGTCGGGCGGCGGTTCCGGCGTTGCGTCCCAGATCCTGGCGGTGGTCGCGGCTGCGCAAGGAGCGGACTGGTAGCTGACAGCGCCGGTGCGGGCGACGCATTTGTACACGTTGTGGGCGCCGGCTGCGGCGGGCAGCAGGCACAGCAGCAACAGGATGGCGAGCCGGTGCATTGCGATCGTCCTTGATCGGCGCGGCGACCGGCCGCGCTTCGCTGATGGCTGCAGATTGGCGCAATGACGGGTGCGCCGCCATGAGTGGAACCTGCGACGCGGGCTCGGATCGATGCCCGTCGCGATGTAGGGATTGCCCTACCCCATTAAAGCGCCGGAGCGCTGGTCGCCGGCGTTCGCGACACGGCCTGCGGCGAAACGGCCTGCGGTTCCTGGCAACGCGGGCCGATCGCGTCGGACGAAACCCATCGACGCGACCTACGCGTGTCGCAGCCGCAACCCGCACCGCTCAACGCCAGACGCCGCAACCCGCACCGTTCACGGCTTGGCCGCAGCAGCCGCCGGCAATCGCGAAGCATGGCTGGCCACCATCACCCAGCCCTTGGGCCCGCGCACGTAGGTGTCGGTGAACTGGAAATCGGCGGCGAAGGCCTGGCCCTCGGACACGCCCTTGACCGTGGTGACGCCGTTGGCGATCGCGGTGTCCTTGCCGTAGTAGCGCAGCCGGGTGCCGTGGTTGCGGAACACTTCGTACTGGGTCACTCCATTGGCGAGCTCGGCGACTTCGTCGGCATGGGTGGTGACTTTGCCGTTGGACGCGGTCAGGGTGAACTGCGGGTCGAGCAGACGGCCGACCAGGGCCGCGTCCTCGGCTTCGTAGGCGGCGCAGATCTCGCGCTCCAGTTGCAGGATGGCGCGCTCGTCGGCGCTGCGGTCGGCGGCGACGGCGGCGGGCGCGGACAGGCTCAGGGCGATGGACAGCGGCAGCAGCGAAACCAGGCGCATGCAGAGTTCCTTGCAGGGTCGGTGGCGAGGGACGCAGCACGAGCGTCCATCGCCCAGCATGCCTTGCGCGCGCCGCGCAGGCTGCTCCGATCTTGCGGATTGGCGCCAGGCTAGCGGCCGATGCCGTGCGGTTCGATCACGCCCGAGGCGATGCCCGCCGCGACCAGCGCGATCAGCGCCACCGACAGAGCGATGCGGCGGGTGAGCGCGTTGACGGTGCGCTTGCTCTGACCGTGGTCGACGAGCATGTAGTACAGGCCGGCGCCCAGGTTCCAGACGATCAGCCCCAGGAAGGCGACGATGAACAGCGTTTTCATGCGGGGTTCCATGCCGGCGCGGCCGGCGACGTAGCGGGCCCGCGGGACGCCGCGGGCGGCGGGTTCAGGCGTCCGCCGCCGCGATCGCAGCGCGCCAGCGCGGCAGCAGGCGCCAACGCAGCAGCAGGGCTGCAGTCATTACGCCGAGGAACAGGCCGTAGGCGACGGACGTCGCCAGCACCTGCTTCCAGATCGCGCCGGCGTTGGGGTCGGCGTTGTGCATCGACCACTGCATGCCCCACCCCGCCAGCAGTGTGGCCAGCAGCAGCGCTGCGCTGTCGAACAAAGTGCGCGCGGCCAGGCGCGGCTGCTTCGGGTAGGCCCAGTACAGCCAGGCCAGGATCGAAAACCAGGGCACGAACAGGATCAGCGCGAGGTTGAGTTCGACCTGCGGGTTCATGGCGGCGGCGGGCATCGACGGCGACTCGGTGGGGACGACGCCATACTGCGCCGACCATATCAGTTTCGCCAGAATCAGAAATGAGATAAAAAACCATATCAGTTGCGCCTGAACGCCCGTCCCGCCGGGCTCCGGAGTTCCACCGTGAAACGTTACGAAGCCCTCGCCGACGACATCGCCGCCTCGATCCGCGACGGCCTGCTGCGCCCGGGCCAGCGCCTGCCCTCGGTGCGCCAAGCCAGCGCGGCGCGCGGGCTGAGCCCAGCGACGGTGTTCCAGGCCTATTACCTGCTGGAAGCGCGCGGGCTGGTGCGCTCGCGGGCGCGTTCGGGCTACTACGTGACCCGGCCCACGGCGGCGCTGCCGCCGGAGCCGGACGCGGCTTCGCAGCCGGACGGCGAATCGCGTGCGGTCGACGTTTCCGAGCTGGTGTTCGAGGTATTGGAATCGGCGATGGCGCGCGACGTGGTGCCGCTGGGTTCGGCCTTCCCCAGCCCGCTGCTGTATCCGCTGCAGAAGCTGGGCCGGGCCATGGCCTCGGCTGCGGTGCACCTGGACCCGTGGAGCACGGTCGACGACCTGACCCCGGGCAGCGCGGCGCTGCGCCGGCAGATCGCGCTGCGCTATCGGATCGACGGCCTGCGGATCGGCGCCGACGAGATCGTGGTCACCAACGGCGCGCTGGAGGCGCTGAACCTGTGCGTGGCCACGGTGACCCGGCCCGGCGACGCGGTGCTGGTCGAATCGCCCTGCTTCTACGCCGCGCTGCAATCGCTGGAACGCCACGGCCTGCATGCGATCGAGGTGCCCACGCACCCGCGCGACGGCATCGACCTGGACGCGCTCGCGGCCGCCATCGAACGCCACCGCCCGCGCGCGTGCTGGCTGATGACCAATTTCCAGAACCCGCTGGGCAGCGCGATGCCCGACGAGAAGAAGCGCGCCCTGGTCGAGCTGCTGACCCGCCACGGCGTGCCGCTGATCGAGGACGACGTCTACGGCGAACTCTACTTCGGCGAGCGCCGGCCGACCCCGGCCAAGGCCTACGACCGCGACGGGCTGGTGATGCATTGCGGCTCGTTCTCCAAGAGCCTGGCGCCGGGCTACCGGGTCGGCTGGGTCGCGCCCGGGCGCTACGCGCGCGAGATCGCGCGGCGCAAGCTCACCGCGACCCTGAGCACCTGCGTGCCGGCGCAGCTGGCGATCGCCCATTACCTGGAGAAAGGCGGCTACGACCGTCACCTGCGCCGCCTGCGCGCGGCGCTGGCGGCGCAGCAGGCGCAGTACCTGGCCGCGGTCGCGCGCCATTTCCCGGAAGGCACCCGCGTGACCCGGCCGGGCGGCGGCTATTTCCTCTGGATCGAACTGCCCGAGGGCAGCGACGCGCTGCGCGTCTACCAACAGGCTTCGGCCCTGGACATCAGCATCGCACCGGGGCCGATGTTCTCGGTGCGGCGCGGTTTCGGCCACTGCCTACGCCTGAATTGCGGGCATCCGCTGGACGCGCGGGTGGACGCGGCGCTGGCCAGCCTGGGGCGCCTGGCGGCGGGTTCGGCGTAAGACTTCGGGGCAGGAGCGGCGTGAGCCGCGACCGGCGAGCTTCGAGTCGCGTCGCCGCCGGCACTCTGGCCGTCAGAGGCGGCGCGGGTTCGCAGCACATTTCGCTCGATGTTGGTGGCGTAGGTTTGTGCGGTGGCGTTGTCGCGGCTCACGCCGCTCCTACCCCAAGGCGGGAGCGCTCGAACGGCTTCAGTGCAAGCGGCGCAGGCGCGCCAGGATGCGGCGTTCGAAGCGCTCCAGGCGGCTGCGTTCGACGCGTTCGGCGCGATACAGCGACAACAGGTCCAGGCGGCATTGCGGAGCGCAGGTGCCGAGCAGCGCGCTCGCCAGGACCCGCCGCACCGGCCTGCGCAGCAGCAGCCAGTCCACCCACCAGGGCGAACCCAGGGTGGTGATCGCGATGGTGCGCCGCAGCCCCAGCAAGGCCGGCCGGATCGCGCCCAGGTCGGACGCATGGTGGTAGGCGTGGCCGGGCGCCCAGACCCGGTCGAACCAGCCCTTGAGCATGGCCGGGAACCCGAACCACCAGGTCGGGAACACCAGCACCAGGGCCTGCGCGGCGCTCAGGCGCGCCAGCTGCGCGCGCACCGCCTCGTCGTCGTAGCCGCCGACGTCGTAATAAGAGCCGCGTTCGCCCGCGCTCAGCGCCGGCTGAAAACCGTCGGCGTACAGCGATTCGGTCTCGACCTCGTGACCGTCGGCGACCAGCGCATCCACCACCAGCCGCGACAGCGAGGCGCACAGACTGTCCTGCAGCGGGTGCGCGATGACGACCAGGCATTTCACCGGAAGCGTTCCTTGCGTTGCACGATTCTCGCTGCGTACAGACTAGCGAAACCGCGCGCGCGTTCCGATCCGTCGATGGTCGTAGACCATCAGGCGATGAACGCTGCAGCTTGCGGTTCGAGCGCTGGCTTCGTCCGCCGTCGCGTGAAGACCGCGTCGACAAGCTGAACGCTTTGTCAAAACCGCGCACACGCCGATTGCGACGTTGCGCACGGTTAACCCATCCGCCCCTAGATTCCGCATCGGCGCACATAGGGGGAGCCGCAGTGTTCAAAGTGTCGTTGAGGGAGCACGCCTTGCTGAGCGTGCTCGTCGGTCTGCAACGTGGCGTGCAGCCCGAGACCAGCCATCTGAAGCATTGCCTGGTCGAGGAAGGTCTGGCCCTGAGCCGCGAGGGCCGGCTGTGCCTGTCCGAGGCCGGCAACACCTTGCTGCAGGGTCTGCAGCACTTGCTCTGGGCCGAAGTCGAAGCGCTGCAACAGGTGCTCGCCAACCGCAACGCGGCGGCGACGCAGGGCTACGCCCGTGCTCCGGCGACGGAATGAGCCGGCCGGCCATGAAGCCGGCAGCGCCGACGGCCTCGCGCCGCCGGCGTGCGGGATCGGTCAGCTAGGGACGGGTCAGCCTGGGTTGCGTTCGCCGCGTCCCAGCCACCATGCCATTGCGGCGCCGGCCAGCAACCAGCCGATCAGCTGTTCGGCCAGGGCGGCCACGCTGAAGTCGACCGGGAACAGGTACCAGTTCCAGTACGGCACGCTCAGCACGAACCAGGCGAACAGCGCCATCGCCCCGGCGATCATCACCCGGCGACCGAAACTGCGTGCGGCCAGCGCCATCACCCAGGCCGCCAGCAAGGCCGCGATCAGGACGCTGACGAACTGCTTGCCCAGATTCGGGCCCATGCTGGAGAGCGCCGGATTGCCGCCCGGCTGATAGACCACGAAGGCGTAGGCCTTGCCCTGGTTCTCGGCCACGAAGGTTTTCATCGCCGCCTCGTCGCCCCACTTGTCCGGCGCCATGCTCGGATACATGTAGACGCCCTCGCCCGAGGCCGACTGGCTCAGCGCGCTCAGTACCGCATCCTGTTGCGCCGGCAGCTTGAAGCCGGCCTCGCCGATCGGCAGCGCCATGTGCGCGACGGCGCCCCAGATGAACATCACGATCGCGCCGATGATGCCGGTTACCAGTATCCGCATGGCAGTCCTCCTCCCCAAAACAGGTCAGTGGGTTCCCCCGAACCCGTAGCGCGAGCTTGCGCCCGGGCGAGCGCGCCGGCAATCCGCGTCGGCGATCCGCGCCGGCACGCGCCGACGAACGGCGGCCGACGCGTGCCGACCATGGCCGGTTCGGGTCATGGCTTACGTCTGCTTCTCTCTGCCGCCGAAACAACGCGCCGGCCAACGCGCCGAGCAACGCATACTGGACGAACAACATAGCGAACTGCGCCGGGCCAGGAAGTCCCTGCGTACGCCCAATCGCGACGACTGCTACCCGTGCGCCCCTGAGCGCACAGCGAGTTCCATGCAGCGCCGCGCAGGCGGCGGTGCGCGAACGCCATCCACGACTCAGAACGAAATCGGCACTCGCGCGGTCAGGGTCACGTCGGGCGTATCGCGGGTCACGCCCACGCCCAGCGCGACGTTCAAGGAAACCTTGTCGCTGAAGCGATAGGACCCGCCCAGCAGCAAGGTGCCCAGCACCACACGGACCGAGCCCGCCGCATCCTTGCCGTTCTGCTTGGTGCGGTCGACGATGCTCTGGTCGTAGCCCAGGCTGATCGCGGCCTTCTCGTTCAAGGCCAGGCCCAGGCCGACGTTGAAGCCGAGGATGTCGCCGGCCTCGATCTCGCCCAGCGGTTCGGTCACGCCGCCCAGCACGGTGCGCGAGACGTTCTTGCGCTTGAAATTGTGCAGGTAGCTGAAACTGCCGAAGAACACGATCGGGTCCGAGGGATACAGCCAGGTCAGGCCGGGCTGTATGGATTCGAAGCCGGTGCCGGTCGGCAGTTCCAGCGGCAGGCCGGTGCCGGTGGTGTTGGCCACGCAGCGGGTCACGCAGTCGGTCACCACTTCGAACAGGTCCTTGCCGGTGCGGCTCTTGTAGCGCAGCCAGCCGATGTAGAAGGCCTGGTCGGGGCCGCCGCGGTTGAGCTGGTAGCGCGCGGTGACTTCGACATCGCCCAGGCCGCTGCCGTGGGCGTTGAACACGTTGTCGACCGCCGAGCCGGTGAAGATCTCGCGGCTGACGGTGTCGCCGTTGACGTAGACGTACGGCAGCTTCGCCTCGAGTTCGAAACGGTCGCTCAGGCCGTAACGCCCGGTCAGGGTCGCGGTCGCGGTGGTGGTCTTGACCTGGCGCACGTCGATCAGGCCGATCAGCAGCGCCGGGATGATGGTGAAACCGACCAGGGCGACGCGGTCGTTGGACGAGTAGCCGAACTGCAGCGAGGGTTCGAGGATGAACTGGCCGTGCGGGGTCAGCACGCCGGGCTGGTCGAAGATCTGGGCGATTTCCGGCGGCCGCGCGTCGGAGGCCGGCGCCTGCCCCACCGGTTGCTGCGGCGCCTGCTGGGCCAGATTCCGGGTGACCGGGTCCTGCTGCGCCATCGCCACCTGCGACTGCAGCTCCTCCTGCAGCGTCGGCTCGCGCGAAGCCGGCTGCGACAGCGGCACCTGCGAGACCTGGGCCATCGGCGGCAGCAGCAGGTTCGCCGGCGGCGTCGCGCCGCGGGCGCGCGTGGCGTCCAGGCGCTGTTCGTCGAGCGCCCGTTGCAGCTGGGCCAAGTCGCGTTCCTGCTCCTGCAACGTGGTGCGCATGTCGTCGATGCGCTGATTCTGCGCCGCGATCTGCTGCTGCAGCGCTTCCAGGCTGAGTTCGCCGTCGGGCGGCGCAGCGTCCTGCGCGCACGCCAGCCCGGTCAGCGCCAGCGACAGCGCCGGCACCAGGGCGAGCCGGATCAGTTTCGGTGCGGTCGGCGTAGTCATGGGCAGTCCTTCATCAGCGGTCCGTCATGGACGTGGGCATCACGGCGCGCCGGGCGCGCCGATCAAGGCGTTGTGCAGCGCGGCCTGACCGTTGAGGTCCTGGAACACGCCCAGGGTATTGACGCCGACGTTGAGGGTGGTCAGCGAACGGATGTCCTGACCGTCAAGGGTGTTCTGGATCGCCACGCCGTTGAAGCCGGCCGGATCGAAGCGGTTGCCCGGGCCGATCTGGACCACGATCGCGTCGCCGATCTCGCTCAACGCCTGAGCCTGCTCGGCGCTCATCCGCGCCACGTCGGGAATGTTCACGCGGGTGGTCGCGACCAGGTCGCCGTTGACGTAGACCGTGCGCTCGATGCCGAACGACAGCAGCAGGCCCGACGGCGCTTCGTAGCCGCCACGCAGCGCGTCCAGGCGTTCGGGCGGCAAGGCGATCCATTCCGAGCCCAGGTCGGCGGCGCCCTCGCCCCCGTGCACGCGCGCCGGCCAGGCGGCGGCGACCAGGGCCAGCACCGCGGCGGCGAACAGCACGCGCGCCGGCAGGTGGGGCAGCGCGTGATCGTACGAATGGCCGGCGTTCATGGCTCAGATGTCTCCCGGGCCACGCCGCGGCATGACCGTGTTCTGCAATCCTTCGCGCGAAATCCCCATGTCCAGGGGCGCCGGCGGCGCGGTCCGCCAATCGCGCGGCTGGTTGAACAGCGCGACCTCGCGCCGGTTGTGGACCACGAACAGCACCCGGTTGTCCCACAGCCGCTCGAAGTTCGCGCGCGACATGGCGCGGGTGCCGCGGGCCGGGTCGCCGATCAGCACGCGGCCCTTGCGCAATCCCTTGACCACGACGAAATGGCGGTAGCCACGGTCGTTGAGCAGCACGATCGCCGGCAGCCCTTCCTCGAACAGCTTGTCCAGCGGCAGCTCGAAACCGTCGGCCTGATAGCCCAGGGCCAGCAGATAGCGACGGATGTCGAGCAGCGAGAAACCTTCGCGGCGGATCTTGGCCTGGTCGCCGTCGCGGTACATGGCCAGGAACACCTCGGCCTCGCCGACCGGATGGCCGTACTGGAAGGTCAGCAGGGTCGCCGCCGCCGCCGAGCCGCAGCTGAAGTCGTACTGCTGCGGCACGGTGGTACGGAAGCGCGCTTCCTTGAGGCTGGTCAGGCGGATGCCGTAGCTGCCGCCGTAGGGCGTGCGCAGGTCGACCGTCGCCGCCGCCGCGCCCTGGGCGCAGGCGAGCGCGCACAGCAACGCGCACGCCGTTGCGCGTGCGCGCAGCGTGACCGCGACCGGGCTCATCGTCCGCGCCTCAGGGGCTCGGATCGGTGAACTGCACGTTCACGATCATCGCGTTCTGGATCAGCACGTTGGAGCCGGTGTTCTGGATCACCGTGTTGATGCCGTTGGCGTTGCCGAAGGCGCCGCCGCCGACGGCGTTGGCGCCGCTGACGATCTTCTCGGCGACGTTGTCGCTGACCCGGCCGTCGACCAGGATGCGGTTGTCGACGCTCTTCTCGCCGCCGCGCAGGCCCGAGAGCCGCTCGGCGTCGACGGTGGCGCCGATGCCGTCGACGCCGCGCGGTATCGCGTCGCGGTCGACGGCCGCGACGATCGGCAGCTCCATGGGCGCGCTATGCGCCGTGATCGGTTGCAGGTCGGCTTCGATCCCGGGATCGGACGCCGCTGCGGGGAATATCGCCAGCCACGCGAGCGCGGCCAGGCCGGTGGTGATGCGTATTGCGGGGCAGTACGGGCGCATGGTCAGTCTCCTTCGCCATGCGTTCCGCCAAGTGCGTGCCCAGGACGTCGTCGCGGCAGCGGCGGCGTCCCGGACACGCGTGATGCGCCGTGTACGGGGGAGGACGGCGTTCCTGGGAACGCGTGCGGCGCATCGTGGAGGAGCGCTTATGGGCCCACGGTCAGGTTGGCTTGCACGGTGATGCCCTGCTGGATCAGCGACGCGAAGCCGCTGTTCTGGGCCGCCACCATGATCCCGGCCGCCGACTGTCCGACGCTGGTCATGTTGTTGGACATGTCGAACGCGCCGGCATCGTTGGTCAGTGCGCCGCCCGCGCCGCCGGCACCGCCCGCACCGCCGGTCGCCGAACCGCCGGTACCGCCGCTGCCGCTGCCGCTGCCGCCCGCGCCGCCGTTGGAGGCGACCGAACCGGCACTGCCCGCCGTCGACGAGCTGGAGCCGCTGGTCGACGTCGCGGCGCCCGAGCTGCCGGCACCGCCGGTGCCGTCGCCGTTGCCCGCGGTCGCCGTGCCGCCGTCGCCGTCGCCGTTGCTGGCGCTGCCGCCGTCGCCGCCGCCGTCGCCGCCGACCGCCACGCTCAGCGATCCGGCGCCGCCGGTGTCGCTGCCCGCGTCGCCGCCACGGCCGTTATTGCCGTCGGCCCAGCCGCCGTCGCCGCCGCTGCCGTCGCCGCCGGAGCCTTCGCCGCTCAAGGCATCGCCGCCTCGGCCGCCGCCGCCGCCATTGGCATTGCCCGTGTTCTGGGCGACGTTGCCGATGTCGCGCACGCGGATATCGGTAACGTAGCCATCGAGCCGGGTCGTGGCGATGGCGCGGTTGCTGTTGAACGAGTTCGAGAAGCTCGCGGTGGCGGTACCGCCATTGTTGGCCGCGGCGGTGCCGTAGCCACTGGCGCGCGCACGGCCGTCGTTGTTGCGGTTGTCGCCGGCACTGTTGTCGGAATTATCGGTCGCGCTGAGGCTGTCGTCGCCGTCGCCGCTTTCGTTGTTGGTCTGTTGGGCCCAGGTCTGGCCCGCGAAACCTAGACCGAGAATCACCGCTGTTGCCATCAGGCTGTTACGAATGCGCATTGTTGTTCTCCTTATCACGCCGAGTGAGGCCAGGGGGAGGCATCGGATCACGACGCATCCGACTACACGCAACAGCGGTGCCACGATTGGTTCAGGTGGCGCAAACGTCCGCTGGGCGGGGCTCGGGGACGGGCGCAGCGCAGGTGCGGAAATTGCGCGGCCGCCGAAGGGCCGCGCAGACGCGCGAAAGGTTGCGGCGATGAAACATGCCGGGCCGGCGATATGCCGAAAGCGATGGCCGCAGTAGGCGCAGGCGCTTGATTGCCTTGGGGTCGCGGTGCCGGCACCGTGATTCAGTCTGATGTTTCAATGGCGAAACATCGGATTCTTCCGGATGCAGTAGAGTCGTTATTTAGTTATGTAAATCAATATATTGAACAAATAATTTAAAGTGATTTCCCGGTTACGTTCGCGACAGCCGACGCTCAACCCAGCCCAGCGCGCACGCTCGCCATGCCCAGCGCCGTCATCGCCAGCGAGCCGAACAAATGCAGGGCCGCCATCGCCAAGGCCCAGCCGTATTGCTGGCGCAGCAGTTGCTGGGTCACCTCGGCCGAGAAGGTCGAGAACGTGGTCAGTCCGCCGAGCAGGCCGGTGATCGCGAACAGCCTCCACTCCGGCGCGATCGCGGCGTGGCCGTCGAACCAGGCCACCGCCAGGCCGACGCCGTAGCCGCCGATCAAGTTGGCCGCGAGCGTGCCCAGCGGCAGGTTCGCCGCGGCCGGATTGAGCCACAAGGACAAACCCCAGCGTGCCCAGGCACCGAGCGCGGCGCCCAGGCCGATGGCGAGGAAGGCATAGGGCATCGCGTCGTTCTCCGGACGGTGTCGAATCAGTCGTCGCCGCGCGCCTGGGCACGCGCCGCGCGCAGGCGCTCGAGCTTGTCCTTGAGCTTGATCTCCAGGCCGCGCTCGACGGGGCGGTAGTACACGCGCTCGCCCATCTCGTCCGGGAACCCGGTCTGGTCAAGGGCGATGCCGCCTTCGGCATCGTGGTCGTACTGGTAGCCCTGGGCGTAACCGAGCTGTTTCATCAGCTTGGTCGGCGCGTTGCGCAGGTGCATCGGCACCGCCTGGGTGCCGTACTCGGCCACGTCGCTGCGGGCCGCGTTGTAGGCGGCATAGGCGGCGTTGGATTTGGCGGTGCTGGCCAGATAGATCGCCAGCTGCGCGAAGGCGAGTTCGCCTTCGGGACTGCCGAGGCGGTCGTAGGTGTCCCAGGCTTCCAGCGCCATCTGCAGCGCGCGCGGATCGGCCAGGCCGATGTCCTCGACCGCCATTCGGGTCAGGCGCCGGGCCAGGTAGGCTGGATCGCAGCCGCCGTCGAGCATGCGCGCCAGCCAGTACAGGGCGGCGTCGGGATTGGAGCTGCGCACGGATTTGTGCAGGGCCGAGATCTGGTCGTAGAACTGCTCGCCGCCCTTGTCGAAACGGCGGGTGCGGTCGGCCAGGACCTGGGCCAGGGTGGCCTCGGTGATGCGTCCGCCCTCGTCGGCGGCCAGCTCGGCGGCGATCTCCAGCAGGGTCAGGCCGCGGCGCACGTCGCCGTCGGCGGCGCCGGAGATCTGCCGCAGCAGTTCGTCCTCGACCTCGATGCCCTGCCCGCCCAGGCCGCGCTCCTCGTCGGCGAGCGCATGGCGCAGGGCGACCGCGATGTCGTCGGCCGAGACCGCCTCCATCACGTGCACCCGACAGCGCGAGAGCAGCGCCGAGTTGAGTTCGAACGAAGGGTTCTCGGTGGTCGCGCCGACGAACAGGATGGTGCCGCGTTCGATGTGCGGCAGGAACGCGTCCTGCTGGGCCTTGTTGAAGCGGTGGACCTCGTCGACGAACAGCACCGTGCGGCGACCGTCGGCGAAACGGTGCGCGGCCTCGGCCAGCACCTGGCGCACCTCCGGCAGACCGGACAGCACCGCCGAGATCGCGCGGAACTCGGCATCGGAGTAACGCGCCAACAGCAGCGCCAGCGTGGTCTTGCCGCAGCCCGGCGGGCCCCACAGGATCATCGAATGCACGTGCCCGGACTCGACCGCGCGGCGCAGCGCGGTGCCGGGCGCGAGCAGGCGGCGCTGGCCGACCATGTCGTCCAGGCTGCGCGGCCGCATGCGCTCGGCGAGCGGACGCAGGCCCTCGCGGTCGACGCTGAGCAGGTCGGGTTCGTCCTCGGATCGGCGGGAGTTTCGGCGGGCCACGGCGGGGGTCGCAAGCAAACGGTCGTATGGCCGACACGATAGCAAGTTCGCGCCGTCGCGGTGTCGGCCTGGGTCTCAAGGCCTTGATACGCAAGGATTTGCCTGCGTCCCGCAGGCGCGCTGGCTCACAAGCATGCCGGCTCACAAGCGCGCGCCTCGCGCGTTGGCATTACCGGGCCGGCGCCTGTGCCGCCCGGCGCAACGATGCGCCCCGCCCCTACTGGATCCCGCGATGGCGAACTTCGACCAGTACCTCCCGCAACTGCTGCAGTTCGAAGGCGGCTACGTCGACGATCCCGCCGACCCCGGCGGTGCGACCAACAAGGGCATCACCCTGCGCACCTTCCAGGTCCACGCGCAGACCTTGCTGGGCGTGGCTCCGACCCTGGCCAACCTGCAGGCGCTCAGCGATCAACAGGCCGCGACGCTGTACCGCAGCTTGTACTGGGACCCGTTGCAGGGCGACCAAATCGCATTGCAATGCCTGGCCGAGGACCTGTTCGATTTCTACGTCAACGCCGGCGTGCATGCGGTGTTCCTGCTGCAGCGCCTGCTCGGCGCGCCGGTCGCGGTGGACGGAGTGTTCGGCGCCGATACCCTGGCCGCGCTGCAAGCCAGCGACCAGCGCACCTTGTACGCGCGCTACCGCCAAGGCCGGCTCGACTACTACCGCCAGCTCGCCGCGCAGCATCCGCTGCTGCAACGCTTTCTCGCCGGCTGGCTGCGGCGCGCTCAATGGTTTCCGGTGAGCGCGCCGTAGGCCGGGCTGCGTATGTCAGCGCTCGCCGATCACGTCCACACCGGCCGGCGGCGCGAACTTGAACTTGCCGGCCGGAAACGTCGGGTTGCGCTTCCAGCCGCTGAAGACGATCTCGGTGCGCTGACCCAGGCTGTCGACGACCTGCATCCGGGCCAGGCCGCTGGCGTTGAAGCCGAGCTTGGCGGAGCGGAAGTTGGCTTCGGCCTCCTTTTTCGGCGCCAGCGACAGCCAGTTCAGACCTTCGGCGACGCCGGCGTCCTTGACCACGAACTGGGCGTCGAGCTTGCTCGGGTCGATCAGCGCCGACAGCGGGCTGTTCTGCTCCTCGGCACCCTGCGGGCGCACGGTGACCTGCTGCAGGTCGGGATCGTTGACCCAGACCTTCTTGCCGTCGGCGACGATCAGCTGCGGGTACGGCTTGACGTATTCCCAGCGGAACAGGCGCGGCGCCGACAGGGCCAGGTTGCCGCTGGAGGCTTCCTTGCGCTTGCCGTTGGCGTCGAACACCTGCTGGCTGAACTGCCCTTCCAGGCCCTTGAGGCCGCGGGTGAAGCTGTTGAGGTCGTCGCGCGCGGCGGCGGCCGCGGCGCCGGCGAAGGCCATGCCGGTCAACAGCGTGGCGGCGACCAGGACGATGCGCGCGGCATGGCGGGCGGTGGGAAGGACGGACAGGCTCATGCGATCGATCGCTCCGGAAAGACGTGCTGCGGCGAGTCTGCCGCGAGCAAACTGAATAGGTGCTGCGCAATGCACCAGTATCGCGCGAACGGGCACGCCGCGTTCAGCCCCGCGACGGCGGCGTGAGCGGTGCGCGGCCGCACCAATGCGTCGGCAGGATCAGAAATCGCGCAGCGCGCTGCGCTTGCTCTCCGACTCGATCTGGCGATGCGGCGATTCCGCGGGCGCGGCTTGCAGGCCCACGTTCGGGCGCTCGCTCTCCAGGTGTTCGCAGCGTCCGGATTCGTCGCAGGAATACACCTGCGGGGCCGCCGCGACCACCGAGGCGTCGCTGTCGCTGCCGACGGTGACATAGGCGCCGGTCGCACGCGGCGGCATCGGCACCGCCGCGGCACGAGCCAGCGCGGCGTTCGCGGCAGCGGTCACGCCGCCGCTGGCCGCGGGTGCGGCGATCGCTCCGGCGCCATCGTCCAGCGGCAGGATCGCGACCGCATCGGTATCGGCGGTCGAGGGCGCGGGCACGGTGATCGCGACCGCGCCGCGCTTGAGCGCGGGGACGGATACGGACGGCAGCGGCGCCGTGCGCGCGAGGGCGGCCTCGGGGGCGCTAGTCGGCGCGACCGACGAAGCGGTCGTTGCGGATGCCGCAGCCGACGCCGAAGCAGCGGCCGGACGCAGGTCTGCGGCAGACGTCGTCATCGTCATCGTCATCGTCATCGTCGTCGTCGTCGCAGATGCGTGCGCCACGCCGGCGGTCGGCGCAGGCAGGACCGCATCGGCGGACGGCACGGGTTCGGGCAGCGCGCTGGGATGGACCGCCCTCGCCTTCGCCACGGTCGGCGAGCTCGATGCCGATGCCGCAACTTGCGTGGAGACGGCGGTCGCGGCAGGCCTCGGCGCAGCTGCAGCACCATCGGTCGACGGCGCCGCAACGCGACGGGCTTGCGCGGCGATCGCGACGGGCGCCGCAACCGCTGGAGGCTGCGTCCGCTCAGGCGCAGGCGTAGCGGCCCGTTGCGGCGGCGGCAGCCGCTTGGCCGGATCCTGATCGCGCAGCGACGGGGTGTTGCGCCACAGCACCCATTCCTGGGCCTGGGCCGCCGGCGAGGCGCACACGACGATCACGAGCGCCGTGACGACGGCCCCCGTCCTGCTCGAATACCAGGCCATGCGGCCATCCCCCGAGTCCGAACCGCGTTGTTCCCCCCCGAAGGGCCAGCTTAGGCGGTCGTCGTGACAGCCGCCAGTCCGGGGCCGTCCGTCCGTCGGCGTGCGGCCCGGTTTGGGCGGCGCGGCCCTACTTCGGCGGCGGCGGCGCCAGGACGCTGCGGTCGCCGTTGTGCTCGGGCGCAGTGACGATGCCGGCCGCCTCCATCGCCTCGATCAGGCGGGCGGCGCGGTTGTAGCCGATCTTGAGCCGGCGCTGCACGCCGGAGATCGAGGCGCGGCGGGTCTCGGTGACGATGCGCACGGCTTCGTCGTAGAGCGGGTCCGACTCGTCGCCGCCGCCACCGCTCTCGGGCAGGCCGGTGGCGCCGACCACGATGCCGTCGCCCAGGGTCTGGACCTCGTCCAGCACGCCCTCGATGTAATCCGGGCCGCCGCCCATCTGCTTGAGGTGCTCGACCACGCGGTGGACTTCCTCGTCGGAGACGAAGGCGCCGTGGACGCGCTCGGGCATCGCCGTGCCCGGCGGCAGGTAGAGCATGTCGCCGTGGCCCAGCAGGGTCTCGGCGCCGGACTGGTCGAGGATGGTGCGCGAGTCGATCTTGCTGGAGACCTGGAACGCGATCCGGGTCGGAATATTGGCCTTGATCAGGCCGGTGATGACGTCCACCGACGGGCGCTGGGTGGCCAGGATCAGGTGGATGCCGGCCGCGCGCGCCTTCTGCGCCAGGCGCGCGATCAGCTCTTCGACCTTCTTGCCGACGATCATCATCATGTCGGCGAATTCGTCGATGAAGATGACGATGAACGGCAGCGTTTCCAGCGGCCGCGGCGCCTCGCCGAGTTCGGCGTTGGGCTTGAACAGCGGGTCCATCATCGGCTGGCCCGCTTCCTCGGCGTCGCGGACCTTCTTGTTGAAGCCGGCCAGGTTGCGCACGCCGACCATCGACATCAGCTTGTAGCGGCGCTCCATCTCGGCCACGCACCAGCGCAGGCCGTTGGCGGCCTCCTTCATGTCGGTGACCACCGGCGCCAGCAGATGCGGGATGCCCTGGTAGACCGACAGCTCCAGCATCTTGGGGTCGATCATCAGCATCCGCAGTTCTTTCGCGGATGCCTTGTACAGCAGGCTCAGCACCATCGCGTTGACCGCGACCGACTTGCCCGAGCCGGTGGTGCCGGCGACCAGCAGGTGCGGCATGCGCGCCAGGTCGGCCACGGTCGGGCGGCCGGCGATGTCCTTGCCCAGCGCCAGGGTCAGCGGGCTGCCGGATTTGTCATATTCCTTGGAGCGCAGCAGCTCGGACAGGTAGATCATCTCGCGGCTGGTGTTCGGCGTTTCCAGGCCGATCACCGACTTGCCGGGGATCACGTCGACCACGCGCACCGACTTCACCGACAGGCCGCGCGCGATGTCCTTGTCCAGGGTGCTGATCTGGCTGACCTTGATGCCGGGCGCAGGCTGGACCTCGAAACGGGTGATGACCGGACCCGGATAGGCGCCGACCACCTGGGCGTCGATGCGGAAGTCCTTGAGCTTGAACTCGATCTGCCGCGACAGGGTTTCCAGGGTTTCTTCGCTATAGCCCTTGGGCTGCGGCTTGGGGTCGTCCAGCAGCGCCAGAGGCGGAATGCCGCTGCCGTCGCCGACGTGGAACAGCGGGATCTGCTGCTCGCGCTTGGCGCGCTCGCTCTTCTCCACCACCGGTGCCGGCGGCGGCTCGATCCTGACTTTCTCGCGCTTGGCGCGCAGTTCGGTATCGACCTTGCGCGCTTCCTCGCGCTCTTCGCGCATGACCTGGGTCTGGCGCCACTCGGTCGCTTGCTGGCTGCTGCGCCGGAACAGCTTGCTCAGCACCGGGCCCAGGGCCAGCGCCCACTGCCCGATCTTGTCCATCACCGCCAGCCAGGAAATGCCGGTGGCCAGGGTCAGCGAAATCAGCAGCAGCGCCAGCAGGAACAGATTGCCGCCGACCGGGCCGAAGCCGGAGTACAGCGAGCGCCCCACCAATTGCCCGAGGATGCCGCCGCTGCCGGCGGAGAAGTCCTCGGCCGGACCGAAGCGCAGTTGCAGCAGGCCGGTGGCCGACACCAGGAAGCCGACGATGCCGACCAGGCGCAGCGCCGGACCGAGGTCGGCATCGCCGTCGCCGTCCGCGTCCATACCGAACAGGGCGATCCAGGCGATCGCGCCCAGCATCACCGGCAGCAGGAAGGCGACGTAGCCGCACAGGTACAGCAGCACATCGGCGGTCCAGGCGCCGACGCGCCCGCCGAGGTTGTGCAAGGGCGCGGTGATCGAGCCCGAATGCGACCAGCCCGGATCCTGCGGCGAGAACGACAGCAGGCTGGCCAGCAGATACAGCAGCAGCGGCGCGATCAGAATCAAGGCGATGTCGCGCACCAACCGCTGACGACGCGGCGATGGCGGCGCCTTTTGCGCCGTGGGCTTCTTTCGGCTTGCTGTGGGAGCTTGCGCCACCGTGATGTTCTGCCTTAGCTAGATTCCGTTAGTTATTGAATATACGGCGAAACAAAGCGAAATAACAGCACGTTCACAGCAAGATCCCCGCCGCAGCGGGGATCCGTCGGTGCCCGTGGGCACCGTGCCGCCGTTCCGTTACCGGAACCGCGACCGGCCCAGGCTCCACGAACAAGCCTGCCTGCCGCCACGTTACAGCTTCATGCCCTGCAGCGCAGGATGCACCAGCTTGCCGGCTTCGACATTGATGCCGCGCACCAGCGCCTGGTTGCCGCGCCAGTCGCCGCCGGCCAGCTTGTTGACCCAGGGCAGGATCGCCGCGCAGATCGCCTGCGACGAGGTCTGCGGCACCGCGCCGGGCATGTTGGTGACGCAGAAGTGGGTCACGCCCTCCTCCACGTAGGTCGGCTCCTTCCAGGTGGTCGGGCGCGAGGTCTCGAAGCAGCCGCCCTGGTCGATCGAGATGTCGACCACCACGCTGCCGTCTTCCATGCCCTTGAGCATGTCGCGGGTCAGCACGTGCGGCGCGCGCGCGCCGGTGACCAGCACCGCGCCGATCACCAGGTCGGCCGAGGCCACTTCGCGCGCGACCACGTCCACGTACGGGAACAGCGCGGTGACGTTGTTGCCCAGGCGCATCATCTGGTCCATGCGGTCCTGACGCATTTCGAACACGGTCACGTTGGAACCGCCGGCCGCGGCCAGGGCCGCCGAAGCGCCGCCGGCCTGGCCCGCGCCGAACACCACGACCTTGCCGCGCTCGGTCGACGGCAGGCCGCCCAGCAGCTTGCCCTTGCCGCCCATGGGCTGGTGCAGCAGGTGGGTGCCGACCTGGATGCCGATCTTGCCAGCGATGATCGACATCGGCGCCAGCAGCGGCAGGTCGCCGTTGGGCAGCTCGACGGTCTCGAAGGCGACCCCGGTCAGGCCGATGTCCAGCAACTGCCGGGTCAGCACCGGCTCGGCGGCCAGGTGCAGGTAGCAGAACAGCAGGTGGTCCTTGCGCAGGTGCTGGAGGTCGCCGGCGATCGGCTCCTTGACCTTGACGATCAGCTCGCCCTTTTCGTACAGCGCCGCGGCGTCCGCGGCGATCTTCACGCCCAGGCGGGTGTAGTCGATGTCCTTGAAGCCGCTCTTGAGGCCGGCATCGTGCTCCAGCCAGACCTTGTGGCCGCGCTGGACCAGGTCGCCGGCGGCGGCCGGGACGAGGGCCACGCGCCCTTCGAGGGTCTTGGTTTCCTTGGGTACGCCGATACGCATCGCGGTGCTCTCCAGTGGGGCCAAGAAAAACGCCGCATGCGCGGCGCGTCCTGCCTGGGTTCTTCGCCGATCGGGGACCGGGTCGCGCGCCGTGCAACATTGCGTCCGTGGCGCGCGCCTTGTGTTGCCGGGACGGCGCCGCCAAGCTATGGCGTCAACCGCATCTTCAACACGCCGGCGTACGGCTCGCGTGCCGGAGACACATCGCGCGAACGCGCGTCCCACAGCCCGCGATTATATACATGACCCCTTCGAAGCACTCCCGCGTCGTCATCCTCGGTTCCGGCCCCGCCGGCTGGACCGCCGCCGTCTACGCTGCCCGCGCCAACCTCAAGCCGCTGGTCATCACCGGCCTGCAACAGGGCGGACAGCTGATGACCACGACCGAAGTCGACAACTGGCCCGGCGACGCCCACGGCCTGATGGGTCCGGACCTGATGACGCGCATGCAGGCGCATGCCGAACGCTTCGATACCGAGGTCGTGTTCGACCACATCCACAGTGCCGATCTGTCGCGACGGCCGTTCCGCCTGACCGGCGATTCCGGCGAGTACACCGCCGACGCGCTGATCATCGCTACCGGCGCCACCGCCAAGTACCTGGGCCTGCCCTCGGAAGACGAGTACAAGGGCCGCGGCGTGTCCGCCTGCGCGACCTGCGACGGCTTCTTCTACAAGGACCAGGACGTGGCGGTGATCGGCGGCGGCAACACCGCGGTCGAGGAAGCGCTGTACCTGTCCAACATCGCCCGCAAGGTCTATCTCGTGCATCGCCGCGACACGCTGCGCGCCGAAAAGATCATGCAGGACAAGCTGCACGCCAAGATCCAGTCCGGCAAGATCGAGCCGGTGTGGCACCACACCGTCGAGGAAGTGCTGGGCAACGACGCCGGCGTGACCGGCCTGCGGGTGAAGTCTGTGCTCGACGAGTCGGTGCGCGAGCTGTCGATCCACGGCCTGTTCGTGGCCATCGGCCACACCCCGAACACCACCCTGTTCGAAGGCCAGCTGGAAATGAAGAACGGCTACCTGACCATCAAGACCGGCCTGGACGGCAACGCCACCCAGACCTCGGTTGCGGGCGTGTTCGCCGCCGGCGACGTCGCCGACCAGGTCTACCGCCAGGCGATCACCTCGGCCGGCTTCGGCTGCATGGCCGCGCTGGACGCCGAGAAGTTCCTCGACAAGGACGCCTGAGCGTGCGCGCCGCGCTCCTGAGCCTGCTGCTGGCGGCCGCGCTGCCGGCGGCGGCGCAGGCGCGCGAACCCGGCTTGTTCTGCAGGGACGATCGCGGCGAGCCGTTCGCGATCGTGCTGCCCTTCACCATCCAGCGGCCGCGCTGATGACTGCGCTGCAGATCCGCGACGACCGTCAGGCGCCGCTGTCGGACAGCGACTTCGCCACGATTCACGGCTTCCTGTCGCAGTCGTACTGGGCCGCCGGCATCCCCGCCGAGACCCTGCGCCGCGCCCTCGCCTACTCGCTGTGCTACCGCGGTTACGTCGACGGCGAGCTGGTCGCGTTCGCGCGCGCCGTCACCGATCACGCCACCTTCGCCTACCTCGCCGACGTGTTCGTGCTGCCCGCGCAGCGCGGCCGCGGCCACGGCCGCGCGATCGTGCAGGCGCTGATGGACGACGCGCGCGTGCAGGGACTGCGCCGCTGGCACCTGGTCACGCGCGACATGCAGCGCCTGTACGCGGGCCTGGGTTTCGACGCGCTCGGCGAACCCGAGCGGCACATGCAACGCCACGACCCCGATGTCTACCGACGCCGCGACTGACGCGATCGGCGTACGCCTGCTGCCCGAGCTCTCGTCCCTGGCGCCCGCTCACTGGGACGCGCTGCACGACGGCCGCAACCCCTTCCTCGCCCACGCCTTCCTGTCCGGGCTGGAGCGCCAGGGCTGCCTGCGCGAGGACTGGGGCTGGACCCCGCAGCACCTGAGCCTGTGGCGCGGCGACGAGCTGATCGCGGCCGCGCCGGCCTACCTCAAGGCCAATTCGCACGGCGAGTTCGTGTTCGACCACGCCTGGGCCCATGCCTACGCCCAGCACGGTCTGGATTACTTTCCCAAGTGGCTGTGCGCGGTGCCCTACTCGCCGGTGACCGGGCCGCGCCTGCTCGCCCGCAACGACCACGACCGGCGCCTGCTGGTCGAGGCCATGGCCGCGCTGACCCAGCGCCAGGGCCTGTCTTCCGCGCACGTGAACTTCCACCGCGAGGACGAGGATGCGCTGTTCGGCGACGACTGGCTGCAGCGCAGCGACGTCCAATACCACTGGCGCAATCCGCCCGCCGCCGAGGGGCCGGCCTGGCGCGACTTCGACGGCTTCCTGGCTGCGTTCGACCACAAGCACCGCAAGAACATCCGCCAGGAACGCGCCAAGGTCGCGCGCGCCGGCGTGCGCTTCCGCACCGTCGAAGGCGGCGACGCCAGCGAGGCCGAACTGGCGCTGATGCACGGCTTCTACCTGCGCACCTTCGCCGACTACGGCAACCACCCGGCGCTGACCCTGGAGTTCCTGCATCACCTGGCCCGCACGATGCCGCGGTCGCTGGTGATCTTCCTGGCCGAAATCGACGGCCGCGCCATCGCCGGCGCGCTGTGCCTGCGCGGCGGCGACACCCTGTACGGCCGCTACTGGGGCGCCGACGCGGCGCTGCCGGGGCTGCATTTCGAAACCTGCTACTACCAGGGCATCGACTACTGCCTGCGCGAGGGCCTGACCCGCTTCGAGCCCGGCGCGCAGGGCGAACACAAGCTCGCGCGCGGCTTCCTGCCCACGTTCGTGCGCAGCCGGCATTGGATCGGCCACGAAGGTTTCCGCGCGGCGCTGGCGCCCTGGTGCCGCGAGGAGCGCGCCTCGATCCGCGGCTACGCGCGCACCCTCGCCGCGCACAGTCCGTTCAAGCAGGTCGACTGAGCGGCCGCGCCCGAACTCGGCGATCATCGTCGCGATGAATCCCCTGCCCGCGCTGCTGTCCGCCGATCCCGAGGCGCCGTTCCCGCCGCACGAGCGCGCTCTGCGCCAGCCCGAGGGACTGCTCGCGCTCGGCGGCGACCTGTCGCCGGCGCGGCTGCTCAACGCCTATCGCCACGGCGTCTTCCCCTGGTACTCCGACGACCAGCCGATCCTGTGGTGGAGCCCGGACCCGCGCACCGTGTTCCGCAGCGACGGCGTGCGCCTGTCGTCGAAGTTCCGCCGCCAGCTGCGCCGCAGCGACTGGCGGGTGCGCGCCGACACCGCCTTCGCCGAGGTCATCGAGGCCTGCGCACGCATGCCCCGACCGGGCCAGGACGGCACCTGGATCACCGAGGAAATGCTCGCCGCCTACCTGCGGCTGCACCGGCTCGGCCATGCCCATTCGGTCGAGGTCTACGACGGCGAGCGCCTCGCGGGCGGCATCTACGGGGTCGCGATCGGGCGCATGTTCTTCGGCGAAAGCATGGTCTCGCTGCAGTCCGGCGGTTCCAAGGTCGCGCTGGCGGCGCTGGCGCGGCGCCTGCACGCCTGGGGCTGGCCGCTGCTGGACGCCCAGGTCGAGAACGAGCATCTGCTCAGCCTGGGCGCCGAACTCTGGCCGCGGCCGCGCTTCCTGGCCGCGATCGCCGAACTGACCGGCGCCGGGCTCAGCCCGGGCTCCTGGAGCGAGCGCTTTGGAGACCGCCCCGCCCGGGAACTGGCCGACGCGCCACCGCCGTCCCTGGCCGCAGACGACCCGGACCGCTACGACCCTGGCACCGATTAACAACATTTTTGCACCGCGGGTCCCGGCGTGGCACAATGCCGGGCTTCGCGGGCGCGAAACGCCCGTTCTTCCTCATTCAGGAAACACATGGCAAAAGATGACGTGATCGAATTCGAGGGCACGGTGGCGGAAACCCTTCCGAACACCATGTTCCGCGTGCGCCTCGAAAACGGGCACGAGATCATCGCCCATATCTCGGGACGGATGCGCAAGAACTACATCCGCATCCTGACCGGCGACAAGGTCAAGGTCGAAATGACGCCTTACGACCTGACCAAGGGCCGCATCACCTATCGCATGAAGTAATCGCGATAGCGCGGCAAGCGAGCAAAGAAGCGGCCGATGGCCGCTTTTTTCGTTTTCGCGGCGGGCCGCGCTCCGGCCTGGCGCAGCGATCCTGGCACCGCAGCTGCAACCCAATCGCACGCCCGGGCATCCAGACATGCATGCCGGGCCACCCACACCACCGGCCGCGCCGCTCGCCTGCGATGACGAACGGTTCGGCCGCCTGCGCGCCGCGCGTTGGCGCTCGCCTGCGCGCTGTCGCTAGCGGCCGCTTCCGATTCGTCGGCGCCCGTTCCGATTCGCACCCGTCGCGGCCCGCCCCGTCGCAAGACGGCTTGCGCCGCGCAACGGCCGGCGCAGCATGCGCCCTGCAAACCCGTATTTCGTCTGCCGATGTTCGCGGCGAATCGTACCCGGCGCGCACGGTGCCGGAGGTCATGGCGACTTCCTCCAGATTCGTCGCATACCGCACGTCGTTAGCTTGATAACCACCCGATCCCCAACAAGGAGCTGTGCCATGCGTCATACCCACCGACTTTCCCTACTCATCGCGCTCGGCCTGTGCGCGATCAGCGCGCCGGCCCTGGCCGGCGACGCGATCCAGGACTGCGTGGACCTCAGCGGCTCGCAACAGGTCTCGCGCTTCGGCACTCAGTACGTATTGGTCGCCGACGGCGACGCCTATTACCGCCTCAGCGTCGGCAGCTCCTGCGACGGCCTGCCTCTGGCGACCCGCTTCGAACTGTCCGCCGACGGCCAGGGCGGCCGGATCTGCCCCACGGGCACCCGGGTCAAGACCAACAACGCCAACTGCAAGATCAACGCGGTCGAACGCATCGACGCCGACGACTACGCGCGCTACACCAAGCGCCGCTGATCGCAGCCGGGCAGGATCGGGAACCGCGGGTACGACGGTTGCGAGACCGTCCAGCTTGCATGGGTGCCTGAGCCAGGCGGATACGTCCTGGTTCAGAGATGCGCGCCAAACCCGCGCGCAAACGAAACAGGCGGCCACTCGGCCGCCTGTTTTCGTTTATCGACGAGCGCGCCGCCCGGGCAGCGCGCCCCGATCACACTGTCTGATCAAACCGCCTGATCACACCGTCACCGGCAACAGCTTCTCCGGCTCGGCCTGGGACTCGACCACCAGCTCGTCGTC
This sequence comes from Lysobacter sp. Root667, assembly GCF_001427715.1. NCBI lineage: Bacteria > Pseudomonadati > Pseudomonadota > Gammaproteobacteria > Lysobacterales > Lysobacteraceae > Lysobacter > Lysobacter sp. Root667. The sequence goes on from NZ_LMHF01000013.1 coordinate 454,264, forward strand.
CTTGACGTCGATGCTGACGCGGCCGCCTCCGATCAGCTTGCCGAACAGCAGCTCGTCGGCCAGCGGGCGCTTGATCTTGTCCTGGATCACCCGCGCCATCGGGCGTGCGCCCATCAGCGGATCGAAGCCGTGCTGGGCCAGCCAGTCGCGCGCGGTCGGGGTCGCGCTGAGAGTGACGTTCTTCTCGTGCAACTGCGCTTCCAGTTCGATCAGGAACTTGTCGACCACGCGCAGGATGTGATCGAAGCCCAGCGCCTGGAACTGCACCACCGCGTCGAGGCGGTTGCGGAATTCCGGGGTGAAGCTGCGCCGGATCACTTCCATGGCGTCGGTCGAATGGTCCTGCTGGGTGAAGCCGATCGTGCGCCGCGCCGCCTGCGCCGCGCCGGCGTTGGTGGTCATCACCAGGATCACGTTCTTGAAGTTGGCCTCGCGACCGTTGGTATCGGTCAGCGTGCCGCGGTCCATGACCTGCAACAGGATGTTGAAGATGTCCGGATGCGCCTTCTCGACCTCGTCCAGCAGCAGCACGCAATGCGGGGTCTTGACGATCTTCTCGGTCAGCAGGCCGCCCTGGTCGAAACCGACGTAGCCCGGAGGCGCGCCGATCAGGCGGCTGACCGAATGCGGTTCCATGTACTCGGACATGTCGAAGCGCACCAGCTCGATGCCCAGCTGCAGCGCGAGCTGCTTGGTGACCTCGGTCTTGCCCACGCCGGTCGGGCCGGCGAACAGGAAGTTGCCGATCGGCTTGTCCGGGTTGCCCAGGCCCGAGCGCGCGAGCTTGATCGCGGCGGTCAGGGTGTCGATCGCCGGATCCTGGCCGAAGATCACCATCTTGAGGTTGCGCTCGAGGTTGCGCAGCACGTCCTTGTCGCTGGCCGAGACCTGCTTGGTCGGAATCCGCGCCATCTTGGCCACGATGGTCTCGATCTCTTCGATGTCGATCAGGCTCTTGCGCACGTTTTCCGGCAGCAGGCGCTGACGCGCGCCGGCCTCGTCGATGACGTCGATGGCCTTGTCCGGCAGCAGGCGGTCGCCGATGTGCTTGACCGACAGGTCGACCGCGGCCTGCAGCGCCTCGTCGGCGTAGGTCACGCCGTGGTGAGCCTCGTACTTGGGCTTGAGGCCCTGCAGGATCTCGAAGGTCTCGCCCACGGTCGGCTCGACGATGTCGATCTTCTGGAAGCGCCGCGCCAGCGCGCGGTCCTTCTCGAAGATGCCGCGGTATTCCTGGAACGTGGTCGAACCGATGCAGCGCAGCTCGCCCGAGGACAGCGCCGGCTTGATCAGGTTGCTCGCGTCCATGGTGCCGCCGCTGGCGGAGCCGGCGCCGATGATGGTGTGGATCTCATCGATGAACAGCACCGCCTCGGGCAGCTTCTTGAGCTGCGCCAGCACCGCCTTGAGGCGCTTCTCGAAGTCGCCGCGGTACTTGGTGCCGGCGACCAGGGCGCCCAGGTCGAGCGCGTAGATGGTCGCGTTCTCCAGCACCATCGGCACGTCGCCGTCGACGATGCGCTTGGCCAGGCCTTCGGCGATCGCGGTCTTGCCCACGCCGGCCTCGCCGACGTACAGCGGGTTGTTCTTGCGCCGGCGGCACAGGACCTGGATGGTGCGCTCGACCTCGTCGGCGCGGCCGACCAGGGGGTCGATGCGGCCGTCGCGGGCGAGCTGGTTGAGGTTGACCGCGAACTCGGCCAGGGCGTCGGACTTGCCCTCGCCCTCGCCGCCTTCGGCCGGCTTGGCTTCGCCGTCCTCCTGCTGGCCGCCCGCGTCCTCGGCGCCGTGCTTGGCGATGCCGTGCGACAGGTAATTGACCACGTCCAGGCGGGCCACGTCCTGCTGGTTGAGGAAATAGACCGCGTGCGAGTCCTTCTCGCCGAAGATCGCCACCAGCACGTTGGCGCCGGTGACCTCCTTCTTGCCGGAGGACTGGACATGGTAGACCGCGCGCTGCAGCACGCGCTGGAAGCCCAGGGTGGGCTGGGTGTCGCGGTCGACATCCTCGGGCAGCACCGAGACCGAGGTCGCGATGGCCTGCTCCAGGTCGCTGCGCAAGCGGACGAAGTCGGCGCCGCAGGCCTTGAGCACACCCTCGGCGGAGGGGTTGTCGAGTAGGGCCAGCAGCAGGTGTTCGACCGTCATGTACTCATGGCGCGCCTCGCGGGCGCGCTTGTAGCACTGGCCGATGCTGTATTCGAGATCCTTGCTGAACATGGGAGGGGGCCTCCAGAACGTATGCACCCAAGGTGGGGCCGGCCGGCGGTTTTTCCATCCCCGTCGTCGCGGAGCTACGGCTGTCGTTTTAGGCTTTTTCCATCGTGCACAGCAAGGGGTGCTGGTGCAGCCTTGAAAATTCGTTCACCTGCGCCACCTTGGATTCGGCGACCTCGCGTGTGAAGACGCCGCAAACCCCGCGCCCGCGGGTATGCACGTGCAGCATGATCTGGGTCGCTTTTTCGGCGTTCATCGGGAAAAAGCGCATCAGCACCTCCACCACGAAGTCCATCGGGGTGTAATCGTCGTTCAGCAGCAGCACGGAATACAGCGGCGGCCGGGCGACTTCCGGCTTCCCCGTCTCCACCAGTACGCCATGGCTGTGTTCGTGTTCGGTTTGTTTGGACATACGTAAATTATACGGCCGGCAGGCCGTTGGCCGTGGACGCCCGAGAGCGTGGCACTGCAAAATGGCGCCACTGCTGCTCCTTCCCAACCCTGAAGAGAAAGGAATCCCGATGCGCCTTACCGCCCTGGCCCTACCCGCTGCGCTGGCCGCCGCCCTGCTGCTGCCCGCCGCCGCCCAGGCCGCCAGCAACAAGGCTCAAGCCGACGAAGCCCAGCATTCGACCGCCGCCGACCCGCGCATCGCCAAGCAGCTCGACGGCTTGGGCTACAAGTACGAGGTGGACGAGGACGGCGATTACAAGCTGACCTTCGAGATGGACGACGACCGCAGCCAGCTGGGCTTCGTGATCTCGCGCACCGAAAGCTACGGCAAGCACAAGGTGCGCGAAGTCTGGGCCCCGGCCTACCGCTCCGAGAACGACGCGTTCCCGGCCGATCTGGCCAACAAGCTGCTCGAAGACAGCCAGTCCAGCAAGATGGGCGGCTGGGTCAAGCAGGGCAACATGGCCGTATTCGTGGTCAAGCTGCGCGCCGACGCCCCGGCCGAGGAACTCGACGACGCCCTCGATTACGCCCTGCGCGCGGCCGACCTGATGGAAGCCGAGCTGACCCCGGGCAAGGACGAGTTCTGATGAGCTACCGCGAGGGCCGCTTCTGGCAGCCGGACGTCACCGTCGCCACGGTGGTGGTCGACGGCGGGCGGCTGCTCGTGGTCGAGGAACGGGTCGGCGGGCGCCTGGTGATCAACCAGCCCGCCGGCCACCTGGAGCCCGACGAGAGCCTGGTCGACGCGGCCCTGCGCGAAACCCGCGAGGAAACCGGTTGGGACGTGCGCCTGACCGGCTTCGTAGGTGCTTACCAGTGGAAAGCACCGTTGCAGGCCGACGGCAGCGACGGCCGCCATTACCTGCGCTTCGCCTTCGCCGCGGTGCCGGTCGCGCACGATGCGACCCGGCGCCTGGACGAAGGCATCGTGCGCGCCCTGTGGCTGAGCCCGGACGAGCTCCAGGCCGAGTCCGCGCGCCACCGCAGCCCCCTGGTCTGGCGCACCGCCAGCGACTTCCTGGCCGGCCGCCGCCATCCGCTGGACCTGATGCAGCACCTGGATTGAGCGCAGTGGCTTCGGTACGCACCGTGGTGGGCATGTCGGGCGGGGTCGATTCCTCGGTCGCCGCCCTGCTCCTGCGCGATGCGGGCGAGCCCTGCGCGGGCTTGTTCATGCAGAACTGGGCCGACGACGGCAGCGGCGACTGCCGCGCCGAAGACGACCGCCGCGACGCGGTCGCGGTCTGCGGCCGGCTCGGCCTGCCGATCCACTTCCGCGATTTCTCCAGCGAGTACTGGGACGGCGTGTTCGCGCATTTCCTGGCCGAGTACGCGGCCGGACGCACGCCCAACCCGGACGTGCTGTGCAACCGAGAGATCAAGTTCAAGCATTTCCTCGATGCCGCCCACGAACTGGGCGCCGAATTCATCGCCACCGGCCACTACGCCCGGGTCGACCACAGCGGCGGCCGCCACCGGCTGCTGCGCGCGGCCGATCGCGGCAAGGATCAGAGCTATTTCCTGCACCAGCTCGGCCAGGCCCAGCTGGCGGCGACCCGGTTCCCGCTCGGCGAGCTGATCAAGACCGACGTGCGCGCGATGGCGCAGGCGGCCGGGCTGCCGACCGCGGCCAAGAAGGACTCGACCGGGATCTGCTTCATCGGCGAGCGCGACTTCCGCGAGTTCCTGGCGCGTTACCTGCCGGCGCGCGCGGGCGAGATCCGTGCGGTCGACGGCGAACGCGCCGACGGCCGCGTGATCGGCACCCACCCCGGCGTTTTCTATTTCACCCTGGGTCAGCGCGAAGGGCTCAACATCGGCGGCGTACGCGGCTACGAGCCGGCGCCGTGGTACGTGGTCGGCAAGGACGTGGCGGGCAACGTGCTGTACGTGGACCAGGGCAGCGACAGCCGCTGGCTGCGATCGCAGGCGCTGTGGTCGGAGCGCGCGCACTGGATCGCCGGCGCGCCGCCGGCGCAGCGTTTCGCCTGCACCGCGCAGACCCGCTACCGCCAGCCCGACGAAGCCTGCGAGGTCGAAGTACAAGACGACGGCTGCCTGCAGGTGCGCTTCGCGCGCCCGCAGCGCGCGGTCACCCCCGGCCAGTCGCTGGTGCTGTACGACGGCGAGGTCTGCCTGGGCGGCGCCGTCATCGCCGCCACCGACGCGCCGCTGGAACACCATTTGAGGGTCAATGCCGCATGAGTTCCACCCCTAGCGCCTCCCCCGCCTCCAAGACGATTTCCGAGCGCGTGCTCGCCCTCGCCGGCCTGGTACAGGCGCTGGCCCAGGTGCGCCGGATCGCCGACACCGGCCAGGCCAACGCCGCGGTGCTGGGCACGGCGCTGGATTCGGTGTTCCGCATCGACGCCTCCTCGCTGGCGCAGGTCTACGGCGGCGTCGAGGCGCTGCGTCCGGGCCTGGTGCTGCTGCGCGACTACTTCGTGCGCGAGACCAAGGACGAGCAACTGCCGCGATTGGCGCTGGCGGTGATGCAGCTGGAACGCCGCTTCGTGCGCGATCACGACATGGCACAGCGCGTGCAGGCCGGCATCCTCGCCCAGTCCGGCGCGGCCGAACGCCTCGGCAGCGGCCATCCGGACGTGCTCGCCGGGCTCGGCGGCCTTTACGCGGAAACCCTCAGCCACCTGCGCCCGCGCGTGCTGGTGCAGGGCAATCCGCATTATCTGGGCCAGGCCAGCGTGGTCGCCGAAGTGCGCGCGGTGCTGCTGGCGGCCGTGCGTTCGGCGGTGCTGTGGCGCCAGCTCGGCGGCAGCTTGTGGGACTTCCTGCTGCGTCGGCGCGACATGATCGCCGCGCTCAATCGGTACCTCGACTAGACCCTAGGCTGCGCTAAGCCGCACCGCACCGCACCGCGCCAGCGGAACCAGCGGCGCGTCGTGAACGGTCGCGACGATGCGGTCGGCACCGCAGCCTACGTCGATCGCGCCTCGCGGCGCTCAACGGGCATCTCGATTGGGCGGTGGTGGGCCGCAGGGCGCGGCAAAGCGCGCCTTACCGGCGAAATCAACGACGCGGCGCGCTGGGGCCTTAGAGGCCGGCGCCGCTGCCTTGGGCCCAGGCCCAGGCCACCGCAGCGATCAGGGTCAAGCCCAACGTCCAGCGCAAGGCGCGGTCGAGCCGGTCGGCTCGGGCAGTTTTGACGGTTTTCATGGCATTCCCCCTGTGCGTGCAAATCACACACCAGCACGCGTTTTGCATCTGCGAATGCCGTCACGTCGCCGTGCGGCTCAACGCCGCGGAATGCGACGTGCTTCGCGTCTTCACATCGCGGTCCTGCGGCGATGCGTCCTTCATATGAAGAATACGCCGTGCAACTGAAACGCCGGCCAAATCCGCGCTCATCGCGATACGCATGCGGATGCGATGCGCGATCTTGGCTTTCATCGCGATGCGTGCATGAATATCAGGCGCGGCCTCGCCGGCGCTGGCGATGCGATTCGCGGCTCATCCGCATCCCCCGGCGCGGCGGCACCGCGTCCGGGCTTGCCTTCAGGCGAGGTTCTCAGACCGCGTCCAGCGCGGCCAGGACGCCGCCGAGGTCCGAGATCGTGTCGCCCGCAACGTCGCCGGCCCTGGGCCCCTCGCGGCGCAGCAACAGGCTGCGCATGCCATAGCGACGCGGCCCATGCAGGTCGGCCTCCGGGGTGTCGCCGACCATCAGCACCTGCCCGGGTTCGCAGCCCAGCTGGCGGCAGACGTGCGCATAGATGGCCGGCTCGGGCTTGATCGCGCCGACCTCGAAGCTCCAGGCATAGGCGTCCAGTGCCGGCAGCAGGCGCAGCACCGGCGCCGCGTAGGGCGCCGCCAGGTTGGAGCACAGGCCGAGCTTCAGGCCGCGCGCGGCCAGGGCCTGCAGCACCGTCAGCGAATCGGGAAACAGGCGCACCGACGCCAGCTCGGCTTGTAGATCGCGCTCCAGCGCGGCCAGCTCCGGCGCGGACAGATCGGCCCCCAGCAGCGCAGCGGCGCCGACCAGGTCGAGGTCCCGGCTCATGATGACCGCCGCGTCGCCGGCCTGACGCGCACGCCCCGCTGCTTCCATGCGCGCCAGCAGCGCACGATACGGCGCGCGCCGCTCGCCTATGCGCACCAGGGTGCCGTACACGTCGAACACCACCGCCCGTATCGTCATCGCCAATCCGCCTGGAACCAGGCGTCAGCCTAACGCGCCACGCGCCCACGGCCGAGCGCCGCGGCCACCGTGCGCCTCGATCGCCATGCGATCTACTTAGGGCGAGCCCCGACTCAGTATCGCCATCTCCAAATCGCATCGCCCTGCCCGCCCCTCGCCCACGACGGTCCAGCCCTGCGCAGCGACGACCTGAGCGCCGGATGCGAAGGACGGCAAGCGCTCAATCCAGGAATTTCCAAGTGTCCGCCCCATCGAAGCGCCTGACGACGACCGACTCCAAGAGCGCCGGTTCAAAATTCCGCAGGTTCACTCCGTGACGAGCGGAGGGCGCGGATTCAACCGGCTCCCAATGGGTGACGATGCCGCAGGTCTTGCAGCGAAAATTCCTCAGCGTTCGATCGCCCCAGATGTAGCTCTCCGTATTCTCGGGATGGCCCTGGATAGAGACCGAGCCAAGTTCGTAGTAGGCCCATATCCCGCCTATGCGCCGACACAGCGAACAGTTGCAACTCGTCGCCGTTTCGGGCGCCGCCGGCAGCGTGAGGCGCACCAAGCCGCAGTGGCAGGAACCGTGCAGCGAGGGTGGATGCTGTTCCTGGCTCATCTGAGTAGGCCGTTGTGTGTGGTTATGCCGCCTAACGTTTGAATTAAGCCGAGCCGTGAAGCGGCTTCGGCTTGAATGATTTTTAGGGCGCTACGCGAGACGCACGAACGCCCCATCAGGAACCGCCCCGAGAACATACATGAAGCCCTGCCAACCTGCGCGACGCGCCGAGCTGGATAGTGGCTTGCGCGCGGCAAAGAGCGCGGGGCTCTGGAAGTCCGTTGGGAGGTAATAAATGGCGTGGGTTGAAGGAGCCTTGAGCACCAGAAAGAGCGGAAAGTAGATGCCAGAGTCCATTCGCTCTTTCTGTGGAGCCCACGCAGCGCCAAGAACTTGCTTTGGCAGAGCCGAAACCGTTGGAACCGTCATTGCTTTGACTTGGCCCAGAAATCCGCAGAAGTCACAGATCAAGTCGGCGCACTTGAAGTTTGGCGGGAGCAGTTTGAGGGTCTTGGGCCTCTTGCATTTTGGGCAGTCGCAGATCTTTGCGACAAGCTGCTCGCCCCATGTGCCCAACAGCTGCTTTGAAGTTGCCATATCGCCCTAATGCCTGAATTAAGCAGAGCTGCGAAGCGGCCTCGGCTTGAATAAATTGTTAGGCGGCATTCTCAGATGGCCCACGCGCCGCCACAAATCTCGCCCAATCTCCGGGGTACCACTCCTCCAGGCGCCATGAAGCATGCTACGGAAATCCGGGTTTTGGCGAGCCTCGATCTCGATGCGCTCAATGAACTGGACGCCCGAGCAGGCAAGAAGATCTTCCACAGGACCGGCTGCCAGCATGCCAAGTACCCAGTCCGAGGGCCTTTTATGCACGACGGCGAGAATGCCCTGCCAACACTCCTCAGCGATTGGTCCGACTAACTCATCCATGAAGTGATAGGCCGCCAGATAGCCCGGATGTGTTTCATCCAGACTGGCGCGAGCCTCGTGGACCGCGATGTACGCAGTTGCCCAAGCCTCAATGTCCGTTGGAGAGTCCATGCTACCTAACACCTGAGTTAAGCCGCACCGCGAAGCGGCTTCGGCTTGAATGAATTGTTATGGCCCTACTACCGATCCGCTAGCCATTGCAGATAGGAAGAGGCTCCGTCCGGCGACAACTCTAACGCCGCCTCAGCCACAGAAGCATCGCCTTTTACCACGGCAATGGCAGCAAGAACGCAGGCGACCATCACCCCGTCCCACGGGCGGGACGCTGTCGCAGCCGCTAGGGCCGGTAACAGGCCCAGAGCCGCAAAATAGGCACGCCCTAGATCCTCCGGCATCGGAGTGCCTTGGCGCTGCCGGCAGATCTCCACCCAGGCGGGGAACTGGAAATACGTGGAGCCAGCCCTTTCTGGGTGAGCGGCAAGGACAGCTACAACGTGAGGCACAGCCGCAAATGAAGCTGAGTAGACATCGCCTTGATGCGCCAACGAGCTCCAAAGGGTGAACCAAGGCTCGGACTCGCCGATGGCATCCGGCGCTGATTGAATCTTGCGAAGAAGGAAAGGTGTATCCGAAGCGGAGCCATATGCATGCTGGAGTTCTCCCCAACGCGGACTATCCAGACTCAGCATGCGAGAAATTTCCTTAGGGGCGTAACGCTTGAATTAAGCCGAGCCGCGAAGCGGCATCGGCTTGAGTGAATTTTTAGGCCTCGCCGCCAGGATGGCTAAGCCCAGCAAGGATTGACTCAACTGCCGACGATGAGTCCGCGGATGGAATGACAGCCTCAAGCACCGCAATGACCCAGGAGCAGCCTGAATGATAGAGATGCTGGCGCCAATCGCCAGGCCACTCATTGAGCTCGCTCAGGGAAAGGAGGGTTGCACCTCCTCGCTCGGAGTGCCCTCCGCCAATGGACTGCTCAAAGACAAAAGGCTTATCGCTGCCGGGAACGACGCTGAAAGAATATACGTCGTGATCAGGGTGATCGGCCGACGGCGCAATGTTCTTTTGTGCGACATTGATCATGCGGGAAGCTTCCTGCAAGTACTAACGCCTGAACTAAGCCGAGCCGCGGAGCGGCTTCGGATTGAATGAACTGCTAGATCTCCTCGCAAGGAAGTGACTCGAAGAGCTTTTGCTGCTGCCGATTGGCTTTGTGGTGTAAGGCAAGCGGTCGAAGCAAGTGAGGATGGGTGGATCGAAAGATATCAAAAGTATCCCGGATCACCCGGTCGATACGTGGACCATGGCCGCCAAGTAGCGCCTCAGCCAGCGCGGGAGTGACGAGTTCCAATAGCTCTGGATAAGGCGATGTTTGGAAAGCCAAGAACTGGAGAGCATGTGACCGCCTCAGATTGTGAGGCTCAGTCTCGGCGATGCTCACCAGTTCGGCGATCCATTTCGCCGCCAGCTCTGGCTTGATAGAGGCCAGCACTCCAACAGGCCAGGACGCGACCGTTACGACGCGATTGGGCTCGTCCTGCTCTTTTGCTGCGGCCAAGGCTGCAGACAGTGCAACCATTTGCTCTTTGCCATTAAGTCGCTCCGCCGCGGCGGTAAGCGCCTGGCACCGATACCAAGCATGGCTAATCTTGCGAGCCAACTTGAGCGCAGCCTTAGGATCCGTCTCCGCGATGCGAGTGACTTGCGCTCTACCGCGAACGTCGCTTGCGGTTACTTTCATGGAGATCTAACGCCTGAATTAAGCCGCGCCGCAAAGCAGCTTCGGCTTGAATGAATTGTTGGCCGATAGCCGCGCATGTCACTTTTGGCCAGTTGAAAGAATGCGGCGTATCGCAAACACGCGCCTAGCAGAGCGAATGATGGTCAGCAGAAGCGCGAACATCACAAGACCGTAGACAAGCAGGCCATTCGGCCTGCTCGTGGTAGAGAGCAGGTAGGCGCAGTACAAAAACAAGACCGTGAATCCTACAAGGCCAATGATATTCTTTGCGTAGTGGAGCCTATCCATTGCGCGACTTGGTTCCAACTGTGGATTATCCATTGCCATCCAATTGACCTAACGTCTGAATTAACCCGAGCCGCGAAGCGACTTCGGCTCGAATGAACTATTAGAGCCTCTGCTCTTCGCGGCCACCCCAGCCGCTGCCGCAACGGCACAAGTAATTCCGCTGCCGATCGCGGTGGACAGAAGTTGTGACGTGAGCCCGAGAGAAGGCGCATTGTGAGTGATAAGTAGCAGCTCACCAGGGCCGGACAGAAGACCGACCAAGGCGCCAAGTAGAAATCCTCTGCGACCAACTAAGTATCCGAGCAGGAAAGGCAGTGCGACACCCGAGAGGGCAGATAGCGGCCCATATAGAAAGGCCGCCGCTCCAGAGCCATCGGGATCAACCTGGGCGAAGGCTTCGATCCAGGCCGCACCAAGGGCAACCTGGCCGCATGCGGTTGCCACAACGAAAATTGCTGGAATTGCAAAGGACTTTCTCATGGGCTCTAACCCCTGAACTTAGCCAGGCCGCGAAGCGGCTTCGGCTTGAATGAATTGTTAGGCGGCAACCGGGGATTCATGCCAGCGGAACCGCTGTAACCCACGGAACAACTGCCTCAAACTCTAGCTGGACCAGAGGCTGCCCCTCAAATGGCTCCGGCACCTGCGACAAACACGCACTGAACCCAGCACTCTTCATGCCGGGAAAGGGTTCTGCATCAAGGCTATGGGTTGTCTCACTGGTCTGCCGCCAAGCGTCCACACCACCCTCAAGGCGGCCAACAAAATGGAACCAGCCTTGCGTTGGCATAGGCTCACCGCTGCTGCCGTAATGGCAAAGCTCTGCCGGCTTGCCTGGATCTATTCCAAGTTGTTGAAGCAGCTGCAGAAAGGGGGGCGAGAATGCTCCCTCCCCGGCAGCACGAAAGTTCGCGCAGTCCAAACACTCGCAAGCGATGACTAAGGTGTGCGCGTAGAGCTCTCTCGTCCGCTCTGGATCGAAGCGGATGCTCCAACGGCCGATTTGCGAAGAACTCTCCATTGCCACCTAACGCCTGAATTAAGCCGAGCCGCGAAGCGGGTTCGGTTTGAATAAATTGTTAGCCCTCATGGGACCGCTGTGAACCACTGCTTAGTCACTTGAGACCGGAGCAGATGCGCCAAGATTGTGATGAATGCTGCTGCCTCAATTGCGTAAAGAACGATGGCCAACGACCTGTATTGGCCATAGAACTCCGCAGTTGGCGGGAACAGGATGGTGATGAGCGGGACGAAGAACGAGAAGGACTGAACCCACCGCCAAGTCCATGGCTTGGAACACGCAAAAGGCCATACCTAAGCAGATAAGGGGCGTCGTGTAACGGGCAAAGCCTGTCTCATATAGCAGCGCCAGGACCCCCAAGGCAGCGCCAGTTGCTATTGCGATGATGCACGCGACGCGAAGTAAGTTGGGCATGAGGGCTAGCGCCAGAGTTAAGCCGAGCCGCGAAGCGGCTTCGGCTTGAATGAATTGTTAGGGAGCACCGGCGATCATGATGGCGAACGCCATCAGGTAAGCGGGCACACCCACGAGAAGACTAAGCCGGATGCGCCGAGCGTACCGTATCGCATTCGGGTCTTTGAGCTCTCGCGCAATCGGGCCGAAAGCAGCGCCGACAATGGCCGCCCCCACGTTTAAATCAGCGATCTTGTGCATGCCTATGTAAAAGAAGCTGAGAGACCCGCGCCGGTCTGCGATAACGGGGCGCTCCGCCAAAAGAATGCGACGGAAACGGACAAGCGCATGAAAGTAGAAGGGCGTAATAAGAGCCCCGACTGCTACCAACACAGTTGCGATCAGTAGCATGGATGTCCTATGCCTGAACAAAGCTGAGCCGTGAAATGACTTTGGCTTGAATGAATTGCTAGGCACTGGCTGGCGGCAATTCGCCGCTCGGAGGCAGCGCCAAACCTCTGAATTGTAGATTGCTTGGACCGTCTGCCTCGGCGACATACACCTCAATGTCGCCGATGCCACCGGCACCGACATAATCGCTTGATATGTGGAAGTGTTGCTCGGGATCTTCACGAAGCTTTGTGAGCAAGCCGATCAACCGATCTATCTCCGGACGCGAGAGCCCGAGACCGATGCCGTACCAGCCGTTGTTCCAGTTCTCTATCACGCCGTACATGAGGTCTTGGTCCGCACTTTAATGCATGGATGAAGCCGAACCGCGAAGCGGCGTCGGCTTGAATGAATTGTTAGTCCTCATCCGACTTAACCACCAGGATGCGGACGGCCGTGATGGTACAGACAGTCACTAGCAAGATCATCAATTTTATCCCGGCCCAGCTAAGCTCATCCGCTCGCCAGAAGAAGTGTCCGATCGCAAAGCCACCGAGACCAGAAATAATGTAAGCAACAGCCAGGGTGAAGCGATCTCTTCGTTTGGACAAAGAGATGACGGCTAAGACAAGCATCGGGAAAGTTGCCAAGCCCCAAAGCATGTACGGAGGAATGGCCATGAAGCTGCCTATCCCAATTAAGGCCCCCAGCCCAAGCTTGAATTGCAAGTAAGTTCTCGAACTGACTGCCATGGGACCTAACGCCTGAGCTACGCCGAGCCGCGAAGCGGCTTCGGCTTGAATGAATTGTTAGGTCACTCCCCAACGGAGAGACGGACATGAGTGCCGTCTGGAAGATCATGCAGCTGTTGATGATACCAACCTGAGGAACCGTACCAAGCTACGGCTGACATGGGGACCATATTGTCCGCTGTATAGTCGCCGCCGAGAATGGGGAGCACCTTGTAGCCGAAGCATTGGCCGTCTCCGACAACTGCCCCAGCGCCTAATAGCTCCTCTACTACCGGGGTCATCAACCACTCATTGCCGCCGTCAGCGCGCATTGCTGCTAGGAATTCATCGCGAGATGCTGCGACACGGGATAGCTCGCCACGCCCCGTGTCCAGCCAGTGAACAGCACCATCCGCGGCTTCGAAGAACAAGTCTCCTGAGGTTGCGGCCATAAAGGCCATCATCTCATCCGGGACGAACCAGCCCCAACTGCTGCGGAACTCTTCAAGAGCTTCGGGTGTTGGAACAAACGTGAGCTGTTTCCACGAGATCACCATGAGTGGTCTAACGCCTGAATTAGGCCGAGCCGCGAAGCGGCTTCGGCTTGAATGAATTGTTATGCCCCAGGCCCGTTTGGCACCAACGCAAGCAGGTCAGTTACTCCGACATCCGCCCCCGATTGCGAGAGCAAAGTAGTGATTTGACCACGGTGATGCGTCTGATGATTGAAGAAGTGCATGACTAGGCCAAAAAAATCTTTTTCGGCAACTCCGCCTCGTGAGTTTGTGTAGGTCATCACGAAGTCGAGGTCTGAATCACCGATTGTCTGTGCCCAGTCGCTAATTAGCCGATCGAGCCAGGTACGGTGGGCAGCGATGCTTGGGAGATCCTTGAATTTGTCCAGATCGGCGATGGTGTCCGGCGCCGGAATCTGGAGCATTGACTCCAATACGCTGTACTTGGCCGGATGTCCGGCGAAGCGTTTGAGCCAAATTGTGTCGGCAACGACCAAATGGTTGAGTGTCTTAAGTATTGAGCCAAAGAACGCACCGCGGTCGGCTAGCAGCTCGTCCTCGGATAGAGTTTGAGCAGCGGCATAAACGTTTGCGTTCATCCACTTGTTATAGGAAGCCATTAAGCAAACAAGACCTTTACGATCCACGGAACCTCTCAATGGGCATAACGCCTTAATTAATCCGAGCCGCGAAGCGGCTTCGGCTTGAACGAATTGCTGGGACGCAAACCCGCGCGATCAACGATGCGATAGCCCCCCTCGCAGATCAGCAGGGGAAGCAGCCAACTTAACCATAGCAGTATCGGGATCATTACCGGCGGAGGCGCAAGCTCCATCATTCCTGGAACCTTAATCAGTGCTCGAAAGGTGATGGGAGCGAGCGTCACAAGATAGTTGCGTACCATCCAGCGGCGGTGTGACGGCGCCCGGCGGCCACGGATAGCGATTACGCCAATCAGGGCCGTCGTCAACCACACCAATGCAGTGGCGGCGAATGCTGCGCGGATGGCGAACGGTGCCGGCGAAGTGCGATCAGCCCTGTGGCGCCCACGCAGGCGATGAGCATACCGGTGATGTATACGCGGCCTGTCCATCGATGCAGGCGCGAGTAGGCCCGCGGCCACTGGGTCAGGAATTGGATCAGCCCCAAGATGATGGTAAGTGCCCCGCCGGCAAGGTGGGTCCACAACCAACCGCGTCGTACCCAGAACATGGTGTAGGCAGCGGGGTCCAACTGGTGATACTTGCCGTAGACGGTTAGCAAGAAGTCGATGCCGATGATTCCGAGGGCAAGCAATACGATGGCCGAGCCAACGCGCCAGAAAAGGCGGGAGGGGCCTAAAGACCGAATGCTTGACATGCCGGATAGCTGCATTTTCGCCCTAACGCCTGAATTAAGCCGAGCCGCGAAGCGGCTTCGGCTTGAATGAATTGTTAGACCTCGCCGATATCACCTGGACTCTGCTGGTGCGTTTGCAAACTCGATGATCTCAACGGCAGTCTTGCCGTTGATGAGTTGCATAATCTGATCAATGGTCATGTTGCGGAATCGAGGGTTCGCAAGGTCAAGTTGGATCACAGCGGCGATGAACTGCTCGCGTTGTGCGGGTGTTAGCTCAGCATCGATCTGGGCAAGGCTCTTTCGGAGGGCCTCGTCTGAGGAAGTGTCGATGCGCGGGTCCGCCGCCCACAAAGGCGTAATAGGTCCAGCAATACAAAACAATGCTACAAGAATTGCTTGACGGATTTTCAGATTCATAGTTGTGACCAAAGAGGTCTAACGCCTGAATTAAGCCGAGCCGCGAAGCGGCTTCGGCTTGAATGAATTGTTAGAGCCCATCCCGTGCCGCTAACGCTGCGACAAAGGAGCGCGCAGTGGGCACGGTCTTGCTATGGGCTCCCCACTGAACTGTCAGGACATCACCTTGCCGATGAAAGGAAAGATGAATTGGATAGCGTGACCCCTCAATTGTATCCAGGGGCGGGCCAGAGCCAAGAAGGCCTATCTCCGTTTCCTCATGATCCGGCGTGAAATGTGCAGGTGTGTTGCACTCAGGGCAGCGAAACGCGATGGCGGGGCGTGCCTGACCGAAGTGGGTTTGCGCCCAGCAGAAAGACGACGCGAATGCGTCCGCAAAGTCGATGCTTTTTCTGCACTCTGGACAGATGACATCCATGGGCTCTAACGCCTGAATTAAGCCGAGCCGCGAAGCGGCTTCGGCTTGAATGAATTGTTAGGCGCCAACCGCGACGCCTTGGATTGCATCTGTGACATTAGCCTAGCCACTGAGCTAGCGCATCATCGGAATGGAACCCGAGCGCAGTCAGATGGTCGGCGCTTTCCCCGTAAGCGAGGAAGAACTCTCCAGTCTCCGGAATAAAGCCAAGCCACTCATTGCCCGAGTGTGCAATTGCAAAAACGCTTCGACCGGCGAGTCGTTGCAGCAGACCGTGGCTATAGGCCTCGTCCTTGACATTGGCCGTCACCGGCGGGATTAGGGCTGCTTCAAGTAGACGAGTCTGCTCTCGAATGTATCCCTCTCGATCGTCAGTACCAAGCGTTGGGGTGCACGACTCTCGAGAGAAAGACGCTCTTAGTGCCTCAAGTGCTTCGTCATGTGTCATTGGCACCTAACGCCTGAATTAAGCCGAGCCGCGAAGCGGCTTCGGCTTGAATGAATTGTTAGCCGGCCAGCTGCGGATCTAGGCTGGCCGGGTCGAAACCATCCACTTGGACCTTGAGCACAAGGGTGTACTCAGAGTCGCCGGAGTACTGCTCCCGGATGTTAATGGAATCCCCTGCCTGTGCAGCTTTAACGGCGCTGCGCACAAGTTGAGCGAGCCGAGCAATGTCAGCTTGCGATCCCCAGATAGCGTGCCCGTCTATGCGCGCCTCTGACCAAGTGACCACCTTTAGGTACCAGTGCGGCCCAAAGTGCTCGTGCTCGCTCTTTGTGGCGAATCGAGGCTCTGCGGCATAAGCGTCAAGCATGTCGGCGAAGCCGAGCAGGCCGGCCTTGTCACCCGAGAGCAGCCACTCTTTGGCTGAGTCGTCGCTTGTGTAGAAGAAGCCGAACTCCCGCCACTCCTCGCGAGTGTCTGCTTTCATCCGGTCGGAGAGTTCTGTCATGGCCGGCTAACGCCTGAATTAAGCCGAGCCATGAAGCGGCTTCGGCTTGAATGAATTGTTAGGCCTCGTCATCGGCCCAAGCAAGTGATGCAATGCGCCAGCCGGAGCCGAGCGCGACCACCTGAAAGATTTTGGTGCCAGTTCCGGTATAAGGGCTGCCGTTTAACACGCCAGCTTTGCGATACCGCGACGTGCGGACGGCGATGGCGCCAAAAATGTTTGTGGTGGAACTGGTCTCGGCCTCATGGAAGTTGACGAGCGCACCTCCTGAAAGGAGCTCAATGCGTGGTAGTGCGAACTCCACGGCCGTATAGAGCTGGATATCCTGGCCTGAGGAAAGAGCAATCACGGCCTTTTCGGCGAAATAGCCCAGAAGATCGGCAAGATCTGGGGCGAGACCATTGCGATTGTCGAAAACCGAGAAGAAGCCGGTAACCAGCTTGTCTATTTCAGCTTGAGCAGCGACTTCTTCCATACGAGGCCTAACTCCTGAATTAAGCCGAGCCGCGAAGCGGCTTCGGCTTGAATGAATTGTTAGGCACGATTCTACGCATGAAGTCTTCCATCTCCCGCTCATGCCGGAGAATGGCTTCAATGTCATGGTCCACGGCGCCTGAGAACTCCGGAGAGGATGACTCTATTAGCCAGTCTAGATCGTCACGAACGCCAAGAACCCATGCGTTGTTACCAATTGTTGCCGCGTAGTTGATAGGTGCATCAGCCCAGTCAGCAAGTGCGGGGAAGAAGGTCGAGTAAGCGTCCAGTGAGTACCTTACAAAAACGGAGAATGGACCGAGCTTGGATCCGACCTGATCGTAAAGCGTCCGGTCTTGAAGGAACGCTGCAATTGTAGATAGCTGTTCCGCATTGTGTCCGGCGCGGCGCACCAGCTTATACGTCTCGTCAGGATGTTGATCTAAGCGCCCAAGGAAAATGTGGGATTTGAGTGCACATTCGCAGCCCATGACCAAGTCAACAAAGCTCTTAATCCGTCCAGTCTTGTGAAGCTGATCTTCCCAGAGGGTATTGAAGCGCCCCGCGAAGTCACGCGCATCCGTGTGATAGTGGTTGGCCACAGAATGTTGAATTGAGATCGGCAACGTCTTCATGGACCTGAGCGCCTAACGCCTGAATTAAGCCGAGCCGCGAAGCGGCTTCGGCTTGAATGAATTGTTAGGCCGCAAGCTGGGCGGCCACCTTGGTGACAATAACCAATAACAGGGCTGGCGCCAGAGAGCCGAACGCAAAGTAGCGAAGTTTTCGCTGGAAGGGCCACCCGCGGAGGATTGCGGCGCAAGTGAGGCCAAACAAGCATGCAACTAGAAGCCAATAGATCAACAGAGCGACTTGAATACTCGGCGTAGCGCCGGTGCCACTGAGGGGCCGAGACACACACAGGTAGAGAATGGACGCCGCAAAAGCGCCATGAAGGTAGGCGGAGAAGAACTTCATCAGCTTTGATCTGTCCATGCGGCCTAACGCCTGAATTAAGCCGAGCCGCGAAGAGGCTTCGGCTTGAATGAATTGTTAGGCCGCTAGCGGTACGAGTGGAACCCGGCCTGCGACCCGTAGATACGCTCGCCATTCTTGACGCGAATTTCCAATGCGTCCAGTTGGCGCGAGATGCTTCGATAGTGCCGAAACCAGTGCATGAACTGAGGGACAGCAAGTAAGGCAAAGATGCCAGCAGCGATGTAGCCGAGGTCCAAGCGCTCCTGGCCGTACAAGAGATAGACAACCGCGAGCACAATGAGCCCGGCGGCTGGGCCGACTAGGGCAGCAACCAGCAAAGTTCGACGTGCGGTTCGCGAAGTAGCCGCCCGCATGGCAGCTAAATCTTCTAGGCGGACGATGTCGTTGTCTTCCATAGCGGCCTAACGCCTGAATTAAGCCGAGCCGCGAAGCGGCTTCGGCTTGAATGAATTGTTAGGCGGCGCACCAGTCAACTCGACGCCTTTCACGCAGTGACCCCGAAGATCGCTCCGACTGCCGCAGTCAAACCCATCGCCAAGGTGCCCCAGAAGGAAACACGCAGTACGGATGCCAATGCCGGGGCACCGCCAGTGCGCGCAGCTAAAAGGCCTAACAATGCAAGGAAGAAAAGGGAGCTACTCGCGAGACCCCACATGAGCGTGACATTTGGGAGGACCAGAACCATCAGGAGTGGAAGCGCAGCACCCGTAGCGAAAGTTCCTGCGGAAGCGAATGCGGCTTGGACTGGCTTAGCGGCCAACGTATCGGATATACCGAGTTCGTCCCTGCCATGTTCACCAAGAGCATCATGAGCCATAAGTTGGGTGGCAACACTTGATGCCAATGGCCTATCAAGTCCACGCTGGACATAGATTGATACCAATTCTTCGTGCTCTTGAGCTGGATTTGCGGCCAACTCTTTTGTCTCGCGGGCTAGATCGGCTCGCTCCGTATCTGCCTGCGAACTGACGGAGACGTACTCGCCAGCGGCCATTGACATGGCTCCAGCGACAAGACCGGCGACACCCGCAACGAGAATTGCTCTTGTGCTTGCACCAGCGGCTGCCACGCCCAATACAAGGCTCGCTGTGGAAACGATCCCGTCGTTTGCCCCAAGAACGGCAGCGCGAAGCCAGCCTGTCCGATGTGTTCGATGTCTTTCGCTGTGCCTCATACATTTTCACCGGATGGTAGAAGGCTCATTGCGACGCCTAACGCCTGAATTAAGCCGAGCCGCGAAGCGGCTTCGGCTTGAATGAATTGTTAGGCCTCACGCAGAGACCTTGCGATGACGGAGGAAGAGACCAAGCATCATCCCCGCGACCATAGCTACGAACAGACTAAGCCACTCTAGCGCTACAAGCAGAAATGGAACATGTCCCAGCAGAGGCGAGAGCATGACGCCGGCGGCTATTGACAGTACCCAGTAAACAGAAAGCACCAAGAATGCGTGCAACAGCGTGCGGGCTGTTTTCCGAATTGAAAGATGGGTAAAGATTGCGAGGCCGGCGAAGAATGCAGCTATGTCACCGGACGAGAAGAGGGAGCTCGTGCCGGGCGAAAAGAACCCGGCTGCCATTCCGATCACGAATTGGACGGCGAACAAGAACAAGCCGTAAGTCAGGATCTTTTTCCAGCTAATCATGAAATTCTCTATGAGGCCTAACGCCTGAGTTAAGCCGTGCTGCGTAGTGCAGGTGCCAGGCATGGCAAGCTCTTCCTGCCATGCCTGGTGCCGGAACGAAGCGGCGTCGGCTTGAACGAATTGTTAGGCCCCGCTGGCTGAATGTGCAAGCAGCGCCTCCCTGATCACCAACAACTCCTCTGCGCAACCGGGTGGGTCAGGGCTAATCTCGAACCTCTCGCCAGCTGGCCAAGACGACTCGATTGTGAAACAGCGTCCACCAAGCTCAAAGCGACAGAATGGCTTGTCCAGGAGCCATGACAATGCCGATGGCTGTTGCGTCACCCGAACGCCGGGCATGCCGGCAATGATGTGCACAAGAGTTCGCCGTCCCACCCGCGCAGGAACCTCGATGGACCAAATGCGTCCAGGTTTTGGGGCGTTGTCGTGAACCTTCATGCGGGGCCTAACGCCTGAATTAAGCCGAGCCGCGAAGCGGCTTCGGCTTGAATGAATTGTTAGGCACCACTCACTGTCCTAACGCCGTGATTAAGCCCAGGCAGCGTTTGTCCTGCTTGTCCCGCGGAGCGGAATTGAACTGCTGCTTTACCGATTCAACAGTGGACAGCTCCCACTCCTCGATCGACTTGCCAGGCTCCAACCCCGAGATCTGCGCTTGTCGCCCGCGCGAAATTTGTTCCTGATGCTCAGGGAGCCACATTTGGAACATCACATCGACTCCATCAGGGAAGCTAGGGTACAGCGAGGCACACAGATCCTTCATCGCTGGAACACTGATGCTAGTGAGGTATGCGACTTGGTCCTTGAGTGCGTCGGACTTTGAGTCCTCTTTCGCGCCAGCTGTCGAGGACAAGATGACCGCCAGAAAGGCGGTTGCTGCTGTCAAAACCTTCATGAACTCTCCTGTGGTGCCTAACGCCTGAATTAAGCCGAGCCGCGAAGCGGCTTCGGCTTGAATGAATTGTTAGATTGCGTGCCCTTAACCACCAGGAACGGTAAAGCTGATTACGACTTGCTTGGGCGATTGCTTGAAGCGGGCGGCAATGGCCTGCTTGCTAAATATTGCGATCTGCTCAGGCGAAACTCCGGGAGGGATCCCCTCGAAGTTGACGCTGACATTGGTCAAAGACCCATTGGACCAGTTGAAACCGACAACTGGTCTCGAGCCAACGGACTTTTCCAGGTCACCAGCTACCTCTTGGGAGTGCTTGAAGCCCTCGGTCATCGTGTCCACGGTACTGCAGCCCGCGAGGCTCGCCGCCAAGGCCACGGAAAGAAGAACAGAACGCATGAAATCTCCCAAAGCAATCTAACGCCTGAATTAAGCCGAGCCGCGAAGCGGCTTCGGCTTGAATGAATTGTTAGCTGTGCAAGCCAGTCAAGGTGAACTCCTGTAGTTATAGAACTCCCAATCCATGAACTGGTGGAGTTGTTCTGCAACGTCAAGCCACGACTCTCCTCGGACCGAGGCCAGCAAGTTGGTCACATAGTTGTCTACTTGCGCCCAAGAAAAGTCCTGGACCAGGAGGTAGTCCTTGCACCAGCCCGTGTACTGAGATCTAGCCAGAGCAGCGGGCGTAACAACCATGAACTGGAAGTTGTCGCCACGGATCCCGTCGGTGCCGACCGAGGCTGTGAATGTCAGCTCACAGTCGGTCGGGTCGAGTGGAAGTTGGCCCCGAGTGAGGCTTTCGCATGTAAGGGTGACTAACTTTGGAGTTTCCATGCGCAGCTAACGCCTGAATTAAGCCGAGCCGCGAAGCGGCTTCGGCTTGAATGAATTGTTAGGCGCCACTTGGCCAGTGAAAATGAATCTATTAGCTGACATATGCAGTAAGTCCCCAGATGGTGAGAGCGATTGCCGCAAGCCCGGTGAACTCAACCAGCAGAGCGGCCCACCCGGATGTCTGCTCAAGATCGCCGAATCCCGTGTCGGGGAATCGACCGAATGACAGCAGCCGCCATATCAGCCAGCCAATGGACCACCCCACTGTCTCAACAAGGAGCTCCCTGCTAAGCCACCAGAGCGCACGAGCGACGATCAGCGCAAACCGGGCAATCGGCCGAAAGAGAAAATCATCTACCTCATCAATCACTGAGACGTCTCCCAATGGCGCCTAACGCCTGAATTAAGCCGAGCCGCGAAGCGGCTTCGGCTTGAATGAATTGTTAGGCCGCATAACGCGTGAACAGTGACGCGCAGTTACTGGCCACCTTGTCAGTGCTGGGACGGAGAAGATACCGGCAGCCAAGAATTGGGTAGGTTATATCGCTCAAGGCAGAGTCCAGTGCACTGATCCCTTGCTCCACCTCAGCCAACTCCAGTTTGTTCTCAAGGTAAAACTCTGGAGTAAAGGCCTCAAGCGTATGGTGGGCTGTATGTTTGTGCCGCCAGTTTCTTAGCCGTCTCAAGGGAGACCCATCGGTCTCCTCAATCTTGGACAAAGCTGTCTTGATCGCAATGCGGGCGTCTTGGTCGATTGGGTAGGCTCGGGCCATTTTCACCAAGTTGTGGATCGACTCAACGTTCTTAGTTGTGTCGGCAATGGTCCCAATTACTGCATAGAGCGCGTCAAAAACAGCACGATAGATCGAATCAAATGCAATCTGGTGCGCAAGGAGATTCTCAGAGTCCTTTGTGGCGCCCTCCTGCATCCCTTTGAGCACCTGAAGGTATGTCCACGCCTTATGAACTGACGACGCAATGGCGTCAGCTCGTCCAAGGAGGTTCCGGCGGTGATCGTCGTTGAGCATGCGGCCTAACGCCTGAGTTAAGCCGACGCCACGAAGTGGCGTTCGGCTTGAATGAATTGTTAGGCGGCGCACCCTGCAGACCCCTGCCCTGCGCACCACCCGTTGCCGCGACTCTACCCGAAGGCCGGCCGGCAGCGAGCAACGACGGGCGCCTGCCCCGGAACCCGTGAGCCGCCATACGGCCGAAGCCGCCATGAATGATTGCGGAGCTGGAAGGAGCAGGACAGATACTCCCGGAGCCCACCGCCCCAGAAGCTACGCACCGGACGAAGAACGACGTCTGCCCCGGAACCCATGAGGCGCCATGCCAGGAGAAATTGAGGGCTGAGGCTGCGACGCATTAACCGGAGCCACAGTCCGCGAAGCACCAGACCGCAGCCGCCTAACGCCTGAATTAAGCCGAGCCGCGAAGCGGCTTCGGCTTGAATGAATTGTTAGGCCTCATTGTGCATGCTGCCGCTCGAAAACAAAGACAGGCTCCACGCGGTCGCCGTGCTTGTAGCGGATCTCTACGAAGGCCGGGTTGCCATGCCAATAGAAGACCTCCGCGGGGCCCTAGCACGCCGCCAGTGCCATTGAACGAGAGGATGTTGCCTGTCAGCGACCATGTGCCGCCGAACTGAGTGCTGCCGGCACCAATGTGCTCTCCACCGCAGTTAGTCCCTGAGAAGGTTCCGTCGGCGCGAAGCAGGACCTCTTGGCACAGACCTAGGCCATCGCCCATTGAGTAAGGCCCCGCTAGCTCGTGCTGCGTCGGGACGCGATCGGAGTCCGAGAAGCTGGCGCAGCCCGAGACTACGACGGAGAAGAAGACAATTGCGATGATGTGTCTCATGAGGCCTAACGCCTGAATTAAGCCGAGCCGCGAAGCGGCTTCGGCTTGAATGAATTGTTAGGCAGCAGGCAGGAGCTTTGCACGACGCAACTCCATGAATATCTCTTGGGCGGGTCGGAAGCAGTCTACCGGCGCCAACGTGCCCGGGCCAAACGAAGCCGAGAACACATCAGAGATTGTCTGTGCGATCTCGTCGATGCCGTAGAAGCTGGGGACCTTGGCCGTGATTCTTGCAACTTGGTCATCAAACTCATTGGCGGGTGCTCCCCCGGCAATGAGGTCGTATGGATCCCAAGCGCGAATCATGGCGCCGATGATCTCCAGTGATTTTTCGTAGTCGCGACGATCTTTCACTGCCGCCTAACGCCTGAATTAAGCCGAGCCGCGAAGCGGCTTCGGCTTGAATGAATTGTTAGGCCACATTGTGCACGAGTGAGCCGGAATAGAACTCGCGATCCTGCCATGCATCACCGAGAGCCAGTGACAGTTCAGAGGACCAGGTAATGGCTGGATTCTCATGCCAAGGGTCCTCCGGCCGGCCCTGGATATCGGTGGCGATCGCGGCAAGCTCTGGCCAGCGAGAGACGTGGGCGAAGTACAGGATGAACTCCGGGAGCAACTGTGCGGCTCGAGACTCCTGGCCAAAGACCGTGTCCCGAACTAGGCCGAGGAACCAACCCCGGATCTCCGGATGATCAAAGACGGTTACAGCAACTTGCTGAAAGAGAAACTCAGCGCGGTTCATGCCCCAGGGCTCTTGACGCCGGCGGAGCAGGTCAACCTGATACTCCAAGAGAGTCAGGACATATGCTTTTGCGGACGCCGAATCCATTGGGTATGTGGCCTAACGCCTGAATTAAGCCGAGCCGCGAAGCGGCTTCGGCTTGAATGAATTGTTAGGCCTATGACCGCCACAGCGCGATTTGCCCGATGACACACCGACCTCGCAGCAGGATATAGCCGCCAGCTATGGGCGTGCCATCACTCCAGCGCGGCCCATCAAATGACCTAAAGACATCGCCAGGCTGATACAGGGACTTTAGGCGCTCCCAGACCCGATTGCCCGTGGCAAAAGGAACCTGAGGTACGGCCGGATTCTTGGCGGCGTAATCGATACCAATCTTTTCAAGTTGAGTAACGGTCAACTCAGGGCCAAAGATGCGAACAGTTCGGTCGGGCTGCTCGCAGACAGTGGCCGGAGGCTGGGTCGAAGCGCAAGAGGCGACGAGAAGCACTGCTGCAGTTGCGAGGAGGTATCTCATAGGCCTAACGTCTGAATTAAGCCGAGCCGCGAAGCGGCTTCGGCTTGAATGAATTGTTAGGCCTCAGCCCGATTACCTTGACTGCGCCACAGCGAGAGGACCAGACCAACGATCATGGCGGCGAGGAGGACAAGGTTGACGAGGTATCCTTTTGATCCCTCGAGCTTAGCGATAGGCAAAAAGACAAAAATCAGCTTTCTGCTCAGATGCTCTGTTAGTAGCAGCGCAAGAATGAATGGAACCATGTTGCGGTAGCGTACCAATATCAGCACAGATAGCGCGCCGAAGATGAATACAGACAACCCCCATGCCGCGAACATAGAGACTACGGCCTGAGCTCCGGCAGACGTGTAATTGGCGAGGGGAATCCCATCAGCCGCAGTCGCGACGTAGTAGCCGTTGAAGATGCAGTTCAGACCCATCACGATCTTGCTGAGCGCAAGGAACCCCAAGAGCCAAAGTGCAAATTTTTGGCCGTGGTACGTGTTGTCAAAGCGCTGAGGAAGAAGGTCGTTGAACATGTTGTTCTCCGGTACCGGCATACGGCTTGTCTGAGGCCTAACGCCTGAATTAAGCCGAGCCGCGAAGCGGCTTCGGCTTGAATGAATTGTTAGGTTGCGTCACGTGACTGTCTGAGTGCAACTCGATTGATGACGAAGGCAACCAGCTCATAAGCCAAGTACCAGAAACCAACACCCCCGAGAGCCATCCAGCCACCGGCAGCATTGGCACTGCAGTGGAACCCGAGCAGGCAACGCCCGACATGGACTAGGCCGGAGGCAGCAAGTGCTATTGCTGTGACGCCGGCCGTGGCCAACAAGAGATAAGCCGCGCACTGACCGGCATTGGAACGTAAAGCCCAGGCATTTCGGCGCAGATGAGTCCACAGACGAATTGGAAGCGCAGTGACGGCAACGAAGCCCAGCGCGCCAAGCCCATAGAAGACGGAAAAGTATGTTGAAACTTCTAGTGATCTCACCATAACAACCTAACGCCTGAGTTAAGCCGAGCCGCGAAGCGGCTTCGGCTTGAATGAATTGTTAGACCTGTACCACCTAACCGAAGGCGGCAAGAACATGAGCCCAAGAGTCGCCAACTGAAAGGCGGCCTGGGCGACCAGGATGATTCTTAGCGCGGGTATCGAAGCGTGTGTAATGGCAAAAGGAAAAAACGACAAGCTGGCCCCTAACAGAACCACAACTACCCAGCGGGCCCAGTTAACTCGCGAGAGAACGGCTGCGATAAGTAACGCCGTGAAGCCAAAGACGAGGGCAAACGCAACACCAGTCATGACTCCGGTAGTCGGAGTATCGATGAAGAGGAATTTGGAGTGACCAGCTAAGGAATTACAAATGATGAATGCAGCCGCAAGCTTGACCGACGTCGGCCGACGAGGCGTATCGCGAAGTTCGTCGCCGCTTGTTTGTGGTGCCGAGTACGGATTCTCTTGCATACAGGTCTAACGCCTAAATTAAGCCGAGCCGCGAAGCGGCTTCGGCTTGAATGAATTGTTAGGCCGACCGCCCGCGCTTGAGAACTGAGGTGCCGACCCATGACCAGTATGCAAGTACGGCGGCTAGCCAAGCAAAACCGAAATTGAGGCAGCTCTTGATGGGGCCAAACCACTCAAAGGAGTTCCCGGGTTGCTGCCCCAGCAGGTGGGGCCACGCCTCCACTTGCCAGAAGTCGGCGAACAGCCAGGCGGCCAGCCACAAAGGTGCGAGCCACCCAATTGAGAAAGCTGCGACAAGTACTTGTTTCAAGTAGCGCATGAGGTCACCGGCGGCCTAACGCCTGAATTAAGCCGAGCCGCGAAGCGGCTTCGGCTTGAATGAATTGTTAGGCCCGCTCCGGGGAAAGGGCCTTGCGAACAATAACGGGCAATGGATAGTAGCGCGACGTAGCGTAGCCACCCCAGCCATACCAAGGCTGGAAGGTAGTCCAGGCCAGAGCCGAAACAATGCCGATGGCAAGGACTAGCCGAAGACCGCCAGACAGACGGCCGGCCAACTTTGAGGCACCCAGTGCGATGCCATAGAGCAATGCGCCGTAGGCGACTACATAAACCAGCCCAATGATGGAAAGGAATGGGTCGGTGCCAAGAGACGCAAGAGAGATGGCCGCAATAACCAGCATGGGGAAGAAACCAGCAGCCATGCCAAGGAAGAAGAGCAGCGGTACTGACAGGATCAGCGAGGCGAAGATGGCCCATTTGAAAATGCGAGGAGTCATGTTGCGGACCTAACGCCTGAATTAAGCCGAGCCGCGAAGCGGCTTCGGCTTGAATGAATTGTTAGGCGCCGGACTCCCAGAATACGAGAGCTCTCTTTGCATCTTTGCGATCATAGTCATCGGCGTTGTTGGCCATGTAAGTAAGGAAAGCTGCCACCGCTTTCCTTTGGGGCGAATTGAGTAGGCTGTACTGACTGGCCGAGTATGACGGGTGATCTTTGCTTGGCGTGAGCCCAAAGACGACTGATCCAGGAATCATGCTCTCCAGCACAGAGTCTTGTGCGTGGTCTAGGGAGTAGATCAGGTACGCCGGAAGGTAGTAACGAAACTCCTCGGCTTGCATGTGAGCCAACTGGCAGTCGCAGTGCTCAATCTCTAATGCAGAGATGTCTTGCCACCTTGCATCGGTTCTGGTGATGCCCGCAAAGCGCCACTCCTCATCTGTGATGGTGCCGGACATGCCCTTCTGGTCCGTCAGAACGAACTGCCGAAGTGAAATCTCTGGCCGCGGTACGCCATCAAACGCGGACTCAATGATCTTGCGGGCTTCTTGTCTGACGAAATCCATGATGCGCCTAACGCCTGAATTAAGCCGAAAACAATCGCGTAGCGATTGGTTTTCGGCTTGAATGAATTGTTAGGCCGTCGGGCAGGGAAAGCCAAGGCCGACGGCCACCAAAGCAACCGCCTGCTGCACTGTATCGGCCACACGGCGGTCATGCGACCCAGAGTCCTCTACAAAGAATGGAGCATTGCCAGTAGATGACTCCAATTGAATCTCAGTGGCACTGTCCGGATGGCGAAAGAACCAAAGGCCGTCGTCATCAGCGCCAGGATGCAACACGGCTAGTTGCTCAGCCACGATGCCTGGGTGGGCAACCCGAAGTAGCTGGATTATTGCGTCAATGTCTCGCACGCTTTCCCCCGCGACCTAACGCCTGAATTAAGCCGAGCCGCGAAGCGGCTTCGGCTTGAATGAATTGTTAGATTGCGTGCCCTTAACCACCAGGAAGGGTAAAGCTGATTACGACTTGCTTGGGCGATTGCTTGAAGCGGGCGGCAATGGCCTGCTTGCTGAATATTGCGATCTGCTCAGGCGAAACTCCGGGAGGGATCCCCTCGAAGTTGACGCTGACATTGGTCAAAGACCCATTGGACCAGTTGAAACCGACAAGTGGTCTCGAGCCAACGGACTTTTCTAGGTCACCAGCTACCTCTTGGGAGTGCTTGAAGCCCTCGGTCATCGTGTCCACGGCACTGCAGCCCGCGAGGCTCGCCGCCAAGGCCACGGAAAGAAGAACAGAACGCATGAAATCTCCCAAAGCAATCTAACTACGATTAGACCCCGAAGTGGGGGGTAGCGCGGATTATGGGTATGACCTGTGAGGCCAGTCAATCAGGTTTTTCCTACACGAGACAAGGAGTTATGGCGATTTCGCAAGTTGGCCGAGCATGCAACATTGCGCGTGTTTACCGGCACGGAGGCCGTCTAATGCACACTGAGGAAGATGTCGCGGTCATAAGTAATCCAGGATCCGTTCCGCCAAGGCCCAGGTTGTTCGATGAAATTCGGCGCAGATTACGGGTGAAGCACTACAGTTTGCGGACGGAACAAGCCTATTTGTATTGGATTCGCCGGTATATCCGGGTAAACGGCAACCGACACCCACGCGAATTAGGCGGTAAGGAAATCGAATACTTCTTGAGCGATCTGGCCCAGCGGCATCGAGTTGCCCCTAGTACCCAGAACCAGGCCTTGGCCGCCCTGCTGTTCTTGTACCGGGAGGTGCTGGCCCTGGATTTGCCATGGATGGAGAACATAGTCCGGGCCAAACGGGCGCCGCGTTTGCCGGTAGTGCTGTCGCGCGCCGAAACCATGGCCCTGTTGCGCACGATGTCGGGTCGTGAAGCCTTGATGGCCGGCCTGCTTTATGGCAGCGGATTGCGGCTGATGGAATGCCTGCGCCTGAGGATGAAGGATGTGGACCTGGTCCGCCACGAGATCACCGTGCGCGAGGGCAAGGGCGGCAAGGACCGCAAGACCATGCTGCCGGAACGGTTACGGCCGGCACTGCAGGCGCAGATCGACTGCGCGCGGGCACAGCATGCTCGGGATCTGGAAGCCGGGTTCGGGGCGGTTTCCCTTCCTTACGCACTGGCCCGCAAATACCGCAACGCGGAGAAGGAACCAGGTTGGCAGTATGTGTTCCCTGCTGCACGCCGGGCGGCGGATCCTGCTGACGGACACGAGAAGCGCCACCACTTGGACGAAGGCGTGCTGCAACGGGCGGTGCGTGCCGCTGCGCGGGCGGCCGGCATCCTCAAGCCGGTCAGCCCGCATACCCTGAGACATTGTTTCGCCACTCATCTGCTGGAAGGCGGTGCCGACATCCGCACAGTGCAGGAACTGCTGGGCCACAAGGACGTGACCACCACACAAATCTATACGCACGTTCTGAACCGCGGCACGGTCGGTGTGCTGAGTCCTCTGGACCGCTAGCGCTACTCGCGGCGAACGGCAACTTCACAGCAGCCCAGCCTGTGTGTGTCGAGCCACCTTGCGGTAAGGTGCCTCATGAGCCTCCGCCGCGCCCAGCGGCGCAGGCTGAGAATTGTCGCAGTACGTTCCTCCACAATGACGCGCACCCAGGCAACAAAAAACCCGGCCGAGGCCGGGTTTTTCGTGAGCGCCTAACGCCCGAAACTAGCGATCCGGATCAGGCTGCGACGGTATCCGCCACGGTCTTGTAGTCCTCGATCTGGTCGAAGTTCATGTAGCGGTAGATCTTGTCGCCGTCGGCCTTGAGCACGCCGACGTCCGCCATGTATTCCTCGCGGGTCGGGATGCGGCCCAGGCGCGAGCAGATCGCGGCCAGTTCGGCCGAGCCCAGGTAGACGTTGGTGTTGCGGCCCAGGCGGTTGGGGAAGTTGCGGGTGCTGGTCGAGAACACGGTCGCGCCCTCGCGCGCCTGCGCCTGGTTGCCCATGCACAGCGAGCAGCCCGGCATTTCCATGCGCGCGCCGGCGGTGCCGAAGGTGCCGTAGTGGCCTTCCTTGGTCAGCTCGGAGGCGTCCATCTTGGTCGGCGGCGCGACCCACAGGCGGGTCGGAATGTCGCGCTTGCCTTCCAGCAGCTTGGCGGCGGCGCGGAAGTGGCCGATGTTGGTCATGCACGAGCCGATGAAGACCTCGTCGATGACCGCGCCGGACACGTCCGACAGGGTCTTCACGTCGTCCGGGTCGTTCGGGCAGGCCACGATCGGCTCGACGATCTGGTTGAGGTCGATGTCGATGACCGCGGCGTACTCGGCGTCGGCGTCGCCTTCCAGCAGCTGCGGGTTGGCCAGCCAGCCTTCCATCGCCTTGATCCGGCGCTGCAGCGAACGCGCGTCGGCGTAGCCTTCGGCGATCATCCACTTGAGCAGGGTGATGTTGCTGGTCAGGTACTCGATGATCGGTTCCTTATCCAGCTTCACCGTGCAGCCGGCGGCGGAACGTTCGGCCGAGGCGTCGGACAGTTCGAAGGCCTGTTCGACCTTGAGCTGCGGCAGGCCTTCGATTTCGAGGATGCGGCCGGAGAAGATGTTCTTCTTGCCCTGCTTGGCGACGGTCAGCAGGCCCTGCTGGATCGCGGCCAGCGGGATCGCGTTGACCAGGTCGCGCAGGGTCACGCCGGGCTGCATTTCGCCCTTGAAGCGCACCAGCACCGACTCGGGCATGTCCAGCGGCATGACGCCGGTGGCCGCGGCGAACGCGACCAGGCCGGAGCCGGCCGGGAACGAGATGCCGACCGGGAAACGGGTATGCGAGTCGCCGCCGGTGCCGACGGTGTCGGGCATCAGCATGCGGTTGAGCCAGGAGTGGATCACGCCGTCGCCGGGACGCAGGGCGATGCCGCCGCGGTTGCTGATGAAGGCCGGCAGGTCGTGATGGGTCTTGACGTCGACCGGCTTGGGATAGGCCGCGGTGTGGCAGAACGACTGCATGACCAGGTCGGCGCTGAAGCCCAGGCAGGCCAGATCCTTGAGCTCGTCGCGGGTCATCGGGCCGGTGGTGTCCTGCGAGCCGACCGAGGTCATCTTCGGTTCGCAATAGGTGCCCGGACGGATGCCCGGCTGGACGCCGCCGACTTCCGGCAGGCCGCAGGCGCGGCCGACCATCTTCTGCGCCAGCGAATAGCCCTTGCCGGTGTCGGCCGGGTTCTGCGGCAGGCGGAACAGGGTCGAGGTCGGCAGGCCCAGGGCCTCGCGCGCCTTCGCGGTCAGGCCGCGGCCGACGATCAGCGGGATGCGGCCGCCGGCGCGGACTTCGTCCAGCAGCACCTCGGACTTCAGCGCGAATTCGGCGATCACCTCGCCGTTCTTGATCGCCTTGCCCTCGTAGGGACGCAGTTCGACCACGTCGCCCATGTTCATCTGCGACACGTCGAGTTCGATCGGCAAGGCGCCGGCGTCTTCCATGGTGTTGTAGAAGATCGGCGCGATCTTCGAACCCAGGCAGACGCCGCCGAAGCGCTTGTTCGGAATGTAGGGGATGTCCTCGCCGGTGAACCACAGCACCGAGTTGGTCGCCGACTTGCGGCTGGAGCCGGTGCCGACCACGTCGCCGACGTAGGCGACCAGGTGGCCCTGGTCTTTCAGCGATTCGATGAAGGCGATCGGGCCGCGCTTGCCGTCTTCTTCCGGCTCGATGCCTTCGCGCTTGTTCTTCAGCATCGCCAGGGCGTGCAGCGGGATGTCCGGGCGCGTGGTCGCATCGGGCGCCGGCGAGAGGTCGTCGGTGTTGGTTTCGCCGGTCACCTTGAACACGGTGATGGTCAGGCTTTCCGGCACTTCCGGCTTGCTGGTGAACCACTCGGCGTCGGCCCAGCTCTGCAGCACGGCGCGGGCGTGGGCGTTGCCCTGCTCGGCCTTTTCCTGGACGTCGTGGAAGGCGTCGAACATCAGCAGGGTGTGCTTGAGCGCGTTCGCCGCCACGGCACCGACTTCGGCGTCGTCGAGCAGTTCGATCAGCGGGTGGATGTTGTAGCCGCCGAGCATGGTGCCGAGCAGTTCGGTCGCGCGGGCGCGGTCGATCAGGGGGTTCTTTTCGGTACCGAAGGCGACCGCGGCCAGGTAGGAGGCCTTGACCTTGGCCGCGTCGTCGACGCCGGCCGGGACGCGGTGGCTGATCAAATCCAGCAGGAACGCTTCCTCGCCCGCCGGCGGGGCCTTCAGCAGTTCGATGACCTCAGCGGTCTGCTGGGCGGTCAGGGGCAGCGGCGGAATGCCCAGCGCGGCGCGCTCGGCAACGTGTTGGCGGTAGCTGGAGAGCATGGAGAGTCCCGTAGATGAAGCTGGTGTGCACCGCGCCGGCGCCGCATCGGCCACCGGAATGGGATGCGTCGCGGGCTGGCGGGGAAAGAGTCCCGTAGGTGGAGCTTCGGAGCTTGCCCGGTTCGGAGCGGGTCTTGCGTGGGCGGCCCCTCGACTGCGTATTTTGCCCGGAATGGCGTTTCGCGGCAACGCGCCGGACCCGCGCCAGCCATATCCGGCAAGGCTTTGCGCGATTTTTACGGAACGCAGTCACGCGCCTGCGACCATTGTCTGCACGCCACCTGAATCCGATAGGGTGATAATCGCAACGAATCGCATGCCACCGCGCCCCGCTACCTCGGGCGCGCCAGCCGCACATCAGGAGCCCCACCCCATGCCCGACTCCTTCTCGACCCGCCGCCGGCTTTCCGTCAACGGCCGCGACTACACCTATTTCAGCCTGCCGGCGCTGGGCGAGCGCTACGACATCGCCCGCCTGCCCTACTCCATGAAGATCCTGCTCGAGAACCTGCTGCGCCACGAGGACGGCGGCATGACCGTGGGACCGGAGCACATCGAAGCGGTCGCGCAATGGGACGCGACCCGCGAGCCGGACACCGAGATCGCCTTCATGCCCGCGCGCGTGGTCCTGCAGGACTTCACCGGCGTGCCCTGCGTGGTCGATCTGGCGGCGATGCGCGACGCGGTCGGCCGCCTGGGCGGCAAGCCCTCGCAGATCAACCCGCTGATTCCGTCGGAACTGGTCATCGACCACTCGGTCCAGGTCGACGTCTACGGCAGCCCCGAAGCGCTGGACCTCAACGGCAAGATCGAATTCCAGCGCAACCAGGAGCGCTACAGCTTCCTGCGCTGGGGCCAGAAATCCTTCGAGGACTTCAAGGTGGTGCCGCCCAACACCGGCATCGTCCACCAGGTCAATCTGGAAAACCTGGCCCGCGTGGTCATGGGCCGCGAGGTCCAGGGACCGGACGGCACCAGCGAGCTGCAAGCCTTCCCCGATACCGTGTTCGGCACCGACAGCCACACCACCATGATCAACGGCATCGGCGTGCTCGGCTGGGGCGTGGGCGGCATCGAAGCCGAGGCCGCGATGCTGGGTCAGCCCTCGTCGATGCTGATTCCGCAGGTGGTCGGCTTCAAGCTGAGCGGCAGGCTGCCCGAGGGCGCCACCGCCACCGACCTGGTCCTGACCGTGACCCAGATGCTGCGCAAGCACGGGGTGGTCGGCAAGTTCGTCGAGTTCTACGGCGACGGCCTGCAGCACCTGCCGCTGGCCGACCGCGCCACCATCGCCAACATGGCCCCGGAGTACGGCGCCACCTGCGGCATCTTCCCGATCGACGCCGAGGCCCTGACCTATCTGCGCCTGTCCGGCCGTTCGGAGGAGCAGATCGCCCTGGTCGAGGCCTACGCCAAGGCCCAGGGCCTGTGGCATGAAGCCGACCAGGCGCATGCGACCTACTCGGCCACGCTGGAACTGGACCTGGCCGAGGTCAAGCCGTCGCTGGCCGGTCCCAAGCGCCCACAGGACCGGGTCCTGCTGGAGCACGTGCACAGCAACTTCCAGGAAAACCTGATCCCGCTGGTCGCCAGCCGCAAACCGCGCGGGGTCGGCTGCGCCGTCGAGGAACTCAAGGCCGAAGGCGGCGCGCAGCCGCAGGCCGAGCACCTGGCCGCCAAGCCGGTATCCAAAATCCGCATCAAGGACCAGGACGCCGAGCTGTCCGACGGCTCGGTGGTGATCGCGGCGATCACCTCCTGCACCAACACCTCCAACCCGGCGGTGATGCTGGGCGCCGGCCTGCTCGCGCGCAACGCCGCGCGCCTGGGCCTGAAGTCCAAGCCCTGGGTGAAGACCTCGCTCGGCCCGGGCTCGCTGGTGGTCACCGATTACCTCAGGAAAGCCGGCGTGCTCGACGACCTGGAGAAGCTCGGCTTCTACGTGGTCGGCTACGGCTGCACCACCTGCATCGGCAACTCCGGTCCGCTGCCGGACGAAGTCTCCAAGGGCATCGCCGAGAACGAGCTGGTGGTCGCCTCGGTGCTGTCGGGCAACCGCAACTTCGAAGGCCGCGTGCATCCGGAAGTGAAGGCCAACTACCTGGCCTCGCCGCCGCTGGTGGTGGCCTACGCCATCGCCGGCACGGTCAACATCGACCTGACCAAGGAGCCGATCGGCAAGGGCAGCGACGGCCAGGACGTGTACCTGCGCGACATCTGGCCGAGCAACAAGGAAATCGGCGACACCATCGCCGCCACCGTCGGCCCGGAACTGTTCGCGCAGAACTACGCCGACGTGTTCAAGGGCGACTCGCGCTGGAACCAGATCGCCTCGCCCGACGGCGAATCCTTCCAGTGGGACAGCAACTCGACCTACATCAAGAACCCGCCCTACTTCGACGGCATGACCATGGCCGTGGGCACCATCAACGATGTCCATAGCGCGCGCGTGATGGGCCTGTTCGGCGATTCGATCACCACCGACCACATCTCGCCGGCCGGCAACATCAAGAAGGATTCGCCCGCGGGCCGTTTCCTGCAGGAGCGCGGCGTGCAACCGGCCGACTTCAACAGCTACGGCAGCCGTCGCGGCAACGACGACGTGATGGTGCGCGGCACCTTCGCCAACATCCGCATCAAGAATCTGATGTTCGGCGGCGAGGAAGGCGGCAACACCCTGTACTTCGGCAAGAACGGCGGCGCCGGCGAGAAGCTGGCGATCTACGACGCGGCGATGAAGTACAAGGCCGACGGCGTACCGCTGGTGGTGTTCGCCGGCAAGGAATACGGCACCGGCTCCTCGCGCGACTGGGCCGCCAAGGGCACCAATCTGCTCGGGGTCAAGGCGGTGATCGCCGAGAGCTTCGAGCGCATCCACCGCTCCAACCTGGTCGGCATGGGCGTGCTGCCGCTGCAGTTCAAGGACGGCGAGAACGCCCAGAGCCACGGCCTGGACGGTTCGGAAACGATCGACGTGACCGGCCTCAACGACGGTGCCGCCAAGACCGCGACCGTGACCGCGACCAAGCCCGACGGCAGCCGCAGCCGGTTCGAGGTCAAAGTGTTGCTGCTGACGCCGAAGGAAGTCGAGTACTTCCGCCATGGCGGCATCCTGCATTACGTGTTGCGGCAGTTGGCGGCGAAGGCCGCGTAAGCGCCAAACGCCAAAGCGACAGAAGCCCCGCGCTGTAGCCCTCTCCCGCTTGCGGGAGAGGGGTTGGGGCGAGGGCCGGCGCAAGCGCGTAGCTCCCACCGCCCATCGCCCCTCATCCGGCCCTGCGGGCCACCTTCTCCCGCAAGCGGGAGAAGGGAAAGCGCCAAACGCTGTAGCGACAAAAGCCTCGCGCTATAGCCCCTCTCCCGCCTGCGGGAGAGGGGTTGGGGTGAGGGCTGGCGCAAGCGCGCAGCTCCCACCGCCCATCGCCCTCATCCGGCCCTACGGGCCACCTTCTCCCGCACGCGGGAGAAGGGAAAGCGCCAAACGCTGTAGCGACAAAAGCCTCGCGCTATAGCCCCTCTCCCGCTTGCGGGAGAGGGGTTGGGGTGAGGGCCGGCGCAAGCGCGTAGCTCCCACCGCCCATCGCCCTCATCCGGCCCTGCGGGCCACCTTCTCCCGCACGCGGGAGAAGGGAAAGCGCCAAACGCTGTAGCGACAAAAGCCCCGCGCTGTAGCCCCTCTCCCGCTTGCGGGAGAGGGGTTGGGGTGAGGGCCGGAGCGAGCGCGCGGCTNAGCTGCACGCTGCAGGGCGCGGTTACAGACGCGGCGCTTAAGCCCCTCTCCCGCTTGCGGGAGAGGGGTTGGGGCGAGGGCCGGCGCAAGCGCGTAGCTCCCACCGCCCATCGCCCTCATCCGGCCCTGCGGGCCACCTTCTCCCGCACGCGGGAGAAGGGAAAGCGCCAAACGCTGTAGCGACAAAAGCCCCGCGCTGTAGCCCCTCTCCCGCTTGCGGGAGAGGGGTTGGGGTGAGGGCCGGCGCAAGCGCGCAACTCCCACCGCCCATCGCCCCTCATCCGGCCCTGCGGGCCATCTTCTCCCGCAGCCGGAGAAGGGAAACCAGTGCCCCGCCCTACAACTTCGGCTTCCACTGCGCGCTGGTCATGCGCCATTCGCCTTCGCTTTCGCGCCAGCCGGTCTCGACCTCGTACACCTGCGCCGCCTCCGGCAGCACGCGCCCGCCGCCTCCGGTCAGCGCGGCGCTGAACCGGACCGTCGCGCGGTCGCCCTGCAGCGCGATCTCGGCCGGGCCCAGGGTCACGCCGACAGCGCGGTAGCGACGGAAGCTCAGCATCGCCAGGCCGCGGGCACCGTTGCGGTCCATGCCCTCGGGGCCGACGAAGTCCTCCGCCAGCGCCGACTGCAGCCCGTCCAGGTCGCGCTCCTCCATCGCCGTCTGCAAGGACGCCAGGGTCTGGCGCAGGCGCTGCTCCGGCGGCGGCCGCGCGCAGCCGGCCAGCAACGCCGCCAGCGCCAGGGCGCACAGCCAGATCGCGCCGGACCGCAGGCGCGGCGCCTCGAAAGCCATCGTCTTCGTCGTCATGAACCTGACCGTCCGTTCGTTTTTCGGCCGCCATCCTGACACGCCGAGCTGCCTTCAGCGCTCCCTGCGTGCGTCGCCTTGCCAGCCAATAGAGCCTATGCTCCAATCCAGCGAGGACCGTACGGCAGCGCATTCGCTTGCGCCGCCAGTGAACGGAAACACCAGCGATAGAGAGGGGATCGCGATGAGTTTTGAACGTCCGTGGCTTGCCCAGTACCCGGCGGAAGTGCCGCCGCAGATCGACGTGGACGAGTTCCCGTCCATCGTCTCGGTACTGGAAACCGCGATTGAAAAGTATCGCGATCGCCCGGCCTTCTCCAATCTCGGCAAGGTCCTGACCTATGCCGAGATCGACCGACTCAGCGCGCAGTTCGCGGCCTACCTGCTGGGCGAACTCAAACTCAAGAAGGGCGATCGCGTCGCGATCATGATGCCCAACTGCCTGCAGTACCCGATCGCGACCTTCGGCGTGCTGCGCGCCGGCCTGACCGTGGTCAACACCAACCCGATGTACACCGCCCGCGAGCTCAAGCACCAGCTCGACGACTCCGGCGCCAGCGTCATCTTCGTGCTCGACAACTTCGGCGACACCGTGCAGAACGTCGTCGCCGGCAGCCCGATCAAGGTCATCACCACCGGACTGGGCGACATGCTCGGCTTCCCCAAGGGCCCGATCGTCAACTTCATGCTCAAGCACGTGAAGAAGATGATCCCCGACTACCACATTCCCGGCGCGATCCGCTTCCGCGACACCCTGACCCTGGGGCAGATGCACAAGCTGCCCGACATCGAGATCGCGCCCGACGACATCGCCTTCCTGCAGTACACCGGCGGCACCACCGGCGTGGCCAAGGGCGCGATGCTGACCCACCGCAACCTGGTCGCCAACATGCAGCAGGCCGCGGCCTGGGTCGGCACCAACGTCAAGCTGGGTGAGGAAGTCATCATCACCGCGCTGCCGCTGTACCACATCTTCGCGTTGACGGCGAACGGCCTGGTGTTCATGAAGTTCGGCGGTCTCAACCACATGATCACCAACCCGCGCGACATGCCGGCGTTCGTGAAGGAACTGAAGAAGACCCCGTTCACCGCCATCACTGGCGTCAACACGCTGTTCAACGGCCTGCTCAACACGCCGGGTTTCAGCGAGGTCGATTTTTCGCGCCTGCACCTGACTCTGGGCGGCGGCATGGCAGTGCAGCGCGCCGTGGCCGAACGCTGGAAACAGGTCACCGGCGTGACCCTGCTCGAAGCCTACGGCCTCACCGAAACCTCGCCCGCGGCCTGCATCAACCCGATGAACCTGGCCGACTACAACGGCTCGATCGGCCTGCCGATCTCCTCCACCGACGCCTGCCTGAAGGACGAGAACGGCAACATGCTGCCGATGGGCGAAGTGGGCGAGCTGTGCATCAAGGGCCCGCAGGTGATGAAGGGCTACTGGAAGCGTCCTGAGGAAACCGCCAACGTCATCGACGACCAAGGCTGGCTGCACACCGGCGACATGGCGCGCATGGACGAACAGGGCTACTTCTACATCGTCGATCGCAAGAAGGACATGATCCTGGTCTCGGGCTTCAACGTTTATCCGAACGAAGTCGAGGACGTGATCGCGATGATGCCCGGCGTGCTCGAAGTGGCCGCGGTCGGCGTGCCCGACGAGAAGTCCGGCGAAGCGGTCAAGGTCGTGATCGTCAAGAAGGACCAGGCGCTGACCGCCGAGCAGGTCAAGGCGCACGCGCGCGAAAACCTCACCGGCTACAAGCATCCCAAGTACGTCGAGTTCCGCACCGAGCTGCCCAAGACCAACGTCGGCAAGATCCTGCGACGCGAATTGCGCGACGCGCCGCCGCCGGCCTGAACGCCGGCGATCCGGCGGTCGAGAGCCGCCGTCCGTCCGATAAGCCCGTTAAACGCGCCCGCAAGGCCTCAGGCCCTGCGGGCGCGCCGTTTGGGGCGCCTAAAATCAGTCCTGCCGGGCACGGCTTGCCACTCGGGTCACGCCCGTCGCGGCAGGCTGAATCGGCCACTCGACCGTTCTGGCTGGGGGGCCAGCCAATTTCTGGAGCTTCGAGTCTGAACGGCAGGTGTAGCATGAAATTGGCGGGCTACGGCCCGTCATTCCAACCTACGACCAGGAGCCTCGCCATGTCTGCTGTCCCCGCACGTCTGCACCTCGAAGATTCTTCGCTGCTTCGCCGCGTCACCTCCGCCGACGGCACCGCCGATTGGTGCTACATGCACGCCAACCCCTCGCACGTGTACCACCCCTGCTTCTCCGAGCATCTGCTGTACGACATGAAGCGCACCCAGGAGTGCATCCGCCGCGAACTCGCGGCCGACAGCTCGCCCAGCGCCGGTATCCACCATCTGGTGCTCGCATCCGACGATTCCAAAGTCTTCAATCTCGGCGGCGATCTGTCGCTGTTCTCGCAGCTGATCCGCAACGGCAATCGCGGCCGCCTGCTCGAATACGCCAAGCTTTGCGTCGAAGTCGCGTTCAACCTGTACCAGCTCTACGAAGACCGCGTCCACAGCATCGCCGTGATCCAGGGCGACGCGCTCGGCGGCGGTTTCGAAGCCGCGCTGTGCTGCCACACCATCATCGCCGAGGAAGGCGCCGGCATGGGCTTCCCGGAAGTGCTGTTCGACCTGTTCCCGGGCATGGGCGCGTACACCTTCCTCACCCGTCGCGTCACCCCGTCCCAGGCCGAGCGCATGATGCTCGACGCGCGCGTCTATCCGGTCGAAGAACTGCTGCGCATGGGCGTGGTGGACATGGTCGTGCCGCGCGGCGAAGGCCTGCAGGCGGCCGCCGCCATGGTCAAGCGCAACCAGCGCATCGGCAATTCGCTGCGGGCGATGAACACCGTGCGCCAGGCGTGCCGCCCGATCACCCTGGACGAACTGCAGTCGGTCACCACCGAATGGGTGGATGCGGCGATGCGCCTGAACGACCGCGGGCTGAAGACCATGGAACGCCTGGTACGCGCTCAGCAACGCCGCGCTGAGTCCAATGCTCCGGCGCTCGCATTCGCATGAACATCTTCTCAGGGGGAGCCTGCCACGCGTCTTGCGTGGCAGGACGAAGGGGTCAGGACGCGTCGGGGACGTCCTTGCTGCGGCCTCCACGGCTGAGGCGCGTGACTTCGTGACGGCTGGCGTCGGTCACTGCGATTAGCTGCGCGGCCAGGTCCGCGACCAGCTTGGCTTGCTCGCGTCCCAGCGCTTCGTCGCTGGCGCGCATGATCTGCGAGCAGCGCTCGGCGATCGAGTGCGCGCCGAGGTTTTCCGCCACGCCCTTGTAGGCGTGCGCGACCTCGCGGAACTCTTCCCAGTTGCGCGCCGCACCGACCTTGGCCAGCTCCTGCTGGCAACCGCCCGCGTCCTTCAGGCATTGCTCGACGAAGTCGCGCAGGAACTGCTCGCCCAGGCCCATTTCGGCCAGTTCGGCCAGCACCGCCGGGTTGGTCAGCGGGCGGCTGACGTCGCTGATCGCGCGCACCGCCGGCAGCTTCTGCGAATCGACCACGTCGGCGATGGTCTCAAGCAGGCGTCCGACCACGATCGGCTTGGTCAGGAACGCCATCGCGCCGGCCTCGTTGGCCGCTTCCGAGGCCTGTACCGTGGCGTCGGCGCTGAGGATGATGGTCGGGGTATGGCGCCCGGTGCCCGCCTGCATGAAGCGCAGTTGCCGGATCACGTCCAGGCCGCTGAGGCCGGGCATGTGCATGTCGAGCACGGCCAGCTCGAACTGCGAGGCCTCCAGCTGGTCCAGCGCCTGCTCGCCGTCGTTGACCGAGGTCACGCGGTGGCCGGCGCGTTCGAGGATGCGCGTGAGCACGGTGCGGTTGGCCTGCTGATCGTCGGCGATCAGCACCCGCAGGTTGCGCACCCGGGTCTTGTGGCGGATGAAGGGATCCTCGAACGAGATCACCTTGCCGCCGTCGCTCGGCGCGGTTTCGTGGTGCTGGGTCGGTTGGGTTTCCTCCAGCAGCATCGGCAGCTCGATCCAGAAATGGCTGCCGCCGCCGGGGTTCTGCTCCAGCCCGATCTCGCCGCCCAGCAGCTGGGTCAGGGTGCGGGCGATGGTGGTGCCCAGGCCGGTGCCGCCGAAGCGCCGGGTCGGCCCGTTGTCGACCTGTTCGAAGGCCTGGAAGATGCGCTCGGCGTCCTGGCTGGACACGCCGATGCCGGTGTCGCGCACCGAGAAGCGCAGCCAGACGCGACGCTCGTGATCGGGCGCCTCGCTGCGCTCGCCGGCCAGGCGCGCGACCAGCGACACCCCGCCCTTCTCGGTGAACTTGACCGCGTTGTGCATCAGGTTCAACAGCACCTGGGTCAGCAGCGCGCTGTCGCCGTTGAGGCGCACCGGCACGTCGTCCTCGATATCGACCTTGAAGGTCAGGCCCTTGGCCGAGGCCAGCGGCTGCAGCATCTTCTGCAGGCGCTTGAGCACTTCCTGCAGATTGAAGTCGATGTCGCGGCGCTGCAGCTTGCCGGCCTCGATCGCCGAGATGTCAAGCACGTCGTTGACCAGCAGCAACAGCGACTGGGCGGAGGTGTGGATGACTTCGGCGTACTCGCGCTGCTCCGGCGCCAGACGGGTGCCGTGCATCAGCTCGGCCATGCCGATGATGCCGTTCAAGGGCGTGCGCAGTTCGTGACTCATATTGGCCAGGAAGCGGGTCTTGGCCTCGTTGGCGCGACGCGCGTCCTCGGTCGCCTTCTGTAGGCTGCGCAGCAACGACGACAGGTAGGCGGGGATCGCCACCAGTCCCAGCCACAGGCCCGCGGCCAGGTAAGGCTGCACGCGCCAGTAGGGATTGCCCAGGATCACCGCGATGAACGAGGCGCCCGCCAGCGCCGCGGCGGTGTACAGATAGGTGGTGCCGTAACGCAGGCCGTTGCCGATCGTCACCCACAGCACGATCACGTACAGCGGCGCCAGCGAGGGCGCGTCCAGCGACATCAGCATCGCCAGGGTCGAATAGTCGGCGATCATGCCGATCCAGCGCCGGATGTGCGAAACGCCGGGCGAGGCGACGATCGCGGCCATCAAGCCCAGGCCGATCACCGATTCGCCGAGCATGACCCAGAGCATGGTCATGGTCGCCTGGCTGTCGCGCTCGAACGCGTGCAGGCTCAGCAGGTAGGCCACGATCAGGCAGGCGATGACCAGCCGCACCAAAGCCTGCCCATGCTCGCTGTCAGGGCGATTCGAAAGGCGCTCCTTCAACAAGCGCAGAACGGAAGCCATCGGCTACTCCATGCCGGGACGGGGGACACTCGTCGAATAACGGCTGCAGATCTCTTCGAGACGGGCTCGGCTGCGTATCAGCGCATCCACGCAACGCGGGTCGAACAGGCGCCCGCGCTGGGCGTACAGGTAACCCAGGGCCGCATCCACGTCCCAGGCCTTCTTGTAGGGGCGCGGCGAGATCAGGGCGTCGAACACGTCGGCGACCGCGACGATCCGCGCTTCCAGCGGGATCTCCTCGCCGACCAGGCCGTCGGGATAACCGCTGCCGTCGTAGCGCTCGTGGTGACGCAGCGCGATCATCGCGCCGGCCTGGATGAAACGGTTCTGGCTGCCGCTGAGCAGTTCGTAGCCGATCTTGGGATGGCGGCGCATCACCGCCGTCTCCTCCTCGGTCAGCGGGCCGGGTTTCATCAGCACCGCATCGGGGATCGCGATCTTGCCCACGTCGTGCAGGGGCGCGGCCATCTCGATCACCCGCACTTCGTCCTCGAACATGCCCAGCGCCTCGGCGATCAAGCCGGCGATGTGGGCCATGCGCTCCAGGTAGGCGCTGGTGCCGGCGTCGCGGTACTCGATCGCGCGCGCCAGCCGCGACAGGGTTTCGCGCTCGCGTTCTTCGACCTCGTGCATGCTCGACAGCAGGCGCTGCTCCAGCGACAGCGCGCGTTGCTTGACGTTCTCCGACTGCTGACGCAGCTGCAACAGGTTGCGGCAACGCGCGCGCAGTTCGCGCGGACGCACCGGCTTGACCAGGAAGTCGATCACGCCGGCCTCCAGCGCGGCCTGGCGCACCGGCTCGTCGCCGACCACGGTGACCAGGATGATCGGAATGTCGCGGTGCAGCGGCAGGCGCCGGAAGCGACGCGCGAATTCCAGGCCGTCGATGCCCGGCATGCGGTAGTCGAGCAACAGCAGGTCGGGCTGGCTCGATTCGCACCAAGCCAGTGCGGCTTCCGGCTCGCCGAAGTCGTGCACGGCCAGCTCGGACGCAATGTCCTCGATGATGTGGCGCAGCATGGTGCGCGCGGACGTTTGGTCATCGACGATAACGACGTTCACACAGGCATCCGTGAGGGGCCACCCCCTGTGGTGGCCGACAAGGCGAGGATACCCCGCCCAGCGGCCGTTGGCAGCCGCCCCGTTCACTTTGCTTGCCGGCGTACATCCAAAACGCGGAAAGGCCGCAGCAGCGGCCTTCCGACTTTGCGCCACGACGGTGGCGCGGGGGTTCACGAGCGTCGCCCTAGCCCGTTCGGCCGACCCGGGTCGGCGTATGGGCCGGCGGACCGATCAACCGGCCTCGGGCCGCATGTAGGGGAACAGCAGCACGTCGCGGATCGAGGACGAGCCGGTCAGCAGCATCACCAGGCGGTCGATGCCCACGCCCAGGCCGCCGGTGGGCGGCAGGCCGACCTCGAGCGCGCGGATGTAGTCGGCGTCGTAGTGCATGGCCTCGTCGTCGCCGCCGGCCTTCTGGTCGACCTGGGCGCGGAAGCGCGCGGCCTGGTCCTCGGGGTCGTTGAGCTCGGAGAAACCGTTGGCCAGTTCCTTGCCGCCGATGAACAGCTCGAAACGGTCGGTGAGCTCCGGGTCGAGGTCGTTGGCGCGCGCCAGCGGGCTGACTTCGACCGGATGGTCGGTGATGAAGGTCGGCTGG
Source organism: Lysobacter sp. Root667 (assembly GCF_001427715.1). NCBI lineage: Bacteria > Pseudomonadati > Pseudomonadota > Gammaproteobacteria > Lysobacterales > Lysobacteraceae > Lysobacter > Lysobacter sp. Root667. The sequence goes on from NZ_LMHF01000013.1 coordinate 497,755, forward strand.
ATCAGGGTGTGCTCGACCGTCGCCTCGAAGATCTCCAGCAGCAGCTTGCCCCAGCCGTAGGAGGCCTTGACCGGCAGCTTGAGGCGGGCGCAGTGGGCGCGCATGACCTCCAGGTCGCGCAGCTCCTCGCGCTTGATCTCCGGGTTGTGTTCTAGCACCGCGTCGATCATCGACCAGCGCCGGAACGCCGGCCCCAGGTCGATGCGGTTGCCGTCCCACTCCGACACGACCGCGCCGACCTGCTCGGCGCAGTGGCGGATCACCGCCTCGGTCAGGTCCATGATCTCGGTGTAGGTGGCGTAAGCCTCGTACAGTTCGAGCATGGTGAATTCGGGGTTGTGCCGGGTCGACACGCCCTCGTTGCGGAAGTTGCGATTGATCTCGTAGACCCGTTCCAGGCCGCCGACCACCAGGCGCTTGAGGTAGAGCTCCGGCGCCACGCGCAGGTACAGCTCCAGGTCGAGGGCGTTGTGGTGGGTCGTGAACGGCTTGGCCGCGGCGCCGCCGGGGATGTAATGCATCATCGGCGTTTCCACTTCCAGGAAACGGCGCGCGTCCAGCCAGGCGCGGATCGCGCGGATGATCAGCGAGCGCTTCACGAACACGTCGCGCGCGTCCGGCGAGACGATCAGATCGACGTAGCGCTGGCGGTAGCGTTGCTCGACGTCGGCCATGCCGTGGAACTTGTCCGGCAGCGGCCGCAGCGCCTTGGTCAGCAGGCGCAGGCTCTGCGCCTTGAGCGACAGCTCGCCGGTACGGGTGCGGGTCAGTTCGCCCTCGGCGGAGACGATGTCGCCCAGGTCGAGTTCCTTGAACACCTCGTAGGCGTCGCCGAGCACGTCCTTCTTCAGCCACAGCTGCAGGCGGCCGGACTCGTCCTGGATCTGGCAGAAGCCGGCCTTGCCCATGTCGCGCTTGAGCAGCACGCGCCCGGCCACGGCGACGCGGTGGCGCTCGCCCTCCAGGGCCTCGGCGTTCCACCGCTCGGCGTCCTGGTACTGCGTTTGCAGGTCGCCGACGAAGTCGCCGCGGCGGAAGTCGTTGGGGAAAGCGATGCCCTGCCCTCGCAGCGCCGTGAGTTTGGCGCGACGCTCGGCGATCAGGTGGTTCTCGTCGGTCGGCGTCGTGTCGGGCGTCTGGTCGGTCATGGTCTTCGCGGATGAGTTGAGAATGCGGGTGGGACGGTGGGTCAGGAAAGCAGATTACTGGCAGCGGCTGCGGTTTGCTCGCTTTCGGGGGTGGATGGCCCGGCGCCCGGAAGGCCCGGTGACCTTGAGCACATCCTCGCGCCCGGCTGTGGGCCTAGATTCGCTCTTGGGCGCGCCGCCGGGTTCCGGCGGCCTCACAAGGCGGATGCATCATGTTCAAGAAATTTCTGATCGGTCTGGCCCTGGTGACCGTGGTCTGCGCCCTCGCCCGCGGTGGCCACGAATTCGGCCGGCATCTGGCGCAGAAGGAAAAGGCCGAAGCCGCGACCGCCAAGCCCTGAGGCATGCGGCGGGTCCGCAGGACGGGCGGCGGCCGCTGGCCGCGCCCACCCGCCCGCGCTCAGACCGCGTCGCTGCGTTTGGAGCCGACTTCCAGGCCCGATTTCAGGCTGGCCTCGACGAACTCGTCGAGATCGCCGTCGAGCACTTTTTGCGTGTCGCTGCGCTCGATGCCGGTGCGCAGGTCCTTGATCCGGCTCTGGTCGAGCACGTAGTTGCGGATCTGGCTGCCCCAGCCGATGTCGGACTTGGTCGCCTCGACCGCGTCGCGCTCGGCGTTGCGCTTCTGGATCTCCAGCTCGTACAGCTTGGCGGCCAGCATCTTCATCGCGTTGTCGCGGTTCTGGTGCTGGCTGCGTCCGGTCTGGCAGGCCACGACTATGCCGCTGGGGATGTGGGTGATGCGCACCGCCGACTCGGTCTTGTTGACGTGCTGGCCGCCGGCGCCGGAGGAGCGGTAGACGTCGGTGCGCAGGTCGGCCGGGTTGATCTCGATGTCGATGTTGTCGTCGACTTCCGGCGACACGAACACCGAGGTGAAGCTGGTGTGGCGGCGGTTGTCGGAGTCGAACGGCGACTTGCGCACCAGCCGGTGCACGCCGGTTTCGGTCTTGAGCCAGCCGTAGGCGAAGTCGCCCTCGACCCGCATCGTGGCCGACTTGATCCCGGCGACGTCGCCGCCGCTGACTTCCATCAGCTCGGTCTTCCAGCCGCGCGATTCGCACCAGCGCAGGTACATGCGCAGCAGGATTTCGGCCCAGTCCTGGGCCTCGGTGCCGCCGGCGCCGGCCTGGATGTCGACGAAGGCGTTGGACGCGTCCATCTTGCCGGAGAACATGCGCCGGAATTCGAGCTTCTCGACTTCCTTGGCGTAGCGCTCGACGTCCTCGACCACAGCCAGCGCGGTGGACTCGTCGTCCTCCATCTCGGCCAGTTCCAGCAGTTCGCCGGCGCCGACCAGGCCGTCGGTGAGGTTGCGGATGCCGTCGACCACTTTTTCCAGCGAGGAACGCTCGCGGCCCAGGCCCTGGGCACGCTCGGAGTCGTTCCAGATGTCGGGGTTTTCGAGTTCGCGGTTTACTTCTTCGAGACGTTCGACCTTGCTGTCGTAGTCAAAGATACCCCCTGAGCGAATCCAGCCGTCCGGTGAGGTCGGCGATGCGCTGGCGGACGGGATTGAGTTCGATCATGTCCGGTGGTTTTGATGCGGATGAACCGGCGATTCTAGCAGGCCGGGCGGGCCGAGGCCCTGCCCGGCCAGCGGGACAGGCGCGGCAGCCCATCGAAGCCGCGATCGGCCGGATGCCGGTCGCGGCCCGCGCCGCTCCTCTCCCTGGGGCGAGGCCTATTTGACCTCGAACTCGCCCACCAGCACGGTTTCCGACTGCTGCTTCAGCCGCAGGGTCACGCGCTGGTCCTGCTGGCGCGGAGTGCCGAAACCGGTGCTCAGCCACAGCTGCAGCGTGGTGGCGCCGGTGACCAGCTGCTGGCGGTCGCCGTAGAAGTTGGCCTCGACCTTGTACTTGCCGGGCTTGGCGTCGCGCAGCATGAACTCCTCCGGCCCGTAGCCGCCGGTGAAGTCGTCGGAGATGCGTCCGCCCTGGTAGGTCAGGGTGTGCTGGTAGAAGCAGCGCTCGCCGTTGGGGTCGGTGACCCACAGGTCCATGTCGGAGTTGTCGCTGTCCCAGCTCAGCACCGCACGCAGGTCCAGCGGCAGGTTGCGCAGCAGGCGCCGGTCCATGGCCGAGGTGTCCAGCGGCTTGCCCGAGGTCGCCACGATCGCGTTGAGTTCGTTCAGCGCGATCAGGGCCACGCCTTCGAAGCGGCTGTCCCAGGCCCGGCTGACGACCTGGTAGAGGTTGTCGATGGCCGGCTGGTAGTCGCGCGCCGCCGCATAGGCCAGGCCGAGGTCGCGGAAACTCTGCGGTTCCTCTTCGGCCAGGCGCACCACCCGCTCGAACACCGGCACCGCCAGGGTCGGCTCGTCGGCCTGCAGCAGGCGGTAGCCGAGCACGCGCAGGATATGGCGGTTCTCCAGATCCAGCTCGGCCAGGTTGGACAGCACCCGCAGCGCCAGCGCGCGCTGCTTCTTCTCCAGCAGCACGTCGGCCACGTCCAGGTAGAACGCGGTGCTGGCGGCGTAGCCGTCGCGCTCGTCCAGGTAGATGGCGTAGGCCTGCTCCGGCGAGGCCTTGCGCAGACGTGCGGCGTACGGCGAATCGGGTTTCCAGGCCTGCAGGGCGATGGTCGCGCCGCGGCCTTCGCCGCTGTCGCCGGCCTCGCTCTTGGACTCGGCCTCGACTTGGGCTAGTTCTTCGGCGGTGAGCCGCGCGCCGGTGACTTCGATCCGGTCCAGGCTGGTCGCCGCCGCGTCTGGCATATCCACAGCCTCCGCTTCTGCATCTGCATCGACGGGCATCGGTGCCGGCGCCGCCATTGGCATCGGCGGCGCGTAGCCGGCCACGGCACGCTCGCTTTCGCCGGCGCGCTGGCGGTGCTTGGCCTCGGTCTCGGGGCTGGGCGGCCTGCCCTTGGGCCAGGTCTTCTGCCACCACTGCACCGTGCCCTCGAACTGCGCCGCGATCTCGTCCAGATGGCTGCGCCGCGCCTCGTCGCGCTGTGCGACCTGGGTCGACTTCAAGCGATCGAACTCGGCGCGCAGCTCGGCCGGCGGCAGGATGTCGTGCTCCAGGTAGTCGGAGACCGCTTCCAGCACCAGCAGCGAGGTTTCCGGCGTGACCAGGCCGAACTGCTGGCTCAGGCGCGCGATGCCGGCGCGGTTGAGCTCCGGCTCGGCGCTCAGCGCACGCACCCGGTAGCCGGCCCACAGCCGAGCCGCGTAGGCGCTGTCGGGCGTATCGGCGCCGATCGCCAGATCCAGCGGCGCCTGGCCGTCGAAGCGCAGCGTCACTTTCGCGTTCGGCGCGGTCAGGCGTCCCGCCACGCGCAGCACGCCGTCGCTCGGATAGGCCGACTCGGCGACCAGATCGGTCGCGCCCAATGCTTCCAGATCGGTCAGGCGCGTGCCGCTCGCCAGCAATTCGCGCGCGCCGCTCTCGATCGCGCCCGGCGTCTGCCAGGCGATCAGGCGCCCACCATGCCCCTCGGCCAGCGCGCTCAGGCGCGTGCTGTCGGCGGCGTTGCCTGCGGAGTTGATCGCGTACAGGCGCTGGCCGCGGCCGAGTTCGGGGAAACGGCGCTGGCCGTAGTTGAACAGGCCGTCGCTGACCAGCAGGTATTCCTCGATCTCCGCCTGCGCGGTCCAGCCGCCGGGATCGGTGGCGCCGTCGTAGACCGTAGCCTTCAGCGCCTCGCGCAGCGCCCGCCAATCGCCGCCCTGGACGCGGAAGTCTCCCGCCTCCTCGGCGCGGTCGCGCAGTCGGATCAGGTGCACCTGGGCATCGCCGAGCGCGGCGAAGTAACGATCCAGCAGCGCCAGTTCGCCGGCCAGGTCGCGCTTGCGGCCCGAGGCCGAACTGTCCCACAGCAGACCGACGCGCTTGGGCAGCGCGCGCGTGGCAGCGGTCGCGGCCACCGGCACTTCGGCGACGAAGTAATGCTGGCCGCCCACGCTCTGGGTGTAGACCTGCGCCGACCTGGCGCGCGCGAAACGCAGCCCCAGGCCGTTGCCGATCAGTTGTTCGCGCCCGATCCGCGCCGCATAGCCGCCCTTGCCGTCGCGCTTGAACTCCACCCGGCCGAAACCGCCGTCGACCTGCGGCGCCGAGGCGCCGCGAGCGAGCACCCGCAGCTCGACCGCATCCGCGCCGCGCGCGTAGTCCAACGGCAACTGCAGACGACGGCCGTCGCCGTCGGGACGCAGGGCCTCGACGTAGCTCAGGCGCACGCGGCGCATGCCCTGGGCCGGGATCGGATACACCCGCAGGCGGAAATGGTTGCCTTCGGTCTTCTCCAACAGGGCCGGATCGACCCGGCGCCGCTCGATCGCCTCGAACACCGCCTGCCCCTGCGCCTTGGGCACCGGCACCGCCGCACGCATGCGGCCGTCGATGTCGAGCGCGAAGGCGCTGATCTGCTGGCCTTCGTGCAGCGGGAACTGCAGCTCGCCTTCCAGCGGCCGGTTATTGGGATTGCGGAAAGTCAGATCGACCGTGGTCTGGGCCAGGCCGCCGTTGAGCTCGACCTCGACCGCGGCCGCCTCCAGCACGATCGGCTGCTCGGCCCCGGCCGCGCGCATCAGCGGCGGCGCGGTCACCGGGCCGCGCACCTGGGCGTCCGCCGGCCCGCTCATCTGCACGGCGACCGCACCGCTCAGTCCCAACAACAGGCACACATGCAAGCAATAGGAACGCACCGGTCACCTCTCCTGGATTCGTCTTCGATCGATTGATTCGAGCGGCCTGTCCGACCGGCCTGCCTGTAGCCAACGCACGCGCGCGACCAACGGGGTTGAGACGCGCCGGCGCGCGTGCTCTACCCCGCCCGTGATCTTTCGACCGCGACCTTCCGACCGTGAGTCCCCGACCGTGCTGTCCCCTGCCCGTGCCGTGCCCGCCCCGGACCGGGTCGTCGCGACATCGGTCCGCCGTTGCCGGCGCTTGGCCGAACTATGACGGACATCGCGATTTGTCGCTATCCAAACGCCTTTCCAGTGTGCCGGCGCGCCCGATCGCTCCGCCATCATCGATTCGGCCGCGTCGCTGCGCGGACCGACATGATTCCGAATTCCGCATCCAGGAGCCAGACGCAATGACACGTAAAGGCATGCTTCGCTTCGCATTGTTGGCCGGCGTTTCGGCCGCCAGCGCCACGACCATGGCGGCGGAAATGAGCGCCGCGCCGGTCACGGCCCGCCCCATGGCCAGCGCCCTGGGCGGCGCCGACTTCGCCACCGGCCGCAAGATCCGTTCGCTGCGCGCGGTCGACCTGGGCCTGCCGGACGCGGCCAGCCTGGCGGCGGTGCGCACGCGCCGCGCCGACCAGTACAAGCACGGCCAGCCCCTGGAAATCGGCTTCGCCCGCAACGTCGGCCGCAGCCGCGTCGATCTGACCGGCCTGGACTGGGAAGCATTGCCCGACGGTTCGCACGGCGCCCGCTTCACTCTGACCTCGACGCATGCCGTGGCCTTGCGCGCGGGCCTGCTGCTGCGCGCCGCGCGCAAGTCCGGCGGCGATCCCTCGGCGGTGACCCTGCGCTTCGCCGGCAGCGACGGCCGCGTGTTCACCGACAACGGCCGCAACTACAGCGGCAGCGAAGCCGGCTGGTCGCCGACCGTCGCCGGCGATACGCTCACCGTCGAAATCGTGCTCGCGCCGGGCCAGCGCCCGGACGGCTTCGATCTGAACGTGCCGCAGCTGTCGCACCTGGACGTGGATCCGGCCGCCAACACCCGCGACCTGTCCAAGGCCAGCGGCGTCGGCGCCAGCGGCGCCTGCGAAAAGGACATCGTCTGCCGCGTCAACCCGACCTCGGGCTTCCTGGCGGCGAGCAAGGCCGTGGCGCGCATGGTCTTCACGGCCAAGGGCAAGTCCTACCTGTGCACCGGCACGCTGCTCAATAACGACAACTCGCCCAAGCGCCAGTTGTTCTGGACCGCCGCGCACTGCATCAGCACCCAGCGAGTCGCCGATACGCTGCAGACCTACTGGTTCTTCGACGCCACCGCCTGCGACAACGACACCGCCAACCCGGGTGCGGTGACGCTGACCGGCGGCGCCTACCTGCGTCACGCCAACACGACCCGCGACACCTCGCTGCTGGAACTGAAGGCCGCGCCGCCCACCGGCGCCTACTACGCCGCCTGGAACAGCAGCGCCATCGCCGCCAACGGCACCGCGATCGAAGGCATCCACCACCCGGCCGGCGATTTGAAGAAATACTCCCTGGGTTCGGTCACCAGCCTGTCGTACACGCTGGACGGCAAGTCGCCCTTGACCCGCGTCGCCTGGAACACCGGCGTCACCGAAGGCGGCTCCTCGGGCTCGGCGCTGTTCACCGTCGCCGCCAGCGGCGACTACCAGCTGCGCGGCGGCCTGTACGGCGGAACGTCGTTCTGCTCCGCCCCCAGCGACCCGGACGGCTACTCGCAGCTCAGCGGCGTGTGGTCGAGCATCTCGTCCTACTTCGGCCCCTGACCGATCCGGCCTCTCCCGCTTTCGCGCGGGAGAGGCCGAAGCGTCGCGTACGGCGATCAGACTTTGAAGTCGTCGTACGCGACCCGTTCGTCCGCCACCCCCAACTTGCGCAGCAGCTGACGCGTCGCGGCCAGCATCGCCGGCGGGCCGCACAGATAGAACTCGCAGGCCGACAGGTCCGGGTGCCGGCTGAGCAGATGCTCGTGGGTGGCCTCGTGGACCAGGCCGCGTACCAGACCGCTGCCCTGCTCGGCGTCCTCCGACAACACCAGGTGCCAGCTGAAGTTGGCGTGGCATTGCGCCAGCTCGGCCATCTCCTGCGCATACGGCGCCTCGCGCAGCGTGCGCGCGCCGTACCAGTAGTGGATGCGCTCCTGCGCGCCGCGGTCGAGGCAGGCATGGATCATCGCCCGCAACGGCGCCATGCCGGCGCCGCCGCCGATGAAGACCTTCTCGCATTCGCCCGGTTTGACCGCGAAGTCGCCGAACGCGCCGCTGTAGCGGATCGTGTCGCCGGCCTTGAGCGAGTACAGATAGGTCGAGCCCTTGCCGAACACCGGGCGCTTCTTGTGTTGCGCGCCCGGACTGAATCGCGCCAGCAGGGTCAGGCGCCCTTCGGCCTTGTCCACCGGCAGGGCCAGCGAATACGAGCGCCGCACCGCGTCCTTGTTGTGCAGGGTCCCGGGCAAGGCCAACCCGGCCCAATCCTCACGATGGTGCTCGGGATAGGCGATGTCGTCGCGCTGCAGGCGGTAGTCCGGCACGTGCACCTGCAGATAGGCGCCCGGCTGGAACTCCGGACCGGGCGGCTGCTCGGGCCGGAGCACGATCTCGCGCAGGAACGGCGTGACCGCGACGACCGATTCGACCGTGGCCTTGCGCTGCGTCCACAGCCCGGCGCCGCCCGCGACCTCGATTTGCAGATCGTCGTCCAGCGGCAGATTGCAGGCCAGGCGATGGCCGATGCGCAGCCGGCTTTCGTCCAGATGGGCGCGGTCGGCGCTGGTCGGTTCGGGCGCGGCGCCGCGCACCCGCACCTCGCACAGGCCGCAGCTCTGGCCGCCGCCGCAGTTCGACGGCAGCTGCAGACCGTTGCGGGCCATGGCCAGATAGACCGTGTCGCCGCGATGCGATTCCAGCGAACGCAACTTGTCGCCGGCGTTGTCGAACACCGTCAACGCGCGCAACGGCCGCCAGCGCGCCGGCACGAACTCGTCCAGACGGAAACTGGCGACCAGCAGCCACACGCCGGACAACGCGATCCACAAGCCGCCGGCCGCGGCCATGATCACCAGCGGATTGTTGAAATCCTGGCGCCCGGTGTAATCCATGATGTGCAACATCCAGAAGATGTCGAACAGGCGCCAGCTGTCGTTGCGCCGTTCCAGGATGCTGCCGTCCTGCGCCGACAGGTACAGCGTGGTGCCGTCGCCGTCGTCGAAGTCCACGCGCCAGATCGGGCCGGCATGCCCGCGCGCTTCCAGCGTGGCGCGCTGCATCCACTGCGGCGCGCCCGGACGTCCGTCGCCGACGTAGTCCGCCGCGGCCAAGGCCCCAGCGAGCGCGGCATCGATCGTCAGCGGCCGTCCGTCGCGCGCGTCCACCAGCCAGACCGCGGATTTGTGGCTGAGACGATAGACCGGGCGTTCCTGCAGCCAGGCCGCGTCCACGCTCTGTACCGGCTTGCCGGCCTGGGCCAGCAACTGCGCCGGCGCGAGCGTGCCCTCGGGCCAGGCGCGCACGCTCTTGGCGGCGTGCGCGCGATGCTGGTGACCTTGCACGGTTTCGTGATCGAGCACGCTCATCACCAGCCCGCTCGCGGTCCACAGCACGAATTGCAGCGCGACGATCAGGCCCACCCATTTATGCAGCTTGCGCATCCAGGGCGTCATGCGGGCCGCCTCTTGCTGAAGCTGTACAACAGCAGCCAGACGCCGCTGAGCGCGAACGCCAGGCCCAAGCCGGACGCGATCCGCAGCAGGGTGTTGTTGACGTCGGTCCGCTCCTGGTAATCCATGATGTGGAACATCCACAGGAAGTCGAACCAACGCCACAGGTCGTGGCGTTTGGCCAGCAGTTCGCCGCTCTGCGGCGAGAGGTAGAGCGCGGTCTCGTTGCTGTCGGCGAACGACACCCGCCACATCGGCAGCGGCCGGGTTTTGACTTCGCTGGGCGCTTCATGCAGCAACTCGACCGCCGCGATCGGTGCCTTGCCCTGGTACAACGATGCGGCCAGGGACCGCGCGGTCGCTTCGTCCAGCGGACTGAGCGGTTCGCCGCTGCGCGCGTCGACCAGGCTCAGCGTCTGGCCCTGGCGCAGTTCGTACACCTCGCGGTCCATGAAGCGCTTGAGCCGGAACCCGGTCAGGCCCGGGTACTGCCGGCGCAATGCGTCCGGCGCGAGGAACGCGCTCGACGCGGACAAGGGCTTGGCCTTGGTGTGCGCCAGATGATCGCCGTGGATGATGTCGATCGAAATGGAGGTCATGTACAGGCCGCTGATCATCCACAGCAAGGCCTGGACGCCGACCACCAAGGCGATCCACTTGTGGGCGCGGCGCGCCCAGAATGCAGGTTTCATAGCTTCACCACTCTCGATTCGTGCTCAGGCCGGGAGGTTTCGTCCCCGCCGGCGCAAGCCGGCAGGGACGCCGCGCATCACCAGCGATAGGTGGCTTTGAGGTTCCAGCGCCGGCCCAACAGGTCGTAGGTCATGGTGTCGGTGTTGGCGTCGGTCCAGCTTTGGATGAACGGTGGCGACTTGTCGAACAGGTTGTCGATGCCGACCGACAGATCGAAGGCCTCGCTGAACGCGTACTTCGCCTGCACGTTGTGGTAACTCACGCTGGGTGCGCGGTCGCCGATGTCGCCGCGCGCGGCGTTGATATCGTCGGCCGAACCGATGTACTGCACGCTGTACGAACCCGACCAGGGACCGCGCACCAGGGTCAGCGAACCGAACGAACGCCACTGCGTGTAGCTGCCGCGGCCGCCGGTGATCTTGCCGGCGTAGCGGATCTCGTCGGCGCCGAGGAACGGACGCACGTCGTAGTTCTTCAGATACGACACATCCCAGTTCAAGGTCGCGTCCCAACCGGCCAGGTCGAACTGGTACAGCAGGCCCAGGTCCAGGCCCGAGACCCGCTCGCTGGCCGCGTTGACCGGCTGCGCGGAGAGGAAGTCGATCTCGCCGGTCAGCGGACTGCGGGTGAAGTTGGCGCTGCTGCAGAACGGGTGGCTCAAACCCGGCGTGTTGTAGCAGACCGCGAGCTTGGTCGAACCGTCGATGCGCTGGATCGCGTTGTCGATCTTGATGTTGTAGTAGTCCAGGGTCACGGTCAGATCCGGCGCGAACGTCGGCGTCCAGACCGCGCCGACGGTCAGCGTCTTGGCGTCTTCGGGTTCGAGTTCGGCATTGCCGCCGACCGTGGTCAGCACCGAATTGCCCAGTTGGGTGTAGCCCACCGGCACGCCGGCGGCCTGGCAGTTCTGGTAGATCACCGACGACGCCGGCTTTCCGCTCCAGCCGCCGCAAGGATCGGTGGTGGTCAGGTTGCCTTCGGACACGCCGCCGAACAGCTCCGGTACGTTCGGGATGCGGAACGCGGTCGCGTAGTTGGCGCGCAGCTTGAGCGAGGGCACCACCTGCCAGTCCAGACCGACCTTGTAGTTGGTGTCGGCGCCGAACAGATCGTAGTCGGAGTAGCGCACCGCGGCGTTCAGGGTCAGCGAATCGGCGAAGGCCTTGCCTTGCAGCAGCGGCACCGCGACTTCGGCGAACACTTCCTTGGCGGTGTATTCGCCGGCGATGCGCTGCTGCTGGTTGGTGTTGGCGATGCCCAGCACGGTCAGCGGATCGGGATCGCGCCAGCCGCGTTCCTTGCGCACCTCCACGCCGGTCGCCAGCCCGACCCAGCCGGCGGGCAGCTCGAACAACTGGCCGCTGACGTTGGCGGTGAAGCTCTTCTGCTCGTTGCCGCCGCTGTCGCGGGTCGTGAACATGATGTAGTCCAGCACCTGCCGGGTGACGTCGCCGTAGCCCAGGTAGTCGGCGCAGGGTATCGCCGCGCCCGGCGCGTTGCTGCACACGGCGGTGTTCAAGGTCTGATCGACGCGGTCCAGGTTGGCGACGTTGTCGGAACCGTCGATGCCGGTGTTGCGGCCCCAGTTCAGCGCCGCCGACCAGTCCCAGCCCACGCCGAACTTGCCGTCCAGGCCCAGCACCACGCGGAAGGTGTCGGTCCCCTGGTAGAACTCGCGCACGCCGGCTTCCTGCAGGCGGCGGCGTTGCAGCAGCAGATTCTGCCCGGTCGGGTTGGTCGGATGATTGGCGGCGATATTGATCGGCCGGTACTGGCCGATCGCGCCCGGCGTCGCGAGCTGGTTGGAGCGCCGGTTGGTGTACATCAACTCGGTGAACAGGCGCAGGTCGTCGCTGAGGTTCAAGTTGCCGAAGCTGCTGAAGCTCAGGCGCTTGATCGGGTTGACCGCGTTGAGATACGGGTTGCCGTTGTAGTTGTGCTTGGCCGAATAGGTTTCGAAGAAATCGCCGTCGCCGTTCGGATCCTGGTTGAAGTTGACCCGGCGTCCGTCGGCGAGCACGGCGCGGCCGCCGATGGTGGTCGAACTGCCCTCGCACACCAACTGGCCGTTGGATTCGCCCAGGCCGCAGGGCGCGCGGTCGGCCATGTTGACCGTGCCGCCTTCGGCGTAGTTGATCGCCGCCATGATCGAGCCGCGTTCGCCGCTCATGCCCCAGGCCAGATCGACCGCGGTTTCGTCGCCGTCGCCCTGGAAGGTCTGGCCGTAGCGCACCGAGGCTTCGACGCCGTCGAACTTCTTCTTGGTGATGATGTTGACCACGCCGGCCACCGCGTCGGCGCCGTAGATCGCCGACGCGCCGTCCTTGAGCACCTCGACGCGCTCGATCAGCGCGATCGGAATCACGTTGAGGTCCACCGAACTGTTGGCGCCGGTGCCGCCGTTGACGATGCGGCGGCCGTTCAACAGCACCAGGGTGCGGTTGATGCCCAGGCCGCGCAGATTGACCTGGGTGGTGCCGTAGCCGTTGTCGGCCCAATAGGCGTTGGTCTGATTGCCGGCGAAGCCCGCGGCAGCCGGCAGGCGCTGCAGCAAGGTGTCCACCGAGATCGCGCCGGAGCGCTGAATGGCTTCGCGGTCGATCACGGTGACCGGTCCGACGCCGGAAATCTGGGCGCGTTTGATATGGCTGCCGGTGACGGTCACCGTGTCTACGGTCGTCGCATCCTGCGCGGTTTCGTCCGTAGGGGCGACCGGTGCGGCGGTTTGGGCGTGGGCGGCATGGCCGATGCCGGCGGACAGCATCAGGCCTATCGCCGAGGCGAGATAGTTGCGCTTGCAGTACATGAAATTCCCCGAACGGTTTGTGATCTGGGTTTCGATTGCCCACGGCTCGGGCCGCACGCGTACGCGCGGATGCGAAGTCGGGGGCAACGGGGACCACCACGCAGGTGGCCGGACCGGATCAGACGATCGGAGGTCGGAAAACGCCGGTAGCGGCGGCGGGAATCACGGACGCGGGCGCCGGGATCGGCGGCTGCTCGGCAAGACGGTGTTGCGCGGCGAACGGCACGCCATGCGCCACCGCCAGGACCGGGAACGCACAGGCGCAGCAACCCGAACCGGTGCCGCAATCGCAGTCGCGATGCGGCGAGCCGCCCTGGCCGTGCGAACTGTCGTCTTCGCAATCCAGATCGACGGCGAGCGCGTCGTTCGATTCGGCGCCGATGCGGGTCGCGGCGGCCACGGCGCCCTCGGCGGCCATGGCGCTGGACGCCCACAGCGACAGCGTGCCCTCGAGGCAGAACGCCACGATCAGGAGGCAACGCAGTAATGTGCCGAGGGAGAGCATAGGCTTGCTGTGGCAAGAACGCTCCGATGAAATAGCACGACAAAAAAGCGCATGTCAACCGCGTGACTCATGCCATGCCGAATGTGTCGCTTGGCGCGGATAACGCTGCGCCTGCAGGCCTTCGCGACGGCGGCCGCACGCCGCACTGCATCGATACGGCTCGGCATGGACTGCCGATTCAGCTGCAAATTCGGTCGCAGATTCAGCCGGAAAAATACCCCGCCACACCGGCGCCGATGGCGGTGCGCAAAGGGTTGTCGGGGTCGGACAGCAGCTTCACTGTCAGCGCAAGACAGATCACTACCAGCACCGGCCGAACCGCGCGCGCGCCGAAGCGCATCGCGGCATGCGCGCCGACCTGGCCGCCGGCGACGCTGGCCAGCGCCATCGCCAGTCCGACCGCCCACAGCACGTGCCCGCCGACGATCATCACCGCCAGCGCGGCCAGATTGCTGGCCAGGTTGAAGAATTTGGTCTGCGCGGTCGCGCGCACCACGCCCAGGCCGCCCAGCGCGACCAGGGTGGTCGCCATGAAGGAGCCAGTGCCGGGGCCGAAGAAACCGTCGTAGACGCCGATCAGCGCGATCAGCGCCGCCAGTGCGAGCGGACCGACGCGCTGGTGGCTGTCCTCGTCGCTCATGCGCGGCGCAAGCAGGAAGTACACCGCCATCGCGATCAGCAACAAGGGAATCACGCCGCTGAGGAACGAGGGGTCCAGCCTTTGCAGCAACCAGGCGCCGCCCGCCGAGCCGACGAAGGCGCCGGCCGCGGGCAAGGTGTAGCGCCGGAAATCGATATGCCCCTTGCGCGCGAATGCGATCACCGCGCTGGACGTACCGATCGCGCTTTGCAGCTTGTTGGTGGCGATCGCCGCGACCGGCGGGATGCCCACGGCCATCAGCGCCGGGATGGTCAGCAGCCCGCCGCCGCCGGCGAGCGCGTCGATGGCGCCGGCGACGAAGGCCACGGCCATCAGGAAGGCGATCGCCTCCAGCGAGAACTCCATGCGCGACCGACCTAAGCAAGGGCGCTCATTGTCTCCGCTGCGCGCCGGGAATGGAAAGGCCGTGAGCGCCGGACGCGGGTGTCGCCGCAGGCTCCAGTCGCACAGCGACGATCGGCGCTATCGCTTAGGCCGGCTCGCGGTGCGTGACCACCAACTGGACCGCGTCGCCGCCGCGGTAATCGTCCGGCTCCAGGCGATAGGCGATGCGTACCCGCGCCGGCGGCGCGTCGCCGTTCCAGCCGCCGAACTCGATCGCGTTGAGGCGCCGGCCCTGGTGGCCGAGTTCGAGCTTGAGGTGGCGTTCGCCGACCACGCGCCAGCCCAGCACCGGAAACTCGCCGTCGAACTGCGGCTCCGGGAAGCCCTGCCCCCACGGCCCGCCGTCGCGCAGCGACTCGGCGCTGGCGCGGTCGAACTCGCCCGCGTCCAGTTCGCCGTCGCTGAGCACGTCGGCCTGCAACAGTTCGGGCGTGAGCATGGCGCCGGCGCAGCGTTCGAACGCGGCACGGAACGCCTGCAAGGCATCGCGGCGCAAGGACAGGCCGGCGGCCATGGCGTGACCGCCGAAGCGTTCGATCAGCTCGGGATGCCGCGCGGCCACGTCGGCCAGCGCGTCGCGGATATGGAAGCCCGGGATCGAGCGCGCCGAACCGCGCAAGGCATCGCTGCCGGGTTCGGCCGGCGCGAACGCGATCACCGGCCGGTGCAGGCGCTCCTTCATCTTCGAGGCGACCAGCCCGACCACGCCGGGATGCCAGTCCTCGTCGAACAGGCAAACGGCGAGCGGCGCATGCACCGAGTCCAGCGCGACCTTCGCGAAGGCGAGCGCGGCCTCGTCGGTCATCTGCTGCTGGACCGCACGGCGCTCGGCGTTGATCTCGTTGAGGCTGTGGGCGATCTCGCGCGCCTGGCCCGGGTCTTCGGTCAGTAGGCATTCGATGCCCAGCGCCATGTCTTCGAGGCGGCCGGCGGCGTTCAGGCGCGGCGCCAGCGCATAGCCGATGTCGCTGGCGGTGAGCCGGCGCTCGTCGCGCTGCGAGACTTCGATCAGCGCGCGCAGTCCCGCCCCGCCCTGCCCGGCGCGCAGGCGGCGCAGGCCGGCCGCGACCAGGGCGCGGTTGTTGGCGTCCAGCGGCACCAGATCGGCGACGGTGCCGACCGCGACCAGGTCCAGCAAGACCTGCAGGTCGGGGCCGTTGCCCTCGCAGCGACCCTGCTGGCGCAACACGCGGCGCAGCGCCAGCAATACGTAGAACATCACCCCGACCCCGGCCAGGGCCTTGCTCGGGAATGCGTCGCCGGGCAGGTTGGGATCGACGATGGCGTCCGCGGGCGGCAGCGTTTCGCCAGGCAGATGGTGGTCGGTGACCAGCACCTGCCAGCCGCGCGCCTTGGCCGCGGCGATGCCGGCATGGCAGGCGATGCCGTGATCGACGGTGACCAGCAGGTCCGGTTGCAGCGCCGCGAGTTCGGCCACCAGCGCCGGCGACAGGCCGTAGCCGTGGACCATGCGGTTGGGCACCGCATGCGAGACCCGGCGCGCGCCGAGCATGCGCAGGCCGCGCACGCCGACCGCGCAGGCGGTGGCGCCGTCGCAGTCGAAATCGCCGACCACGACGATGTGGCGGTCGCCGGCGATGGCGTCGGCGAGCAGGGTCGTGGCCGCGTCCAGCCCGCTCAATCCGTCCGGCGGCAACAACTGCGCCAGGCGCGGCTGGGCCTGTTCGATCGCGATCGCGCCGCGCGCGGCGTACACGCGGCGCAGCAGCGGCGACACGCTGTCGGGCCAGGCGCCGGGGTCGGCGATGGCGCGCCGCAGCAGACGGGCGGCTTCGTTCATGGGCGCGGCTTCGTGGTGCGCTGAATCATGGCTGCAGCGAGCGCAGCGGGCGGCGCCAGAAACGCCAGCGCTGGCCGCGCGCGAGTTCGAAGGCTTCGCCGTCGGCGAAATCGAGCGCGATCCGGCCGATCCGGCCGGCGTCGAGTTCGGCCGCCAGCGGCGCCAGCCAATCGCGTTCCAGCGCCTGCAGGTCGCGCGCACGGCGCAGGTCCACGGCGAGATCGCCCTCGCCCGCACTCCAGCGCGGCGGCAACGCGGCGGCATCGGCGCCGGCGAGCGCGCCCAACGCGGTCAGGGCCTCGTCGTCGCTGTAGATGCGCGCGTAAGTCGTACGCACGTGATCCGGCAGCACGCCCGCGCCCCAGAACCACAGCGAGTTCACCGGCGCCAGGCCGGCGGCGATGCGCGCGGCGTTGCGCGGATGGTTGTGCAGGGTCACCTGCGCCTCGCTCAGCAGCGAGCGCCAGCGCCGGCCCTCGGGGCTGCTGTCGGCGGCATCCGGCAGGTGCTCGAACAGGTCGGCGCCGAGCGCGGTTTCCGGCGTCGCGAACACCGGCAGCCGGGCGCCCTGCGGCAGGCGCAGGTACCAGCGCGACGGCACCGGCGCGTCGATGGTGAAACCGGCGTCGCCGAACAAGGGCTTGAGGCTGCGCAGGAAATCCGCGGCCGCGGCCTCGTCCAAGGCCAAGGCCTGGCCATACGAAAGCAGGCGCGCGCCGTTGAGGTCGGGACGCACGTAGGCCGGATCGGCACGCAGCCAGGCCGCGTGAGCGGCATCGCGGGCATCGCGCTGGCGCGTGGCCGCGGCCACCGGCCAGCCGCGCGGCAGCACGTCGAGCACGCGCGCGAGCGGGTCGCCCGTGCGCGCGACGCGGTCGGCGCGCGCGAGCCGGCGGCCGAGGTCTTCGGACAGGCGTTGCCCGCCGAAGCGTTCGCGCTCGGGCAGCAGCAGGGTGGCGGTCGTGGCGGCGGTCATGCGCGGCCTCGCGGTCGCTGCCTGCTCAGCCGGCGTAGCTGACGCCGACGATTTCGTACTCGTGGGTGCCGCCCGGCGCTTCGATGACGACGCTGTCGCCCTCGTGCTTGCCGATCAGGGCACGCGCGACCGGCGAGGAAATCGCGATCAGGCCCTGTTTGATGTCGGCTTCGAGGTCGCCGACGATCTGGTAGGTGCGTTCCTCTTCGGTGTCGACATTGGCCAACTCGACGGTGGCGCCGAACACGATCTTGGAACCGGCGTTGAGCGTGGACACGTCGATCAGCTGGGCGTGCGAGAGCTCGGATTCGAGCTGTTTGATGCGGCCCTCGATGAAGCTCTGCTGCTCGCGCGCAGCGTGGTACTCGGCGTTTTCCTTGAGGTCGCCGTGCGCGCGCGCTTCGGCGATCGCGTTGATCACGGCCGGTCGCTTGACCGACTTCAGCTCTTCCAGTTCCGCGCGCAGGCGCTGCGCGCCCTTCACCGTGATCGGTGCTCTCATTTCGTCGTTCCTCGTGCCGGCCGACGGCCGGCCGCATCCGTTTGCAAAGTTCGATTGTGCCGCGAACGCGGCCGCTTGGCACCCCGGAGGGCGCCGTCGGGAAAATCGGGCGAAAACCCGCTCTGGCGCGGCGGGCGACCGGGACGCGTCCGCGTCCCGTATCAGCATGGAGACGCGTTCCGCGTCCCGTACCAGCCCGGAGACGCGGAGTTCCGCGTCCCCTGCAGGCTCAGGCCGCGCCCTGGATCTGCGCGTGCAGCTCCTGCAACGACCACACCGGGCCCTGGCCGCGGTAGTCGAGCGAGTTCACCAGGGCGCGCGCGCCGGAGACCGTGGTCGAGTACGTGACCCGCCCCTGCAACGCCTCGCGGCGGATCGAGAACGAGTCCGAGATCGCCTGGCGGCCCTCGGTGGTGTTGATGATGTAGACCAGCTCGCCGTTCTTGATCAGGTCGACCACGTGCGGACGGCCCTCGGTGACCTTGTTGACCAGCTCGCAGCTCACGCCGTTCCCGCTCAGGAAGGCCTGGGTGCCGCTGGTGGCGACCAGGCTGTAGCCGCGGCGCACCAGTTCCTGGGCCACCGGCAGCACGCGCAGCTTGTCCGGATCGCGCACCGACACGAACACCTTGCCCACCGGCGGCGCCTTGATGCCGCCGGCTTCCTGGGCGCGCGCCATGGCCGCGCCGAAGTTCTTGCCCACGCCCATCACCTCGCCGGTGGAGCGCATCTCCGGGCCGAGGATCGGGTCGACGCCCTGGAACTTGGCGAACGGGAAGATCGCTTCCTTGACCGAGTAGTAGTCCGGCACGATCTCTTCCAGCGCGCCCTGCGAAGCCAGGGTCTGGCCGACCATGCAGCGCGCGGCGATCTTGGCCAGGGCCATGCCGGTGGCCTTGGACACGAACGGCACCGTGCGCGAGGCGCGCGGGTTCACTTCGATCAGGAAGATGGTGTCGCGGCCTTCGGCGTCGGTCTGGATCGCGAACTGGGTGTTCATCAGGCCCACGACCTTCAGCGCCTTGGCCAGGGCCACGACCTGCTCGCGCAGCTTTTCCTGGGTCGCCGCGCTCAGCGAGTACGGCGGCAGCGAGCATGAGGAGTCGCCCGAGTGCACGCCGGCTTCCTCGATGTGCTCCATTACGCCGCCGATCAGCACGTGGCCTTCGCGGTCGGCGATGATGTCGACGTCGACCTCGACCGCGTTGTCGAGGAAGCGGTCCAGCAGCACCGGCGAATCGTTGGAGACCTTGACCGCGTCGCGGATGTAACGGGTCAGGTCGGCATCGGAGTAGACGATTTCCATGGCCCGGCCGCCGAGCACGTAGCTCGGGCGCACCACCATCGGGTAGCCGATCTGGTTGGCCAGCATCAGCGCTTCGTCGGGATTGCGCGCGGTGCGGTTGATCGGCTGCGCCAGGCCCAGATCCTGGACCAGCTTCTGGAAGCGCTCGCGGTCCTCGGCCAGGTCGATGCTGTCCGGGGTGGTGCCGATGATCGGCACGCCGTTGGCTTCCAGCGCGCGCGCCAGCTTGAGCGGGGTCTGGCCGCCGTACTGCACGATCACGCCCTTGGGCTTCTCGAGGTCGGCGATCTCCAGCACGTCTTCCAGCGTCAGCGGCTCGAAGTACAGGCGGTCGGAGGTGTCGTAGTCGGTCGACACGGTCTCCGGGTTGCAGTTGACCATGATGGTTTCATAGCCGTCCTCGCGCAGGGCGAGCGCGGCGTGCACGCAGCAGTAGTCGAACTCGATGCCCTGGCCGATGCGGTTGGGACCGCCGCCGAGCACGATGATCTTGTCGCGGTTGGTCGGCTGCGCTTCGCACTCGTCCTCGTAGGTCGAGTACATGTAGGCGGTGGTGGTCGCGAACTCGGCGGCGCAGGAGTCCACCCGCTTGTACACCGGGCGCACGCCGAAGGCGCGGCGCAGGGTGCGCACGGCGGTTTCGTCGGTGCCGGTGAGCTGGGCCAGGCGCGCGTCGGAGAAGCCCATGCGCTTGAGCGCGCGCATGCGCGCCTTGTCGAGCGCGGCCAGGCCGGCCTCGGCGACGCTGCGCTCGGCGGCGATCAGCTCCTCGATCTGGTCCAGGAACCAGGGATCGACGAACGACAGCGCGTGCACGTCCTCCACGCTCATGCCGGCGCGGAAAGCGTCGCCGATATGGAACATGCGCTCCGGGCCCGGTTCCTTGAGCTCGCGGCGCAGCTTGGCCATGTCGACCTCGCTGCTCAGGTCCAGGCCGGTCGGGTCGAGACCGACCTTGCCGGTCTCCAGCCCGCGCAGGGCCTTGTGCAGCGATTCCTGGAAGGTCCGGCCCATCGCCATGACTTCGCCGACCGACTTCATCTGCGTGGTCAGGCGCGCGTCGGCCTGCGGGAACTTCTCGAACGCGAAGCGCGGAATCTTGGTGACGACATAGTCGATGGTCGGCTCGAACGAGGCCGGGGTGGCGCCGCCGGTGATCTCGTTGCGCAGCTCATCCAGGGTGTAGCCGACCGCGAGCTTGGCCGCGATCTTGGCGATCGGGAAGCCGGTGGCCTTGGACGCCAGCGCCGAGGAGCGCGACACGCGCGGGTTCATCTCGATCACCACCACGCGGCCGTCCTGCGCGTTGATGCCGAACTGGACGTTGGAGCCGCCGGTGTCGACGCCGATCTTGCGCAGCACCGCGATAGAGGCGTCGCGCAGGCGCTGGTATTCCTTGTCGGTCAGGGTCTGCGCCGGGGCGACGGTGATCGAGTCGCCGGTGTGCACGCCCATCGCGTCGAAGTTCTCGATCGAGCACACGATGATGCAGTTGTCCGCGGTGTCGCGGACCACTTCCATCTCGAATTCCTTCCAGCCCAGCACGGACTCCTCGACCAGGATCTCGTGCACCGGCGACAGTTCGAGGCCGCGCTTGGCGATCTCCTCGAACTCTTCCTTGTTGTAGGCGATGCCGCCGCCGCTGCCGCCGAGGGTGAAGCTGGGGCGGATGATGGTCGGATAGCCGACCCGGGTCTGGATATCGACGGCCTGCTCGAAGGTGCGCGCGACCTCGGCCTTGGGGCATTCCAGGCCGATCTCGGCCATCGCCACGCGGAACAGCTCGCGGTCTTCGGCCATGCGGATCGCGTCGCGCTTGGCGCCGATCAGCTCGACGTTGTACTTCTCAAGCACGCCGTGGTCGGCCAGGTCCAGGGCGCAGTTCAGCGCGGTCTGGCCGCCCATCGTCGGCAGCAGCGCGTCGGGCTTTTCCTTGGCGATGATCTTCTCGACCGTCTGCCAGTTGATCGGCTCGATGTACACCGCATCGGCCATGTCCGGGTCGGTCATGATCGTGGCCGGATTGCTGTTGACCAGCACCACGCGATAGCCCTCGTCGCGCAGCGCCTTGCAGGCTTGCGCGCCGGAGTAGTCGAACTCGCAGGCCTGACCGATCACGATCGGCCCGGCGCCGATGATCAGGACGGTTTTGATGTCGGTACGCTTGGGCATTGTGTCACTCGAGGATCGTGGAGGGCGGTACGTCGCAGGTATTCATCGCACCCAGCATCAGCTTCAGCACCAGGCGGGTGCCGACGTCCTTGCCGGAGTCGCTGTTTTCCTGCGACGACTTTGCAGGGTCGAACGCTTCGCCGATGCCGACCAGCTCGCGCAGCGGCGCGTGCTTGGGTTCGGTGATGAACTCGACGAACGAGAGCATCTGATCGGCTTTCAACTTCTTCATCACTTCGGTCGGTTCGACCTTCTTGCCGCCCTGGGCTTCGCTGACGCCGGCGTTGATGAAATCGGCGAACACGCCGGCGGCACCGCCGTCGAGCAGGGCCAGGTCGGCGCCGACCCGGTCCGGGTTGGCGCGGGCGTAGTCCAGCGCCTCGGCGCGCTTGGAGCGGCGGTAGCCGGTGGACGAAAGCTCGTTGCGCAGGCAACCCAGCTGGGTCGGGCTGACCTTGTCGGCCTTGCCCTGCAGCGGCCACTGGGCGTCGGCCTTGGCCGCATCGTCGAGGATCTTGCCGAACGGCAGCATCTGCATCATCACGTCGGTCAGCCGGTCGGCCTGGGCATCGGCGCTCTGCGCGGACGCGGCGAACGGCAGCAACGCGAACAGCGCGGCGGCGACAGCGGTATTGCAGCGGGCTTGCAGGGTCATTCCTTGTCTCCGTTGAGTTCGCGTCGCGTGGTTACGGGTGAGTGCCATATCAGTACCACCGGTCCTGCCAGGCCGCCGGCGGCAGCCAGGTGATCTGGCCGTCGGTCTGGGCGTCGATCGCGCCTCGGCGCACGGCGTCCAGCACGGCGTCGTTCATCGCATCCCAGTCGCTCGCACCGGCACCGATGCGGGCGCCGATGCGGTTGTTGTGCGCATCCATGGCGCGGCTGCGATTGCCGTGGCCGTCGCGCTCCATCGCCCAGGTGACCCAGTCGACCAGCCGCGGCGACACGGTGTAGGCGACCACCGCGCTGGCCAGCGAGTGCCGGTAGGCGTCGGCCGGACCGTTGCGGCCGCCCGGCAGATCGACGGCGAAGAAATGCGAGTACACCGCGATCAGCACGAAACCCGGATAGGCCGCGGCCAGCGCGCCGGCGATCAGCCAACGGCGCCAGCGGCGCCTCGGCTTGCTCGGTGCGGAGGCTGCGTTCACATCAGGCCTTGGGCATCTCGACGCCGCAACGCTGGCTCACGCGCTGGCCGAGTTCTTCGAGCTGGGCAGGACTGACGTCGGCATCCGGGAAGTCGCGCTCCAGCACCTTGCCGGCCGGGCTCTGCATGAACTCGACGACCTGCAGCATCTCATCGGCTTCCATGTCCTTGAAGAACTGGACCGGCTCGGCCATGGGCGTGCCGTCGACGGCGTTGTCGATATTGGCCTTGACCTGCTCGCGCATGCCGGCGACGAACTTGGCGCCGCCCTTGGTCTGGCCGAAGCTCGTCCAGGCCGCGATGGTCTCGCCGTCGCCGAACAGGCTGCGGAACGAATCGAGCATGCTGGTCTTGAACCTGGGCAGCAGCTCGCCCTTGATGCAGCCGCGCTCCTGCTCGCTGAGGCGTTCGAATGCTTCGCTCTTGTCGATCTTGCCGGCGATCACGCGCTCGATGGCGACGTCGAAACCCAGCAGTTGCTGGATCTGCGCGACCTCGGCGTCGGTCGGCGGCGCGGCGACGGCCGGACCCGACAAAGCCAGGCCCGCGACCAGAGCGGCGGCGAACGCGAACGGCTTCACCGCGCCGACTCCATGCTGGCGACGAAGCGGTCGAACAACGGCGCCACGTCGTGCGGGCCTGGGCTGGCTTCCGGATGGCCCTGGAAGCTGAAGGCCGGCGCGTCGGTGACTTCGATGCCCTGGTTGCTGCCGTCGAACAGCGAGCGGTGGATCACCCGCACGTTGCCGGGCAGCGAGGCTTCGTCGACCGCGAAGCCGTGGTTCTGCGAGGTGATCATCACCCGGCCGCTATCCAGGTCCTGGACCGGGTGGTTGGCGCCGTGGTGGCCGAACTTCATCTTCAACGTCTTGGCGCCGGTGGCCAGGCCGAGCAGCTGGTGGCCCAGGCAGATGCCGAAGGTCGGGACCTTGCGCGCCAGGAACTCGCAGATCGCCGCGATCGCGTAGTCGCAGGGCTCCGGATCGCCGGGGCCGTTGGACAGGAACACGCCGTCGGGATTCAGCGCCAGCACGTCCGCGGCGGGCGTCTGCGCCGGCACCACGGTCACGCGGCAGCCGCGCTCGGCGAGCATGCGCAGGATGTTGCGCTTGACGCCGAAGTCGTAGGCGACGACGTGGAAACGCGGTTCGGCCTGGACGAAGGCGTTGGCGTCCAGGTCGAGCTGGCCGTCGCGCCACTCGTAGCGCTCGCGCGTGCAGACTTCCTTGGCCAGGTCCATGCCCTTGAGGCCGGGGAACTTGCGCGCGGCTTCGATGGCGCGGGCCGCGTCGATGCCCTCGCCCGCCATCAGCGCGCCGTTCTGGGCGCCGCGGTCGCGCAGCAGGCGGGTCAGTTTGCGGGTGTCGATGTCGGCGATCGCGACCACGCCGCGCTCGGCCAGCCACTGCGGCAGCGCGACCCGGCTGCGCCAGTTGCTGGGGCGACGCGGCACGTCGCGCACGATCAGGCCCGAGGCCCAGACTTGGCCGGCTTCGTCGTCCTGGTCGGTGCAGCCGGTGTTGCCCACGTGCGGATAGGTCAAGGTGACCAACTGGCGCGCGTAGGACGGGTCGGTGAGGATTTCCTGGTAGCCGGTGATGGCGGTATTGAAGACGACTTCGCCGACGCTGAGGCCGGGCGCGCCTACGGAAACGCCCTCGAATACGGTGCCGTCTTCGAGAGCGAGGATTGCGGGTTGGGTCACGGGGGTCGCCTTGGCTGCCGGGGATACTGACCCCGTCCAGCGCGCACCGGTAAAACCGGCTTGCAGCAAAACACGGACGCGGTGCGGGACCGGTCCGGCGGGCGGGGTTCAGGCGAGCGAGAATTCTAGCGGCGATGGCGTCCGAGTGCCAGCGCTGCGTCCACGCAGAAACAGGCCGGACCAGGCGGTTCGCGCGCGCGCGATGCCGGCCGCGCGCTTGATCGCGGGCGCGCAAAGCCCGATTCGGCGAGCTCGGACGCTCTTATGCGGCCCTTGCGCCCGCCCGCGGCGAGGTGAACGCGGGCTGGACCGGTGCCGCCGCGCGTGCGCCGGCTACAGGTTGGGGAACATCAACTCCGCCAGGCCGTAGCGGCCCGGGGCCTGACGGACCACCCGCAGCGCTGCCTCCAGCGCCCCGCGCGCGAAGATGTCGCGGTTGCTCGCGCGATGGATCAGCTCCAGGCGCTCGCCGGCGCTGGCGAACTGGACCGTGTGCTCGCCGACGATGTCGCCGGCGCGCAGGCTGGCGTAATGCGGGTCGCGGCCGCTGCCGATCTCCACCGCCCGGCCCAGATGCAGGGCGGTGCCCGAGGGTGCGTCCAGCTTGCGGGTGTGGTGGGCCTCGACGATGTCGCAGTCCCAGGCCGGCAGCGCGGCCGCGGCGCGCCGCACCAGCTCGGTCAGCACCGCCACGCCCAGGCTGTAATTGGCCGCCCAGACCACGGCGATGCGCGCCGAGGCGGCCTCGATGGCGCGGTTCTGCTCCGACGACAGCCCGGTGGTGCCCGAAACCAGGGCCCGGCCGCGCTCGGCGCACAGCGCCAGCACCGGGTCGAAACCCTCGGGCAGGCTGAAATCGATGGCGACGTCGAACTCGGGCACGCCGCCTAGTTCGCTGGCGGCGAACTGCGGCACACCGTCGACCACGCGCTGGGCCGGCGACTTGCGCGAGGCCGCAGCGACCACGTTCAGATCGTCGCGCTCGGCGGCCAGGCGCAACAAGGCCTGGCCCATGCGGCCGGAGGCGCCGTGTATCAGGATTCGGGTGGTTTCGCTCATGCACGCAGGCTAACGGCTGGGCCGGAGTTTCCACAAGCGACCGCGCATGGCCGGATCGCCGTTCATGCGTCGGCGATTTCCGCTGCGCCCCAGCCCTGCGAGTCGCCGAAGCGATGCAGGACCTGCAGCCATGCCGCGGCGGCGGCCGCATCCGACAGTTCGACGTGGATACGGGCCTGCGGCCGTTGCGGGTCCCAGTCGCTGCCGCGCACCCGGCAGACCGCGCCGTCGCGGCGGCCTTCCCAGTAGCGGTCGAAGGCCTGGCCGGGGCCGGTCTTCTCGATCAGGCGGTAACGGGCGATGCCCAGGACGGCGAACACCCGGCTGGCCGCCGCCTGCAGACTGCAGGCATGGCGGCCCGGCGCGAAGGCCAGTTCATGGGTACGTGGCGGCATGCGCTCTGCCTGCGGCGGTGGCGGGACGGCCCGAGCGCCGCGGCGGCGCCCACCAGCGGGAGCGGCGCTCGGCCTTGAGACCCATCGGCACCGGCTGCATGCCCTGCCCGCCTACTGGTACACCACCTGCGCCTTCAGGTTCGGCAGTACCTTTTTGGCGAAGACCTGGAACTCGCGGCCGTACTCCGGCGTGCACAGCGGCCCCGGCGTGCCGTCCACGAACACTCGCTTGGCTTCGAGCACGTTGCCCTTGAGCGTGTAGTTGGCGTGGTAACTCAGGCCGCCGGACTCGATCGCCAGATTCGGCGGCACCGCGATCACCTTCATGCCGGCCGGGAACTCGATCCGGTAGTTCTCCTCCGAACGCCCGCCGGTGCAGGCGGTTTCGCCTTCCTCGCTGCGGTCTTCGTTGGCGTCGGCCACGAAGGACGCCACCGGCATCGCGTTGAAGAAAATCGATTGCAGCGGAAACGCGCCCGGCACCGGCAGCATCTGCTGGACCTCGAATTCGGCGTCGTACTTGTGGCGGTCGATCAGGGCCTTGGGATCGTCCTGGCGGAAGCTGCCGGTGGCGACCAGGCCGCTGGCCTGGAAGAAGTTCTTGACCACGTCCCTGGCCTGCTCCTGGGTCAGATCGCGCAGGCCGGAACGCAGCGCGATCGCCGGATGGCCGCTGACCTCGACTTCGACCCGACCTTTGACCGAGCCGTCCTCCTGCACGGTCAGGCGGGTGTCCATGCGCTGGCGATTGCGCTCGGACGCGTAGGCCGGCGTCTGCGCCTTCAGCTCGGGCTGGTCGATGCGTAGCACCGGCTTGCCCAGCAACGTGACCGGCAAATCGCCGAACGGGATGCCCTTGGCGGTGGCGTCGACGTACAGGTCCAGGCCCGGCAGATAGTTGAGTACATGGTTGACGCTGGAGGCGACCGGGATGTCGGGCAGCCGATAGACGTTGCCGGCATTGACCAGGGCCTGGGTCGCCTCGATGCCCTTGGCCGCCATCAGCGCCTGCAGCAGGGTCGCATGGTCCTTGCAGTCGCCGATGCGGTTGTCGAGCACGAAGTCGAGATCGCGCGGCACCACCGCGCCCAGGCCGATGCAGTTGCCGCCGTAGTGGATGTTGGTCGACACCCATTCGTACAGCGCGCGCGCGACCTCGCGCTGGTCGGTCTTGCCGGCGGCGATCTCGTCGGCGAGCGTGCGCACGCGCGGCGTCGGCGCGGCCTTGGGCAGCGCGCGCGCCGCGTAGGCGCGGGCGATGTCGCCGTAGCTGCGGAAGGTCGAGTAAGCGAAGCCGGGGAACTGCTCGACCTGGTAGACCGAGTAGTTCCGGCGCTTGCTCTTGACCGGGCTGCGGTTGCTGTAGCTCCACTCGACGATGCGGCGGCCGCCGACGGTTTCGTCGCGCACCTGCTTCATCGTGCCCCAGGCGCGCTGCTGGGCCCACATCGCGGCCGGCGCGTCGATCTTGATCCGCACGTCGCCCTGGTACTGGTTGCCGCCGTAGCTGCCGAGCTCGGAGAACTGGCTCTCGAACATCGGCTGCTTGCCGACCAGGCGGTAGGCCAGCACCAACGTGTCGCCGGCGGCGACGTCGGGGAACACCAGACTGGTGGTGGCGATGTCGGAGAACGCCGGGCCGCCGCCGTTGCGGCCGTCGTTGGTCTCGACCTGGTAATTGGACTTGGGCACGTCGATGCGGCGGCCGTCGGCCTTGCGCGTATAGGCCTCGATCACGTCGAGTTGCTGGATGCTGGCGCTGTAGCTGATCGATTCGCGCTTGGCGTATTCGACCGCGCGCTCTTCGATCACCTTGACCTCGGTCTCGCGCTGCTCGACGTAGCTGCCGTCGGCCTGGACCACATAGCTCAGGTAGGCGCGTTCGCTGCGCAGCGGCTCCTCGGCGGCGGCTGGCGCGGCGGGTGCCTTGGCCCCGGCCGGCGCGGCGGCGGGTGCCGCGTTCTGAGCCGTGGCCGTCGCGGCCGCCAGTGCAAGACCGATCGCGGCGCACAGCCGCAGTGTTGCGATACGCATCCCTTCCCCCTGTCCTTGTCGAAATATTCCTGCCCAGGCCGTGCGCCGTGCATGTCGCCGCAGGCCGGCCGGCCGATGCGGGACGTTCTACCACATCGCCAGGGCGAGGCTGAGACCGGCCCGGCGCAAACGCGGCGACGCTCCCGGAGCCGGCGCCGCGCGGACACGAAAAAGGGGCCGTAGCCCCTTTCGTCGTTGCGATGCTCCAGCGTCGGCTTCAGGAGATCATGCGGTCCCAGAAGCCCTTGACCCCGTCGATGAAGGTCGACGAGCGCGGCGAATGCTTGCGCGCGCCTTCGCCGATGAAGGTGGCTTCGAACTTCTCCAGCAACTCGCGCTGCTCGACGGTCAGGTTGACCGGCGTTTCCACCACCACGCGGCAGTAGAGATCGCCGGGCTTGCGGCTGCGCACCGACTTCACGCCCTTGTCGCGCAGGCGGAACAGCTTGCCGCTCTGGGTCTCGAACGGGATCCGCAGTTCGACATCGCCGCCCAGGGTCGGGACCCGGATGGTGTCGCCGAGCGCGGCCTGGGAGATCCGGATCGGCACTTCGCAGTGCAGGTCGTCGCCGTCGCGCTGGAAGATCTCGTGCTCGCGCACGCGCACTTCCACGTACAGGTCGCCAGGCGGCGAACCGGCCGGGCCGGCCTCGCCTTCGCCGGTCAGGCGGATGCGGTCGCCGTTGTCGACGCCGGCCGGAATCTTGACCTGCAGGGTTTTGGTGCGCTCGACCCGGCCCTGGCCGTGGCAGTCCTGGCAGGGGTCGGCGATGGTCTGGCCGCGCCCGCCGCAATGCGGACAGGCCTGCTGCATCGAGAAGATGCCGCGCTGGAAACGGACCTGGCCGCGGCCGCTGCAGGTGGCGCAGGTTTCGAGCTTGCCGTCGGCCGAACCCGAGCCGTCGCAGGTGTCGCATTCGTCCAGGGTCGGGATTTCGATCTGCTTGTCGAGCCCGCCGACCGCTTCCTCCAGCGACAGCTCCATGACGTAGCCGATGTCGGCGCCGCGGCGCGGACCGCGCTGGCCGCCGCCGCCGAAGATGTTGCCGAAGATGTCGCCGAAGATGTCGCCCATGTCGGCGTAGCCGGCGCCGCCACCGCCGCCACCGCCCATGCCGTGTTCGAACGCGGCGTGGCCGTGCTGGTCGTAGGCGCGGCGACGGTTGGCGTCGGCCAGCACCTCGTAGGCTTCCTTGCACTCCTTGAACGCGGCCTCGGCGGATTTGTCGTCGGGGTTGCGGTCGGGGTGGTGCTTCATGGCGCAGCGGCGATAGGCCTTCTTGAGGTCTTCGTCGCTGGCGTTGCGGGCCACGCCCAGCACTTCGTAGTAATCGCGTTTGCTCATGAGGCCGGGAGTCGAAGTTCGGGAATCGGGATTCGTTGCAGCGGGAAAGCTAGGAACAGAACGGGAGCGAGAACGGCGGAAGGAGCGGGAAAACCCGCCCCTTCCGATCCGCGATCCCTAATCCCGAATCACGGCTTCTGATCGTCCTTGACCTCGGTGAACTCGGCGTCCACCACGTCCTCGGACTTGGCGCCGCCGCCGGCGTCGGCACCGGGCTGCTGCGACTGCACCGCCGCTAACAGCGCCTGCGCGGCCTCTTCCAGGGCCTTGGACTTGGCCTCGATCTGGCCCTTGTCGTCGCCCTTCATCGCGGTTTCGAGTTCGGCGATCGCGCCCTCGGTGCGGCCGATCGCGTCGCCCGGCAGCTTCTCACCGTGCTCCTTGATCGTGCTGCGCGCCATGTGGATCAGGCCGTCAGCCTGGTTGCGGGCCTGCACCAGGTCGTGGAACTTCTGGTCTTCCTCGCGGTTGGCTTCGGCGTCGGCGACCATCTTGGCGATCTCGTCCTCGGACAGGCCCGAGCCGGCCTTGATCTCGACCTTCTGTTCCTTGCCGGTCTTCTTGTCCTTGGCCGACACGTGCAGGATGCCGTTGGCGTCGATGTCGAACGAGACCTCGACCTGCGGCATGCCGCGCGGCGACGGCTCGATGCCGGCCAGATCGAAGCGGGCCAGCGACTTGTTGTAGCGGGCCTGCTCGCGCTCGCCCTGCAGCACGTGCACGGTCACGGCCGACTGGTTGTCCTCGGCGGTGGAGAAGGTCTGCGAGGCCTTGGTCGGGATGGTGGTGTTCTTCTCGATGATCTTGGTGAACACGCCGCCCAGGGTTTCGATGCCCAGGCTCAGCGGGGTCACGTCCAGCAGCAGCACGTCCTTGACGTCGCCGGCCAGCACGCCGCCCTGGATCGCCGCGCCGATGGCGACGGCTTCGTCCGGGTTGACGTCCTTGCGCGGTTCCTTGCCGAAGAACTCGGCCACGGCCTGGCCGACCTTGGGCATGCGGGTCTGGCCGCCGACCAGGATCACTTCGCTGATGTCGGTGCCGCGCAGGCCGGCGTCGTTCAGGGCGATGCGGCAGGGCTCGATGGTCTTCTTGACCAGGTCCTCGACCAGCGACTCCAGCTTGGCGCGGGTCAGCTTGATGTTGAGGTGCTTCGGACCGGAAGCGTCGGCGGTCACGTACGGCAGGTTGACCTCGGTCTGCTGGGCGCTGGACAGCTCGATCTTGGCGCGTTCGGCCGCGTCCTTCAGGCGCTGCAGGGCCAGCGGATCCTTGCGCAGGTCGATGCCCTGATCCTTCTGGAACTCTTCGACCAAGTAGTCGATGACGCGCTTGTCGAAGTCTTCGCCGCCCAGGAAGGTGTCGCCGTTGGTGGCCAGCACCTCGACCTGCATTTCGCCGTCGACCGAGGCGATCTCGATGATCGACACGTCGAAGGTGCCGCCGCCCAGGTCGTAGACCGCGACCTTGCGGTCGCCGCCCTTCTTGTCCATGCCGTAGGCCAGCGCGGCCGCGGTCGGCTCGTTGATGATGCGCTTGACTTCCAGGCCGGCGATCTTGCCGGCGTCCTTGGTCGCCTGGCGCTGGCTGTCGTTGAAGTAGGCCGGCACGGTGATGACCGCTTCGGTGACCGGCTCGCCCAGGTAGGCCTCGGCGGTCTTCTTCATCTTGGCCAGCACTTCGGCCGAGATCTGCTGCGGCGCCATCTTCTTGCCGTCGGCGGTCGCGACCCAGGCGTCGCCGTTGTCGTGCTGGACGATGCCGTAGGGCACCAGGTCCAGGTCCTTCTGCACTTCGGCGTCGGTGAACTTACGGCCGATCAGGCGCTTCACCGCGTAGAAGGTGTTCTTGGGGTTGGTGACGGCCTGGCGCTTGGCCGAGGCGCCGACCAGGACTTCGCCGTCCTTGGTGAAGGCGACGATGGACGGCGTGGTGCGATCGCCCTCCGCGTTCTCGATGACCTTGACGTTGCCGCCTTCCATGATCGCCACGCACGAATTGGTCGTGCCGAGATCGATGCCGATGATCTTGCCCATGGTGTTGCTCCCTCTCGAATGCTTTTAGATGGTGCGGCTGCCGTTACGGCGCCGATGTGCGTTATTTGGGGTCCGCCTGCGGGCGGTTCAAGCGCCCTGCCCCGCGCCCTTCATCCGGGCCGGGCCTGCGGCGGGCGCCGCTCAGGCGTCCTGGCTGACCACGACCAGCGCCGGGCGCAACAGACGCTCGTTGAGCAGCCAGCCCTTCTGGTAGACCTGGACCACGTGGTTCGGGGCGACGCCAGGGGCCGGGACCATGCTCATGGCCTGGTGGTGTTCCGGGTTGAAGGCCAGGCCGGTCGGGTCGACCGCGACCAGGCCGTTGTCGGCGGCGACCTTGAGCAGCTGGCGCAGGGTCAGTTCCATGCCTTCGCGCAGCGCGCCGGCATCGCCGCCGGCCGCGGCCAGGCCGGCTTCCAGGCTGTCGATCACCGGCAGCAGCTCGCCGAGCAGGCGCTCGTTGGCGAACTTGCGCGCCATGTCGATGTCGCGCGCCAGGCGCTTGCGTTGGTTGTCGAGTTCGGCGCGCTCGCGCAGCGCGTCCTCGCGAACCTGGGCCAGTTCGGCGCGCAGGGTCTCGGCCTCGTCCGGCGTGGCGGCCGCGGCCGGCTCGTCGAGGTGGAGTTCGGAGTTGGGGTCGGAGTGGTTCATGCTGGGTGGGTCCTGGCGGGTCATCCGCGACTGGGGCAGCTATTGGGGCCGTGCCCGGACCGTTCAAGTGCGCGGGCTGCCGAAGTGCCTCGATCTGCAGCGATCGTGCGGCAACGGCAGCGAGCACCGCTGTTCGGCGACGTTTTTGGGACGATGAACGGCCTCACCGCCTGAATAGTCAGACCGACGCCGCTATTGGCGGCGGCCAGGACCGTCGCTCCGGCGCCGCTCCGGCGCCGCTGCGCCATCGTTTCGCCAGCGCTTCGGTGCCGCTTCCGACTGCTTTGGGGCAGCGGTGGCACAAGCCACGACCGCTCCGACCGGCCTACCGCGCCCGCCCCGGCTTCGATAGCGCCCCCGTGTAGGAGCGGCGTAAGCCGCGATTGCGGAAATCGGAACCCTGCTTCCGATGGCTTCGGGGCACAATCCAAGCGCCGGCGTCCATCGCTTCGGCATCGCGGCTTACGCCGCTCCTACAGGAAGCAGGTGACGCGCGTCGGCATCGCGGCTTACGCCGCTCCTACAGGAAGCTGGC
This sequence comes from Lysobacter sp. Root667, assembly GCF_001427715.1. Taxonomy (NCBI): domain Bacteria; kingdom Pseudomonadati; phylum Pseudomonadota; class Gammaproteobacteria; order Lysobacterales; family Lysobacteraceae; genus Lysobacter; species Lysobacter sp. Root667. Next base: position 529,940 of record NZ_LMHF01000013.1, read on the forward strand.
CGCGCGCGTCGGGTCGCGGCCCACACCGCTCACACATAAAGCGCCTGACGGCGCCGCTCAGCCCTCGGGCTTGAACGCATCGCCCAGCGCGTCCGCGGCGGCCTGCACCACCGGGATCACCCGCTCGTAGGCCATCCGGGTCGGGCCGATCACGCCCAGCACGCCGAGCACGTGGCCGCCGGCGGTGTACGGCGCGGTCACCAGCGACACGCCTTCCAGCGGCGCCAGGCCGGTTTCCTCGCCGATGAAGATGCGCACGCCGGGCGCATGGATGGTGCGCTCCAGCAGTTGCAGGATCTCGCGCTTGCGGGCGAAGGCCTCGAACAGCTCGCGCAGGCGCTCGACGTCGGACAGTTCCTGCACGCCCATCAGCCGGGTCTGGCCGGCCAGCACCATGTCGTCGTCGCGGTCCGGCGCCAGCGCCTGTTCGGCCAGCTCCACCGACTGCGCCAGCAACGCGGCCATCTCCGACTGCGCGCTGCGCAGCTCGTGCAACAGGGTCGCGCGGATGTCGGCGACCGGGCGCCCGGCGAAATGGCCGTTGAGGTAGTTGGCGACCCGCTCCAGCTCGCCGGCGTCGTAGGGCCGCTTGGTCTGGATGATGCGGTTCTGCACGTCGTGATCGGCGAACACCAGGATCGCCAGCACCCGTTGCGCATCCAGCGGCACGAAATCGATGCGCCGGAACGCGAACTGCTCGCGCTTGGGCACGCTGACCACGCCGACGAAATGGGTCATCGCCGACAGCAGCTCCGAGGCGCTGCCGAGCAGGGTCTGGGTGCCCGAACCGGCCGGCAGCTCGTTGCGCAGCCGGGCCAGGTCGCCCTCGGGCAGCGGCCGCACCTGCAGCAGGGAATCCACGAACAGGCGGTAGCCCTGCGCGGTCGGTATGCGCCCGGCCGAGGTGTGCGGCGCGCTGAGCAGGCCGGCGTCCTCCAGGTCGGACAGGATGTTGCGGATGGTCGCCGCGCTCACGTCCAGGCCGGCATGCCGCGCCAGCGTCTGCGAGCCGACCGGCTCGCCGCTGTGGATGTAGCGCCCGATCAGCGTGCGCAGCAGCTGCCGCGAACGCGGGTCCAGGCTCAGGTCGGAAGGACGGCGGTTCATCGCTGTCGATATAAGCACGCAGGGCGTTCGGCGCAAGCGCCGGTCTCAGCCCCGGAGACTGTTCCGCCCCACAGTGGCGGCATCTCCCGCTGGCCCGGTCATCCGCGACCCGGCACAATCGCCGCTCCACAACGCCGACCACGCATGCTCACCCATCTCTCCCTCAAGCATTTCGTCGTGGTCAGCGCGGCCGAGCTCGCGTTCGGTCCCGGCCTGACCGTGATCTCCGGCGAGACCGGCGCCGGCAAGTCGCTGCTGGTCGACGCCCTGGGCCTGATCAGCGGCCTGCGCGCCGACAGCGGCGTGGTCCGCCACGGCGCCGACCGCGCCGAACTGGTCGCCGACTTCTCCCTGGACGATGCCGCGCCGGCCGCGGCCTGGCTGCGCGACAACGAACTCGACGAGGACGACAGCTGCCAGGTCCGGCGCGTGATCCGCGCCGACGGCGGCTCGCGCGCCTGGATCAACGGCCGCCCGGCGACCCTGGGCCAGCTCGCCGACCTGGCCTCGCGCCTGGTCGAGATCCATGGCCAGCACGAACACCAGGCCCTGCTGTCCAAAGCCAGCCAGCTCGCCCTGCTCGACGCCTACGGCCGCAACGACGCCGCCCGCGCCGCGGTCGCCGCCGCCGCGCGCGACTGGAGCGAACTGCTGCGCGAGCGCGACGCCCTGATCGCCAAGGGCGACGTGTCCGAACGCATCGGCTGGCTCGAACACCAATACGCCGAACTCGAACGCGAAACCCTGGAACCCGACGCGATCGCGCGCCTGTTCGCCGACCACAAGCGCCACGCCCACGCCGCCGGCCTGATCGCCGCCTGCGACGACGCCTTCGCCCGCCTCGGCGGCGACGACGGCCCCTCGCTGTCGCGCACCCTGCAGCAGGTGCGGGTCGAACTGCAGCGCGTGGCCGAACACGAGCCGCGACTGCGCGACGTCGACGCCATGCTCGACGCCGCCGCGATCCAGGTCGACGAAGCCCTGGCCCTGCTCGGCCGCGTCCACGAAGACCTCGACCTGGACCCATCCGCGCTCGACACCCTGGAGCACCGCCTCGGCCGCCTGCACGAACTGGCGCGCAAGCACCGCGTCACCCCCGAACACCTGGCCGCGCACCGCGACGGCATGGCCGCCGAACTCGAACTGCTGCGCGGCGCCGGCGAACGCCTGGCCCGCCTGGACGGCGAGATCGTCGGCGCGCGCGGCGCCTGGCGCAGTAGCGCCGACGCCCTGAGCGCCTCGCGCAAGCGCGCCGCCGAAGCGCTGTCGTCGGCGACCAGCGCCCTGATCGGCGAGCTCGGCATGGGCGGCGGCCGCTTCGAGATCGCCCTGGAGCCGGTCGAAGAAGACCGCCCCGACCCCAACGGCGCCGAGCGCGTCGAATTCCTGGTCGCCGCCAATCCCGGCCAGCCCGCACGCGCCCTGCGCAAGGTCGCCTCCGGCGGCGAACTCTCGCGCGTTTCGCTGGCGATCGAAGTCGCCGCGCTGGGCCTGGACGCGGTCCCGAGCATGGTCTTCGACGAGGTCGATTCCGGCATCGGCGGCGCCGTGGCCGAGATCGTCGGCCAGAAACTGCGCGCCCTCGGCGCCAGCCGCCAGGTCCTGTGCGTGACCCACCTGCCCCAGGTCGCGGCCCAGGGCCACGCCCACTACCGGGTCAGCAAGTCGGCCAGCGAAGGCGTCACCCAGAGCGCCGTGCAGCGCCTGGACGCCAAGCAGCGCGAAGAGGAACTGGCGCGCATGCTCGGCGGCGTGGAACTGACCAAGGAAGTGCGCGCGGCAGCCAAGCGGCTGCTGGCGGATGTGGTCTGAGGTCTGGATACTCGGAACTCGGCGCGATAGCCCCCCCGCGCAACCCACCGCTCCCTGTAGGAGCGGCGTAAGCCGCGATAACGCCTCCCCGTCGCAGCGCCAGCCCGAGCAAATCGCGATGGCCGAGACGCTGCCCGCGAACGCACCCACACCCCACAAACGAAAGCCCGCCATCGGCGGGCTTTCATGCCTTGCAGCGCGAGCGATTCGGCTCTTATCCCGAATCGCCAATCCCGGCCTTCAGCGCTTCTTGCGCACGTACAGCACCAGCGAATGCTCTTCGATGTCGTAGCCGTGCTTGGCCGCGATCTTGCGCTGCAGTTCTTCGATCTCGGCGCTTTCGAATTCGATGATCTTGCCGGTCTCGATATCGACCATGTGATCGTGGTGATGGCCGCGGTCGAGTTCGTACACCGACTGGCCGGCCTCGAAGTTGTGCTTGAGCACCAGACCGGCGGACTCGAACTGGGTCAGCACGCGGTAGACCGTGGCCAGGCCGATGTCCTCGCCCTTTTCCAGCAGCAGCCGGTAGATGTCCTCGGCGGTCATGTGCCGCGGCTTGGACTGCTCCAGCAGCTCCAGGATCCGCATGCGCGGATGGGTGACCTTGAGCCCGGCGTTGCGCAGGTCCTGCGATTCCATCTGAACGTCCCTCTTCGTGCTCGGCGGCGGTCCGCAGCGGCCAGCCGTGCCGGCGGCGCGGCGGCCACGGCCGGAACGGCGGATGAACGCGCCGCGGCGCGTCCCGGTCCGCCCCTTGTGGATGCGGCCTTCAGTGTATCATCGGCGCGTTATCCGCCCGTCGCAGACATAGGTCCCAGCACACGATGCGCAAGCTCCTGCTCGTTCTCTCGATCGCTCTGGTCACGTCCGGTTGCGGCATCCTCTACAAGCAGCCGATCTACCAGGGCAATCTGCTCGAGAAGAGCGCGATCGACCAGTTGCAGGCCGGCATGACCAAGCAGCAGGTGCAGTTGCTGCTGGGCAGCCCCTCGATCGAAGACCCGTTCCACCACGACCGTTGGGACTACACCGCGACCCAGCGCACCGGCCGCCTGGCGCGGACCGAAAAGAAGAACCTGGTCCTGTACTTCGAGAACGACACCCTGACCCGCTGGGACGGCGACTACTTCCCGGAACAGGACGAGCAGATCGCCAAGGCCGCACCCAAGCAGTTCGGCCGCAACCTGGCCAAGGAAAAGGACAAGAAGCGCCGCCGCTGAGGCCGCGCTCCCTTTCCCGCCTGAGCCCTACCCGGCGTGCGCGGCCTGGATACGGCGCGCCGCCGCTCCGAAACGACCCTCAGCCCGACGAACCGCCCTTGAGCGGCCCGCGCGCCTGCGCGCGGCGCCGGCGTGCGTCCTTCGGATCGGCCAGCAAGGGCCGCAGCAGCTCGACCCGGTCGCCGTCGTGCAGGGCCGCGTCGGGTTCCGCGCGCACTCCGTACACCGCATAAGCGACCGTTTCCGGGTCCTGCTCCCAGCCGGCCGCCGCCAGGGCGTCGCGCAGCCGCGCGCCCTCGGGCAGGTCCAGCTCGCGCGATTCGAACCGCCGCGGCCAGGCCCGGACCAGCTCGATCCTCACGCCTCGTCCCCGCGATCGGCCACCCGCACGAAGTCGTCGACCATGCGGTCGGCCAGGCTCTGGAAGCCCAGCGCCATCGCCGGGCCCAGCAGCTTCACCGCCGGCTCGAACTCCAGGGTCAGGGTGACCTTGCAGGCCGACTCGTCCAGGGCGTGGAACTCCCAGCGCCCGCCGAGCTGACGGAACGGGCCGTCGACCAGCTTGAGCTCGATATGGTGCGGCGGCGACAGGCTGTTGCGGGTGGTGAACCAAGTGCGCAACGCACCCAGGCCCAGGTCCAGCCGCGCCACCATATGGCTGTCGCTGGCCTCCAGGACTTGCGCGTTTTCGCACCAGTCGAAGCGTTGCGGATAGGCGGCGACGTCGTTGACCAGCGCGAACATGCGCGCGGCGGAGTGTTCGACCAGGGCGGAGCGGCGGATGGTTGGCATGGGATGTTCGCTAGTGGCCCCGCAATCGGGGACAATGGCGCGATGTCCAAGAATGCAAACAACAAGGCCGGCAAGGATAAAGGAAAGGGCGCCGCCGGCGGCACCATCGCGCTGAACAAGCGCTCGCGCCACGACTACCACCTCGAGGAACGCTTCGAGGCGGGCCTGGCCCTGCAAGGCTGGGAGCTCAAGTCGATCCGGGCCGGCCGCGCCAACATCACCGAAGCCTACGCGGTCATCCGCGAGGGCGAGATGTTCCTGCACGGCGCCCAGATGACCCCGCTGATCTCGGCCTCGACCCACGTCGTGGCCGAAGAGCGGCGCACCCGCAAGCTGCTGCTGCACCGGCGCGAGATCGACAACCTGATCGGGCGGATCCAGCGCGACGGCTATACCGTGGTGCCCACCGCGCTGTATTGGAAGGGCAACAAGGTCAAGGTCGAAGTCGCCCTGGCCAAGGGCAAGCAGAGCCACGACAAGCGCGAGGCCAGCAAGGAAAAGGATTGGGCGCGCGAGAAGCAGCGCGCGATGCGGCGGCATAACCGCGACGCTTGAGGCGGGTGGCCGCGGCGGCAGTCTGGAGACGGGATTCGCCGGCCCCTTTTTCTCGGAGAGTGAGGATGGCGCGCAGGCCGGCCTGTTGCCGTTGCCGTTGCATTGAAATCCATAGCGCCGCACTCGCCCAACCCCACCCAGACCCGAAGGGCGGCGCGCAGGACGCGCGCCGTTTTTCGAGGAACAGGATGTTCCTTCGAAAAATCCCGGCGCACGCACCGAACTCGCATGGGAGGGTTGTCTAGGCAGGCCCTTCTCTTTGGTTACTTTCTCTTGGGCTAGCAAGAGAAAGTGACCCGCACGCGCAGCGGGCGGAAGCCTTTGACTTAAGAATCGATGCCTCAGCCGAACTTCGGAGTTCGCGATCGCGGCTTACGCCGCTCCCACAGAAAGCAGAAAGCGAAGCCGATCCGAATCGAAGCCTGCGCGGTAGCCGAGGGCCGCGGTCGCGGCTTACGCCGCTCCTACCCCAAGGCGAGTGGCAAGAGAAAGTGRCCCGCAYGCGCAGCGGGCGGAAGCTTTTGCTTAAGAACGAAACCAACGAAGCAGCTGGGATTCGCGATCGCGGCTTACGCCGCTCCCACAGAAAGCAGAAAGCGACCACTGGAGCGCCCCGCCGGCAAGCGAAGTTCGCGGTCGCGGCCAGCGCAGAGCGGCAGCGCCGCCCTACTCCCCGGGCAAGGTAAACGTAAACGTCGCCCCCTTCCCCTCCACACCCTCGGCCCGAATCGTCCCCCCATGCCGCTCGACGATGCGCTTGACCGAGGCCAGACCGATCCCATGGCCCGGGAAATCGCTGTCGCTGTGCAGCCGCTGAAACGGCCGGAACAGCTTGCCCACGTACTCCTGGGCGAAGCCGGCGCCGTTGTCGCGCACATAGAACTCGGGCATGCCCTGGGCGTTGTTCTGCGCCGCGAACTCGATCCGCGCGGCCGGGTTGCCGCGGGTGAACTTCCAGGCGTTGCCGAGCAGGTTCGCCAGCAGGTTGCGCAGCAGCGCGGCGTCGCCTACCACTTCCAGCCCGGGCGCGATCGCCACTTCGATGTTGCGTTGCGGATCGCCCGTGCGCAGCTCCTCGACGACTTCGCCGGCCATCCGGCTCAGGTCGACGCGGTCCAGCTTGAGTTCGCTGCGCGCCAGCCGCGACATGTGCAGCAGCGCGTCGATCAGCTCGCCCATGCGGCCGGCGGCCTTGCGCACCCGGCTCAGATAATCGCGTCCGGGTTCGTCGAGCTGGGCCGCATGCTTTTCGATCAGCACCCGGCTGAAGCCCTCGATCGCGCGCAGCGGCGCGCGCAGGTCGTGCGAGACGCTGTAGGCGAACGCTTCCAGCTCCTGGTTGGCCTGGCTGAGCTCGCGCGTGCGCAGCGCCACCCGCGCCTCCAGCGTGCGGTTGAGCGCATGCACGCGCGCTTCCGCGCGTAGGCGCTCGGTCACGTCCTCGACCTGGACCAGGCCGCTGATGTCCTGCCCGACGTTGCCCGGCACCGGCGAATAGGTCAGCTGGACCTGGCGCACCAGCCCGTCCTCGCGGTGCAGGCGCCGGGTCGCGCGGTGCACGCCGTCGGTGTCGGTGCGGCCGTTGGCCTTGCCGACCATCTCGTGGTCCTCGTTTTCGAACAGGCCGTCGAAGCGCATGCCGCGCAGCGCGGCCTCGTTCCTTCCGACGATCGCTATGAGCGACGGGTTGGCCTCGACGATACGGCCGTCGCTGTCCAGCAACGCCTTGCCGATCGCCGAATAGCGCATCGCGCTGCGAAAACGCGTCTCGCTGCGGCGGTAGTCCTCGGTCATGCGCAGGGCGATCTTGCGCGCCCGCGCCTCGGTGCGGGCCAGGGTCAGCGCCACCGCGTACAGCAGCAGCGAGGCGAACAAGCCCAGCGCCAGCATGTTCTGCAGGCTGGCCAGGCGCGGCGCGGCCTGTGCCTGCGGCGTGGATTCGAAGTCGATGCGCCAGCGCCGGCCGTACACCTCCAGCGTGGTCGAATGATGGAAGGCCGAGGTTTCCTCGCCGGCCTCGCCGGGGCTGGCGTACAGCAAGCTGGCCGCGCCCTGGCCGACATCGTAGACGCGGAAGCGTGCGTCCTTGAACGCCGTGCCCATCGAGGTTTCGACGAAACGCTGCACCCGGAACGGCACGTAAACCCAGCCCTGCATCGAGCTGCGGCGCGCGTCCAGACTCTGCGGGCGGTCGCCGCCGCGGTAGACCGGCAGGTACAGGACCAGGCCGACCTTGTGTTCGCTGCCGTCCTGGATCAGCTGCACCGGCCCGGTCAGCTGCGGCTGACCGGTCTCCAACGCGGCCAGCATGGCCGCGGCGCGGGTCGGCTCGGAGTACATGTCGTAGCCGATCGCAGCGATGTTGGCCGCGGTCTTGGGCTCCAGGTACAGGATCGGGCCGTAGTCGCGGCGCACGCCGCGCGGCCGCACTTCCAGCATGCCGTAGCCGGACTCGCGCCATTCGGTCTGCAGGTCCGGCAGGCGCGAACTGCGCACGTAGCCGCCGAAGCCCAGGCCCAGCATCGCCGGGAAACGCCGGCCCAGGTTCATGCCTTCGACGTAGGCCCGCCACTGCTGCGGGGTCGGCCGCGACACCGAGGCGAACAGCGAGACGCCGCCGCCGGCCACCAATTCGTAGTAGATCAGGCGCTGCCGCATCAGGTCGGTTATGACCTCGGTCCGGGTCTGGAACTCGGACTCGGCCGAACGCAGTTCGCGGTCGCGGGCGACGGTCCAGGTCGCGAACACCAGGATCAGCGCGCCGATGAACACCAGCAGCGCGAGCAGGTAGCTGCGACGCGGCACCAGGCCGGAGAGTTGGGCGGCGGCGGAATCGTCCAGGTCGGCTGCGCTCATCGCAGGAGCATACAAGCCACGCACGGGCCCGGGCACCTGTCCTGTGCCGGACAGCGGCTCAGCGCGGGTCCGGCGGCGGCCGTGCGGCCTCGCGCCGCAGGCTCTCCAGCAGCAGCGCATTCACGCATTCCAGGTGCTCGCCAGCGATGCGGCGGCACAGCCGCGCCCAGCGGCGTTGCTCGCCGGCGCTACGGCCGGCGCGCTCCAACTGGGCGGCGTGGGCCTCGATCTCGCGGGCCAGGTGCAGCAGCGCGTCGCCGTTGCGGCTCTCGCGCTCGGCCAGGCCCGGGCGATCGCGCCAGCGCCGCGTCCACACGGCCAGGGCGAAAGCGGCGGCCGCGACCAGCAGGACCAGCGCGGCGGCCAGACCGGCCGTCGTGGCCGAGACGTCGAATGCCTGCAAGCGCAGCGACGGTGCGGATTCGGCGGCGACCAGCGCGACCAGCATGGTGGTGTCGGCTTTCTCGCCTTGCAGCGTCGCGGCCTGCGGCGTCGCGGCCTCAAGCATCTCGGCCTCAGACGTGGCGCCCCTGCCCTCCGGCATCAGCCGCGCCCCGTCCGCCGCGGCAACGCCAACAGCTCGACCGCGCTGACCCGCCCGCCGCTGGCCTCGGCCATGCGCAAAGCCCGATTGCGCGTGGAAACGAAACCTCTAATGCGCATTTGACGCAGCATTTCTGTGGACACACCGGCGGCTTTGGCCGCCAATCCCACGGTCGCGAAGCAGGCGACGTAACGCAGGATCGGGTTTTCGCGGGATTTTCCGCTTTGCGCCAATGCAGGCGCCGGCTCGCGAGTGGTTCCGGTCACGACATCCCTATCGTCGTTTACGCGTTGAAAAATTTACCACCGTAAATTGCTAAATACAACACTCGAAAAGTGTGATTCGTTTCCACAAGGTGCGCAACAATAAGTTGCGCTCTCCCGCGCAGGAACGAGTGGACGCCCCGGTGAAGGACAACCGATTCAGCCTGGCAGGATGCACAGGCGGTACCGCATGAGCAGCACACCCCACGACGAATTCGCCCGCCGCCTGCACCAGGCGCTGGACTTCTCCGGCTTCGCCAAAGGCCGCGCCCGCACCGGCGCGCTCGCGTCGTACTACGGCGTCAGCCGCGAAACCGCGCGCAAATGGCTGATCGGCCTGGCCCTGCCGGAACTCGAACGCATGCTGTCGATCGCCGTGCAGCAGCACGTGAGCTTCGAATGGCTGGCCACCGGCCGCGGCACCATCGAGGGCAAATCGCTGTCGGTGCGCGACCAGACCGCCAAGTACAGCGACCCCGACGAGCTGCGCCTGATGGGCCTGATGCGCAAGCTGTCGCGCAAGAAGCGGCGCGCGCTGATCGAATTGCTGGACGGTCATTGAGCGCCGGCGACGCGTCTGGCGTCGCCCTCTCCCGCTTGCGGCTGGCGCCCGGATGCGCCGGTTTCAGCCTGCGCCTTGGCCGTCGCACACGGTGAGATAGCGACCGCGAAGGGGTCCGCTGCCGCACACCGATCGGACAGGTACCGATGTTGCGGTTCTCCGTAGCCGCTGCGCCTGGCTGCCAGCGGCGCTCAGGGACGGAACCGGCCCGGCCGCGCGATGCGGCCAGGTTCTTTCGTCTGCGGGCAAGCGCGGCGATGGCCGCGAGCCGCTACGGCAGCGTGAACTTGCGGGTCGAGCGCAGCGGCCAGACCGAGGTGAAGCGCGCACCGCCGACCAGGCGGAACGCGGCCGAGACTCCGTTCACCACGCCCAGGCGTTCCAGCACGTCGCGGACGCGCCGGAAGGTGGGCTTGGGATCGGCCGTCACCATGAACAGATTGATCTCTTTCGCGCTGACGTCGTACCCCTCGAGCACTACGGCATCGCCCAGCACCGCCTTCAGCTCGCTTTCGATGGTCGCGAGGAAGGCTTCGTCCGCCAGGGACTTGCGCCAGAATTTGATGACGAGTTGGTAATCCATCTCGCGATTGTAAGCCTTGCTAGCGCTCCGGCGGACGTGGCGATGCCGCCCTCATTCAGTCGCGCCATCGGCCGGGCCGTGGACTTTGGGATGCGAGGAACGACGCCGGAACCGTCGTGTGAGCCATTCGCCCAGGTCGTCGACCACCGTGAACGCGGCCGGGATCACGAGCAGGCTCAGCAGCGTGGAGGTGATCAGTCCGCCGATCACCGCGATCGCCATCGGCGCGCGGAAGCTCGAATCGCCGGCGAAGCCCAGCGCGATCGGCATCATGCCCGCGCCCATGGCCAGGGTGGTCATGATGATCGGCTGGGCGCGCTTGCGGCAGGCGTCGATCAGGGCGTCGTGCTGGCTGAGCCCGTGTTCGTCCTCGGCGATCACCGCGTAGTCCACCAGCAGGATCGAATTCTTGGTGGCGATGCCGATCAGCATCAGCAGGCCGATCAGCGCCGGCAGCGACAGCATGTTCTGGGTCAGCAGCAAGGCGCCGAACGCACCGCCGGCGCACAGCGGTACCGCGGTCAGGATCGTCAGCGGCATCAGCGCATGGTTGAACAGCAGCAACAGCACCATGTAGATGCAGATCACGCCCGCCGCCATCGCCAGCAGGAAGCCGACGAACAGTTCGACGAAGACCTCGGCGTCGCCGGTGTTGAGGAAACTCACGCCGGCCGGCAACTGCTGCACGCTGGGCAGCTTCTGTACGGTCTCCATGACGTCGCCCAGCGGACGGCCGTTGAGTTCGGCGGTCAGGGTGACGTTGCGCTGGCGCTGGTAGCGCGAGATCAGCGAGGGGCCGCTGCCCGTCCGGATCTCGGCCACGGCGGCCAGCGGCACCGGGCCGTAGCGGCCGGGCACGCGCAGCTGGCCGATCAGCGCTTGGTTCGACAGCGTCGATTCGGCGAAGCCGACCCGGATCGGGACTTGCCGGTCCGGCAGATTGAGCTTGGCCAGGCGCTGCTCGTAGTCGCCGGAGGTCGCGATGCGCGCCGCCTCGGCGATATCGGCGGTGGCTACGCCCAGGTCGGCCGCGCGCGCCGGGTCGGGCACGATCTGGATTTCAGGGCGCAACAGCGAGGCCGAAGACGTGACGCTGCCCAGGCCGGGAATGCCGCGCAGATCGCGTTCCAAGGCGATGGATGCTTCCTGCAGCCGCTGCGGATCGTCGCCGGACAGCACCAGTTGCAGCTGGTTGCCGGGTTCGGAGCTGACGTAGCTCACCCGCACCCCGGCCAGGTCGGCCAGGCGGGTGCGCGCCTCGCGTTCCAGTTCGCGCTGATCGCGCTTGCGATCGTCGGCCACGCCCCAGTCCAGCACCAAGGTGGCCTTGCGCGACTCGCCGATGCCGGTGGCCGACGGATCGCCCAGGTCCAGCACGCTGCCGATCGCGGTGTAGACCTGCTTGAGCTCCGGAATGTCCTTGAGCAGGCCGCGCGCCTGCTCGGCCATGGCCACGGTTTCCTGCAGGCGCGTGCCGGGAGGCAGCTCCAGCGTCAGGTTGCTGCGGCCCAGATCGGATTGCGGGATGAAGGTCGCCGGGATCAACGGCACCAGCGCCAGGGACGCGAAGAACAGCGCGGTGGCGATCCACAAGGTGCGCGCACGATGGCGCAGCGCCGCGTCCACCCAGCCCAGGTACCAACGCATCAGTCTGGAGTCGCCCTTCTCCTCGCCATGCGGCTTGAGCAGGTAGGCGGCCATCATCGGCGTCAGCAGGCGCGCGACCAGCAGCGAAAACAGCACCGCGGTCGCCGCCGTCCAGCCGAACTCGCGGAAGAACTTGCCGGCGATGCCGGGCATGAACGCTACCGGGACGAACACCGCCGCCAGGGTCAGCGAGGTCGCGATCACCGCATTGCCGATCTCGCCCGCGGCTTCGCGCGCCGCCTCGATCGGCGGCTTGCCCATGCGCAGGTGGCGCACGATGTTCTCGATCTCGACGATCGCGTCGTCGACCAGGATGCCCACCACCACCGACAGCGCGAGCAAGGTGATGATGTTGAGGGTGAAGCCGAGGAAGTACATCACCGCGAAGGTCGGGATGATCGACAAAGGCAGCGCCAGCGCCGACACCCAGGTCGCGCGCCAGTCGCGCAGGAACAGCCACACCACCAGCAGCGCCAGCAAGGCGCCCTCCCAGAGCATGGTCATCGACGAATCGTAGGAACGATGGGTTTCGTCGATGGCGGTCGTGACCAGGCGGAAATCGACGTCGGGATGGGCCTGCTTCAGGGCGGCCAGGGCCTTGTGCACGCCCTCCTCCACCTTGACCTCGCTGGAACCGCGGGTGCGCGACATCGAAAAGGCGACCACGTCGCGGCCGTCCAGCAGCGCCGCTTCGGTGGGATCGGCCGCGGCGTCGGTGACCTTGGCCAGCGCCGACAGCCGCACCGCGCGCCCGTCCGGCAGGCTGATCGAATAATCGCGCAGGGACTGCGCATCGGCGACCGTGCCGAGGGTGCGAATGGTCTGCTGCGCGCCATCGAGCTCGGCCTTGCCGCCGGCGCGCTCGACCTGGATCAGCGCCAACTGCCGCGACACGTCGCCGGCGGTGACGCCGAAGGCCTGCAAGGCGTTCGGGTCCAGATCCACGCGCACCTGGCGCTGCACGCCGCCCACGCGGGTGACCCGGGCCACGCCGGTCACGCCGTACATCGCGCGCGCGACTTCGCGGTCGACGAACCAGCTCGCCTCGTCCGCGCTCATCTTCGGCGCGACCAGCGCATAGGTCATCAGCGAGCCGCCGATGTCGACCTTGGAGATCACCGGCTCCTGGATGTCCTGCGGCAGGTCGGTGCGGATGCGGGTGACCGCGTCGCGGGTGTCGTCCAGCGCGGTGGCCAGGTCGGTTTCCAGCTGGAACTCGATGTTGGTGGTGCTGACGCCTTCGCTGACCGTCGACATCACCCGCTTGACGTTGGTGACGGTCGCGACCGAGTCCTCGACTTTGCGTGTGACCTCGGCCTCGAGCTGGCTCGGCGAGGCGCCGGGCTGGGTCACCGTGACCGTGGTCATCGGGAACGCGACATCGGGGAAGCGAGCCACCGGCAGCTTGTAGAAGCCCCACAGCCCGGCGACGCACAACACGAAGAACACCATCAGCGCCGGCAGCGGCCGGCTGATCGCCCAGGAGGAGAAATTCATCGGCCGCCCGCCCCCGCCGCCGCGGCCGACACCACGCGCACGCGGTCGCCGTCGCCCAGGAAGCCCGCGCCCTTGGCGACCACTTGGTCGCCCGGCTTCAAGCCTTCGATCACCTCGACCAGGCCTTGAGCGGTCTGTCCGGTGCGCACGCGCAGGCGCTGCACGACTTGCCGGTCCTTCATCGTGAAGACGTAGCTATGGCCGTCGCGCTGCACCACCGCGGCGCTGGGCACCATCAGGGCGCGGCCGCTACCGGTGACGATGCGGCCTTCGACATAGACGCCCGGCTTGAGCGGGCCGGGCTGCGGAAGATCGACGTAGACCGTGCCGGTGCGCGTCTGCGCATCGACGCCGGGAGTGACCGCGCGGATGCGGCCGGCGATGCGGCTGCCGGCGTAAGGCAGTTCGACCGTATTGCCCACGGCGACTCCGGCCAGCTGGTCTTCCGGCAGTTCGGCGCGCCATTCCAGGCGGCCGTCGCGGATCAGGCGCAGCAGTTCGCTGCCCGCGGCCACGACCTGGCCCGGTTGCACCAGCCGCTTGGAAATCACGCCGTCGGCGGGCGCGCGCAGTTCGGCGAAATCGCGGCGCAGTTGGGCCGCGTCGCGCCCGGCACGCGCCGTGGCCAGTTGCGCCTCGGCCTGCACCCGGGTGGCGCGCAGCTCGTCGAGGTTGCCGGCGCTGATCAGCTGCTCGGCCGCCAACTTCGCCCCGCGCTCGTAGCTGACCTTGGCCAGGTCCAGACTGGCCTGCGCCTGCCGCATCGAGGCCTCGGCCTGCGCCAGTTCGCTGTCCAGGGTGCGGTGATCCAGCTCCAGCAGCACCTGGCCCTTGCTCACCGTTTGGCCCACGTCGACCTTGAGCGCGGTCACCCGCTGGCCGCTGAGCTCCACGCCCAACTGCATTTCCTCGTAGGCCGACACCGGGCCGGAGACGAGCACGCTGCGCGCCAAGGCTTGCGGCTGCGCGGTCACCAAGGTCACCGTCAGCGCCGACGCGGCCTCGGCTTTCTTTTCTTCCCCGCCGCCGCTGGCGCCGCAGGCCGACAGCAAGACGCCAGCGATCGCCAAGGAAGACCAACGTAGAAGGCCTGCACGCATGACACGCATAAATAGTCCATTAGATAGAGGTGAGATGTTGGGCTGACAGGTGCGGACCGGAGGGCGCGCTGGCCGGGCGGACCGAAGCAGGATTGGGGTAGGAAAAGTCGTTTTCATTGGGCGGCCGCGTTGGCGCCAGCAATCCTCAAGCGCCGGCAGGCCCTGAGGCATCGGCATGGGGCAAGCGCCGCTCCACGCGGGCCGCGCCCGGCCCGGATCGGCGGGGATCCAGACCAAGGGCGCGCGTATTTGCGAAGACCGGGTTTTAAGGACACGGAAGCCAGAGCCAAGAGATGGAAGTGATCGGCTGACTGCTGGCGCAGCGGCTGTGGACGCGACCTTACCGGCTGGGAATTATTCGCGATTAATCTTGCTTAACGATACCGGCATCGGTCGCGATCGGGTCGGTCCTGCCGTCGCCTATGGGTCTGACAGCAGGGCCGAGCCGACCGGGCGCAGCGATCGCCCGCCCGATCGCTGTCGATCAGCGACTGCGGAGATACGCCTCTAGCCGCGTGGACCGCCCATGACGGGCAACACGACTCCGTTCACGTAAGACGAGCATACCGGCGAAGCGAGGAACACATAGGCCGGGGAGATCTCCTCCGGCTGCGCCGGCCGCCCCATGTCGCTGTCCTGGCCGAACTTGGCGACCTCCTCGGCCGCGCGATCGGCGGGATTCAACGGCGTCCACACCGGTCCCGGCGCGACCGCGTTGACGCGGATGCCGCGCTCCAGCAGGTTGCTGGCCAGCGACTTGGTGAACGCGTGGATCGCGCCCTTGGTGGCCGAATAGTCCAACAGCGCCTTGCTGCCGAAGATCCCGGTTTCGGAGCCGCTGTTGATGATGGCCGCCCCCCGCTTGAGATGCGGCAGCGCTGCCCGTGCCATGTGGAAATAGCCGGCGATATTGGTCTGCAGGGTCTCCTGCAGGTGCTCGTCGCTGAGATCTTCGAGGCGCTCGCTGTGCAGCTGGAAGGCGGCGTTGTTGACCAGGATGTCGAGGCGGCCGAATTTCTTGACCGTCTGTTCGATGGCCTGCTTGCAAAAGGCCGGATCCTTGACGTCGCCCGCCAAGGCCAGGCACTGCCGCCCTTCCTGCTCCACGTGCCGCCGAGTGTCGGCGGCGTCCTCGTGCTCATCCAGATAGACGATGGCGACGTCCGCACCTTCGCGCGCGAACAGCACCGCCACGGCGCGGCCGATGCCGGAATCGCCGCCGGTCACGACCGCCGTCATGCCCTCCAGTTTGCCGCTGCCGAGGTAATCCGGGGCGAGGAATCTCGGCGACAGGGCCAGATCGTGCTCGTTGCCCGGCTTGCGCAGGTGCTGCGCCGGCATCGGATTCTGCGGCTGCTTGCGTGTGCCCGCCTGCACGGGCCGGTCCTTGGTTTCGCTGGGCTTCTTCTTGCGATCCAGCGCGTCGACTCCACGCTGGATCGCTCTTTGCCGCCCTGCCGTGGTCTTCGCCGCCTTCTTGCTGGTGCTTGCCATGCCCTAGCTCCCTTGAACGAGATGCCGTCGAGCGGGCGATGTCGAGCTGCCCGCTCGCCGTGGCGCGGCTGGACCGCGCCTGCGCGCCCGGCCTAATGGCGCTTCTTGAGCATCTCGTCGCGCGACTGCTGCGCCCGCGATGCGCCGATGGCGGTCTCGACCTGCTTGACCTCTTCCGGCGGCGGCAGGACGGCGGCGAAGCCCAGGGAATCGATCCACAGCTCCCGCGTCCAGCCGGTGGTGTGATACAGGTGATGGTCTTCATCGCCCTCGACGGCGTCGAACGCCGCTTTCAGCACCTTGGTTTCCGGGCCGCTGCCGTGCTCGGCCACGTGCCCGATCAGCTCCCAGTTCAGGTGATCCTTGGTTTCCGCCAGGACGACGCATTCGCCGGCGACGAGCTGCGCCGCGTCCGGATCCGCATGATTCGCCGCCATCTTCATCGCCTTCACGAGGGAGCCACCGATGTGGCCGACCACGTCCCGTCCGGGGCTCTGCTCTTCGGGGTCCAGACCCAGGGTCTCGAAGACGCGCAAGAGCACCTGCTCGTGGGTACGCGTCTGCTCCAGGTACTCCGTCCACTCCTTGCGCAGGTCGTCGTTCACGGCGAGCGAGACCGCCATCTCGTAGATCTGGATGCCGCCGCGCTCGGTTTCCAGCGCCTGCAGCAGCAGTTCCTTCAGCTGCATTTCGTCGTAACTGACTTTCTTGCCCATGATCCATCGCTCCTGGTGTCGGACTTGGATGCCGGCCTAGTCCCGGCTTGCGGTCGCCATCGACGGCGCCCCGGCGAGAGTCGGCCAGCACCGGTAAGGAGCGCGTGCAGATCGCGTTCGCTGCGTGTGATGGCCATGAACGGTTCATGCTGCCGGCACATCTGAACCCGCGCTCTGGAATGACGCGTCTTTGACCTGCCAGGGCGTAGGAATGGCATTCACGACCCGCGGCGCGACCCGCCCGCAGCCGTGCGGCGGTACCCGAGCCCTGGCGAACGCGACGCCCGTCCGCGTTCGCTTGCGGGCGCCCGATCGCGACGGACTCGCCCATCGCTCTTGCAAGGATCCGACATGCCCGCACGCTGGACCCGCCGTAGCGTGATCTGGGCCGTGTTGGGCGCGGCCGTGCTGACCGCCGCGATCGGCCTGATCGCCCTCAACCTGGCGGGGCCGGAAAAGCAGCTGTTGCATGCCCTGCCGCATCGCTATCCGGTGGCCTCGTCGCAGTTCCGACGCGAAATGGGCACCCTGCTCGGCCCTTCACTGCTGTCCGAAAATCATGTGACCGGCTTGCAGAACGGCGACGAGATTTTCCCGGCGATGCTCCAGGCGATCCGCTCGGCACGGCGCACGATCGCCTTCGAAACCTATATCTACTGGTCGGGCGACACCGGCCGCGCGTTCAGCCAGGCCCTGTCCGAACGCGCGCGCGCCGGCGTGCAGGTCTACCTCACCGTCGACTGGCTCGGCAGCAGCAAGATGGACGCGGCGCAGATCGAGGAGATGAAGCGCGCCGGCGTGCACATCCGCCAGTACCGGCCGCTGGCCTGGTACAACCTGGACCGGGTGAACAACCGGACCCACCGCAAACTGCTGATCGTCGACGGCACGATGGGCTTCACCGGCGGCGTCGGTATCGCCGATCAGTGGCAGGGCCATGCCCAGGATCCGCAGCATTGGCGCGAGTCGCATTTCCGCGTCGAAGGACCGGTGGTGGCGCAGATGCAGGCGGGCTTCAACGACAACTGGGTCAAATCCACCGGCGTGGTCCTGCACGGCGCCGGCTTCTACCCGCCGCTGACCCGCGCCGGCGACATGGACGCGCAGTTGTTCATCAGCTCCCCGGCCGGCGGCAGCGACAGCATGCATCTGATGGTGCTGATGGCGATCGCCGCGTCCGAGCGCACCATCGACCTGGCCGCCGCCTATTTCGTGCCCGACGACCTGGTACGGCGGGCCCTGCTCGATGCCCGCCGCCGCGGCGTGCGCATCCGCATCCTCGTGCCCGGCGAACACACCGACTCCGATGCGGTGCGCCTGGCTTCGAAGGCGCAGTGGGAAACGCTGATCCAGGCCGGCATCGAATTCTACGAATACCGGCCGACCATGATGCATATCAAGATGCTGATCGTGGACGGCGAACTCGTCTCCGTGGGGTCGACCAACTTCGACATACGCTCGTTCCGCCTCAACGACGAAGCCAGCCTCAACGTCTACGACCGCAGTTTCGCCGCGGATATGACCGCCGTATTCGATGCCGACCTGCGCCAATCGCGCCGCTATACGCTGCAGGACTGGCGCGACCGCCCCTGGAAAGAGCGGCTGTTCGAGAAGTTCGTGCTGCCGCTCAAATCGCAGCTCTAGTCGCGCGCCTCTAGCCGCACGCGCAGTTCCAAGCGAGCGCGGATGAATGCGCGCGCAGGAGCGCACGACAGGATGTTCACCGCATCCGATGCAGCATCGGCCGGTCGGCGTCGACCGCCCCTGCTCATCCTGCTGCGGAGTTTCGCCATGGCCAGCAAGAAAACCGCTACGCCCCGCTCCACGACACGCTCCACGACCCGCACTGGCGGCGCCACCCGCGACAGCCGCGGTCAGGGCGACGAGCTCCACCAGCCTGCCGGCGGCAAACATCCGCCGCTGACGACCAACCAGGGCCTGCCCCTGTCGGACAACCAGAACTCGCTGCACGCGACGCCGCGCGGCCCGGGCCTGCTCGAAGACTTCATCCTGCGCGAGAAGATCACCCATTTCGACCATGAGCGCATTCCCGAACGCATCGTGCATGCGCGCGGCTCGGGCGCGCACGGCTACTTCGAACTGAGCAAATCGCTGGCCCGCTATACCACGGCGCGCATTCTGACCGAGGTGGGCGAACGCACGCCGGTGTTCTGCCGCTTCTCGACGGTGGCCGGCGGCGCCGGTTCGATCGACACCCCGCGCGACGTGCGCGGCTTCGCGGTCAAGTTCTACACCCAGCAAGGCAACTGGGATCTGGTAGGCAACAACATCCCGGTGTTCTTCATCCAGGATGCGATGAAATTCCCGGACGTGGTGCATTCGGTGAAGATGGAACCCGACCGCGGCTTCCCCCAGGCCGCCAGCGCCCACGACACGTTCTGGGATTTCATCTCGCTCACGCCCGAAGCCATGCACATGATCATGTGGGCGATGTCGGACCGCGCGATCCCGCGCTCGCTGCGCATGATCGAGGGCTTCGGCGTGCACAGCTTCCGTCTGCTCAACGCCAAGGGCGCCTCGACCTTCGTCAAGTTCCACTGGCGGCCCAAGCTGGGCCTGCAGTCGACGCTCTGGGACGAGGCCTGCAAGCTGGCCGGCGCCGACCCGGACTTCCATCGCCGCGATCTGTTCGAGGCGATCGAGAACGGCGACTACCCCGGGTGGGAGCTGGCGGTGCAATTGTTCACTCAGGAACAGGCCGACGCCTTTCCGTTCGACCACCTCGACGCGACCAAATTGATTCCCGAAGAACTGGTTCCGCTGACGGTGATCGGGCGCATGGTCCTGGATCGCTGGCCGGACAACTTCTTCGCCGAGACCGAACAGGTCGCCTTTTGCCCCTCGCACGTGGTCCCCGGCATCGATTTCTCCAACGACCCGCTGCTACAGGGCCGTCTGTTCTCCTATCTGGACACCCAGCTTTCGCGGCTGGGCTCGCCGAATTTCCACCAGTTGCCGATCAACGCCCCCAAATGCCCGTTCGCCAATCTGCAGCGCGATGGCCACATGCAGATGCGGGTGCCGCGCGGCCGCGTCAACTACGAACCCAGTTCGCTGGACCCGCAGTCGCCGCGCGAAACGCCAGCGGGATTCCGCAGCGCGTCCGTGCCCGCCGACGACGGCGCCAAGGGTCGGGTGCGGCCGGAAAGCTTCGCCGACCACTACAGCCAGGCGCGGCAGTTCTACCGTAGCCAGACTCCTTACGAGCAGGCGCACATCGCCTCGGCGCTGGTGTTCGAACTGTCCAAGGTCGGCACCGCGCACGTGCGCGAGGCCATCGTCGGCCACCTGCGTCACATCGACAGCGCCTTGGCCCGTCGGGTCGCCGATGGTTTGGGCCTGGCCGCACTGCCCGCGGCGCCGCCTGCTGCGGTCGCGGCCAAGGACCTGCCGGTCTCCCCGCCGCTGCAGATCATCGGCAAGATGAAATCCACCCTGCAGGGGCGCTGCGTCGGCCTGCTGATCGACGACGGCTCCGATGCCGGCACCGTGCGGGCCTTGCGCAAGGCGGTCGAGGCTGCCGGCGCACGGGTCAAGATCGTGGCGCCGCGCATCGGCGGCGCCAAATTGAGCGACGGCAAGCCGCAGCCGGCCGACGGTCAGCTCGCCGGCACGCCATCGGTGGTGTTCGACGCGGTCGCCGTGGTGTTGGCGGACAAAGCCGGGAAACGTCTGGCCAAGGAAGGCGCCGCGATCGACTTCGTGCGCGACGCCTACGGCCATCTCAAGGCGATCGCGGTGGACCAGGGCGGTCAATGGCTATTGGATGCGGGCGGGATCGTACGCGACGAGGGCGTGGTCGATGCCAGCGATGCGCGCTCCTTCGTGGCTGCGGCCAAGGGCCGTCTGTGGTCGCGCGAAGCCAAGGTCCGGACGTTGGCCTGAGCCTAGGTGCGAGGTCGGCATCCCCCGCCGCAGCCGCTGTAAGCGGCGATCATGGGGCGTCGCCTTCATCGGCACGCCCCTCGCATCGGCGACGGGAAAGCGCGCCAGGAGCGCCATGCGAAAGGCGGACGGCGCGGGTCGCAGGCGAAGATCGGCAAGACCCGGCTAGAAGGCGCGCTTCCTGGCGGTCTTCCTGGTCAGCCGCAACCATTCCCCTAGCGGCACCGTCTTTGGGTCCGAAGGCTTCGGTATCGCGGGTCCAAGCTTGCCGTACTGGGCCAGCACGTCCTCCAGCCTCAGACTCGCCTGCTCCAAGGCCTCATCGCCGATCGCGGCCGCATCCCGAATGATCGGACCGGAGAGGCGCACGTAAGTCGCCCAGAAGTCGGCTTCGTCGACGTTGTCGGCCACCAGCTCTGGCATCTGCTCGACCAGGGCGTCTATGCGCTGGCTGATGGTTGTTGGCGCGCGATTGTTCATCCGAGTCGGGCATCTTAGCAATTTCGGCCTGCACCAAGCGCGCGCGGCGGCGACGGCCTTTCACCTTGCTCTACCGAGCCGAATGCAAAGATCGCCTTTCCGGCGGCCGCTCGCCCCTACCTTAGTCTCCGATGCCTCAGCTATGGAGGATCTTCAGCCGTTGGTTGCGCTTGCGCAGGCGTTTGTGGCGCTGGCGACGCGCAGCCGGCCAGAGCACGCTGCAAGCCGAAGAACCGTTGCGCTCGCAGTTGTTCAATGCCGAGCAGATGGAGTCGCACGGCAAGGCGCTGACCCGCTCGCATCACGTGCATGCGCGCGCCGGCCCGGAACGCCTGCTGGACCGGCTGGAAGAGAACGAAGGCCTGCTGGACGATGCCAGTACGGTCCTGACCCGGATGGTCCAGGACGAGATGCGCATCACTCCGGCCGGCGAGTGGCTGCTGGACAACTTTTACCTGATCGAAGAACAGATCCACACCGCGCGCCGGCACCTTCCCAAAGGCTATAGCCGCCAGCTGCCCTCCTTGCGGCAGGGCCCCTCCGCCGGCCTGCCGCGCGTGTACGACCTGTCGCTGGAAGCCATCGCCCACGGCGACGGCCGCATCGACGCGGAAACCATCAGCCGTTTCGTCGCCGCCTACCAATCGATCACGCCGCTGAAGCTGGGCGAGCTGTGGGCGATTCCGATCATGCTGCGGCTGGCGTTGATCGACAACCTGCGGCGCATGGCGGTACGGGTCATGCATGACGCGGCCGACCACCGCCTGGCCAGCGAGTGGGCCGATCTGCTGAACGAGACGGCCGCGGAGAACCCCAAGAACGTGGTGCTGATCGTCGCCGACATGGCGCGCTCCCGGCCGCCCTTGTCGGGCGCGTTCGTGTCCGAGCTGACCCGCGGGCTGCAGGGCCGCGGGGCGGTGTTCTCGATGCCGATCACCTGGCTGGAGCAATGGGTCGCCGACGGCGGCCGCAGCATCGAAGAGCTGGTGCACCTGGAAAGCCAGCAACAGGCCGCCGACCAGGTGTCGATCAGCAACAGCATCGGCAGTCTGCGTTTCCTGGCCAACATGGATTGGCGCGAGTTCGTCGAGAACATGAGCGTGGTCGATCGCCGATTGCGCGAAGACCCCGCCGGCACGTATGCCCTGATGGATTTCAACACCCGCGACAGCTACCGCCATGTGGTGGAGAAGATGGCGCGGCTGAGCGGCGCCAGCGAACAGGAGGTGACGGACATCGTGCTGCAGCTGGCGCAGGCGGCAGCGAAGGCGACCGCGGCCGACGACGACCGGACCCATGTCGGCTATTACCTGGTCGACGACGGCGTGGCGCAGACGCGGGCGGCGCTGGCCGCGTCGGATGCGAAGCACCGGCCGGTGCGTTTGCGTCTCCGGCGTATCCCGCTGCCGGTCTACCTGGCGCCGATCGCCGCGATCGCCGGGCTGTTCGCCTGGGGCCTGTTGTCGGAAAGCTCCGGCATGCGGCAACAGGTGCCGCTGTGGCTGCTGGCGGCGTTGGCGTTGCTGGCCTTCAGCGAGCTGGGCATCGCCCTGGTCAACTGGCTCGCGACCGTGCTGATGGCGCCGCGGCCGTTGCCGCGGATGGATTTCTCCAAAGGCATCCCGGTCGATTCGCGCACCCTGGTCGTGGTGCCTTGCATGCTCGGCAGCGTCGAGGGCGTGGACAGCCTGGTGGAGGGGCTGGAAGTGCGCTTCCTGGCCAATCGCGACCGCCACCTGCATTTCGCCTTGCTGAGCGATTTCCTGGACGCCGACCAGCAAACGCTGCCCGGCGATGAGGCGCTGCTGACGCGGGCCCGGCAACAGATTGCGCAGCTCAACGCCCGCTATGCCGCCGAAAGCGGCGACCTGTTCTTCCTGTTCCATCGCCCACGTCAGTGGAATCCGCGCGAGGGCCGCTGGATGGGCCACGAGCGCAAGCGCGGCAAGCTGGCGGCGCTGAACCGGCTGCTGCGCGGCGGAGCGCACGACGAGTTCCTGCAGGTGATCGGCAATACCGAAGTGCTGAGCCAGGTGCGCTACGTGATCACCCTGGATACCGACACCCGCCTGCCGCGCGATGCGGCCCGCGAGTTCGTCGGCACGCTGGCGCATCCGCTGAACCGCGCCCGCTTCGATAGCCGCCGGCGCCGGGTCGTGCGCGGTTACGGCATCCTGCAACCCAGCGTCGGCACCAGCCAGAGCGGACGCCGCAGCACGCGCTATGCGCGCATGTTCGGCAGCGAGCCCGGCATCGACCCGTATACCCGCACCGTATCGGACGTGTACCAGGACCTGTTCGGCGAGGGTTCTTTCGTCGGCAAAGGCATCTACGACGTGGATGCGTTCGAATCGGCGCTCGCCGATCGCTTCCCGGACAACCGCATCCTCAGCCACGATCTGCTGGAAGGCTGTTACGCCCGCGCCGGACTGGTCAGCGACGTGCGCCTGTTCGAGGACTATCCGTCGCGCTACGCGGCCGATGTGAAACGGCGCTACCGCTGGATACGCGGCGACTGGCAATTGCTGCCCTGGCTGCTGCCGTGGGTACCGCGCGCGCGCGGCGGCTACGAGCGCAATCCCTTGTCGTGGCTGTCGCGCGGCAAGCTGCTGGACAACCTGCGCCGCAGCCTGGTGCCGGCAGCGGCCACGGCGCTGTTGCTGCTGGGCTGGCTGTTCTCGCCGCATCCGCTGGCCTGGACGGCATGGCTGCTGTGCCTGTGGCTGCTGCCCGTGCTGGTGCCGGTGCTGCGCGACGTCTTCGTGGTTCCCGTGGACATGCCGCTGGAAACCCACCTGGTCCAGGTCGGAAAATCCACGCTGCGCCAATTGCTGCGCGCCGCGGTCAGTCTGGCCTGCCTGCCCTACGAAGCCTTCCTGAGCCTGAGCGCGATCGCGCGCACTTTGTGGCGGTTGGCGATCAGTCGCCGCCACTTGCTGCAGTGGAACCCGTCCAGCGAAGTGGAACGCAACCTCGGCAGCGGCATGAGCGCGGAGTTGCGCGGCATGGCCGCCGCGCCGCTGTTCGCCGTGGCCGTGGCGGCGCTGCTGGCCGTCGCCCAACCCCGCTCGCTGTGGGTGGCGATTCCCCTGTTGGGCCTGTGGCTGCTGTCGCCGGCCCTGATGGCCTGGCTGGGCCATCCGCCCGCGCAGCGCGACGCCGACCTGTCCGCCGCGCAATTGGCGTTCCTGGGCCGGTTGGCCCGCCGCACCTGGGGCTTCTTCGAAACCTACGTGCGCGCCGAAGATCATTGGCTGCCGCCGGACAACGTGCAGGAGCACCCCGCGCTGGTGGTCGCGCGCCGCACCTCGCCGACCAATATCGGCCTGTCGCTGCTGGCCAACCTGTCGGCCTACGATTTCGGCTATCTGCAGGTGGGCGGCGTGATGGAACGCACGCGCCTGGTGTTCGCCACGCTCGACACCCTGCCGCGCCACCGCGGGCACTTCTACAACTGGTACGACACCGAAACCCTGCAGCCGCTGCCGCCGCATTACATTTCCACGGTCGACAGCGGCAATCTGGCCGGCCATCTGCTGACTCTGCGCCAGGGACTGCTGGCCCTGGCCGATGCACCGGTGCTGGCGCCCAGCACCTTCGCGGGCCTGGCCGACACCTTGGGCGTGCTGCAAGAAGTCCGCCGCGCCGCCGGCCACGACGACGACGCGCTGAGCCAGGCCCTGAGCGACTTCCGCGCCACGCTCGACCCGGCACTGGCGCAAGCGCCCGCCAACGTCCGCGATGCGGAACGGACCTTGGCGCATCTGGTCGTGCGCGCCGACCGGATCCTGGCCGTATGGCCGGCGAGCGAGGACCCGAAAGCGAACCGTTGGGCCGCCGCGCTGGCCGACGCCTGCCGGTCCGCGCATGCCGAGCTGCAGTTCTTCGTCCCCGACCCGGCCGCGCCCGCCGCCGTGGCCTATGGCGACCGCATCCCGACCCTGCGCGAGCTGCAGACGCAATCGTCCGATACGCAGGCGCAAACCCGGGCACGCGAACGCGTCCACCAGCTCGAACGCCTCGCCCATATCGCCGGGCAGTTCTCGCTGATGGAGTACGACTTCCTGTACGACCGCCCGCGCAATCTGCTATCGATCGGCTACAACCTGGACGAACATCGGCTCGACGCCGGCTACTACGACCTGCTGGCATCGGAAGCGCGGCTGTGCAGTTTCGTGGCCATCGCCCAGGGCCAGCTGCCGCAGGACAGCTGGTTCGCGCTGGGGCGGCTGCTGACCGAAGTCAACGGCGACGCGACCCTGCTGTCGTGGAGCGGCTCGATGTTCGAGTACCTGATGCCGCAACTGGTGATGCCCAGCTATCCGGACACCCTGCTCGATCAGACCTCGCGCCACGCGGTGGAGGCGCAGATCGTGCACGGCGCCCAGCGTTCGGTGCCCTGGGGCGTGTCCGAGTCCGGCTACAACACGGTCGATGCGCGCATGAACTACCAGTACCGTGCGTTCGGCGTTCCGGGGCTCGGCCTCAAGCGCGGCCTGGGCCAGGATCTGGTGATCGCGCCCTACGCCAGCATGATGGCGCTGATGGTGGCGCCCGAAGCCGCTTGCCAGAACCTGCAGCGGCTGACCGCCTTGGGTTTCGGCGGCGAGTTCGGCCTGTACGAAGCCATCGACTACACCCCGACGCGCGTGCCGCACGGCCAGGAATGCGTGGTGGTGCGTTCGTTCATGGCCCACCATCAGGGCATGGGGCTGCTGTCCCTGGACCACCTGCTGCGCCAGCAGCCCATGCAGCGGCGCTTCGTCGCCGACGCCGAATTCCAGGCCACGCTGCTGCTGTTGCAGGAGCGCATCCCGCACACCGGCGTGTTCCATCCGCACGAGGCCGAGACCCTGGGCACGCGCGCCACGGTCGGCGAGACCGAAACCCAGCTGCGCATCTTCCGCAATCCCGGGACCACGCGGCCGTCCGTGCAGTTGCTGTCCAACGGACGCTATCACGGGTTGCTGACCAGCGCGGGCGGCGGCTACAGCCGGCAACAGGACATGGCGGTCACGCGCTGGCGCGAGGACGGCACCCGCGACCATTGGGGCAACTTCTGCTACCTGCGCGATGCCGGCAGCGGCGAATACTGGTCCGCCGCCCTGCAGCCGACCGGCGTACCCATCGAACACTACGAAGCGATCTTCTCCGACGCCAAGGCCGAGTTCCGCGGACGCAAGCGCGGCTACGAGAGCCACCTGGAAATCGCCATCTCGGCCGAAGACGACATCGAGCTGCGCCGGCTGCGCCTGAGCAACCGTAGCCGGCGCACCCGCACGATCGAGATCACCACCTATGCCGAAGTGGTGCTGGCCCCGGCCATCGCCGACGAGCTGCATCCGGCCTTCAGCAACCTGTTCGTGCAATCGGAGATCCTGAGGCAGAAGCAGGCGCTGCTGTGCACGCGGCGGCCGCGCGCGCACGACGAGGTGCCGCCGTGGATGTTCCATCTGGTCGCCGTGCACGACGCCGACATCAGCGCGATTTCCTACGAAACCGATCGGGCGCGCTTCCTCGGCCGCGGCAACACCCCGCGCACGCCGCGAGCGCTGTCGGCCGATGAAGCCCTGTCTGACACGCAGGGCTCGGTGCTGGACCCGATCGTGGCGATCCGTTGCCGGATCGAACTGGCGCCGGAGCAGACCGCGATGATCGACATGGTCTACGGCGTGGGCGCGGACCGGGAAGCCTGCACGGGATTGGTCGACAAGTACCGCGACCGCCGCCTCGCCGATCGCGTGTTCGACCTGGCCTGGACCCACAGCCAGGTGGTCCGGCGCCAGATCAACGCCTCGCAGGCCGATGCCCAGCTGTACGAACGCCTGGCCGGGCTGATCGTCTACGCGCACCCTTTGCTGCGCGCCGACCCCGAGGTGCTGCTGCAGAACCAGCGCGGCCAGTCCGGCTTGTGGGGGCATGCGATCTCCGGCGACCTGCCGATCGTGCTGCTGCAGATCTCCGATGCCGACAACATCGAACTGGTGCGGCAGATGGTGCAGGCGCATGCCTACTGGCGGCTCAAGGGCCTGCGCGCCGACCTGGTGATCTGGAACGAGAGCAAGGCCGGCTACCGGCAGCAGTTGCAGGACCAGATCCTGGGCATGATCTCGGCCGATCCGGAAGCCAACATACTGGACCGGCCCGGCGGCATCTTCGTGCGCCCGGCCCAGCAGATCTCGCAGGAAGACCGCATCCTGCTGCAATCGGTGGCACGGGCGATCATCAGCGACCAACGCGGCACTTTGGCCGCGCAGATCGGCCGACACGTGCCGCCCGAACGGCCGGTGCCCGCCTTGTTGCCCGAGGGCCCGCCGGAAATACCGTCCTATGCGTCGGGCACGAACGCGGCGAACGGACTGCCACCGCCCAGGATCGACAACGCGGCCGACGACGCCTGGCCGTTCGATGCGGTGGCCGACGAGCTCCTGTTCGACAACGGCACCGGCGCCTTCTCCGCCGACGGGCGCGAGTACGTGATCGTCTCGCGCGAGGGCGCACCGACGCCGGCGCCTTGGTCCAACGTGATGGCCAACGCCAAGCTCGGCACGGTGGTCAGTGAGAGTTCTCCGGGCTACACCTGGTTCGAGAACGCGCACGAGTTCCGCCTGACGCCGTGGCACAACGACCCGGTCGCCGACAGCGGCGGCGAGGCCTACTACCTGCGCGACGAGGACAGCGGACAGATTTGGTCGCCGATGCCCCTGCCCTGTCGCGGGCATGGCGATTACCGCACCCGCCACGGTTTCGGCTACAGCGTCTACGAGCATGTCGAGGACGGCATCGCCAGCGAACTGTGGGTGTACGTGGACGTCGAGGATGCGGTCAAGTTCTCGGTATTGAAGCTGCGCAATCTGTCCGGCCGCGCGCGTCGCCTGTCCGTCACCGGCTATGTGGAATGGATACTGGGCGACCTGCGGGTGAAATCGCAGATGCACGTGGTCAGCGAACTGCATGCCGACAGCGGCCTGCTGACCGCGCGCAACCCCTACAACACCGAGTTCAGCGGACGCGTCGCCTTCTTCGAC
The DNA here is from genome assembly GCF_001427715.1 of Lysobacter sp. Root667. Lineage (NCBI taxonomy): Bacteria > Pseudomonadati > Pseudomonadota > Gammaproteobacteria > Lysobacterales > Lysobacteraceae > Lysobacter > Lysobacter sp. Root667. The sequence continues at coordinate 558,105 of NZ_LMHF01000013.1, forward strand.
ACCGATGCCGACGGCTGCAGTTACACCGCCGACCGCACCGAATTCCTGGGCCGCAACGGCAGCCTGGGCGAGCCGGCGGCCTTGCGACGCGAGCGCCTGTCGGGCCGGCTCGGGGTCGGCCTGGACCCCTGCGCGGCCATTCAGGTGCCGATCGACCTGGCCGACGGCGAGGAACTGGAAACGGTGTTCCGCCTGGGCATAGGCAAGGACCAGAACGAAGCGCTGAAACTCGCGACCCAGGTGCGCGGTACGCAACGCGCGCACGACGCGCTGGACGCGGTGCGCATCCACTGGCATGCCCTGCTGTCGACCGTACGGGTGAAGACGCCGGACCCCAGCGTCGACGCCCTCGCCAACGGCTGGTTGCTGTACCAGACCCTGGCCTGCCGCTATGTCGCGCGCAGCGGCTACTACCAGTCAGGCGGCGCGTTCGGTTTCCGCGACCAGCTGCAGGACACCATGGCGACCGTGCACGCCAAGCCGGCGTTGACCCGGGAACACCTGCTGCTCTGCGCAGCGCACCAGTTCCCGCATGGCGATGTGCTGCATTGGTGGCATCCGCCTCAGGGCCGCGGCGTCCGCACCCGCTGTTCGGACGACTATCTGTGGCTGCCGCTGGCCGCCTGCCGCTACCTGACGGTGACCGGCGATACCGGCGTACTCGACGAGAACGTGCGCTTCATCGAGGGACGCCCGGTCAATCCCGACGAAGAGTCCTACTACGACATGCCGGTTGCGTCCTACCTGCAGCAGCCGTTCTACGAGCACTGCGTGCTGGCGCTGAGGCGCGGCTGCGATCTGCTGGGCGAACGCGGCCTGCCGCTGATCGGAACCGGCGACTGGAACGACGGCATGAACCGGGTCGGCGAAGCCGGTCGCGGCGAGAGCGTATGGCTGGGCTTCTTCCTGTTCGATGCCCTGCAGCGTTTCGCGGATGTGGCGCAGGCGCGCGGCGACGACATCTTCACCGACTATTGCCGCGAGCAGGCGCAGCGCCTGCGCGATAACCTGGAAGCCCACGCCTGGGACGGACAGTGGTATCGCCGCGCCTGGTTCGACGACGGCACGCCGCTGGGGTCGACCCAGAGCGACGAATGCAGGATCGACTCCATTTCGCAGAGCTGGTCGGTGCTCTCGGGCGCGGCCGATCCTGCGCGTGCGCGGCAGGCCATGGATTCCTTGGACCAGTATCTGGTGCGACGCGAGGCCGGGCTGATCCAGTTGCTGGATCCACCCTTCGACAAGACCGCCAAGGACCCGGGCTATATCCGCGGTTACGTGCCGGGTGTGCGCGAGAACGGCGGCCAGTACACGCATGCCGCGGTGTGGGCGGCCATGGCGTTCGCCGCGCAAGGCGATGCGAGGCGCGCCTGGGAGCTGGCGCGCATGATCAACCCCATACACCACGCAGGCAACGCGGACGACGCCGCACGCTACAAGGTGGAGCCTTACGTGCTGGCCGCCGACGTGTATGGGGTAGCGCCGCACGTGGGCCGCGGCGGATGGACCTGGTACACCGGTTCGGCCGGCTGGATGTACCGGCTGCTGACCGAATCCCTGCTGGGCCTGCAACGCAGCGGCGATCGCATGCGGCTGCAGCCTTGCCTGCCCGCGGACTGGCCCGAGTACCGGTTGCAGTACCGCTATGGCAGCAGCCTGTACTCGATCCGCATCCAGCAGCACGATGAGGGGACCGCGACGCTGAGCCTGGACGGCGAGCAGCAGCCGGGGTTCGAATTCGCGCTGATCGACGACGGCGCGGTGCATCAGGTCGAGGCGCTTTGGCCGCGTTCGCCGGCATGAAGACCAGGCCGCAATTGGATGCGGAACTCGACCGCCTGGCGCGGATGCTGCCGCTGTGGCTGGAAAAACTCCGTCATCCCGCGCAGTTCTGGCCGCAGTTCGACGCCCTCGTCCAGGAAATCCTCACCGACGCCGCTGCGGACGACCGCGTCCATGTGCTGCAACGTCTGCACGCCATGCTGGTCGAAAACGGAGTCGAAGCGGACCCATCGAAACGCGAAACCGCCCCGCCCTTTCCTCCTGCAAGCTCGAACGCAGGCGGCCGATGAATCGCATCGCAAGGCTCCGGGCAGAGGGCGCCGCAACAGCGCATGCAGGCACCGCCACGGCGAGCCCAGCGCTTTCAATGGCGTGAACCGAGTTACCGGAACGCGGCGGCCCAAGAACACGAAAGGGCCGGAAGCCTCGATGGCTTTCCGGCCCTTCTGAGCCTTGCCGAAACGGGGTCCTTAGCGCCCGTCTTTGTCCGCGTCGCCCGGCATCGCGCGCTCGATGTAATGCCAACCCTCGCGCACGGCGTGCCTGGCCTCGTCCCAGGGCAGACGCGATGCGGAGCGGGTTTCATCCCACTTGCGCTGCAGATCGCTCTCGACGGAGTCGAAGCTCCTGCCGCGATACGTTCCGTAGGTGTCGTAGCCGTACTTGTAGGCCGGCTCGTAATCGCTCCATTCGCGCCCCGAAATGTAGGTCGGGGAATTCCGGTATTCGTTGCGGAAATAGGTGACGTACTCGGTCGGGTTGACCGCTTCCGCGATCGAATCACCGGCCTTGGCGCCCACCACACCACCGACTACCGCTCCCACCGCACTGCCGGCGGGTCCGGCGGCTGAGCCGATCGCCGCTCCTGCGATCGCGCCCGCAACCGCACCAGTGCCTGCACCGACGCTATGGAGCCGAGTAGTACCCGCCCATCAGGGTTGAGCGCGCCGAGTATCGCTGTGTTCCGATGTCCCGGCTGCCTACGCTCGCCGCCTTTATCCCGCAGCCAATAAGCGCAAGGCCAACCAAGCCGGCACGCCGACATAGAACGCCAGACGGCCCAGCCATTCCAGCGCGTCCCGCAGGGCGGCTGCGTGCGTGGACCGCAGCGCCATGGCCAGCACGACGACAGTTTCGATCGCGACTCGCAGTAACGCGGCGAACAGCATCAGACCGATCGACCACGACGCCCACCAGATCAGCAATCCGCTGAGGTAGGCACGGAGCCCATAGCTGTAGTACTCGCCGAAGCTGCCGCCGAAGGCGATGACCTGATGCAGACGGAAGGCGACCAGCGCCAGCAGCAACGGGAACAGGGCGAACTTCAGCAGCGCATGGTCCAACCGGGGCCGGCGTGCGTCCGCGCGCGCCTGGGCCAGGTCCGCCAAGCCGCGCGCGAGGCCGCCCTCCCAGCGCTGCGGCACGCCGGTCGCGGCCAACATGCGTTGCAATGCGTTCGGGCGCGTCAGCGCCAGGCAGCGCGTCCAGCGCGGCCCTTCGGCCAGGCGCACGTCGACGCCGCTGCGCGGCAATGGAACGCGCCAGGGCCGTAGCGCGGCGATCGACGCCACCGGCATTTCGATCCGCTGCCGGCGTTGCTCCAGCACCAACAGCGGGCCCTCGACGCGCGCTTGCGCGACGAACGCGCGCCCGATCGCCCACGCGGCCACGAGCGGCGCCACCACGGCGGCGGCGAACAGCCCGAGCTGCGACAGCGACTGGATCTGCAAGCCTGTGCGCAGCAGCATGTCGAAGGCCAGCCACAGCAGCCCCGCGCCCGCGCCCAGCCTCAGCGCGCCGGCCAGCGCACGCCAGAACGGTGTGAACACGACGACCTCGACCGTCGATTCCGCCTCCGGCACGGGCTTTGCACGGCGCCGCGAGGCTTGCCACGCGGCCAGCGCCGCCAGGCCGAGCAGGAACGCCGCAGCCGCGCGCCCTACCCAATCGCCCCAGCGCACCATCAAGGTGGGCGATGGATCGCGGGCGCTAACGAAGGCCGTCAGCACCGCCTGGTCGCCCATCGAAGTGCTCGCCAGCACTTCGCCGGTGTCGTCGATGATCGCGCTGAGTCCGTTGGTGGTGACGCGCACCTGCGGCAGCCGCGTTTCGATGCTGCGGAAGGCGGCGACCGCCAGGTGCAGGCGGGCGCCGACCGGATAGGCGGTGAACCAGGAGTCGTTGGACATGCCGACGATGGCCTGCGCGCCGAGCCGCGCGCCGTCGATGGCCAGATCGCTGTGCACGTCGTCCAGGCAGATCAGCGGCACGACGTTGACCTCGCGCCCGTCCGCGCTGCGCAACGGCAGCACGCGCGCGCCGTCGCCCGGCCGCCAGCCGCCGGCCCACGGCAGCCAGCGGCGCAACCAAGGCCCATCCAGCCAGGCCGGCACGTACTCGGTCAGCGGAAACGGATGGGTCTTGCGATAGGCACCGAGCATGCCCTTGCCGGGCTCGAGGAAGGCGGCCGCGTTGTATTCGCCCTGCCCGTCCCGGTCGTAGGTGCCGAACACCAGGGGCACGCCCGCGGCATCGACGAAGCCCTGAATCTCGCGGTCCAAGGCTGCCCCGTCCTCGCTGCGCGGGCTGCCGAAGCTGGTGGGGTACACGGTTTCCGACCACAGCAGCACGTCCGCATCGTGATCGCGGATCGCCGACCAGGACAAGGCGTAATGCGTGTCGAGCACGTGCCGGACCACGGCGTACGCGCCCATTTCCCGGCGCAGCCGCTCATAGTCGGTGATGCTGGCCTGGACCATGGCGACGCGCAGCGTCGGCGCGTCGTCGACCGGCGGCGCCTGCAAGGCGGCTCGCCGCACCAGGCCGTAGCCGGCCATGCACGCGACGATGACCGATGCCAGCGCCAGCGGCCGCAACAGCGCGCGCGCGCCGCGGCCGCGCTGCTCTATGGCGAAGGCCACCGCCTCGTTGACCAGCAGCAGCAACAGGGTGATGCCCGCCGCGCCGCCGAGGTCGGCGACCTGACGCAGCACCGCGGACGAAAACAAGCCATGCCCCAGCGTGTCGCCCAACAGCTTGGGCGCCAGCCACTCGCAGGCCACCCATGCGCAGGCCGCGGCCAGTGCGCGCAGTACCGGCCCGTAACGGCGCCCGGCCCACTGGCGCACCAGCGCGAACGCGATGAATTGCGGTTGCAACAACGGCGCCGACACTAGCAGCGCCACCGTCCCCGTCGACGCCCCGACCCCGGTGTAGGCGCCGATCGCGGCACCGAACCAGTGAAACGCCGCCGCGACGAAGGCGATGCTCATCAGCGCGGCGTTCGCCGACACGCGCAGCATCGTCCTGTCGGTGTCGAGCACCAGCAGCCACGGCACCAGCGCGACGAAGCCCAGTGCCCAGGCGGGGCCGCCGCGAGCGTACAGGCCGAGCAAGACAGCGGTGGCGAGGATGCCGGCGATGCTGCGCCAGCGGGACGGAGACAACCGTTCCTTGGTCAAGTCGAAGAACTCCGGGTCGCGGTCTTAGCGCGGAGGAATGCGGATCTGCCGCAACGGCATTCCGGGCGGCGCGAGCGCCGGCGGCACGACGCGGTCGGGCGGCATCGCAATCGGCCGGCCCTGCCGGTCGTACAGCGTGAAGTCGGGCGAGAACATCAGGATCGGCTCGATCGGAACACCTTCGTCGGTGACCTGATGGTGGCGGACATAGCCCTCGGGCAGTTCGAAGCCTTCCGGCACGGCCAGGCCGAGCAGCGGCGGGCTGGTGCCGGGCGGGTTGAACGCGCCCAGGCCGGTGCGGACCCCGGCTTGCTGCAAGGCTTCGATCACCTGCGCGCCGGTGGGTTCCGGATCGCCGGGTTGGAAGTAAGCGGCCAGATCGTCGGGGTCGTTGCTCGGCATCGCCTGCGGTTCCTGCGGCGACGCGGCTTGCAGCGCGACGCGCGTGGATGAAGGTCCACCGTTCACCGGGGCTACCGCCGCGTCGCGATCCGCGCCCGCCTGGACGGCGATGGCATTCGTTTTCTGCGCAGGTTCGGGCATCCGCAGCCACCACACCAGCGCCGCAGCGACCACGACGACGACCAGCACCGCCCACGGCAGCATCCTGCCGCGGGCAGTGGGCGTCTTCGGGATCACACGCAAGCCCTCGCCGTCCGCTCGGGACGACGGGGCTTGCGGATGGCGGCGCTTGGCCACGGTTCTGTGCTCCGTCGGACTCGTACGTCAGGGATTGGCCGGCTGATAGACCGACAACGCCCAACCCATGCGCTCGTGGCCGTACTGGTTCCAGATCGGGCTGCGGCCATTGCTGAAGCTGGAGTAGCGCGGTGCGCCGCTGCCGGTGCTGCCGCCCCACAGGCCGGCCGACACCGTGCCGCCGGTGTAGGTCGGATGGGTGTCGTCGGACTGGATGTAGTCGAACGAGCTGGAGGACGAGACGAACTTGGTGTTGGCGTCGCGCAAGGTCGGACGCAGCGTCACCGCGGTGCGGGTGATGTAGCTGGCCTCGCTTTCTCCGGACACGTAGCGCAGCGCGTCGGAATCGATCTGACCGTCGCCGTTGCTGTCGTAGTCCGCGCCCATGTACTGGGCGAAGCTGTCCGCGCACTGGAAGCCCTTCTGGCGGGCGTATTCGCACATCCAGTAGTTCATCTTGGCCATCGCCGGCAGGAAGCGGTCGCGCAGGTTCACGGTCTGACCGGTGCTGGCGTCGCGGCACGAGCTCTGCACGTTGTCGGCGTTGTAGCCGGGGTAGTACAGGTTGGAAACGATCTTGAGCTTGGTGTTGGCGTGGGCGTTGACGTTGATGTAATCCATCGCCGCCGCCACGTAGGTCTTGCAGGAATTGACCGCCGCATCCAGCCCGCTGTAGTCGCAGGTACCGGTCTGCGACTTGAAGCTCGAGCGCGCCTGCAGGCCGTCGTTGCCGCACATCTCGAAGCTCACCACGCGGGTGGAGGCGGCCTGCATGTAGGAACGCTCGGCGACGATCTTGTTGTTGTAGACGTCGCTGGCCACGGCGCCGGATTTGGCGCGGCGGATGCTTTCGATGTCGGCGTTCCAGCGCGCCGACAGGTATTCGGCATCCACGGTCGGCGCCGAGTAACGCGCGGCATTGCTGATCGAGCCGTTGTAGCCGGCGAAGATCGAGTCGCCATAGGCGACGACGCGGTACTTGGTGCTGGTCCCGGCCCGGTCGATGGTCCACGACACATTCTGGTTGAGCGTGCTGGCCATGGCCGGGGCCGAGAGCGCGAGCAGCGCCACAGCCGAGAGCCACCGCCCCGCCCTATTGCGGAACAGAGTCTTCATCCTTAATTCCCCTTCGAGATGGTGCGCCACGGACACCGGCTGGTGTCCGATGAGAAAACGCGAAACCCGACTGCGAAACTCGACTCACGATGAGGACGCCCCGAGCTTCGGGCATCCCTCCCCCCGCCATCGCCCCCAGACGCTAGCGTACGGTCCAGGGTCGCGCAATGTGCGCTGCAACAGCCGCAATGGGCTGCATCACGTTTCCGCACATGGGCGGGAGAAATCCATGGCTCCCGCTGAGGGCTCTGCACATCGACGCAGACGCTACGCGATCGGACGACACGCGAAGCTTCGCGTCCGCAAGCCGCAACGACCAAGCCGCAAGCCCAATCGCATCAAGCGCAAGACGTTCCTGCCCGATGCCCGCGCATGCAAGCCCGAATCCGCCCTCCTTGCAGCCAGATCACGTAGCCATAGCAATTCCTGTGTTAATAGCGAGCCCTTGCGGTATTCCAATAGCCATCCGCCCATCGGGGACGTAGCCAATGGAAGAAGACTCTCCGCTAAAGACCCGGGTAAGCCGACGCCAGGTATTGATCGCCGGCACCGTATCGGCCGCAGCCACGACCCTGCCCATGATCGCCACCCTGGCCAACGAGGCCACCGCATCCGCGGAAACCAAGCCACCGGTGATGTCGAAGGTCGGCTTCGAGGTCAACGGCAAGCGGCACAGCCTCGAACTCGACACGCGCACCACCCTGCTCGATGCCTTGCGCGAACACCTGCGCCTGACCGGCACCAAGAAGGGTTGCGACCACGGGCAATGCGGCGCCTGCACCGTGATCGTCGACGGGCGCCGGATCAACTCGTGCCTGACGCTGGCGGTGATGCACGAGGGCGCGCGCATCACCACCATTGAGGGGCTCGGCATACCCGGACTCCTGCACCCGATGCAGGCGGCATTCGTGAAGCACGACGGCTACCAGTGCGGGTACTGCACGCCGGGACAGATCTGTTCGGCGGTCGCGATGATCGATGAGGTGAAGGCCGGCATCCCCAGCCACGTCACCGAGAATCTGCAGGCGAAGCCACGACTCACCGCCGCCGAGGTGCGCGAACGCATGAGCGGCAACATCTGCCGCTGCGGCGCCTATTCCAACATCGTCGAGGCCATCGGCGAAGCGGCCGGAGGCCTGTCATGAAGGCCTTCGCCTACGAACGCGCGCGCACGCCGGCCGAAGCCGCGGCTGCCGTGGCGGCCACACCGGGTGCGCGCTTCATCGCCGGCGGCACCAACCTGCTGGACCTGATGAAACTGGAAATCGAGACGCCGCCCCATCTGGTCGACGTGAACGGCATCGGGCTCGACGCGATCGCCAAAACCCGGGACGGCGGGCTGCGGATCGGCGCGCTGGTACGCAACACCGACCTGGCCGCCGACCGCCAGGTGCGCCGCGATTACCCGGTGCTCGCGCGGGCGCTGCTGTCCGGCGCGTCCGGACAGTTGCGCAACCGCGCGACGACCGCAGGCAACCTGCTGCAGCGCACGCGCTGCCCGTATTTCTACGACCCCCACCAGCCTTGCAACAAGCGCCGTCCCGGCAGCGGCTGTTCGGCCCTGGAAGGCTTCAGCCGCCACAACGCCATCGTCGGCGCCAGCCAGGCCTGCATCGCCACCCATCCCAGCGACATGGCGGTGGCCATGCGCGTGCTCGACGCCGTCGTGGAAACCGTGGACTCGCAAGGCCAGTCCCGCAGCATCCCCATCGCCGACCTGCACCGCCTGCCCGGCGACACGCCGCAGATCGAGCACAATCTGAAGCCCGCAGAGCTGATCACCGCGGTCACCCTGCCCAAACCGGTCGGCGGCCGGCAGATCTATCGCAAGGTGCGCGACCGCGCGTCGTACGCCTTCGCGCTGGTGTCGGTGGCGGCCATCGTCCAGCGCGACGGCAGCGGCCGGGTCGCGCTGGGCGGCGTGGCGCACAAACCGTGGCGCGTGGACGCCGCTGACGCAGCCATGCCGCAGGGCGCCAAGGCGGTCGCCGCGGCGCTGCTGGATGGCGCGCGCACCACCCACGACAACGCCTTCAAGCAGCCGCTGGTCGAACGCACGATCGCCGCCGTGCTGGTCGACGCAGGGAGGTCCGCATGAAGTTCGACCAGCCCGCGACCACCAATCCGATCGACCAGGGCAAGGTGATCGGCAAGGCTACCGATCGCATCGACGGCCCGCTCAAGACCACCGGAACCGCTCCCTACGCCTACGAGCGCCACGACGTCGTGCCCAACCAGGCCTACGGCTACGTGGTCGGCGCCGGCATCGCCAAGGGCCGGATCGCCCTCCTCGACGATAGCGCCGCACGCAAGGCGCCCGGGGTGCTGGCGGTGGTGACGGCGAAGAGCGCTGGCAAGCTCGGCAAGGGCAAGTTCAATACCGCCAAGCTGCTGGGCGGGCCGGACATCCAGCACTACCACCAGGCCGTGGCGGTGGTCGTCGCCGAGACCTTCGAGCAGGCGCGCGCCGCCGCGCAGACGATCCGGGTGGACTATGTGCGCGCCAAGGGCGCCTACGACCTGGAGAAAGCCAAGGCCGGCGCGATCGCACCGAAGAACGAAAAGCCCGACAGCGACGCCGGCGACTTCGCGACGGCGTTCGAAGCGGCGCCGGTCCAGTTCGACGGCACCTACACCACGCCGGACGAATCGCACGCCATGATGGAGCCGCACGCCTCCATCGCCGCGTGGGACGGCGACCAGCTCACCGTTTGGACCTCCAACCAGATGATCGACTGGGGCGTCGGCGATCTGTCCGCCACCTTGGGCATACCGAAGAAGAACGTGCGCCTGGTGTCGCCCTATATCGGCGGCGGCTTCGGCGGCAAATTGTTCCTGCGCGCCGACGCGCTGCTGGCGGCACTGGGCGCCCGCGCGGCGCGGCGGCCGGTCAAGGTGGCGCTGCAGCGCCCGTTGATGATCAACAACACCACCCATCGGCCGGCGACCATCCAACGCGTTCGCCTGGGCGCCGGCCGGGACGGCAAGATCACCGCCATCGGCCATGAAAGCTGGTCCGGCGATCTGCCGGGCGGCGGCCTCGAAGTGGCCGTGCAGCAGACCCGCCTGCTCTACGCCGGCGCGAACCGCATGACCCGCATGCGGCTGGCCACGCTGGACCTGCCCGAAGGCAACGCGATGCGCGCGCCCGGCGAAGCTCCCGGCCTGATGGTGTTGGAAGCGGCGATGGACGAGATGGCCGAAAAACTGGGCATGGACCCGGTGGAGTTCCGCATCCTCAACGACACCCAGGTCGACCCGGAGCATCCGCAGCGCCCGTTCTCGCAGCGGCGCCTGGTCGAATGCCTGCGTACCGGCGCCGAACGCTTCGGCTGGAACAAACGCTCGGCGAAACCCGGCAGCGTCCGCGACGGGCGCTGGCTGGTGGGCATGGGCGTGGCCGCCGCGTTCCGCAACAACCTGCTCACCCGGTCCGCCGCCCGCGTGCGCCTGGACGACAAAGGCACCGTCACCGTCGAAACCGACATGACCGATATCGGCACCGGCACCTACACGATCATCGCCCAGACCGCCGCCGAGATGATGGGCGTGCCGCTGCAGCGCGTGGCCGTGCGCCTGGGCGATTCCGCCTTCCCGGTCTCGTGCGGGTCCGGCGGGCAATGGGGCGCGAACAACTCCACTTCCGGCGTGTACGCAGCCTGCATCAAGTTGCGCGAGGCCGTGGCGCACAAGCTCGGCTTCGACGCCGCCACTGCCGAATTCTCCGACGGCCGCGTGCGCGACGGAACACGCCAGGCCGCACTGGCGGACGCAGCGAAGGACGGCGAACTGGTGGCGGAGGACGCCATCGAGTACGGCGACCTGGACAAGAAATTCCAGCAATCCACCTTCGGAGCGCACTTCTGCGAAGTCGGCGTGGACGCGGCCACCGGCGAGGTCCGGGTGCGCCGCATGCTGGCGGTGTGTGCGGCCGGCCGCATCCTCAACCCGAAATCGGCGCGCAGCCAGGTCATCGGCGCGATGACCATGGGCGTGGGCGCGGCGCTGATGGAAGAGCTGGCGATAGACAAGCGGCTGGGCTATTTCGTCAACCACGACCTGGCCAGCTACGAAGTACCCGTGCACGCCGACATCCCGCATCAGGACGTGATCTTCCTCGACGAGACCGACCCGATCTCCTCGCCGATGAAAGCCAAGGGCGTCGGCGAACTGGGCATCTGCGGCGTCGGCGCGGCGGTGGCGAACGCCATCCACAACGCGACCGGCTTCCGCGTCCGCCACTACCCGATCACGCTGGACAAGCTGCTCGATCACCTCCCGGCGTGATCGCGGCGGCGCCGCCCGGCAGCCGCCGCCCTGGCCCGCGCGACCTCGCCGTCGCGGCCCGGCACGACGCTCGCCGGGCCGCTATTGCGCGGGAACTGCGGACCCAGCCCATCGAACGACGGGATGGATCGATTTCTCCGCTGCTGCCAAGGGCAGCGCTCGAGGACGCGCTAGGCCGCGCGTCCTCGGCCGCGGAAGAAGGAGATCGCCGCCAGCACCAGGAACACCACGAACAGAATCCAGGCGATCTGGGTGGCCGCTCCGGCGATGCCGGTGAATCCGAGCACGCCGGCGATCAAGGCGATGACCAGGAAGACCAGGGCGTAATTGAGCATGGCGGTATCCTCATTGGACCGGTGATCCATCGTCCGGCAGCGACCGCTATGGCGCCGTATACGCGGACAGCCCGTCTCGTGGCGAGGCCTTAACGCTGCCGCGACCCGGCCACGCCGCTTTACGTCATGGCCAGCCGCGCTTCACGTATCGCGCATGAAAGCGGCCCTAGGCTGGAGGCCGCCGATTCGGCCCTGCGATGGCCATCATGACCCGCACAAAAACCTTCAAGATCGCGACGTTCAACGTGAACGGCATCGGCGCCCGCCTGCCGCATCTGCTGGCGTGGCTGGCCAAGGAAAAACCGGACGTGGTCGCGCTGCAGGAACTGAAGGCCTCGGATGCGGCCTTCCCAGCCGCGGCGCTGGAGGATGCGGGCTATGGCGCCGTTTGGCACGGGCAGAGATCCTGGAACGGGGTGGCCCTGCTGGCGCGCGGGCTGATACCGATCGAGAGCCGGCGTGGTCTGCCCGGAGACCCCGAGGACGAACAGAGCCGCTACATCGAGGCGGTAGCGCACGGCATCGTGGTCGCCGGCATCTACCTGCCCAACGGCAACCCGCAGCCCGGCCCCAAGTTCGACTACAAACTCAAGTGGATGCAACGGCTCAGCCGCCGCGCCAAGATCTTGGTGGCGCTGCCCGACCCGGTCGCACTGGTAGGGGATTTCAACGTCATCCCCACCGACGAAGACGTGTACGACCCCAAAGCCTGGCGCAAGGACGCCCTGATCCAGCCCGAGGTCCGGGATGCCTATGGGCGCCTGCTGGATCAAGGATGGACGGACGCATTGCGCAAGGTTTACGGCGACCGGCGCATCTATACCTTCTGGGACTATTTCCGTCAGCACGCCGAACGCGACCGCGGGCTGCGCATCGACCACCTGCTGCTCAACCCGGCCCTGACCAAACGCTTGCAGGGCGCGGGCGTGGATCGCTGGGTCCGGCTGCAGGAAAAGGCCAGCGATCATGCTCCGGCCTGGGTCGAAGTCGGTTTGGTCTGACCTGCGCACGTCGCGACGCAATCGTGACCGCTGCTACGGAAGGCCGACCATGCACTCACCGTTGCCGCCGAGAGAAACCGGATTGCGGCAGCCCTTCGGACCGATGCGGACACCAAAAAGCAGGAAGCCCTGATTTCGCGGGATTTTCCGGCCTTTCGCGGTCCTCTCGGGACCGTTTTATGGTGGAGATGGGCTCCCCCAAATTGGGCGCTGCAAGGCTGATTTCGCGCAGGGTTCGACTTCTCTACAACGAGTCAATGCCCCCAGATGTGCCCCCCAGCAGATCGCCCTCGACACTGCTCATCAAGCGGATCTAGAAGACATGCGAGCCGACACTACTTCAGCCGACCGGTGTCGAACAGATAGTTGACGAATTCCTGATGAAGGTCCTCCCCCAAGGGCTCGCCATCCTCACTCACAAGATGAACTCTGCCTTTTTCTGCCATCTCGGTCGCCCCATCAATGATGCTTAGAGCACTCACCAAAAGTCCTCGAAAGCACTCATTGAGAACGGCGCGTACCGCACTACTCTCCACACCGGCTTTCTCAAAAGCTTCACGCATGCGGATACAGCCGTCTTTTTCCTCCATCCATAGCAGGTCTGCTTTATCCGCCGTAAGGGAGTCCGTAGATGTTTGCGACCAGGTATCAAGAACCACCGCTAGATCATGAAAAAAATCTGACTTCTCAACCATAGCTAAAACCTCAGTATCCCAGCCAAATGAAATTTCCGCCGTACTAAGCACTCATGCCCGTCATCTGACTGCCGCGCGCGAGGACGGTCAACGGCAGAACAACAGGCATGGCATGAGCAGCAAGGCAGCCAGCCACCTTCCTATTTACGAAGAGCCTCGCTGAGCCGATCCTTTGCTAGCTTATCCCCCTGACTAGCTGCCTTCTCAAGCCAGAACCTCGCGCGACCTGGCGCATACCTGTCCTGAGTGGGATCCATATAGCTCATCCCCGCGTTGTACTGGCCCACCGGGTCGCCATTCTCGGCCGCCACCAGCGTCCAATAAAACTGCAATTGCCCAGACTTATCCGCCTTCATGTAGAACGTCGCCAGCGCGTTGGCTGCCTCGCCGGAACCGGCATATGCAGCCGCCTTATAGACGGGAAGCTCTTCGTAATGCGGCATCTGGGAGAACACCATGCCCTTCCGCACCGCCAGGTCCTCGGCACCCACCGGCAGCGCAGGGACTGGCTTATCTGAGGAGCAACCGACTACAGCAAGCATCAGAACAAGCGAAGAAATTCCCCTAACCATCCACAACCTCCTGGGTAGAGCTTCATCCGGCCCTGATGGCAATCGAGCCGATTCTCAAGCGGAGCGATTGGCACCCTGGCTTTGATCTATTTAATGGTGTGAGCGTCTTATTTCGCCCTTTTAGCTCGCCCTTTCTTATGGCCCGTATCCAACTCTCTCAGGTACTCAACAGCTCTATCATTGCCGTGCTTCGCAGCCTCGTTCAGCCAATATTTCCCACGAACACGCTCCTCGCTCTCCGCAGACTTCGTCAGAATGAATCCATAGTTGTATTCGCAAACAACGTCGCCGTTCTCAGCGCAAATTCTCAACCACTTATTCCCTTCTTCGTACTGAACGGAGGCAACACTATAGTGCTCGTACAGGCGTTTTGCCGCCGAGGACTCACCTCCGAGCGCCGCAAGCTTGAGCACCTCGATATCGCCCTCCGGAATTTCCAAAGAGTGCCCATCCCCGATCGCTCCCGCCATCAGCGTTAGGAGCGAAATGAATCCCATCATTGATCCGATCATTAATCCCTCCCTCAACTTAAAGTTGAGATATGAGAGCACGATGAACTCATCACTCGATGCCCGAAAGACAACGTAGCCATAGGAGACGCCGCACTTCTTGTTCGATGGATGCGGTAGTCCAGTCAGCGTCTACAGCGTCGCAAACCGCGTCAGGTCAGCCCCAAGCTTCGAGCCGGCCTCAAGCGTGCTGACAGGCCGAACCCCTCCGACGTCTCGGACAGGACCAGTGTTGGAAGTTATGCGAATCAAAACGCGGTATCGCACTCCCGCAGAGACTACTTTGACCCGTTCATTGCATATTCGTCACTACAGTTCTCGCTCATAAGGAACCGCAGTCGAGGGCCGATCCACATCCAGGAAAACAGTCAACTCATCGTTCGACGTTCGGAAAATAACCGACCCGTATGGAACATTGCACCTTCCGTTTGATAGCTTCCGGAAAGTAAGAAGGACCCTCCCGCCCTCGGCGTCGTTTTCCCATTCGCCATCACCGTCAACTCCGCCGGTTAACGAGGGTTCGGAACATGCGGCGGCTGCAGGGAAGTAGCTCGCCTGAAAGCGCCCATCATCATGCAAGACGATCCGTCTAGGCTTGTGGTCATCGCTGGACCCAATCCATGTTCCAGACGGACTCTCATCTGAGCCAGGGCCGTTGCATGAGACCAAGGCGATAGCCGCCATGGCAAGGACTACAGATAGCTTCATACTTTTCTGCATAAGCGCCCGGAAAGGTCATAGCCACTCCTAGATGCCTCAGACACTCTTCTGATTTGCTCATCTTCTGCAGCCAGAAGAACTTGCAATGGCAAGCAGCCATGTCAGAGCTAACAGCGGAAGAACAACTCGTTTCGTGCCGCTGCACGCCCCCGAACTTCAAAGCTATGCGGAGCTATAGGCGTTATGGCTCTTCAGGCCCGAAACAAGACGTTCCCGAGGGACGTTTGGATTCGAGGGTAGAGCACACTCTCAACTCTCGCTGCGCATCAGCATCGCCGGAGCCAGCCGATTTCTTCAGCCAGAACAAGGCTCGAACCCACTTCGCTCTCTCGCTGCTAGTACCCAACAGTTGGTACGCGCGGAACTGAGCTTGCGGCCCGTCGTTTTCCGCTCCGATTAACGCCCACACCAGAGCCTTATCCTGCATTTTTGATCGCTGCCCTTTGGACAAATCGTAGAAATAACGATCTGACAACCTCATTGCGGCGACAGCTGAGCCCTCGTAGGCCTGATTGGAAAGAGTGGCGACCTCTTGATCTGAAAGTGAATAGCTCGGATTTGCGACCACTTTGTCCTGAGCCGCGCAAGACATCGTCATCATGGATAGAGATAGGAAAGCTGCAACCTTGTGCATTCAAATCACCAAGAGTTAACGGGGAGAGAAGTAGCACCCGGCCCTGGTGGCAATCGAGCCGCCTTTTCAGGCGAAGTCATTGGTTCCCTGGCTTTGAACTATTTAATGGCCCATCGTCGACGAGTAGCCAGCGGCCATCGCTCCAGTTGTATAGGAACTCAACTTTTCGATCGGAAAGGACTTGTCCATTGCGCATGACCACACCCTTAAGCCAACCATGTTTGATCGCAACTTCTTTTCTCGCAGTCGCCTCATACACGACAACCTGAGAGAATGATTTGTAATCACCATCAGCTCGATAGGTAACGGTTGGCGCAACATCGATCTCAGAGGGCACCCTGACCTTCGCAAGCCTCAGAAAGTCGTTCTTGACAGTCGCATCGCCCGGATATCCTTCGCAGCCGCAAGCAAGAGAAACAAAAGCTACCAGCGCCACACTCAGTAGTTTCTTGTAAGTTATTTCGAACATGCGTCCAAAAGCATCAAAATTCCTGTGCTAACCACCTCTCGAGCCACTTCGAAATCTCGATCAACGGGATAGCTTTCCACCATATCCAACAACCCACCTCCCGATGCTGTCGAGAAAAACGTCATGTACGCTTGATCCTCCGCAACACCTTCGAACTTATAGAAAGCACCAGGCGCTCCAAGCGCCAGCCTCACGTCCTTTAGCATGTTCCAGCAATTAATTAAGTCATCGCTGGAGACATCACTCCTATTGCACAAGCTTTCTAAGATTTTATCCAAGTCAAAAATTGTCGCGCTTTCGATCACGGCGTCACTATAGATTTCCGTGCAACTTGTCACCAAGTCGCGTTGAGTCGCGCCCCATAAGATCAACCCATCGCATTTGACGACCGCCTCTCCTGCTTCGTCAGTCGACATCCAGCCGATCCAGACACTATGTGACTCAAAGACGAAATTCACTGGAAAAATTTCGTTACTACGTTGGGTCGGCAATAATGTAATAGTCCACCCCCTCTCCAAAGAATATTTCACCAATCAAGCTAGGCGGCTTCCCATCCGGTCGGAAATGCGTTTCTGCGTACTTCTTTATCTGGTTGAATGGAGTTCTTGGCCCTTCCTTCGTACTCTGCCCAGCCTCTTCGCAGACTCGTCGCGCAAATTGTGATGGCTTTTCGCCATTTTTGGGAACAGTACCTCTTGCCCAAGACGGAACGTCGTTCTTTGGTTTAGATCCACGAACGGGAACGCGAACTTGTGGCTGTTGAGACCATGGCACCCTGGTCGCATCAGACATATACCCCACGCCGCGACCAAACCTTCCGAACCTTCCGAACCTCCCAACCGAAGGACGAACGAAAACGGCCTGTAGCCCTGACGAGTCGACCCAAGAATTCGGGCTTCCGTCAACATACACATAAGTGCCTATACCACCAACCAACCCAATCGGATCCGATTGCACATACCGCCCACTCCCCGCATCGTAATCCCGGAAGTAGTTGTAGTTCAGCCCGGTCGCCGCGTCATACCGCTGGCCCGGGAACCGCATGTCGAACACGAAGTTCGTGCTGTCCAAATCCGGATCCTGATTCGGGGGACTGTTGCCGAAGGCTTCGCCCTGTAGCGCCCAGGTCCAGATGGCGACGTCGCGGCTGCGGTCGATGACGGCGCGGGGGGTGCCCAGGTGGTCGGGTTCGATGTAGTGCAGTTTCTGGTTGGCGCCGGCGCCGGCGAGCAGGCCGACCGGTAGGTCATCCAGCCAGATCGCTTGCTGCAGGACGGCGCCGTTGTGGTCATAGTCGCCCAGCCATTGGCCGGATTCGTCGTAGATCGTTTGGATGTCCGTTCCGCCGGTGAACACTTGAGTAGCGCGCACGCGCTCGCCGAAGCCGTTGTACTGATAAACCGCCTGGGTTAGCCCGCCGACGTCGATCTGG
>NZ_LMHF01000014.1:0-437250 GCF_001427715.1 Lysobacter sp. Root667
CGTGAACAACTGCGACGACAAGTGCCCCGGTTCGCAGGCTGGCCAGACCATCGGTCCGGACGGCTGCCCGGTGCCGGTCTCGATCGACCTGAAGGGCGTGAACTTCGACTTCGACAAGGCCACGCTGCGTCCGGATTCGACCGCCATCCTCAACGAGGCCGTCGAAATCCTGAAGCGCAACCCGTCGCTGCGCGTCGAAGTCGCCGGTCACACCGACCAGTGCGGTAAGGACGCGTACAACCAGAAGCTGTCGGAGCGTCGCGCTCAGACCGTGTACGACTACCTGACCAGCAACGGCGTGGAAGCGTCGCGTCTGGGCGGTCCGAACGGCTACGGCGAAAGCCGTCCGCTGGAAGACAAGGGCCAGGCGTTCCCGGGCTGCAAGAGCGAGACCAACCGTCGTACCGAGCTGAACTCCCAGAACTAAGGGACGCCAGCCGGTTCCTCGGAACCCGCCGCAACACCACGAAGCCCGGCCTAGCGCCGGGCTTCGTTCATTTGCGGGCCATAGTTGATAAACAACGTTAAGTGGTATTAACAATCGTCTTGACGGTGTATCATCGCCCCGCCAGTGATCGCCTGCCGGCGTGACCGTGCCAGACGGCGTCCCTGCTGGGCTTTCCGCCGTGAATCAAACCGTTCCTACTGATCTGAAGGAGTTAGAGATGAAGATCCGTTTGTTGAGCACCGCATTGTTGGCGGGCTTGGCGTTTGCCCAGGCGGCCAGCGCGCAGGATTTCGACGACCGCTGGTACATCACCGGTTCGGCCGGCATGAACCTGCAGGACAACGACCGCGGTACCCGTAACGCNTCTGAACCAAGGAGCTATAACAAATGAATAAGAAACTCCTCTGCGCCGCCCTGCTGGGTGGCCTGAGTCTGGCCCAGGCGGCCAGCGCGCAGGATTTCGACGACCGCTGGTACATCACCGGTTCGGCCGGCATGAACCTGCAGGACAACGACCGCGGTACCCGTAACGCCCCGTTCGTGGGCCTGGGCGTGGGCAAGTTCATCAGCCCGAAYTGGTCGGTCGACGGTGAGCTGAACTATCAGCACCCGAAGTTCGACGCCGACCAGGACCTGTCGTGGAGCCAGTACGGCGTCTCGCTGGACTTCCGTCGCCACTTCATCACCGAAGGCCGCAACTGGAACCCGTACGCCCTGCTGGGTATCGGTTACCAGCGTTCGGAAGAAGAATTCGACAACTTCCCGTCGCCGAACTCGCCGGGCCGCCGTGAAGACGGCAACCTGGCCGCCAAGGTCGGTCTGGGCATCCAGGGCGACCTGGGCCGCGTCGGTATCCGTACCGARCTGGCGTACCGCGCCGATTTCGACGACACCAGCATTGCCGCTCCGCAGGAAGACTGGTTCGGCGACGTGCTGGCTTCGGTCGGCATCATCGTCCCGCTGGGTCCGGAAGCTGAAGCCCCGGTCGCTCCGGCTCCGGTCGTTGCCGCCAACTGCGCCGATCAGGACGACGACGGCGACGGCGTGAACAACTGCGACGACAAGTGCCCCGGTTCGCAGGCTGGCCAGACCATCGGTCCGGACGGCTGCCCGGTGCCGGTCTCGATCGACCTGAAGGGCGTNGTCGCCGAACTCGCCGGGCCGCCGTGAAGACGGCAACCTGGCCGCCAAGGTCGGTCTGGGCATCCAGGGCGACCTGGGCCGCGTCGGTATCCGTACCGAACTGGCGTACCGCGCCGATTTCGACGACACCAGCATTGCCGCTCCGCAGGAAGACTGGTTCGGCGACGTGCTGGCTTCGGTCGGCATCATCGTGCCGCTGGGCCCGGAAGCTGAAGCTCCGGTCGCTCCGGCTCCGGTCGTTGCCGCCAACTGCGCCGATCAGGACGACGACGGCGACGGCGTGAACAACTGCGACGACAAGTGCCCCGGTTCGCAGGCTGGCCAGACCATCGGTCCGGACGGCTGCCCGGTGCCGGTCTCGATCGACCTGAAGGGCGTCAACTTCGACTTCGACAAGGCCACGCTGCGTCCTGACGCGGTGACGATCCTGAACGAAGCCGCCGAGATCCTGAAGCGCTATCCGGAACTGAAGGTCGAAGTGGCTGGTCACACCGACCAGTGCGGTAAGGACGCGTACAACCAGAAGCTGTCCGAGCGTCGCGCTCGCGCCGCCTACGACTACCTGACCAGCAACGGCGTCGATGCCGCTCGTCTGTCGGGTCCGAACGGCTACGGCGAGAGCCGTCCGCTGGAAGACCTGGGTCAGGCGTTCCCGGCGTGCAAGAGCGAGAAGAACCGCCGCACCGAGCTGAACGTCCAGAACTAAGGACGACGGGGCCCTCGGGACCCGAAAGCGACACCACGAAGCCCGGCCTAGTGCCGGGCTTCGTTTTTTTGCGCGTGCGGCATGCACGGCGGAAACGTGATCGCAGCGGCGGAACGGCGGCATGTGAACGATGCTGCGGTTGTCCGATCAGCCCCCCGCGCCTACACTGTTTCGGTCGTGTCCGGACCCTGTCGGGACATCGCTACAGCCAGACCGGGAGGAGTTCGCCATGCATCGTGTCCTAGTCGCAGCGCCGCTGCTGTTGATCGCAACGATCGCCCAAGCCGACGTCGGCAACTGCGGCGCGATCTCCGTGCCCGCGCTGCCGGTGCAGCCGACCGTGATCGCCCCGGTCGCGCCGGAACTGGTCGCTCCCTCGTACCAACTGGGCTCGCCGACCGGCGTGCTCTCGCAAGCCTTCGACGAATCCCTGTCGGTGGACCGCGTGCTGCTGCGCATGCGCATCGACGGCTGCAACCTGGCCAACGCCAAGCCCGCCGCCGGCGGCATGCCGAGTTCGAACGATCCGGCCGCCTACAAGCCCAAGACCCAGTTCGACAACACCCCTTGGCGCTTCGACATGAGCCAGAACGGCAAGCGCATGACCGCCGACGAATTCAGCGCCTGGATGAAGGCCAAGGGCGTGCGCGTGGCCAAGGGCGCCCCTGGTTCGGCGCCTGCGACGCCGCCGCCGGCCCCGGTGGTCGAAGCGCCCAAGGACGAGAAGAAGGGCAAGAAGAAGTAAGCGCCGCGCTGTCGCGCCGCGTTCTTCGCGCCATCCACCACATCCCGGCCGCGCCGCGCGCGCGGCCTTCGTCATGACCGCCATACCTCGTCACGGCCTCGCCCGCGTGCTGTCCAAGCAGGGTCTGTGCTCGCGCACCGAAGCCGCGCGCTGGATCGCCGCCGGCCGGGTCGCGGTCGACGGCCGGGTGGTGCGCGACCCCGAATTCCCGATCCAGCGCGGCCGCCAGCGCATCGCCGTCGACGGCCGCGATATCGACCAGGCCGCGCGCCTGTACCTGATGCTCAACAAGCCGCGCGGCCTGGTCACCAGCGCCCGCGACGAACGCGGCCGCGACACCGTCTACCGCTGCCTCGACGGCGCCCAATGGCAGGGCGCGCCGCTGCCGTGGCTGGCCCCGGTCGGGCGCCTGGACCAGGCCAGCGAAGGTCTGCTGCTGTTCTGCAACGACCCCGAATGGGCCGCGCGCATCACCGACCCCGAACACGGTCCGGACAAGACCTACCACGTCCAGATCGACACCATCCCCGACGCCGACGCGCTCGCGGCCCTGGTCGCCGGCGTGGTCGAGGACGGCGAGCCGCTGCGCGCCAAGTCGGCGCGCCTGCTGCGCAGCGGCGAGAAGAACGCCTGGCTGGAGATCGTGCTGGACGAAGGCCGCAACCGTCAGATCCGGCGCTTGCTGGCCGCGTCCGACATCGGCGTGCTGCGGCTGCTGCGGGTCGCGATCGGCGAACTGGCGCTGGGCGAACTCGGCAAGGGTCAGTGGCGGATGCTGAGCGCGGCGGAAGTCGCGCAACTCTCGCGTTGATGCGCAAATCGCGCCGTTCGCATCGACGGCCCGACGCGAACGCTTAACCGGCGCGTCCCGTGCCCGAAAAAAGCGTGCGCTGCTGCGGCATCGCGGCGTGCGCCTGCGCCGCAATCGCGACATCGCTGCGCGCGCCTGCGCAGGAGTGTGCCAGACCGCACCGTTTCGCACCTTTGAGTTGCGATGCGCGCACCTAGACTCCCCGGACCGATGGGTTGGACTTTGGGGAGTGTGGAATGCGTACGATCGCGATGGCGATACCGCTGCTGCTGTGTTCGGGTTGGCTCGGCGCGCAGGAGCTGCCCTGCGGCAGCGCCCCGGCCGTGCAGGCCGAAGTTGCGTTGTTGCTGGAGCCGACCGCCGCGACGCCGAAGCTGGCAAGGCGCCAGCTCACGGGCGGCAACGGCCTGCTCGCTTTCGCCGAGGCCGCCCCCCTGTCGCCCACGCTGGCATCGCCGCTGGGAGCATGCACGCAGCTGACCGCGCGTCGCGACAAGCGCAAGCGCAGCGCCGGCGGCAGCAGCGCCGCCCCGGCCGCCTACAAGCCCAAGACCCGCTACGACAACACGCCCTGGCGCTTCAACATGGAACAGAACGGCAAGCGCATGACCGCCGATGAGTTCGATGCCTGGATGAAGGCCAAGGGCGTGCGCGTGGCCAAGGGCGCACCGATGCCGGTGAAGAAGGAAGACCAGCGCCGCCGCATCGCACGCGAACGCTGAGCGAGCCGGATGGAACCGCAGCGCTGAGCGAGCCGGACGCAACCGCAGCGCCGAGCGAGCCGAACCGGACCGCTGCGCCATGCGGGCGCGGCGCGCGCCCGCGCCCGCGCCTTCGCGGGCATGCATCGGCGTGCGAGCGCGAGCGCGCGCGAGAAGAACGGAGCAGGGCGTTGCGCCATCGCGCGTCGCAACGCGGGCACTGGCTTCGTGCCGCATCCCTGGGCTAGTCTCGCCCTACCGCAGCGCTGAGCCGACGCAGATCGCGTCGCAGCGCCGGCCGCGCCCATGAAGGGCTCGGATATCGACACAGGGAGGTGGCCAGCCGGCCCGGATCTCGCGATCCGTAGAGGACGCCGGCACCGACGTACTTTTCTGCGACCCGCGCCGGCCCTGCCCGGTACGGCGACGCCGCGCGCGGCTGCGCGCTTCCCCCCATCTCAAGGAGAGAATCATGCTTCGTAACAGCTATGTCGCATTCAAGGCCCTGCTGCTGTCCCTGCTGCTGATCGCCAGTCCGCTGGCCCTGGCCGAACCGACGGCCGCCAATCAGCAGATGCAGATGGCCCAGCTCAATTTCATGCAGGTGAAATTGCAGTTCCAGATGGCCCAGAACTACCTCGCCACCGGCAACATCAACCTGGCGCGCCAGTCCTTCATCTCCGCCCAGGTCAGCGCACAGCTGCTGAACATGTCCGTGATGCAGCTGAAGATGGAGAACACCGACACGCTCAACAACGGCCAGTACGTGCATCGCGCGCCGCAGGAACGCGCGGTGGCCTACAGCGAACTCGCCAGTCTCGATGCGCTGCAGCTGTCGGTGCAGCTGTCGGTGCTGGCGCAGCAGCCGACCTCGTACGGGAACCGGATCCAGGCGCAGATCGCCATCCAGCAGTTGACCTTGAGCCTGCAGCAGTGCGCGCAGGAAATGGCGGCCGCGCAGTAAGTCGTAGTGGCGGAATCGATACGCGCGAAGACCGTTCGCAGATTCCGCATCGCGCCGGGTCGCCGCATGCGCAGCGGCCCGGTCGCGAACGGCGCCGTTGCGGCGCCGCTTGAGGCTCAGGCAGCGATTACGCCCAGCTCGCGGCCGATCTTCACGAACGCGGCGATCGCCCGGTCCAGATGTTCGCGCGTGTGCGCCGCCGACATCTGGGTGCGGATGCGCGCCTGACCCTGCGGCACCACCGGGAAGAAGAAGCCGATCGCGTAGATGCCTTCTTCGAGCAGGCGCGCGGCGAACTTCTGCGCCAGCGGCGCGTCGTACAGCATCACCGGCGCGATCGGATGCACGCCCGGCTTGATGTCGAAACCGGCCTGGGTCATGCGCTCGCGGAAATAAGCGGTGTTCTCGGCCAGGCGCTCGCGCAGCTCGCCGGCGGCCGACAGCATCTCGAAGGCCTTGATGCCGGCCGAGACCACGTGCGGCGGCAGCGAGTTGGAGAACAGATAGGGGCGCGAACGCTGCCGCAGCAGCTCGATCACTTCCTTCCTGGCGGTGGTGAAACCGCCCAGCGCGCCGCCCATGGCCTTGCCCAGGGTGCCGGTGAAGATGTCGATCTTGTCCATCACGCCCTTGACCTCGGCCGAGCCGCGGCCGCTGGCGCCGAGGAAGCCGGTGGCATGGCATTCGTCGATGTGGACCAGGGCGCCGTACTTCTTGGCCAGCGCGGTGATTTCGTCGAGCGGGGCGATGAATCCGTCCATCGAGAACACGCCGTCGCTGGTGATCAGTTTGGTCTTGCAGCCGGCGGCGTCGGCGGCCTGCAGCTGCTTCTCCAGGTCGGCCATGTCGCAGTTGGCGTAGCGGAAGCGCTTGGCCTTGCACAGGCGCACGCCGTCGATGATCGAGGCGTGGTTGAGCGCGTCGGAAATGATCGCGTCGTTTTCGTCCAGCAGCGGCTCGAACAGGCCGCCGTTGGCGTCGAAGCAGGCCGCGTACAGGATCGTGTCTTCGGTGCCGAAGAAATCCGCGATGGTCTTTTCCAGTTGCTTGTGCAGGTCCTGGGTGCCGCAGATGAAGCGCACCGAGGCCATGCCGAAACCGTGCGTGTCCAGCGCGTCTTTCGCGGCCTGGATCACGTCCGGATGGTCGGCCAGGCCGAGGTAGTTGTTGGCGCAGAAGTTCAGCACCGTGCGACCGTCGGCGAGGGTGATTTCGGCCGACTGCGGGCTGGTGATCACGCGCTCGGACTTGAACAGCCCGGCGGCGCGGATCTCGTCCAGGGTGTCGGCGTAACGTTGGGTCAGGGACATAGAGGCCGGGATTCGAGATTAGGGATTAGGGATTTGGGATTGGCGAGGCGAAGCGGGGGGCGGTTGGAGTTCGCTTTTACGAATCCCCAATCCCGAATCCCGGCCTTCATCAATTCCAACTCAATACGACCTTGCCGGCCTTGCCCGCTTCCATCAGGTCGAAGCCCTTCTGGAAATCGTCGATCGACAGCTGGTGGGTGAGCACCTTGCCGAGCGGGAAACCGCCGAGCACCAGCTGGGTCATCTTGTACCAGGTCTCGTACATCTTGCGGCCGTAGATGCCGTGCAGGGTCAGGCCCTTGAAGATGATCTTGTCCCAGTCCGCGCCGGCGCCCTTGGGCATGATGCCGAGCATGGCGATCTTGCCGCCGTGGTACATGCAGTCGAGCATGTCGTTGAACGCGCGCGGGTTGCCGCTCATTTCCAGGCCGACGTCGAAGCCTTCCATGTGCAGGTCGGCCATCACGTCCTTGAGCGACTGGTTGGCGACGTTGACCACGCGGGTGGCGCCCATGTCGGCGGCCAGCTTGAGGCGGAAGTCGTTGACGTCGGTGACCACCACGTTGCGCGCGCCGATGTGCTTGCAGATGCCCGCGGCGATGATGCCGATCGGGCCGGCGCCGGTGATCAGCACGTCCTCGCCGACCACGTCGAATTCCAGCGCGCAGTGCGCGGCGTTGCCGAAGGGATCGAAGAACGCGGCCAGCTCGCTCGGGATCTGGTCCGGGATCGGCCACAGGTTGCTGGCCGGCATCACGATGTATTCGGCGAAGGCGCCGTTGCGGTTCACGCCGATGCCGGTGGTGTTCGGGCACAGGTGCTGGCGGCCGGCGCGGCAATTGCGGCAATGGCCGCAGACGATGTGGCCTTCGGCCGAGACGCGCATGCCGACGGTGTAGCCGGTGACGCCGGCGCCCACCTCGACCACGCGGCCGACGAATTCGTGGCCGATCACCAGGCCGGGCTTGATCGTGCGCTGGCTCCACTCGTCCCACAGGTAGATGTGCAGGTCGGTGCCGCAGATCGCGGTCTTTTCGAGCTTGATCAGGACCTCGTTCGGCCCCGGCGTGGGAACCGGCACCTGTTCCATCCAGATGCCCTTGCCGGTTTCGCGCTTGACCAGTGCCTTCATCGTTTGCGTCATGGGTTGCATGCCTTCGGGTGCCGCGCGGGGGTGCGGTTAAAGAGACCGGAATTATACGCCCCGGACCTGCGCCGGACGCCCGCCGGGTTTGCCCGGTCCAGTCCGCATCGCCTATCGTCGCGGCTTCCCAGCGATCCGGATCGACCATGCGCCCCCGTCTGTTAGCCCTGTCCCTGGCGCTGTGCGCCGCGCCCGCCCATTCCGACGAGGGCATGTGGATGCCGTCGCAGTTGCCGGAGATCGCCGCGCAACTGCGTGCGGCCGGTTTCAAGGGCGAACCCGGCGACCTCGCCGAGCTGGCCAAGCCGCCGATGAACGCCGTGGTCAAGGTCGGCGGCGCCACCGGGGCTTTCGTCTCCGGCGACGGCCTGGTGCTGACCAACCACCATGTCGCCTTCGGGGTGATCCAGTACAACAGCAAGCCGGACAAGGACCTGATCAAGCACGGCTACATCGCCGCCGATCGCGCCGCCGAGCTGCCGGCCAATCCCGACTACCGGGTCCTGGTCACCACCGGCTTCGACCGGATCACCGACCGCATCCTGGCCGGCGCGCGCGGCAAACAGGGCCGCGCCTACTACGACGCGGTCGACGCCGCGACCAAGGCTGTGGTCGCCGAATGCGAGCGCGAGCCGGGCAACCGCTGCAGCGTCGCCAACATGTACTACGGCACCGACTTCTACCTGATCCGCCAGCTCGAGCTGCGCGACATCCGCCTGGTCTACGCGCCGCCGGACAGCATCGGCAACTACGGCGACGAGGTCGACAACTTCGTCTGGCCGCGCCACAGCGGCGACTTCACCCTGTTGCGCGCCTACGTCGGCCGCGACGGCAAGCCGGCCGACTATTCGCCCGACAACGTGCCCTACCAGCCGCCGGGCCACCTGCAGGTCTCCACCGACCCGGTGCGCGAGGGCGACTACGCCATGCTCGCCGGCTATCCGGGCATCACCTTCCGCCACCGCATGGCTTCGGAGTTCAAGCAGCAGATCGAATGGCAGCTGCCCTCGCGCGTGGCCCTGTTCGGCGACATGATCAAGACCGTCGAAACCGCCGCGGCCGGCGACGCCGAGGCCAAGGTGCGCTACGCGGCCCAGGTCGCGAGTTTCAAGAACACCCTCAAGCGCGCCCAGGGCGAGCTCGACGGCCTGCGCCGCAGCGACGCGGTGCGGGTGCGCGCCGACGACGAAGCCGCGATGCTGGCCTGGCTGGCCAAGCAGCGCGAGGCCAAGGCGATCCGCGCCGACATCGACGCCGCGCAGCGCGTGCTCGATGCCGCCGCTAAGACCGCCGAGCGCGATCAACTGCTGGCCGCGATCCGCAGCCAGAGCCAGCTGCTGCGCGCCGCCATCACCTTGCAGCGACTGGCCGCGGAGCGCGCCAAGCCCGATGCGCAGCGCGAATCCGGCTACCAGCAGCGCGACGAGACCCTGATCGCCGGCCAGCTCAAGCAAGTCCAGCGCCGTTACGCGCCGGAGGTCGAAAAGCGCCTGCTGCGCGAGCTGCTGATCCAGTACAAAGCGCTGGCCCAGGACCAGCGCATCGCCGAGTTCGACGCGGTGTTCCCTGGCGCCGATGCGGACGCGCTGCAGGCCGCGCTCGACAGCCTGTACGCGGGCACGCGCCTGGGCGACGAAGCCGAACGCCTGCGCCTGATGAACGCGCCGGCCGCGGAACTGAAGGCCTCAGACGACAGCCTGCTCAAGGCCGCGACCGCGCTGATGCCGGCGCTGCTGCGCCTGGAAGAACAGAGCAAGGCGCGCGAAGGCGAGCTGCTGCGACTGCGCCCGGCCTACATGCGCGCGCTGATCGGTTTCCGCAAATCGCAGGGCCGCGCGGTGTATCCGGACGCCAACTCCACTCTGCGCGTGAGCTACGGCAAGGTCAGCGCCATGGACCCGCGCGACGGCGTGCGCTATCGCCCCTTGACCACGGTCCAGGGCATCGTCGAGAAGCACACCGGAGTGGCTCCGTTCGACGCGCCGCAGACCCTGCGCGAAGCGATCGCCAAAGGCGATTTCGGCAGCACCGTCGATCCCGAACTCAAGACCCAGACCGTCGACTTCCTGACCAACCTCGACACCACCGGCGGCAATTCCGGCTCGCCGGTGCTCGACGCCCACGGCAAGCTGATCGGCCTGAACTTCGACAGCAACTGGGAGGCGGTCAGCGCCAGCTGGATGTTCGACCCGCGCTACAAGCGCGCGATCCATGTCGACCTGCGCTACATGCGCTGGCTGCTGGCCAAGGTCTACCCGGCGCCGCATTTGCTCAAAGAAATGAATCTGCCCGCCGAATGAGGCGCGGCGCAGTCTGAATGGCCGGGGCAGGACTTTCGTCATGCCCCGGCCCAAGTCCGGCGGGCTAGACTCGCCGGTCGATTACCGCAAGGAGTGTTGCATGCGATACACGGCGTTGGCTGCGGCCATGGCGATGACGGGGACGTTCGCGGTCGGGGCCGGTCCGGCCCACGCGGGCGAGGGCATGTGGGTGCCGCAGCAATTGCCGGAGATCGCCGGCCCGCTGAAAAAGGCCGGGCTGAAGTTGAACGCCAAGCAGCTGGCCGACCTGACCGGCGACCCGATGGGCGCCGTGGTCTCGCTGGGCGGCTGCACCGCCAGCTTCGTGTCGCCGCAGGGTCTGGTGGTGACCAACCACCACTGCGCCTACGGCGCGATCCAGCTCAATTCCACCGCCGACAAGAACCTGATGCGCGACGGCTTCAACGCCGCCACCGCCGCCGAGGAAGTGTCGGCCGGCCCGAACGCGCGCATCTATGCCCTGGATTCGATCCAGGACGTGACCCGCGAAGTGAAGAACGCGATCGCCGCCGCGCCCGACGCGCTTAGCCGCACGCGCGCGCTGGAAGACGTCGAGAAGCGCCTGGTCGCGGCCTGCGAAGCCGACGCCGGTTTCCGCTGCCGCCTCTACAGCTTCTCCGGCGGCAACGTCTACCGCCTGTTCCGCAACCTCGAGATCAAGGACGTGCGCCTGGTTTACGCGCCGCCGGGCAGCATCGGCAACTACGGCGGCGAAGTCGACAACTGGATGTGGCCGCGCCACACCGGCGACTTCTCGTTCTACCGCGCCTACGTCGGCAAGGACGGCAAGCCCGCCGCCTACGCCGCCGACAACGTGCCCTACCAGCCCAAGCATTGGCTGAAGATCGCGACCCAGCCGCTGGGCGCGGGCGATTTCGTCATGGTCGCCGGTTACCCGGGTTCGACCAGCCGCTATGCGCTGGCTGAGGATTTCGACAACACCGCGCAGTGGACCTATCCCACCGTCGGCGGCCACTACAAGAAACTGGTCGCGATGGTCCAGGCCGAAGGCGCCAAGAACCCCGACATCGCGGTCAAGTACGCCAACACCGTGCGCGGCTGGCAGAACTCGATGAAGAACTACGACGGCCAGCTCGACGGCTTCCAGCGCATCGGCGCCAGCGAGAAGAAGCACGCCGACGACGCGGCGGTGCTCGAATGGCTGCGCAAGCAGGGCGCCAAGGGCGAACCGGCGCTGGCCGCGCACGACACCCTGGTCCAGGTCGGCGCGGCCGCGCGCGCCAACCGCGAGCGCGACCTGGTGTTCAGCCAGTTCCGCAACACCGGCGCGATCGGCGCCGCGCTGCAGCTGTACCGCCTGTCGATCGAACGTGCCAAGCCCGACGCTCAGCGCGAGCAGGGCTATCAGCAGCGCGACATGCCGGCGTTCGAAGGCGCGATGAAGCAGATGGAGCGCCGCTACGACCCGAAGATGGACCGTCAGCTGCAGGCGTACTGGCTGGCCGAGTACGTGAAGCTGCCGGCGGCGCAGCGCGTCCCCGCGCTCGACAAGTGGCTGGGCGGCTCGGACGAGAAGGCGATCAAGCGCGCGCTCGACAAGCTGGCCAAGACCAAGCTGGGCAACACCGAAACGCGCATGGGCCTGATCCAGGCCGACCGCGCCGCGTTCGACAAGAGCAAGGACCCGGCGATCCAGCTGGCCGCGGCGCTCATGCCGACCGTGCTGAAACTGGAAGAGGAAGCCAAGGCGCGCGCCGGCGAGACCCTGGTCGCGCGCCCGGTCTATCTGCAGGCGGTCGCCGACTACAAAAAGAGCAAGGGCCAGTTCGTGTACCCGGACGCCAACTCCTCGCTGCGCATCACCTTCGGCAACGTGATGGGCTACACCAAGACCGACGGCAGCAAGCAGGCGCCCTTCACCAAGCTGGAAGAAGTCGCGGCCAAGGCCACCGGCACCGAACCCTTCGATGCACCGCAGGCCCTGCTCGACGCGATCGCCGCCAAGCGTTACGGCGGTCTGGCCGACAAGCGCCTGGGCACGGTGCCGGTCAACTTCCTGTCCAACCTCGACATCACCGGCGGCAATTCCGGTTCGCCGGTGCTCGACGGCAGCGGCAAGCTGGTCGGCCTGGCCTTCGACGGCAACTGGGAGTCGGTGAGCTCGAACTGGGTGTTCGACCCGACCATGACCCGCATGATCGCGGTCGATCAGCGCTACATGCGCTGGATCATGCAGGAGGTCTACCCGGCGCCGCAGCTGCTGAAGGAACTCAACATCGCGCCGAAGTGAGGCGCGAAGCCTGAGCAAGACCGAAAAGGCCGGGCGATCGCCCGGCCTCTTTCGTTTCCGCACCGCTCGCTTCGGGGTAGGAGCGGCGTAAGCCGCGATCACGAAGTCACGCACATCCGCGCATGTTCGTTGTCATGCACATCCGCGCAGGTTCGTTTCCACGTATTGCGCATGCTTTAAGTGCCGCGACGCAGCGGCAAAGGCGTGGTCGCGGCTTACGCCGCTCCTACCCCAAGGCGTCGTCCGCGTCGGTCTATTCGGCTGCTGTGTCCAGGGCACCGCATGCGCGAAGGCCGGGCCGGAGCCTGGCTTCTTCGTTTCCGCGCCGCCTGCTTTGGGGTAGGAGCGGCGTAAGCCGCGACCAAGAAGTCACACACATCCGCGCATGCTCGTTGTCATGCACATCCGCGCAGGTTCGTTTCCACATATTGCGCATGCTTTAGGTTCCGCGGCGCAGCGGCCAAGGCGTGGTCGCGGCTTACGCCGCTCCTACCCCAAGGCGTCGGCTGCGTCGGTCTATTCGGCTGCTGTGTCCAAGGTGTCGCATACGAAAAGGCCGGGCCGGAGCCCGGCCTTTTCGTTTCCGCGCCGCTCGCTTCGGGGTAGGAGCGGCGTAAGCCGCGACCACGAAGTCACGCACATCCGCGCATGTTCGTTATCACGCACATCCGCGCATGTTCGTTTCCACGTATTGCGCATGCTTTAGGTGCCGCGACGCAGCGGCAAAGGCGTGGTCGCGGCTTACGCCGCTCCTACCCCAAGGCGCGATCTGCGTCGGTCTGTTCGGCTGCTGTGTCCAAGACATCGCATATGCGAAGGCCGGGCAGAGGCCCGGCCTTCGCGATTTCGCTGTGGTAGCTAAGGCTCAATCGCCCGGGCAGAACGCATGCCCCGAGCTGTAGCGCGAAGTCAGCACGCCGGACTGGTAGTACGTGCCGTCGCAATCCATCGAAGACTCGCCGACCGCCTGGCCGTTGGCGTCGAAGTAGACGTAGAACTCGCCGATTTCGTCGGCGATCGGCGGGCGGGCGAGGGCGGCGGTGGCGTAGATGGCCAGAGCGAGGCCCAGGCCGATGACGATGCGCTTACGCATGGGTGTTTCTCCTTGGATGCGGCGCGCGCGACGCAGCTGCGCGGCGGGGCGCCGGAATGGCGGTGGTGGGCTTGGCGCGCGCGCGTCGCGGCGTGTGCGCGGTTGCGGATCGGCGGATCGGCTCAGCGCGGGTCGGGATCGCAGATGAAGTAGCCGTCGGCGTAGGTTTTGGTGAACTTGCCCCAGGACGTGTGGGTGCCGTCGCACTCGATGGCTTGGTAGCCGACCACCGCACCGTTGGCGTCGTAGTAGTAATAGAACTGGCCGGGGCCGGTCGGCCCGACCGCGGCGATGGCCGCGCCCATGGTCGCCGCGGCCAGCAGGCCGAGGGCCCAAACGGTCTTCTTTCGCATCTTCCACTCCCTGTCGTCGAATGCGCCGGCGTCGGTGCCGGCGCTGCGACCCTAGGGCGGTATTTGTTGCGATCAGGTGAGGCTGAAGCTAGGAATTCGTGACTTTGTGACCGCGTTCCGTACCGGCGTCGCGAATTGATTAGGCCGGCACATCGGCGCAGTGACGGCGGTGCGGTGCTTGCAACCGCGCCCGGCTTTGCTAATCTGCGCCCTCAGTCGCGGATTCCCATGCCAGCCGGCCCCGTCTCCCGACCCGTGTCAGATGCCGCCTTACCGCGGCCGCGCTACCCCAGGTCCGTCCCTCAACCGGCGGCCCGGACGTAGCCGAACCTGTTCCCGCAGTGCCGGCTCATAGGCTTTCCGCGCTCCCATCCCACGAATGGAGCTTGCGATGAAAGTACTGGCCTGCGATGGCATCCACGAAGACGGTCTGGCCCTGTTCCGCGATGCGGGCTGGGACGTGGTCGTCGCCCCCGCCCCGATCAAAGATCCCGACGCGCTCGCCCTGGCGCTGGCCGATGTCGACGCCGTGCTGGTGCGTTCGGCCACCGCCGTGCCGGCCGAGGCGCTGCGCGAGGCCAGGCAACTGCGCGTGATCGGCCGCGCCGGCGCCGGCGTCGACACCATCGACGTCGAAGCCGCCACCGCACGCGGCATCGCGGTGATGAATGCGCCCGACGGCAACACCCTGGCCGCGGCCGAGCACGCGATCTCGCTGCTGTTCGCGCTGGCCCGCCACATCCCGCGCGCCGACGCCGGCATGAAGGCCGGCGAGTGGCCCAAGGCCGGCCTGACCGGCTTCGAGCTGGAAGGCAAGAAGCTGGGCGTGATCGGCCTGGGTCGGATCGGCGGCACCGTCGCGCGCAAGGCCCAGGGAATCGGCATGGAGGTCGCAGCCTACGATCCCTTCCTGCCCGCGTCCGCCGCCGGCAAGGGCAGCGTGCCGCTGAAGACCCTGGACGAACTGCTGGCCTGGGCCGACGTGGTCACCCTGCACATCCCGCGCACCAAGGAAACCACCAATCTGCTGTCGGAAGCGCGGATGCGCGCGATGAAGAAGGGCGCCTACATCGTCAACGCCGCACGCGGCGGCTTGGTCGACGAGACCGCGCTGCTGACCCTGCTCGACGAAGGCCACATCGCCGGCGCCGCCCTCGACACCTTCGCCACCGAGCCGCTGCAGGCCGACTCGCCGCTGCGCGCGAACGCCAAGCTGATCCTGACCCCGCACCTGGGCGCGTCCACCAGCGAAGCCCAGCAGGCCGTCAGCACCATCCTGGCGCGCCAGATCATCGATTTCGTCGCCACCGGCGCGGTCGCCGGCTGCGTCAACCTGCCGCCGCTGACCGCCGAAGCCGCGCGCGAAGTCGGCCCGTGGATGCCGCTGATGTCCTCGCTGGGCCGCCTCGCCGCGCGCCTGGTGCCGGCGCCGACGCGCCTGGAAATCACCTACGCCGGCCGCACCGAGGCGCTCGACACGCGGCCGCTGTCGCGTTTGCTGGTCGCCGCCCTGCTCGGCACCGCCTCCGGCCGCGTGACCCCGGTCAACGCCCTGCAGGAAGCCGCCGCGCGCGGCCTTGCCGTGTCCGAAACCCTCGGCGGCGACGGCGACGGCTTCGACCGCCTGCTCAAGCTGCGCGTGGTCGGCGAACACCGCACCCGCGAGATCGAAGCGACCCTGCACCGCGGCCCGCGCGTGGTCCGCCTGGACGGCGTCGAGATCGAATTCGATCCGCAGGCGCACGTGCTGCTGCTGCGCAACGAGGACCGTCCCGGCATGATCGGCCTGGTCGGCAGCCAGCTCGGCGCGGCCGGCGTCAACATCGTGAACTTCGCGCTGGGCGCGGCCGGCGACGGCCAGGCGCGCGCGGCGATCACGGTCGACAAGCCGGTGACCGACGAGCAACTCGCCGCGTTGCGCGCGACCCCCGGCATCCTTTCGCTGGCGCAGGTCTGACATGCGCATCCTGCTCGCACGTCACGGAGAAACGCCCTGGAACGCCGAAGGCCGTTACCAGGGCCAGGAAGACATCCCGCTGTCGCCGATCGGCGAAGCCCAGGCGATCGCCTTGGGCGAACGCCTGCGCGAAGTCGCGATCACGCGCGCGGTGGCCTCGCCGCTGGTGCGCGCGCGCCGTACCGCCGAACTCGCGCTCGGTCCGGCGCGCGCGGCCACGCTGCAACTGGACCCGGGCCTGATGGAAATCGCCCACGGCACCTGGGAGGGCCTGCTCGCCAGCGAGATCCGCGAGCGCGACGGCGAACGCCTGCAGGCCTGGCGCGACACCCCGGATGCGGTGCTGATGCCGGGCGGCGAATCGATCCAGCACGTGCTCGACCGCGCCTGGCCGGCGTTCGCGCGCGCGGCCGAAGGACTGGGCGAACACGACACCCTGCTGGTCGTGGCCCACGATGCGGTCAACCGCGTGCTGCTGTGCAAGGTGCTCGGCATCCCGCTGGCCAGGCTGTGGACCTTCCGCCAGGCGCCGACCACGCTCAACCTGCTCGAAGGCGGCGACGTCGATCACCTGGACGTGGTCCGGCTCAACGACTGCAGCCATCACACGCTGCTGTTCGGCGAAGCGGTGCATCGGGCGCTGTAGCCCCGGGCCGGCTGCCGCGCCTCATCGGGCGCGGCAGCTCCGGCGACAGGCGCGACCTTTGGCTTGGCCGTTCGGAGCCGCCCCAGCCTGTCTGCGGCAGATCGGATCGGCGACAATGGCGCCATGCAACGCACGCTCGCCGACTGGCTGTCCCACATCGAACGCATCCACCCCAAGTCCATCGACATGGGCCTGGAGCGCATCCGCGCGGTCTCCCAGCGCCTGGGGCTGAAACGCCCGGCCAGGAAGGTGGTCACCGTCGGCGGCACCAACGGCAAGGGTTCGACGGTGGCCTTCATCGAGGCGATCGCGCGCGCGGCCGGCAAGCGCGTCGGCGCCTACACCTCGCCGCACCTGCTGGCCTACAACGAGCGCGTGCGCATCGACGGCCGCGACGCCGATGACGCGGCGCTGATCGCGGCCTTCGAGGCCATCGAAGCCGCGCGCCTGGGCGAGGGCGAGGGCGAGGGCGAGATCGCGCTGACCTATTTCGAATACGGCACCCTGGCCGCGCTGTGGCTGTTCGAGCGCGCCAGGCTCGACCTGGCGATCCTGGAGGTCGGCCTGGGCGGGCGCCTGGACGCGACCAACATCGTCGACCCCGACGTGGCGGTGATCACCACGGTCGATATCGACCATCAGGACTACCTCGGCGACGACCGCGAAGCGATCGGTTACGAGAAGGCCGGCATCGCGCGCGGCTGGAAGCCGCTGGTGCTGGGCGACGACGATCCGCCGTCGAGCGTGCTGCGCCACGCCTACGCGATCGGCGCTTCGGCCATGCGCGCGAACTGCGACTTCTTCTTCGAAGCGCTGCCGGCGGTCATCGACGCGCCGCCGCAATGGCGCTGGCGCGAGGTCGGCTACCGCGCGCAGCTGCCGATGCCGCAATTGGCCGCCCCCGCGCAGCTGCGCAACGCCGCGGTCGCCATCGCCGCGCTGCGCGCCCTGGGCGGCGCGCCGAACAAGGCCCAGATCGCCGAGGGCGTGGCGCGCGCGCATGTGCCTGGGCGCCTGCAGCGTTTCGAACGCGCCGGCGTCGAGGTGCTCGTCGATGTCGGGCATAACCCGCAGGCCGCGCGCGAACTCGCAGCCTGGTTGGCCGCGGCGCCGGCCAGCGGACGGGTGCGCGCCGTGTTCGCCGCGCTCGCCGACAAGGACGTTGCCGGCGTGGTCGCAGCGCTGGCCGGACGCATCGACGAATGGCATCTGGCCGGCCTGACCGACAGCGGGCCGCGCGGCGTCGACGTGGACGCGTTCGCCCAGCGCCTGCGAGGCAGCGCGGCGGGCGAGGGCGAGCGTCACGCCGATGTCGCCGCGGCGCTGGACGCGGCGATCGCGCGCGCCGAAGCCGGCGACCGCATTCTGGTGTTCGGCTCCTTCCACACCGCTGCGGCGGCGATGGACTATCTGGCCACGCGCTAGCCCCGAGTCTTCAGTCACCGCCGTATTGCGGCGCGTCGCGCAGCGCCGTGGCGCGTCGGCCATGCGCCGAACCGGTGCGCGCGAGCTTGCCCGTGCCTGAGCGTACCGGCGACACTAGCGTCCAGGGCGTGGGGACGCCCGTTTACGCTCAGGGGACATCGAATGTTGAAGTGGATGCTGTTCGGCCTGTTGGCCGTATCGGCGGGCGCGCACGCCCAGGAAATGACGGAAGCCGAGCAGAAGCAAGCCGAACAGCGCGCTCAGCAGTTGGTTCAGTCGCTGCAGTACAGCGAGGGCAAGGTCGCGGTCGCCCAGGCCCAGGCCCATCTGAATCTGGGCAAAGAGTTCCGCTACCTGGGCGCGGCCGACGCGCGCAAGGTGCTGGAGCAGCTGTGGGGCAACCCGCCCGATGCCGACGTGCTGGGCATGGTGGTGCCGCGCGGCGGCGACCTGCTCGACGACAAGGGCTGGGCGGTGGTGGTGACCTACGCCGATGAAGGCTACGTGTCCGACGAGGACGCGGCCAAGATCGACTACAGCGAAATGCTGCAGGAGATGAAGGACAGCACCAAGGAGAGCAACGCCGAGCGCCGCGAAGCCGGTTACGGCGGCATCGACCTGATCGGCTGGGCGGAACCGCCGCGCTACGACGCCGCGGCCAAGAAGCTGTACTGGGCCAAGGAACTCGCGTTCGAAGGCAGCGAGAACCACACCCTCAACTACGACATCCGCGTGCTCGGCCGGCGCGGCTACCTCAGCCTCAACGCGGTGGCCGGCATGGGCGAGATCGGCCAGGTCCGCGCCGGCATGCAGCAACTGCTGCCCGCGGTCGAGTTCGACCAGGGCGCGCGTTACGCCGACTACGATTCCAGCTCCGACAAGACCGCGGCCTACGGCCTGGCGGCGTTGGTCGGCGGCGGCATCGCGGCCAAGGCCGGTCTGTTCGGCAAGATCGGCGTGCTGCTGCTGGGCCTGAAGAAGCTGCTGATCCCGCTGGTGCTGGTGATCGGCGCGTTCTTCGGCAAGGTCCTGAACTTCTTCCGCCGCGGCAAGAAGGACGGCGAGGGCGGCGGCACGGTCAGCTGAGGCATGCCCGGCTCGGCGGTGGCGCGCTCGGTTCGGCGCACGCCCCTGTGCAGTGGCCGCTGTCGCCGCGGCTGGCGCGAATCCCCCGGAAACGGGGGATTCTTTCGTTTGCATGGGATCGTTTCGCCCAGGACGGGCGGCACTGTGCCGGCACACGCTGCGAGCGCGTCGCTGCGGGCTCGCAGCGGCATGCGCGGCGCGATTCGGGGCGCCGCGAGCGCGCGCGGACACCGCTTCCTGAATGTATCCAGCGCCGCGGACGCCGGTGCTCGCGCCAAGCGGCGCTATAATTCGCGCCGGCACCCGGCCCTGCGAGCGATCGAGTAGCGATGGAACCTGCCCTGAAACAGCGACTGATCGGCGCGGCGGTACTGGTCGCGCTGGCGGTGATCTTCCTGCCCATGCTGATCAAGGGGCCGGCGCCGGAAAGTAGCGCCTCCGACGTCCCGCTCAATCTTCCCGAACAACCCGACGGCCAGTTCGAGACCCGCGAACTGCCCCTGGTGACCCCCGGCGACGCCCCCAGCGGCGGTGTGGTCGGCATGTCCCCGGGCGCCGCCGCGGCGCAGGGCGAGACCCTGCCGACGGTGGATACCGCCGCCGAAGCGGCCAAGACCGCCGCCACCGGCGCGATGCCCGCGACCGCCGCCGGCGGCGATTTCGCGGTGAGCTTCGGCAGCTACGCCAGCAGCGGCGACGCCGACCGGGTGGTCGCGGCGCTGCGCGGCGCGCAGCTGCCGGGCTACCAGGAAGCCGTGCCGGGCAACGGCCGCACTCTTTACCGTGTCCGCATCGGGCCCTACGGCTCGCGCGCGGACGCCGAAACCGCGCGTCTGGCCTCGGCCAAGGTGCGCAACGACACCAGCGCCAAAGTGGTGACCCTGGATGCCGACGCGGCGCCGCCGGCCGCCAGCGCTTCGGCCTCGCAGCCGGTCGCCGCCGCGACGCCGCCGGTATCGGCCGCGGTACCGCTGGCCGACAGCCGCCCGGCGACCAAGCCGGCCGCACTGCCGCCGGAACCGGCCAAGCCCGCGCCCAAGCCTGCTGCCGCGATGCCCAAGCCCGCCGCCGCGCCGGCCAAGCCGCCGGTCGCCGCCGCACCCAAGCCGGTCGAACCGGCCAAGCCTGCGGCCGCCGCGCCGGCGCCGACCAAACCGGCCGCCAGCGACACCGGTTTCGCGGTGCAGCTGGGTGCGTTCGGCAGCGCCGAGGAGGCCAACAAGCTGCGCGACCGCGCCCGCGCCGCCGGCTTCAGCGCGTTCGTCGAACAGGTCCGTACCGACAAGGGCACGCTCAGCCGCGTCCGCCTCGGTCCGGTCGCCAACCGTGCCGATGCCGACAAGCTGAAAAGTCAGGCGGCGGCCAAGATCGGCGTAGACGGCTTCGTCCGTCCGCATCCCTGAGCCGACCGCAATGGGCGCCGCCGACTTGATTCTGCTGGCGGTGGTCGCGATATCGGCGTTGCTCGGGCTGATGCGCGGCTTCGTCGGCGTGGTCGCCTCCCTGGCCGCCTGGATCCTGGCCGGCTGGGCCGCATTCGGTTTCGGCGGCACCACCGCGCTGATGCTGGCCGGCCGCGGTTCGCCCGGCCTGGGCGAAATGTTCGGCGGTTACGCGCTGTGCTTCCTGGGCGTGCTGATCACGGTCTGGATCGTCGGTTACGTGGTCAAGCGCATGATCCACGAGGCCGGCCTGTCCGGCGTCGACCGTTCGCTGGGGCTGGTGGTCGGTGTCGCCCGCGGCGCGCTGATCGCGAGCATGCTGGTGTTGCTGGTCGGTTTCACTCCGCTCGCGCATCGGCCGGAATGGCGCTCGGCGCAGCTGGTGCCGTTGTTCGTGCCCGGCGCGCGCATGGTGCGCAGCTGGATGCCCGACTGGGCCGGCCGGGCGATGGATTTCGGCAGCGGCGTGCCGGCCTGGATGCCGTCGCTGCCCAAGTTGGACTTGAACATGCAGGGCCTGCCGGGCCTGGGTGGTAGCGGCAACGGCAACGGCAACGGCCAGGCTTTCGGCCAGGACGTCCTGCCGATCCTCAACGAAGGCGTGCTGCCCATCCTCAAGGGCGCGGGTTTCAAGGGCGCGCCGGTGGATGGCATGCCTTCCCAGATCGGTTCGCCGCAGGGCGATCCGCTGCAAGTGTCGCCTCGCACGAAGCGCGACGAAGCCCTGCCGATGCCGGTCGAGCAGGACGAAGCGTTCGTGATGTAACCCCACGCAACAGACAGCAGGACTCGAAACTCATGTGCGGCATACTCGGCATCGTCGGCCATAACGACGTCGCGGCCCAGCTTTACGACGGCCTTACCGTGCTCCAGCATCGCGGCCAGGACGCAGCGGGCATCGCCACCGCCGACGGCTCCAAGCTGCGCGTGCATAAGGGCAACGGCCTGGTCAGCGACGTCTTCGACGAGAGCGCGATGCGTTTGCTCGACGGCCGCGTCGGTATCGGCCATTGCCGCTACCCGACCGCCGGCAGCGAGGGCTCCGACGAGGCCCAGCCGTTCTACGTCAACTCGCCCTTCGGCATCGCCCTGGCCCACAACGGCAACCTGATCAACACCGACGCGCTGCGCCGCGAGGTGTTCGAGCAGGACCGCCGCAACGTCAACACCGAATCCGATTCCGAAGTCCTGCTCAACGTGTTCGCGCACGAGCTGGACATGCAGCGCGCGCTGACCCCGGAGGCCGCGTTCAAGGCCATCGAAGGCGTGCACCGGCGCTGCGTCGGCGGCTACGCCGTGGTCGCCACCGTGCTCGGCCTGGGCCTGGTCGCGTTCCGCGACCCCAACGGCATCCGTCCGCTGGTGCTGGGCAAGCGCCACAGCGGCGGCCAGGACGAATACGCGATCGCGTCCGAATCCGTGGCCCTGGACCTGCTCGGTTTCGAGCGTGTGCGCGACGTGCGCCCGGGCGAGGGCATCGTGGTGACCCCGCGCGGCGAGCTGCACACCCAGATGTGCGCCGAACCGCGCCAGCACGCGCCGTGCATCTTCGAATTCGTCTACTTCGCCCGTCCCGATTCGATGATGGACGACGTTTCGGTGCACAAGGCGCGCATGCGCATGGGCCAGACCCTGGCCGAGAAGATCCTGCGCCTGCGTCCGGACCACGACATCGACGTGGTGATCCCGATTCCCGACACCTCGCGCGACGCCGCCTTGGAAATCTCCAACGCGCTGGGCGTGAAGTACCGCGAAGGCTTCATCAAGAACCGCTACGTCGGCCGCACCTTCATCATGCCGGGGCAGGGCGAACGGGCGAAGTCGGTGCGCCGCAAGCTCAATCCGATCCCGCTGGAGTTCCGCAACCGCGTGGTCCTGCTGGTCGACGATTCGATCGTGCGCGGCACCACCTCCAAGCAGATCGTGCAGATGGCGCGCGACGCCGGCGCGCGCAAGGTCTACCTGGCCTCGGCCGCGCCCGCGGTGCGCTATCCGAACATCTACGGCATCGACATGCCCTCGGCCGAGGAATTGGTCGCGCACGGCCGCAGCGACGACGAAGTGCAGACCCTGCTCGGCTGCGACTGGCTGATCTATCAGGACCTGGACGCGCTGGAGACGGCGGTGTCGGGCCCGAAGCACCGCATCGATCATTTCGATTCGTCCTGCTTCAACGGCGAGTACGTGACCGGAATCGAGCCGGGCTATTTCGAGCGCCTGCAGCAGCTGCGTTCGGACGACGCCAAGAAGACCCGCCGGGTGTCGTGAGCCCGCAGCGCTCCGCCTCCGCCTTTCCCCCTGCGCAAAATGGGGGCAGGGCGGATTCGGCGCCCAGCCCCATGCCCAGCCTGTTCGACGCCGCGCGTGCCTGCCTGGACGCCGCCGCTCCCGAGGACAAGGTCGCCGCGACGTTCGCCGCCGCGAGCGCCTACGCGCGCGGCGAATTGGCGACGCCGGACGACGCGCCGGCGCCGCAGCCGATCCGCATGCCCGGCCGTCCCGAGCGTCCGCTGCTGGTGCATCCACGCGACCTGCCCAAGCGCGGTTTCGGCACCGAAGAGGGTCGCGCCGCATTCGTGCACGCCATCGCCCACATCGAGTTCAACGCCATCGACCTGGCCTGGGATGCGGTGTACCGCTTCCGCGGTCTGCCGGCGCAGTTCTATGCCGACTGGGTGAGCGTGGCTGCCGACGAGGCGCGCCACTTCGACCTGCTGCGCGCCCGGCTGCACGAACTGGGCTACGACTACGGCGATTTCGACGCCCACAACGGTTTGTGGGAAATGGCCGAGAAGACCGCTCACGACGGTCTGGCGCGGATGGCCCTGGTGCCGCGCGTGCTCGAAGCGCGCGGCCTGGACGTGACCCCGGGCATGATCGTCAAGCTGCGCTCGCTCGGCGACAGCGCCACGGTCGCGATCCTGGAAACCATCCTGCGCGAGGAGGTCGCGCACGTCGCCGCCGGCTCGCACTGGTACCGCTGGTACTGCGAGCGCGCCGGCATCGATCCCGGCCCGCGCTTCCGCGAACTGCTGGCGCAATACGCGCGCGCCGTGCTCTACGGCCCCTTCAACTTCGAAGCGCGCAGCGCGGCCGGCTTCGACGACGAAGAGCTGCGCATGCTGGAAACCTTCGTCGAACGCTGAGCGCGGCGCCCGTTAGGCCACCCGCACCAGCGCCCAGCGCTGCGCGTAGCCGCTGTCATTCGGCCGGGTCGAGCCGCGAAGCGTGCGCGGCGCAGCGTTCTCGGACGAACTGCCTTCTGACTGCAATCTCGCGTACACACGATATCGACAGACTTCCGCGGCTTCGCTCTGCATGCCGCCCGGAGTGATACGCGCCAACGCGCGGCGGCACTCTCTCTCACTGGAAGTCCCTCATGACGACGAAGACGACGATCCTCGCCGCCTCGATCCTGCTGTGTCTGTACGCCGCCACCGCACATGCCGAAGCCGATGCCTCCCAACCCGCCGCCGTCGCCGCGTCCGCCGCGGCCATGGACGACGCCACCACGCTCGATGCGGTTTCGGTGGTCGGCACCGGCCAGACCCGCCAGGTGCAGGCACTGGGCAAGGCCGATCTGCAGCGCGAAGCCGCCGGCACCAGCCCGCTCAAGGTCATGGCCAAGCTGCCGGGCGTGCATTTCCAGAGCTCCGATCCCTGGGGCAACTACGAATGGTCGAGCAAGCTGAGCATCCGCGGCTTCTCGCAGCAGCAGCTGGGCTTCACCCTCGACGGCGTGCCGCTGGGCGACATGAGCTACGGCAATCACAACGGCCTGCACATCAGCCGCGCGATCATCAGCGAGAACCTGTCCGGCGCCGAGTTGTCGCAGGGCAGCGGCGCGATCGACACAGCCTCCAGCGGCAACCTCGGCGGTACCCTGCGCTTCTTCAGCAGCGACCCCTCGGCCGACTACGGCGTGCGCCTGGCCCAGACCTTCGGCAGCGACGCCACCCGCCGCAGCTACGCGCGCGTCGACACCGGCGACCACAACGGCTTCAGCGCCTACCTCAGCGGCGCCTTCCACACCACCGACAAGTGGAAGGGCGAGGGCCCGCAGCGCAACGCCCAGTTCAACGCCAAGCTGGTCTACGCCACCGAAGACCTCAAGCTGACCGGTTACGCCGCGACCTCGCGCCGGCGCGAGACCGACTACGCCGACCTGTCGCTGGATTCGGCGCGTCGCCTGGGCATGGATTGGGACAACTACGCCGGCGACTGGCAGCGCGCGATCGACGCCGCCGGCGGCGTGTTCCGCGGTGGCGTCAACAGCCTCGACGACGCGTATTACATCGCCCGCGGCCTGCGCGACGACGACCTGCTGTACGTCTCCGCCGACTGGTCGGCGACGCCGGACCTGAGCTTCGCCGCCACCGTCTACTACCACCGCAACGAAGGCCAGGGCCATTGGGCGACGCCGTACGCGTCCTCGCCGGACGTGCCGATCGCGATGCGCACCACCGAGTACGACATCGAGCGCACCGGCATCACTCCCAGCCTGACCTGGCAGATCGGCAACCACCGCCTGCAGGCCGGCCTGTGGCTGGAGCAGAACGCCCATGGCGTGCAGCGCAACTTCTACAACCTGCGCCGCGACACGCCGCCGAACGGCATCTACTTCCTGCGCGACCCCGACGCGCGCGTGTTCCGCCAGCGTTTCGACACCGACACCCGCCAGTACTACATCACCGACCACA
The DNA here is from genome assembly GCF_001427715.1 of Lysobacter sp. Root667. Taxonomy (NCBI): domain Bacteria; kingdom Pseudomonadati; phylum Pseudomonadota; class Gammaproteobacteria; order Lysobacterales; family Lysobacteraceae; genus Lysobacter; species Lysobacter sp. Root667. The sequence goes on from NZ_LMHF01000014.1 coordinate 25,247, forward strand.
TGGAGTTCGCCGACGGTCGGGTCGCGGTCGATGCCGGCTTCAAGGGCACGCGCGTGGAAACCGACGGCAAACGCCTGATCGGCAGCCGCGCCGGCGGCAAGCTGGAAGCGGAAGACAATTTCCTGCCGCAGGTCGGCGCGCGCTGGCAGTTCAGCGAGCACGAGGAAATCTTCGGCTCCTACAGCGAGAACATGGCCGCGTTCCGCACCGGCGTGAACGGTCCGCATTCGACCTCGCAGTTGGCGTTCGATGCCGCGGTGGCGACCTTGGAGCCGGAAACCTCGCGCACCATCGAAGCCGGTCTGCGCACCAGCCGCGACGGCCTGGAGGCCTCGCTGGCGCTGTACCGCGTCGATTTCGAAAACCGCCTGCTGGCGATCGCGCGTTGCGCCGGCATCGTCGGTTGCGCGTCCAGCTTCGCCAACGTCGGCGACGTCGAGACCCGCGGTGCCGAACTGACGGTGCTGTGGACGCCGATCGAAGGTTTGAGCTGGTACAACTCGCTGGCCTGGAACAAGTCCGAGTACGCTTCGGATTACCTTGACGGCACCACCCTGATCCCGGCCAAGGGCAAGGACGTGGTCGACGCGCCCAAGCGCCTGTACGCGACCGAGCTGCGCTGGAGCCGCGACGGCTTCTCGGCCCAGATCGGCGCCAAGTACACCGACAAGCGCTATCTGACCTATCTCAACGATTCCAAGGTCGGATCGTTCTGGGTCGCCGACGCCGCCGTGTCCTACGAATGGACCGAACTGAGCTGGGCGGACGCGTTCAAGCTGCAGTTCAACGTCACCAATCTGTTCGACGAAGACTACTTCGGCAGCATCGGCACCAACGGCTTCGTGACCTCGGACCCGAACGGTCTGAACTACACCCTGCAGTCGGGCGCGCCGCGGCAGATGTTCCTGACCGCGGAAGTGAAGTTCTAAGTCTGGAAGGGCGGGCGCCGGCCTTGCCGGCGTCCGCGCTCAGACCCGCCGTGCGCGCGGCGGGTTCGAGCGAAAACGAAGATCAGCTCAAGGCCTGCAGCTGCAGGCCGTCGCGGTTCACCCGCAGCACCGAGCCTTGGTCGTACCAGTCGCCCAGCACCACGCGCTGACGCGCGATGCCGGCGACTTCGAGTTCGTGCACCGCCGGGCGGTGGGTGTGGCCGTGGATCATGCGGTCCAGGCCGTAGCGTGCGTACACGCTGTCGACGGCGGCCGGCGACACGTCGGTGATGGTTTCCATGGTGCCGGCGTCGCGCAGGCCCGATTGATGGGCCTTGCTCGCCGCGCGCGCCTGCTGGGCGAAGGCCAGGCGCGCGGCCAGCGGCTGCGCCAGGAACTGTGCCTGCCAGGCCGGGTCGCGGGTCTGGGCGCGGAACTGCTGATAGGCGACGTCGTCGGTGCACAGCAGGTCGCCGTGCTGGATCAGGGTCGGCTGGCCGTACAGGATCACCACGGCGGGGTCGGGCAGGATGCGCATGCCGGCGCGGCGCGCGTAGTCGTCGCCGAGCAGGAAATCGCGGTTGCCGCGGATGAACGACACCGGCACGCCGCTGTCGGCCAGCGCGCGCAGTTCGGCGGCGACATAGGCGCCGGTCTCGGACGGGTCGTCGTCGCCGACCCAGGCTTCGAACAGGTCGCCGAGGATGTACAGCGCGTCGGCGCCGCGGGCCTCGGAGCGCAGGAACTGGCCGAACAGGGCGGTGGTCTGCGGGCGTTCGGCGTCCAGGTGCAGATCGGAAATGAAAAGGGTCGTCATCGGGGTAGTTTAGGGCACCGACACTGAGCGGCAGGCCGAATGCGGCGCGTGAAGGTCGGCAAGCGGCGGATTTGCGTTGGTCGGTGCGGTTCTGCGTCCGCGGCGATGCCATCGGACCGGCTGTTGCGGGCGTATCCGGCAGCGCCACGGCCACTCCGTTAAAATGCCCGATTCCCCGGTCCATCCCGAGTCCCGCATGACCTGCCGCACCCGCTTCGCTCCCAGTCCCACCGGCTACCTGCACATCGGCGGCGCACGCACCGCGCTGTACTGCTGGCTGGAAGCGCGCCGCGCGGGCGGTCAGTTCATCCTGCGCATCGAGGACACCGACCAGGAGCGCAGCACCCAGGCCGCGATCGACGCGATCCTGGAGGCGATGGACTGGCTGGGCCTGGGCTACGACGAAGGCCCGATCTACCAGACCCAGCGCCTGGCGCGTTACCGCGAGGTCGCCGAGCAGATGGTTGCCGCCGGCACCGCTTACTACGCCTACGAAACCAAGGAAGAGCTCGCCGCCGCGCGCGACGCGGCGATGGCGGCCAAGGAGAAGCCGCGTTACAACGGCGCCTACCGCGACCGCAACGAACCCTACCGCGACGATCCGAACCGGGTGATCCGCTTCAAGAATCCGCTCGAGGGCACGGTCGCGTTCGACGACAAGGTCAAGGGCACCATCGAGATCGCCAACAGCGAGCTCGACGATCTGGTGATCTTCCGCGCCGACGGCTACCCGACCTACAACTTCGCGGTCGTGGTCGACGACCTGGACATGGGCATCACCGACGTCGTGCGCGGCGACGACCACGTCAACAACACGCCGCGCCAGATCAACATCTACCGCGCGCTCGGCGCCCCCGTGCCGCATTTCTCGCACCTGCCGATGATCCTGGACGAGGACGGCAACAAGCTGTCCAAGCGCACCGGCGCGGCCGACGTGATGCAGTACCGCGACGACGGTTACCTGCCGCATGCGCTGCTGAACTATCTGGTGCGTCTGGGCTGGTCGCACGGCGATCAGGAAATCTTCTCGATCGAGGAGATGACGCGGCTGTTCAAGCTCGAGGACGTGAACTCCAAGGCTTCGCGCCTGGACGCGGCCAAGCTGGGCTGGCTCAACCAGCAGTACCTCAAGAGCGACGATCCGGTCGAAGTCGGCAAGCACCTGGAGTGGCACCTGCGCCAGCAGGGTTACGACCTCGCCGCCGGGCCGGCACCGGCCGACGTGGTGGTCGCCTTGCGCGACCGCGTGCAGACCCTGAAGGACATGGCCGAGCGCGCCGCGGTCTGGTACCGCCCGCTGCAGGAGTACGACGAGGCCGCGGTCGCCAAGCACCTGAACGCCGCAGCGCAAGCGCCGCTGGCCGAGGCACGCACGCGCCTGGCCGCGCTTGAGGCCTGGACCGCCGAGGCCGTCGCCGTGGCCCTGCACGCCAGCGCCGAGGCCCTGGGCATCGGCATGGGCAAGGTCGCCCAGCCGCTGCGCGTGGCCATCACCGGCACCCAGGTCAGCCCGGACATCTCGCATACGGTCTATCTGGCCGGCCAGGCCCAGGCCTTGCAGCGCATCGACGCTGCCCTCATTAAGATCCCTGCGTAGGACCCGTCCGCGCCTGGAGCCCGCCATGAGCAGCCACACCGCCGCCTGCACCGACCCCAAGCACCACGTCCACGACGGCGACGCCTTCGTGCACGAGGTCGAGCGGGCCTGCGAGCAGCGCGGCCTGCGCCTGACGCCGATCCGCGCCCACGCCCTGCGCCTGATCGCCGATGCCGGCCGGCCGATGAAGGCCTACGACCTGCTCGACCGGATGAAGGCGACCCACGACGCGGCGGCGCCGCCGACGATCTACCGCGCCCTGGATTTCCTGCTCGAACACGGCTTCATCCATAAGCTGGCGTCGATCAATGCCTACGTCGGCTGCCACCATCCGGGCGGCGCCCAGCACGCGGTGCCGTTCTTGATCTGCGACAGCTGCCAGTCGGCGACCGAACTGGAAGACGAGCGCATCGTCGACCTGCTCGAATCGCGCGCGCGCGCGCTGGGCTTCGCACCGCAGGCGCAGACCTTGGAAGTGCACGGCATGTGCGCGGACTGCGTGGCCAAGAACGCGGCCTGATCGCGGCGAGCCCGCCTTCTGTGGGAGCGTCGTACTGTGGGAGCGGCGTAAGCCGCGATCGCCTTACCCGTACCGTGCCATCCATCGCGGCTTACGCCGCTCCCACAGCAAGCGCGCTTCCACTCGGAAGCATGTAGAGAAAGCGAAGGCTTACGCTGCCGCCAGCGCCCGCTGCACGCGTGCTTCACGGATCGGCAGGTTCGCCGCCGCGGCCAGCAGCGCCAGCACGATGTCGGCGTACCACATCCAGGTGTAGTCGCCGAACTTCGCCATCGCCAGGCCGCCGAACCAGGCGCCGAAGAAGCCGCCGATCTGGTGCGAGAGCAGGGTCAGGCCGAACAGCGTGCCCAGGTAGCGCGGGCCGAACAGCTTGCCGACCAGGCCCGCGGTCGGCGGCACCGTCGCCAGCCAGGTCAGGCCCAGGCCGGCGGCGAAGATGAAGAAAGTGGCCGGCGTCGGCGGCGACACCAGGTAGATCGCGACCATCGCCGCGCGGCTGGCATACATCGCCGCCAACAGGTACTTCATGCGATAGCGCTGCCCCAGCGCGCCCGCGGCCAGGCTGCCGGCGACGTTGAACAGGCCGATCACCGCCAGCGATATCGCCGACACGCTGTCGGGCAGGCCGCACAGCGCGATCTCGCCGGGCAGGTGGGTGACCAGGAAGGCGATGTGGAAGCCGCAGGTGAAGAAGCCGATATGCAGGCACCAATAGCTGCGATCGCGCAGGGCGATGCGCACTTGCTCGCGCAGACCGATGCCCGGCGCCGCCACGGTGCTGGCAGCGGTCGCGGCTGGCGCCTGGCGCCGGCGCAGCGGCCAGGCCAATGGCAGCGTCGCCAGCGCGGCGACCGCCAAGGCCCACATGCCCGCGGCCCAGCCCGCGGCACTGATCACCGCCTGTGCGAACGGCGCGAACAGGAACTGCCCGAACGAACCGCCGGCGTTGATCACGCCCGCGGCCATCGAACGGTTCTGCGCCGGCATCCGCGCCGCGGTCGCGCCGATCAGGATCGAGAAGCTGCCGGCGCCGGCGCCGGCCGCGGCCAGCACGCCCAGGGTCAGCAGCAGGCCCCATTCGGAAGCGAACATCGGCGTCATCGCCATGCCCGCGACCAGCAGCACGCTGCCGAACACCAGCACCCGGCCGGGTCCGCGTTGATCGGCGATCGCGCCGAATACCGGCTGCACCGCGCCCCAGACGAATTGGCCGATCGCCAGCGCGAAACTGATCTGGGCGATGCCCAGCCCGGTGCTGGCGCCGATCGGCTTCACGAACAGGCCCAGCGACTGGCGCACGCCCATCGTGATCATCAGCATCAACGTCGCTGCGATCACCAACGGCCAATAGCGCACGGCAGAGGCGGCGGGTGCGGCGAGGGAAGGGGTTACGGCGGTGGCGTCGGCGCTCATGCGGAGGGATTCCCTTGCAGTTGCCCGATCGCCAGATCGAGCTGTTCGTGCAGTGCGAGCAGGCCGGCCCGGCCCAGTCCGCGTTCGATGTCGTCCTGCGCCGCCTGCCACAGCGGCATCGCGCGCGCGACCGTGCGCCGGCCGGCGGCGGTCACTCGGATTCGGCGCTGGCGCGCGTCGTCGCCGGGCGCGGTCTCGACCCAGCCGGCGGCGAGCAAAGGCTTGAGGTCGCGGGTGAGGGTGGTGCGGTCCATGCCGAGCTCGTGTGCGAGCTCGCCGATGCTGCGCGGCGTGCCGCCGGCGCGGCGCAGGATCGAATACTGGTTGAGATTGAGCCCGGCCGGCGCCAGCGCCTGGTCGTAGCGCTGGCTCATCAGCCGGGTCAGCTTGCGCACCCGGAAGCAGGTGCAGGCGCTGCGCGCCGGGGCGTCGGCAATAGGCTTGGCGGGGCTCATTAGGTGTATATGCACATATTCCGGCCGCAACCGCAAGCGCCGGCACGAAGGCCGGCGCTCGGGTCTGACGGGGAGAGGGGACGTCAGAAGAACATGCGCACGCCGAAGGCCACGCCGCGGCCCGGCAGCACCACCGTGTCCTTGAGGAAGGACGTGTGCACGTGCGCTTCCTGGTCGGTGAGGTTGGTGCCGTCCAGGAACAGCTCCCAACCCAGTTGATCGGTGTCCCAGTGGTAGGCGAGGTGGGCGTCGACCAGGGTGTAGCCGTCGGTCGGGGTTTCACCGACGGCGACGTCGTCCTGCTTCATGTAGCGGGTCGCGCCCAGCGAAGCGCGCCACGAGGATGCGTTCCAGCGCAGCTCGCCGCCGACGCGGCCCGGCGCGATTCGCGGCAGGTTGCCGCCCTGGTCGAGGGTGGCGCGGACGCGGTCGCCGAACACGCGCACGTCGAACTTGCCGGCGTCGCCGTCGAACACATGCGCGATGGCTTCGGCTTCGAAGCCGCGGAAGCGCGCGTCGGCCTGGCTCCACTGCCGCACCGGCAGGTCGTCCTCGATCAGGCCGGTGTCGGTGAGGTAGATGAAGCCGTCGAAGTTGGTCTGGTAGGCCGAGACTTTGGCCTCGAAGCGCGAGCCGTGGTAATGCAGGCCGAGCTCGGCCTGGTTCGCGCGCTCCTTGCCCAGGTTCATGTCGCCGATCTCGAACGAAGCCGTGGCCACGTGCGGGCCGTCGGCGAACAGTTCTTCCTCGGCCGGTGCGCGTTCGGCGCGGTCGAGGTTCAGGCTCAGGCGCCAAGCCTCGTTGAACTTCCAGATCGCGCCGGCGGACAGGCTGACCGGGGTGAAGGAACGGTTGAAGCCGGTGGCGGGATCGCTCTCGATGCGGTCGACGCGCGCGCCCAGTTCGACCTGCAGCGCATCCCACTGGTTCTGCTCGGTCAGGAACGCGCCGTAGGCCTTGGTGTGGGTACGCGGCACGAAGGCTTCTTCGCCGATCGCTTCGAACTTGCGGTCGTAGCCCTGCAGGCCGAACGCGCCGATCCAGCCGCCGAAGGGCTTATGGGTCAGTTCCAGGCGGCCTTCGGTGGCTTCGTTGATGAAGCGGGTGCCGACTTCCTCGCCTTCGAATTCGATGTGCTCGTAATCGGTGTGGGCGACGCTGGCGCGCAGGCTGCTGAAGATGCCGAAATCCTGGTTGATGCCGGCCTTGCTCTCCAGGCGGCTCTGCTTCATTTCCAGATGCACGCCCGCCTCGCCGGCGGCGATGTCGCCGGGCTCGCCCGGATTGCCGTAGCTGTCTTCGTAACGCGAAGCCGAGAAGCCGAGGAAGCCCAGATCGCCGACCAGCGAGGCGCCCAGGGCGCCGGTCTTGGTGTCCACGAAGCTGTTGCGCTGCCGGCCCAGCGGAGTCTGGTAGTCCTTGTTGTTGCGGTAGACGCCGTCGGCGTGCAGCACCACGGCGCCGTCGGCGCCCATGGCATCGACGCGGGCCATACCGGTGAAGCCGTCGTTGACCGTATCGTGGCGTACCTCGGCGCGGCCGGACACGGTTTCGTCCAGCGGCTTCTCGGCGATGCGGCCATCGACCACGTTGACCACGCCGCCGATCGCGCCGCTGCCGTAGAGCAGGGTGGCCGGGCCCTTCAGCACTTCGATCTGGTCGGCCAGGAACGGTTCGACGGAGACGTTATGGTCCTGGCTGACCGTGGACACGTCCTGGGTCGCCATGCCGCCGCTCAGCACGCCCACGCGCGGGCCTTCGAGGCCGCGGATGATCGGCCTGCCGACGCCGGCGCCGAAGTTGGAGCTCTGCACGCCGGGCAGTTTGCCGATGGTCTCGCCCAGGGTCGCGCCGCGAGCTTCGTCGAGCTTCTCGCCGGACAGCACTTCGACCGGCTGGGCCAGGTCTTCGGCGCTGGCGCGCAGCGGCGAGGCGGTGACCACGACCGAATCCAGGTCGGTGGGCTGGTCGTGGCGCTTGTCGCTGGCGGTGTCGCTGCCGGCGGCGGAGTCGGGCGCTTGCTGGGCGAAGGCGGGGCCGGCCAGGGGCAGGGAGAGGGTCAGGGCGATCGCGAGCAGGCTGCGACGCGGGCGACGGGCTAGCATGGAGGGCATGGAGTGGGGGCTGGTGACGGGAGGATGTGGAATGTTATATAGTAACGAAATGAGATTTGCACCCTCCCAGAAGTCATCCTTCCTTTGTCCGCATTGCTGATGCCTCCCCTACGCCCCCGCAGTTTTCTCGACCGCATCGGCGCCTTCGGCTCGCTGTTGTGCGCGATCCACTGCGCCCTGCTGCCGCTGCTGATCGCGCTGCTGCCCACCCTGGGCGTGGCCGGCTGGTTCGACGACAGCTTCGAGCTGGCCTTCGTCGTGTTCGCGACCCTGCTGGGCGTGTTCAGCGTGGTCTGGGGTTATCGCCGCCACCACGCCATCCGTGCCGTGTCGTTGCTGGCGCCGGGTCTGCTGGTGCTGTGGCTGGGCGTGCTGTACGCGCCGCTGCACCATTCGGTGGTACCGCACGCGATCGTGATGACCCTGGGCGGCACCCTGGTCGGCCTGGCCCATCTGGCCAACCTGCGCCTCAACCACGGCCACATCCACGACGCCAGCTGCGCGCACTGAGCCCAGGTCAGGACCCCGAAAGCCGCTTGTGCTAGGCTTCGCAGCCTCGCGCGCGACGCGCGGGCCCGATCGTTTCGTCGACCGCGCCCGTCCGGCGCGCGACCGCATACCGCACTAACGCTAATTCAGGAGCACGACCATGGGTAAAGGCGACCGCAAGACCGCCAAGGGCAAGCGCTACAACTCCAGCTACGGCAACGCCCGCAAGGCCGTGACCAAGGCCGCCGGCACCGCCGCCGCGCCGGCCGCGAAGAAGACCGCGAAGGCCCCGGCTGCGAAGGCGCCGGCGGCCAAGAAGGTCGTGGCCAAGAAGGCTGCTGCCAAGGAGTAAGCGTCGGTTCCGGCGCTGCGCAAAAACCCCGCTTCGGCGGGGTTTTTTGTTTTTGGGCCGACGGGTTGTTCCCGTTAGGGCCGCTCTCGTTCTTGGCTCCGCCTTGAAAATTGAGGAGCCGTTCTGACGAATCGCAGGTTCGTGTGTTGCTACCCTCGCGGCCGCGCCGGTTGCGCGCTCGCTTTGGGGTAGGAGCGGCGTAAGCCGCGACCGCGAACTTCGCCTGCTGGCGGAGGTTCTGCTTCAGATCGCTCGGCTTCTGCCTCTGCCTTCTGTGGGAGCGGCGTGAGCCGCGATCGCGAACTCCGGGGTTCTGCGATGGTTTCGGTTCTTGAGATCAAAGGCTTCCGCCCGCTGCGCGCGCGGGTCACTTTCTCTTGCTAGCCCAAGAGAAAGTAACCAAAGAGAAGGGCTATACCTTGACAACCCTCCCTTGCGAGTTCGTTGCTTGCGCGGGGATTTTTCGAAGGAACATCCTGTTCCTCGAAAAACGGCGCGCGTCCTGCGCGCCGCCCTTCGGGTCTACGGTTGCTCGTCGTGGTGCGGCTCAATGGATTCCAATGCCGCGGCAACGGCAACGGCAACGGCAACGGCAACGGCAACGGCAACGGCAACGGCAACGGCAACGGCAACCGCAACCGCAGTGCTGCGATAGCGGAGTTCGCGGCCGCGAGCGAATACCGGGGTATCTCAGCCTGCCTGCGCATCCGCTCCCTCTCCCGCTCGCGGGAGAGGGTTGGGGTGAGGGCCGCTACACCGAGCAGTTGCGCGTAACCCGCCCGCCTCACTTCCCAGCCGTCGCCACCCTCTCCACCTCGCGCCAAACCCGCAGCAGGTTCTCGCCGAGGATCTTGCGGATGTCATCGTCTTTGTACCCGCGCGCCTGCAGTCCGGCGATCAGGTTCGGGTAGTCGGCGACGCTGCGCAGGCCTTCGGGCAGCGCGCCGCTGACGCCGTCGAAGTCAGAGCCGATGCCGACGTGGTCGATGCCGATCAGTTTCACCGCGTAGTCGATCTGGTCCAGCACCGCGTCGATCTTGACCGCGTGCGCCAGCGGCGGATGGCTGCGTTCCCATTCCTTGTCGAACTCCTCGACCGTCTTGGGCTTCTCGCCACGCGCGGCCGCGGCGGACTGCTCGCGGTCGAACTCGGGACGCGCGCGGAAATAGGCGGTGGTCTCGCCGGCGGTCTTGGGATCGACGAAGGCGTTGCCGAAGGTGATCTGGACCACCCCGCCCTGCTTGGCGATGGCCTGGGCGAGCTCGTCGCTGAGGTTGCGCTCGAAGTCGGGCGTGAAATGGCGCAGGCCGGAATGGCTGGCGATCACCGGCGCGCGGCTCGCGGCGAGCGCGGCGCGGGTGGCGTCGTCGGTCAGGTGCGAGACGTCGACCATGATGCCGAGGCGGTTCATCTCCGCGACCACCTTGAGACCGAACGGGCTCAGGCCTTTCCACGGCCGATCCAGGCTGTAGGAGCCGTCGGCGATGCGATTGCTGTGGCTGTGGGCGAGGGTGATGTAGCGCACGCCGCGGACGTAGAACTGCTGCAGGCGGGCGAGGTCGTCGCCGATCGGCGCGCCGTTCTCCATGCCCAGCGCCAGCAGCACGCGGCCGCCGTCGATCTGGCGCGCGTAGTCGGCCGGCGAACGCAGGATCGCGAACTTGTCCGGATGCCGCCCGACCATGGCCTCGACCGCGTCGATCTGGGTGCTGGCGACCTGCCAGGCGGTGCCGGCCGCATCCTGGTCGGGCGAGGTGTAGATCGACATGAAGGCCACGTCCAGGCCGCCCTGGCGCGCGCGCGGGTAGTCGAACTCGACCTTGGGCGTATCCACGCCGAGGTCGTTCCAATGCTTGAGCAATTCGGTCGGCGCGTCGATATGGGTATCGACAATGACCGCGGAGCGGGCGAGCTTCTGTGCCGGGCTCAGGGCCTCGTCGGCACGGGCGGCGCCTGCGAACAGGGCGAGGGTACAGGCGACGGCGAGCAGGGAACGCATGCGGGAAGCCTCGTGCGGTTGGGAGGGGAGCGCGATGGTTAGGCGATGGTCAGGCGATGGTCAGGCGATGGGGCCAGCGACTCGGCGGCCGCCGGCGTAGACGTCGCCTGCGAGCGCGCCGCCCAGCCAGTAGCACAGCTCGGCAGGATGGCCGATGCGCCAGCGCACGAAGTCGGCGCGCGCGCCGACCCGCAGCACGCCGCGGTCCGAACAACCCAGAGCGCGCGCCGCATGCGTGGTCGCGCCGCGCAGGGCTTCCAGCGGGGTCAGGCGGAAATGCGTGCAGGCCAGCTGCATCGCCTGGCGCAGCGACTGCAGGGGTGACGTACCGGGGTTGCAGTCGGTGGCCACGGCCATCGCCACGCCGTGCTCGCGGAACGCCTCCAGCGGCGGCAAACGGGTTTCGCGCAGCACGTGGAAGGCGCCGGGCAGCAGCACCGCTACCGTGCCGTGCTCGGCCATGGCGCGCACGCTCGGCTGCGAGGTGTATTCGACATGGTCGGCCGACAGACCCGAGAACTCGGCCGCCAGCGCCGCGCCGCCGAGATCGCTGAGCTGGTCGGCGTGCAGCTTGACCGGCAGCCCCAGCGCGCGCGCGGTTTCGAACACGCGCCGGGTCTGCGCCGGACTGAAGCCGATGCCTTCGCAGAACGCATCGACCGCGTCGATCAGGCCTTCCTCGTGCAGCGGCCGCATCCAACCGCAGACCGCGGCGATGTAGTCGTCGCTGCGGCCGGCGAATTCGGGCGACAAGGCGTGCGCGCCGAGGTAGGTGGTGCGCACGCCGACGCCGAGGATCTCGCCGATGCGGCGCGCGACCCGCAACATCTTGCGTTCGTTGTCGTAGTCCAGGCCGTAGCCGGACTTGATCTCCAGCGTGGTCGCGCCGTCGCCGACCAGGGCCTGCGCGCGCGGCAGCGACTGGCGCAGCAGTTCGTCTTCGTCGGCGGCGCGGGTGGCGCGCACGGTCGAGACGATGCCGCCGCCGCTGCGCGCGATCTCTTCGTAGCTCGCGCCCTGCAGGCGCAGCTCGAATTCGCGCGCGCGGTCGCCGGCGAACACCAGGTGCGTGTGGCAATCGACCAGGCCGGGCGTGATCCAGCCCTCGGCGACGATCACCTGCGCGGCCAGCGCGGCCGGGTCGCCGGGCAGGTCCGAGCGCGGGCCGACGTAATGCAGGATGCCGTCGCGCCAGCCCAGTGCGGCGTCGGCGATCTCGCCGTAGCCGTCGGCCGAATCCAGCGTCGCCAGCGAGACGCCGACGATCAGGCCGTCCAGCGGCAGGTCCTGCGGTGTCGGTATGTCGCCGGCGGACGCGGCGTTGGGGTCGGGGCGGCTCATGGGCCGATTCTAGCGGAGCCGCCCCAGCGCGGGAGGGCGCAGGCGCCGGCGCGCTGCGACAGGTTTGCCGATGCGGTGTTTCCGAGCGCGCGCAGCGAGCGCGAGCGTGCGCAGGACACGCCCGCGCAACGGGTCTGTAGAATCCGGGGCATGGAGAATCTCGACGCGACCACGCTCTGGACCCCCGCCGGTTGGCGCCACGACACCGGACTGCGCCTCGACGACGACGGCCGCATCCTCGCCCTCGACGGCGCCCAGCCCACCGGCAGCGCCCAGCGCATCGTGCCGGGCATCGCCAACCTGCATTCGCATGCGTTCCAGCGCGCGATGGCGGGCATGGCCGAACGCCAGACCGATCCGCGCGACAGTTTCTGGACCTGGCGCGAGACCATGTACCGCTTCGCCTCGCGCTTCACGCCCGAGACCCTGTACGCGGTGGCCTCGCAGCTGTACGTGGAAATGCTGGAAGCCGGTTACACCACGGTCTGCGAATTCCATTACCTGCATCACGCGCCCGACGGCCGTCCCTATGAGGATCCGGCGGCGATGTCGCGTGCGTTGATCGCCGCCGCGCGCGACACCGGCATCCGCCTGACCCTGCTGCCGGTGCTGTACATGACCGGCGGTTTCGACGAGCGGCCGCTGAGCGAGCGCCAGCGCCGCTTCGGCCATCAGGTCGAGGACTATCTGGCGCTGCTGCAGCGCCTGCGCGGCGACGCCGATCACGGCGTGCGCATCGGTTGCTCGCTGCACAGCCTGCGCGCGGTACCGCCGCAGGCGATGGCCGAGACCCTGGCGGCGCTGCCGCCGGACAGCCGCGTGCATATCCATATCGCCGAGCAGGTCGCCGAAGTCGAGGATTGCCTGGCGGTGCGCAAGGCGCGGCCGGTGCGTTGGCTGCTGGACCATGCCGAGGTCGATGCGCGCTGGACCCTGGTCCACGCCACCCATCTCGACGACGAGGAAACGCGCGCGATCGCGCGCAGCGGCGCGACCGTGGCGATCTGCACCACCACCGAGGCCAATCTCGGCGACGGCCTGTTCCCCTTGCGCGACTACCTGGACGCGGGCGGGCGCTGGGGCGTGGGTTCGGACTCGCATATTTCGGTGTCGCCGATCGAGGAACTGCGTTGGCTGGAGTACGGCCAGCGCCTGATCACGCGCCGGCGCAACATCGCGGTGGATGCGGGCTCGCCCAGCGTCGGCGACACCCTGATGCGCGATGTCGCGGCCAGCGCCGCGGCGTCGACCGGGCATGCGATCGGCACGCTCGCGGTCGGCGAGTACGCCGATGCGCTGGTGCTGGATTCGGATGCGCCGCTGTTCGCTGGCGCGCGCGACGAGGATGCGCTGGATCGCTGGATGTTCAGCGGCAATCGCGGCGCGGTGCGCGAGACCTGGGTCGGCGGCCGCCGCGTCGTCGCCGAGGGCCGGCATCGCGATCGCGAGGCGGTCGCAGTTGGGTATCGGCGGGCGATGCACGACTTGCTCGAGTCGGCCTGAGGTTCGTTCGTCGTTGTGGGGGCGTGCGGGTGGCTTGCGCGGCGCGATGATGCGGTTCGCGGTGCTCACCGCATCCTACGATTCGCTCGCCGCGGTTTCAGGGGCGACTAGGACCTGACACCGTCGGCGTGCGTGCTTGCTGTGGGAGCGGCGTGAGCCGCGATCGGCCGCCACGCAGGCGACGCGATGCGATTCCCGGCGAAACGCACACTGCCTCGGCGAAATCGTTTTTGCGCTTCCGTCCCGCGATGGCGATCGCGGCTCACGCCGTTCCCACAGGAAGCGCGAGCCAATAGAGCACAGCTCAAGCGAACAAGTCGTCGGCCGGTGCCAGCGCGCCTTCGAGTTCCAGCAGGAAGCGCTTGGTCGGCAAGCCGCCGCCGAAGCCGGTCAGGCTGCCGTCGGCGCCGATCACGCGGTGGCAGGGCAGGACGATGGGCAGCGGGTTGCGGCCGTTGGCGGCGCCGACCGCGCGCATCGCGCTGGCTTGGCCCATGTGCCGCGCCATCTGGCCGTAGCTCCAGGTTTCGCCCCAGGGGATCAGTGCCAGCGTGCGCCAGCACTGCATCTGGAACGGCGTGCCGTGCGGCGCCAGCGGCAGGTCGAAATCGCGGCGCGTGCCGGCGAAGTACTCGCCCAGCTGCTTGCGCGTCTCCAGCAGCACACCGTTGTCGCCTTCCTGCCAGCGCTCGTCGATCATGGCCGGGTGCCAGGGCGCTTCGAACTCGATCAGACGCAAACCGTCGTCGCCGCTGGCAAGCAGCAGGCAGCCGACCGGGCTGTCGATGCGCTGGTAGGTGATCGCGCCGTCCTTGAGGCGGATGTACTTGCTCATGCGCGGTTCCTCGCGATGGCGAACGACGCGGCGGCCTGCCGTGGCTGGCGCTCGCGGTTCATTCGACGTCGGTCCTGAGTTCGGCATCGCGAGCACGCGCGGCGGCGTTGCCGCGCTTGCGCGGCGCGGCGGCCGTGGCGACCGGTTTGGCGGCGCTCATCGAATCGCGCCACAGGTGGATCACCGCATAAGCGCGCCACGGCCGCCAGCTTTCGGCGCGCGCGGTCAGGGCTTTCGCGGTCATGCGGCTGCCGTCTTCCGGCACCGCCTTCTGCAGCACCAGGTCGTCGGCGGGGAAGGCGTCGGGGTGGCCGAGCGCGCGCATGGCGATGTAGTGCGCGGTCCACGGGCCGATGCCGGGCAGCGCGACCCAGCGCGCGGCGAATTCGTCCAGGGTGCGTTCGGCGCCGAAACCGACGCCGCTGTCGACGCTGCCGTCGAGCAAGGCCCGCGCGACCGTGCGTACGGTCGCGGCGCGCGCGCGAGTCAGGCCGATCTCGGTGAGGTCGGCGTCGGCCAGGGCGTCGGGTGTCGGGAACAGGTGCTCCAGGCCCGGCGCGAACGACTGCGGCAGGGCCTGCCCGTAGCGTTGCGCGGTGCGCGTGGCCAGGGTGCGCGCGGCGGCGACGCTGACCTGCTGGCCGAGGATCGCGCGTACCGCGATTTCGAAGCCGTCCCAACCGCTGGGCAGGCGCAGGCCCGGACGTCGCTTCAACAGCGGCCGCAGGCGCGGGTCCACCGACAGCGCGTCGGCGATCGCATTCGGATCGGCGTCCAGATCGAACATGCGGCGCAGGCGGTTGATGATCTCCAGCAGCCGCGACGGCGCCGGCCCGTGCAGTTCCAGCTTCAAGGCATGCTCGCCGCCGGGCCAGGCGCTCACCCGCAACCAGCCCGGCCGTTCGATCGGGCCGATCACGCGCGCGTAGCTGTGCTCGTCGACGCTCTCGACGCCGGGCAGGGCGCGGCCACGCAGGAAGTCGAGCATCGCCGCGAAGTCGTACGGCGGCCGGTAGCCCAGGCGCAAGGTCAGGGTGTCGTCGCCGGCGGTGGCGTTCTCGTTCGGACGCCGGCGCAGATCGCGCGGGGCCATGCGATAGGCTTCGAGGAAGGTGGCGTTGAAGCGGCGCAGGCTGCCGAAGCCGGCGGCCATCGCGACCTCGGTGATCGGCAAAGCGGTTTCGGTCAGCAGTTGCTTGGCGAACAGCAGGCGGCGGGTGCCGTGCACGCCGATCGGCGCTGCGCCCAAGCGCTCCACGAACAAGCGCCGCAATTGCCGCTCGCCCAGGCCGACGCGTTGCGCCAGCGCCGACAGCGGATGCTCGGCGAGCAGGCCCTGGTCGATCAGCTTGAGCGCGCGCGCGACCGCGGCGTCGCCGCGGCGCCAGGCGCCGTCGCTGGGCGAGAGTTCGGGGCGGCAGCGCAGGCAGGGGCGGAACCCGGCGGCTTCGGCGGCCGCGGCGTTGCCGTAATAGAGGACGTTCTCGCGTTTGGCCGCGGGCGCCGGGCAGACCGGCCGGCAATAGATCCGGGTGCTGGTCACGGCGGTGAAGAACAGGCCGTCGAAGCGCGGGTCGCGGCTCAGGCGCGCCTGCTCGCAAACCCGCCAGTGCGGCAGGCTGTCTTGGGCGACGGGGGCGGGGAAGGTCGGCATGGAATGCAGGCTAGCACCGTCGCGGGGGCCGGACTCGCCGAATTCGGACATGGTCTTCGGGGGCCGCGTCGACGCCGTTTCGACGCCCCCGGCGCATACTCCGCGCACGCATCCAGGAGGGATTCGCATGAACCGTCGCCATTTCGCCATTGCCGCCACGCTCGCGCTCGCCGCCGGCGCCTGCGCCAGCACCCCGCCCGCATCCACCGAACGCAAGCTGACCGCAGCCGATGCCGGCGCGCCGGTGATCCTGCATGTGGGCGATACCGTCGCGATCGCGGTGGAGGCCAATCCCAGCACGGGCTACGGCTGGATCTTCGATCAGGCCGCCGCCGCGGGCACGGTCGAAGCCGTCGGCGAACCGTCGATGGCGCTGTCCAATCCCGGCGCGATCGGTGGCGGCGGCACCCAGACCTGGCGCTACCGCGCGGTCGCCAAGGGCCAAGGCGAATTGCGCATGGACTACCGCCGCGCCTGGGAGAAAGAGGTCGCGCCGGTGCGCAGCGTGTCCTGGAAGATCGAAGTGCGTTAAGGCGCCTTGGCGTCGTCGCGCAGGGCCGGCAGCAAGGGCGCGATGTCGCCGTCGTTGCGCGCCGGCGCGATGCCGACCAGGCGCGCCAGCAGCGGATAGACGTCGACGTTGTCGAACGCGGGCAGGGTCGCGCCGCGCCGGAACGCCGGGCCGCGGGCCAGGAAGATCGCGCGCATCGATGCCAGAGCCGGGTCGTAGCCGTGCGAACCGCGGTCCGCGTTCGGGCGCTTGGCCAAGGCCGAGCGCTGGATCGCGTCCCAGCCTTCGTCCATCTGGCAGACGATCGCCGGTACGCGCGGATGGCTGCCGTAATGCCAGCGCGCGGGCAGTTCGCCCTTGCGCCAGCACTCGTAATGTTCGTGACGGCCGATCAGTTTGGCCGCCACCGCCGTTTCGAAGCCCGGCTTGGGCGCGATTCCGATCGACTGTCCGATCGAGACCACGGTCGCTTCCTCCATCGACACCATGTCCTCGACCGCGATCGCATGGCCCGGGGCCACGGTCGCCATGCCGTGGTCGGACACCACGATCAGGTTCACCCGTTCCAGCTGGTCGCGCGCGGCCAGGCCGTCGAGCAGGCGGCCCAGGGCGGCGTCGATGGTACGGGTGGACTCGCGCGCCTGCGCGGAGTCCGGGCCGTATTCGTGGCCGGCCTTGTCCAGGGCGTCGAAGTACAGGGTGATCACGCGCGGCCGCGTCGCCGCAGGTTCGCCCAGCCAGGCCAGCACTTCGTCGACGCGCGCGTCGGCCGAGACCTTTTCGTCGAACGGATGCCAGCGCGTCGGCCGCACGCCCTGCACCGGCGCCTCGCTGCCGGGCCAGAACAAGGTCGCGCTGCGCAGGCCGGCCTTTTCGGCGCCGACCCAGATCGGCTCGCCGCCCCACCAGCGCGTATCGCCGACTGCCTTGCGGTCGGCGACGCGGAAATCGCCCAGCCCGTCTTCCCACATGCTGTTGTGGACGATGCCGTGGTGGTCCGGACGCAGGCCGGTGACGATGCTGTAGTGGTTCGGGAACGTCAGCGAGGGATACGAGGGATTCATCCACGCCGCGCGCACGCCGTCGTGGGCGATGCGCTCCAGGTTGGGCGTGATGCCGCGCTCGAAATAGTCGTTGCGGAAGCCGTCGATCGAGATCAGCAGCACCGGCACGGGCTCCGCGGCTTGCGGGGCTCGGGTGGCGCAGGCGGTCAGGGCAAGGGCGAGCAGGGCGGTCGCGGCCGCCGAAAGATAGGAACGCATGCAGGCATGATAACGGGCGCAGATTGCGGCCAGGCGTCGGCAGCGCGGTCGCCGCTATGACTTCTGTCGCTGGCGGCGTACCGGTTCTGTGCCGATAGTGGCCTGGCCCTTTGCCCGGAGAGTCGCCATGCGTCGTATCGCCGTCCGTTGCGTCGCCGTGGCTTTGTCTGCGGCCGTGGGGTTGCCGGTGTGGGCCCAGGCCGGGTCCGCGCCGGTGGTGATGGAAAACCCGCCGCCGCCGCCGAACCCCGGGCCTGTGCTCAGCGCCGGGGAATGCGAGGTCTGGGCGCGCGAACTCAGCTTCGCCAAGTCGGTGGCCGACCACGATGCGGCCGCATTCGCATCGCATCTGCAGGCCGGGGCCGCGTTCGGGGCCAGCCGCGCGGCCCCGACCCGCGGCCGCGATGCCATCGCCCAGCGCTGGGCCGGCATCGTCGACGGCAAGGCGGTGCGGCTGGAGTGGTACCCGACGCGCGTGACCATCGGCGGCGCCAAGGACGTGGCCTGGTCCAGCGGACCGTCCCTGTTCGAGGACCTCGCACCCGACGCCAAGCAGCGCTTCTCGATCGGGGCCTTCCACTCGGTCTGGCACCGCGATGCCGACGGTGTCTGGCGGGTGTTGTTCGACGACGGCATCGAAGGCAGGCCGGTGACTTCGGCCGAGGCGATGGCGTTCCGCGACGCCCGCCGCACGGCCTGCCCGCGAGGCTGACGAACGCCTAAACGCGGGGGGGGCGGCACGCGCCGAATGTGCCTGGAGGCGTATGGTGGGCTTGCGGCGGCCTTGGCCCGCCGAATTCCCCAACGCGATTCCGAGGTGCTTCCATGAAACGTGTATTGCTCGCCAGCCTGCTCGCGGCCTGCGCTTTCGCGGCCTCGGCGCAGCAGACCTCGGTCTCGGCACAGGCCGACGCATCGGCACGCACCGATGGCGCCACCCAGACTCAGGTCCAGGCCGATACCCAGTCCAAGACCGACATCGACCGCAACTGCCTGCGCCAGACCGGCACGCACATCCGCGACCGTTCCGCCACCGACGGCAAGGGCCGCAAGCGCTGCGTCGCCGCCAACGGCCGCGTCTACACCCGCGACGATATCGACCGCACCGGCCAGACCGATATCGCCGAAGCGCTGCGTCAGCTGGACCCGTCGATCCACTGAGGCGGCGGTACTCGCCGTAACCGGAACGCCCGGCTTCTGCAGCCGGGCGTTTTCGTATCCGCGCCGCGCGGATCGCGCCGGTCGCGGATATCGCCGCGCTTAGCTCCGCAGTCCGTCCAGCAGCCTGCCCAGCGAGGCTTCGTAGAAATCGCGGAAGCGGCGCTCGTCGTAGCTGAAGCGGCCGGCGCGGTAGAGCGCGATCAGCCCGTGGGTGTGCGCCCACAAGGTCATCGCCACGTCCCAGGCATCGTCCTGGCGCAGCAGGCCGGCTTGCTGCGCCTCGCTCACCACGTCGGCGACCACGTTCAAGGTCGGCGAGCGCCGGGCGTGGAAGTCTTCCGGATAACGCCGCGCGTCTTCGCGCCGGGCCGAGAAGGCGTGATCGAACAGATGCGGGTGGGCGAGCGCGTAGTCCAGATAGATGCGCTGGATCGCCTTGAGCCGTGCGATCACGTCGCCGCCTTCGTTGCGCGCGCTCCAGTGGTGGGCGATCTCCTGGAAACTGTCGTCGCTGATGCGCTTGAGCAGAGCGTCGCGATTGGGGAAATGCCGGTAGATCGCCATCGGCGTGATTCCGACCGCCTCGGCGACGCGGCGCATGCTGACCGCGTCGGCGCCGTCGCGTTCGAACAGGACGCGGGCGGCGCGCAGGATCCGGTCGGCGGTGGCGGCGGGCGCGCTCATGTATACAGCGTATACATTTTGCCCACGGCGCGGCAATTCCTGGTGAAAAGACCCGCACAATCGTCGCCGACGGCTTGCGCGCGCTGGCGGCTGCCGAGAACGCGGCGCGATAATTTCGTTCACCCTCGAACGCCGGAAACCGCCATGTCCGCAGCCAGCCGCAACGACCCCACCCGCGTCATCCGCGCTCCGCGCGGCGGCGAGAAGACCTGCAAGTCGTGGTTGAGCGAGGCGGCCTACCGCATGATCCAGAACAACCTGGATCCGGAAGTGGCCGAGAATCCGGCCGAACTGGTGGTCTACGGCGGCATCGGCCGCGCCGCGCGCGACTGGCCCTCGTTCGACGCGATCCTGAAATCGCTGCGCGAGCTCGAAGACAACGAGACCCTGCTGATCCAGTCGGGCAAGCCGGTCGGCGTGTTCCCGACCCATGCCGACGCGCCGCGCGTGCTGCTGGCCAACTCCAACCTGGTCCCGCATTGGGCGACCTGGGAGCACTTCAACGAGCTCGATAAGAAGGGCCTGATGATGTACGGCCAGATGACCGCGGGCAGCTGGATCTACATCGGCTCGCAGGGCATCGTCCAGGGCACCTACGAGACCTTCGTCGAGATGGGCCGCCAGCATTACGGCGGCGACCTCAAGGGCAAGTGGATCCTGACCGCCGGCCTGGGCGGCATGGGCGGCGCGCAGCCGCTGGCCGCGTCGCTGGCCGGCGCCTGTTCGCTCAACATCGAATGCAAGCAGAGCAGCATCGACATGCGCCTGCGCACGCGCTACGTCGACGAGCAGGCCAGCGACCTGGACGACGCGCTCGCGCGCATCGCCAAGTACACAGCCGCCGGCGAGGCGCGTTCGATCGCGCTGCTCGGCAACGCCGCCGAAGTGCTGCCCGAACTCGTGCGCCGCGGCGTGCGCCCGGACGCGGTCACCGACCAGACCAGCGCCCACGATCCGGTCCACGGCTACCTGCCGATCGGCTGGACCGTCGAGCAGTGGCTGGCCGCACAGAAGAGCGATCCCGAAGGCGTGCGCGACGCGGCCAAGCGCTCGATGCGCGTGCACGTCGAGGCCATGCTCGCGTTCCAGCGGCAGGGCATCCCGACCTTCGACTACGGCAACAACATCCGCCAGATGGCTCTGGACGAAGGCTGCGCCAACGCGTTCGACTTCCCGGGTTTCGTGCCGGCCTACGTGCGGCCGCTGTTCTGCCGCGGCGTCGGTCCGTTCCGCTGGGTCGCGCTCAGCGGCGACCCCGAGGACATCTACAAGACCGACGCCAAGGTCAAGGAAATCATCGCCGACGACGCCCATCTGCACCGCTGGCTGGACATGGCGCGCGAGCGCATCAGCTTCCAGGGCCTGCCGGCGCGCATCTGCTGGGTCGGCCTGGGCCTGCGCCACAAGCTCGGCCTGGCCTTCAACGAAATGGTCCGCAACGGCGAGCTGAAAGCGCCGGTAGTGATCGGCCGCGATCACCTGGACAGCGGCAGCGTCGCCTCGCCCAACCGCGAGACCGAAGCGATGAAGGACGGCAGCGACGCGGTCAGCGACTGGCCGCTGCTCAACGCCATGCTCAACGTCGCCGGCGGCGCGACCTGGGTGTCGCTGCACCACGGCGGCGGCGTCGGCATGGGCTATTCGCAGCACTCCGGCGTGGTCATCGTCTGCGACGGCAGCGAGGAGGCCGACAAGCGCATCGCGCGCGTGCTCTGGAACGACCCGGGCACCGGTGTGATGCGTCATGCCGACGCGGGTTACGAGATCGCCCAGGCCTGCGCGAAGGAGCAGGGGCTGAAGCTGCCGATGCTCTGAGCCCGCGACGGGCAGCGACAGCTTCGCGGCTTGCGCCGCGCGCAGCCGAACGACGGCCCGGTCTCCCGGGCCGTTGTTCGTTTCAGAACTCGCAATGTTGCGCCGCGCTCACTCGGGGATGGTCGGCTCGACCAGCCGTTCCAGCAGGGTCAGCGATTCCTGCCAACCGAGGTAACACTGCTCGACCGGGATCACGTCGGGAATGCCTTCCTGGACCACCTGCAGCTCGGTGCCGCAGGACACGGTGCGCAGGCTGATCGTGGTGAGCATGGTGCCGGGCAGGTCGGGGGAATCGAAGCGGTCGTCGTGGACGATGCGTTCGCCCGGCACCAGCTCCAGGTAGGTGCCGCCGAAACTGTGGCCGTTGCCGGTCGAGAAATTGGCGAAGCTCATCCGGTACTTGCCGCCGACCCGCGCGTCCAGCTCGTGCACGGTGCAGGTGAAACCGTCCGGCGGCAGCCATTTGGAAAGCGCGGCTCCATCGAGGAACGCGCGGTACACGCGCTCGGGCGGGGCGGTGAAAACGCGGTGCAAACGTACGGTGCCGGTCATGGGAGTTTTCCTGTGCGAGGCGTAGTCCTCATTGTGTCCGACGAACGGGCGGGTCCCGAATAGACAGGCAGTTCGCCGCAGCGGTGGAGCGTAGTGCGATCGTTCAGGTTGCGCTGCGGATCACCGGGGCGCGAGATCGTAAGCGGACTGTCGAGAATTCGAAGCATCGTCGTCGCTGTCGACGCAACGGCCCAGGCGCCTGGGTAGTGCCGGGCCGCAGTCGGACGCAGTGGCGTCCCAGCTGCTGAGACGGGCTCATGGCAGGGTGCTCGGACGCGTCGGCCGGGCCCGGCGCGATCCGATGAGGGGCGGCGGCCCGGTTGTCGATTTCGGCCCCCTTGGTTCGTCGTACCCAGGAATCGGTACGACGGCCGCCGCCGTACCCCCGTCCCTGAGCACACGGATAGGTCCTGATGAGCAATCAACCGCAAACCACCCCGGACGGCGACACGGCCGTCGCCCCGCACGTCCCCACCGGCTCGCTGTGGAGCGAGATCCGCGAAGCCGTGCGCGGCACCAACGCCGACTACACCAAGATCCCGATGCGCCGCGCGGTGTTCCTGCTGGCGGTGCCGATGGTGCTGGAGCTGGTGCTGGAGTCCACCTTCGCGGTCGTCGACATCTTCTTCGTCGCCAAGCTCGGACCGTCCGCGGTGGCGACCGTGGGGCTGACCGAAAGCTATCTGTTCCTGCTGTACGCCGTGGCGATGGGCCTGGCGATGGCGGTGACCGCCGTGGTGGCCCGCCGGATCGGCGAGGGCAAGCGCGAGCAGGCCGCGGTGGCTGCGGTGCAGGCGATCCTGGTCGCGCTGCTGGTGTCGGTGGTCCCCGCGCTGGTCGGCATCGTCTATGCGCAGGACCTGTTGCGGTTGATGGGCGCCGACGCCTGGAGCATCGAGCACGGCTATCGCTACACCCAATGGATGCTGGGCGGAAACGCGGTGATCGTGCTGCTGTTCGTGATCAATGCGATCTTCCGCGGCGCCGGCGACGCGGCCATCGCGATGCGCGTGCTGTGGCTGTCGAACGGTTTGAACATCCTGCTGTGCCCCTTGCTGATCTTCGGCCTGGGACCGGTGCCGGCCCTGGGCATCGAGGGCGCCGCCATCGCCACCAATATCGGCCGCGGGATCGGTGTGCTGTTCCAGTTGTGGGTGCTGTTCCACGGCGGCAAGCACATCCGGGTGACGGCTGCGCATCTGGCCTGGCAGGGCGCGGTGCTCTGGCACATCGTGCGCACCTCGCTGGGCGGCATTGGCCAGATGATCGTGGCGATGACCTCGTGGATCTTCCTGATGCGCATCCTGGCCAGCGTCGGCAGCGAGGCGGTGGCCGGCGCCACCATCGCGATCCGGCTCATGATGTTCACGATGATGCCGGCCTGGGGCATGTCCAACGCGGCGGCGACCTTGGTCGGCCAGAACCTGGGCGCCGAGCAGCCCGAGCGCGCGGAAGCCTCGGTGTGGCGTATCGGCTGGTACAACATGGCCTACCTGGTGATCGTGTCGGTGCTGTTCTTCCTGTTCCCGAGCCAGCTGGTCGGCTTCTTCACCGAAGACGCGAAGGTCGTCGCGATCGGCGCGGAATGGCTGCGGATCCTGTCGTACTCGTTCTTCGTCTACGGCTGGTGGATGGTCACCGTGCAGGCCTTCAACGGCGCCGGCGACACGATGACGCCGACCAAGATCAACGTGGTGTTCTTCTGGCTGATCCAGATCCCGCTGTCGTACTACCTGGCGATCTCGCTGAACTGGCAGCAATCGGGCGTGTTCTGGGCCGTGTTCGTGTCGGAGACCTCGGTGGGCCTGTTCACGCTGTGGCTGTTCAGCCGCGGGCGCTGGAAGACGGTGCAGGTCTGACGCAGCGCCGGCCTACCGCCACCTCGAATACGGAAACGGCTCGCGCTGGCGAGCCGTTTCTTTTTGGATCTACTTTTGGATCTACTTCGCGGCTTCGCCCTGCGCGCGCAGCTTGTCCAATACTTCGCTCTCGAACGCCTTGCCGGCCCGCTCGGCCTCGGCAGGGTCGCCCGGCTTCAGCAGCTTCTGCCGCAACGCCGCGTCGATCGCGGCGCGCGGGCCGCCGACCACGACCAGGCTCTGGTCGCCGGTGTCGAGGGCGAGATAGCGGTCGGAGGACTTGCGCGCCTGCAACAGCGTATCGAGCAGGCGCAGCACGGCGTCGACGTCGTACCAGTCGCCATGGTTCTCGGCCTGGGTGCGGTAGCGCATGCCGTCGGCGTAGGCGAACAGCTGGTACGGGCCATCGTCGTCTTTCGGCGCGACTTCCTCGAACACGACGCCGTCCAGCGCAGGCCGCACCAGCTCGGCCAGTTCGCGCAGCAGGCTGTCGTGCTGGTTGGGGAATTCCCCGGTTTCGACATCGAACCAATGCGCGTAGCCGGCGGCCTGCAGCACCGCGACCGCATCCGCGCTTTCCAGCTTGCTCGGGTCGATGTCGCCCACGCGCGCGAAGCCCAGGTTCTGCAGTTGTTCGATGCGCGCGCGGACTTTCGCCGGGGGCGCCCGGTCGGGGCCCTGCTGCGATTGCGCGGCCGCCGCTGGCTGGGGCTTGCGCAGTTCTTCGCACATCGGGTCCTGCGCTCGACGCGTGCAGGCCAATTGCGCCTGCACGCGGCCGGAGCCGCTGTCGGAGCGGAGGAAGGCCATCGCGATCTGGTCAGCGCGCTCCTGGTCGCGGATCTCGCCGTGCAGAGTCAGCAGCGTGGCATTGGCTTCGGGCTGGTGCAGTTCGGCCAGCACGAAGGCCGCGCGCCGCGCGGCCTGCTCGTCGTCGCCGTGGAAGACGTTGCGCGCGGCGCGCGCGAGCCGTGGCGCGAACGCCGGGCGTGGGCCGCCGTTCGATCGGTCCTGGCTGTAGTAGTCGAGCACGGCCGCGTCCGGCGTGTCGTTGCGCAACACCGCCGCGGCGTCTTCCGGGCCGGCGCAGTGCTTGGCGAACGCGGGCATCAGCGCGCGGCGCAGGGTCGAGTCGGGTTCGGCGGCGATCGCGCGCGTCGAAGCGCAGAACGCCGGCCGCACCTCGCGATACTCCAGCCTGGCCTGCCAGATCGCCGCCCAGCGCTGCGTTTCGCCGGCGGGTACGCGTTCGGCGCTGCGGCGCAGGCGGCCGATCCAACCGGCATCGCCGCTGACGACGCCGTCGATCGCATGCGACGGCGGCGGGAAGCGCTCGCGGTCGTCCCACCAGTGCTCCAGATCGGCGACGGTTTCGGGCAGGGCGGCGGCGTAGCGCGCCGGCAGCGGCGCGCGTTCGCTGCCGACCCGGGTCGCGGCGGCGTCGGCGAACGCGATGCGGCCGGTATCGTCGTGGGCGGCTTCGGGGGCTGCGGGTTGGCAGGCGGACAGCCCTGGCGTCAGCAACAGCGCGAGCAGCAGGCGGCTGGTAGAGCGCATCCGTTTTCCCCGACGGCGTTGCGATTGCGCTCGATTGTTTCAGTCCCGCGGCGGGCGGTAAAGGTGCGCGGCAACCGGCCGCGCCGGATGCGGCGCAGCCGGCGCATATCCGCCGATCACAGTTCGAGGATGGGCTTGAAGCCGCCCCAGAACATGCGCATGCCGTCGAAGGGCAGCTTCTTCGGGTCCATGCTGTCGGCCAGGCGCGGGTCTTTCATGACCTTTTCCAGGATGCGGTCGCGCTGCGCGCGCGATTTGTACACGATCCAGGAAAACACCACGACTTCGTCGGCCTTGAGCTTCACCGCCTGCGGGAACGAGGTGACCTTGCCGGGCTTGACGTCGTCGGCGACGCATTCGACGTAGGCCAGGGCGCCGTGCTCGCGCCAGACCTTGCCGGACTTGCGGGCCAGGCGCTTGTAGGCAGTGAGATTCTTGCGCGGGACCGCCAGGACGAAACCATCGACGTAGCTCATACATCCTCCGTGTCTGCGGGAAGGTGCGCAGCCGCGACGGGCTGGCACGCGAAACATGCCATCGCACGGTTTAAGACCGGATGAAACAGGGCCGCGACTGCCGACCGTCGCAGTATCTGCGATAAGCGCCGGCTCCAATGCGCAGGCCCGCTTCGTTTCGATACCCATACGCCCGTGCTGACGACGCTCGCGATCGCCCATTACCGTTCCCTGCACAAGTTGGTCGTGCCGATGGGGCGTTTGAACCTGGTGACCGGCGCCAACGGCAGCGGCAAGTCGAATCTGTACCGGGCACTGCGCTTGCTCGCCGAAACCGCGCAGGGCGGGGTGGTGCCGGCGCTGGCGCGCGAAGGCGGGCTGCGTTCCACGCTGTGGGCAGGGCCGGAGCAGCATTCGGCGGGCATGCAGCGCGGCGAGGTGCCGGTGGAAGGCGGGCCGCGCCAGAATGCGGTGGCCTTGCGCCTGGGCTTCGCCGGCGACGAATTCGGCTACGCGATCGACCTCGGCCTGCCGGTGCCGTCGAAGTCGGCATTCGCGCTCGATCCGGAGATCAAGCGCGAGGCCATCTGGAGCGGCCCGTTCCTGCGCTCGTCGAATCTGCTGGTCGATCGCCGCGGGGCGATGGCGCGCGTGCGCGACGGCCGCGGCTGGCGCGTGGTGGCCGAACATCTCAATGCCTACGAAAGCCTGTACGGGCAGATCGCCGATCCGGTCGGCGCGCCGGAGGTGCTGAGCCTGCGCGAGACCATCCGTGGCTGGCGCTTCTACGATCACTTCCGCGCCGACGGCGAATCGCCTGCGCGCCTGCCGCAGCTGGGCACGCGCACGCCGGTGCTCAGCCACGACGGCCGCGACCTCGCCGCGGCCTGGCAGACCATCGTGGAGATCGGCGATCCGCGGGCGCTGGAGGCCGCGGTGACCGACGCATTCCCGGGCGCACGCGTGGACGTAATCGCGCAGGACGGCCGTTTCAGCCTGCAGTTCAACCAGCACGGTCTGCTGCGGCCGCTGTCGGCGGCCGAGCTGTCCGACGGCACCCTGCGCTACCTGCTGTGGATCGCGGCCCTGCATACGCCGCGGCCGCCGCCGCTGATGGTGCTCAACGAGCCCGAGACCAGCCTGCATCCCGACCTGCTGCCGGCCCTGGCACGGCTGATCGCGCATGCGGCGCGCCGTACCCAGGTCTGGGTGGTCTCGCACGCATCGCGGCTGATCTCGGCGCTGGAACAGGAGCCCGACTGCAACACGCTGCGGCTGGAGAAGTCGATGAGCCGCAGCGTGCTGGTCGGGCAGGGCCTGCTCGACGTGCCCGCCTGGCATTGGCCGGAGCGTTGAGGCGGGCCCGCGCGCACCGGGCCGGACCAGGCGATGCCCCGTCCCGCAAAGCAAAAGGCCGCCTCGCGGCGGCCCCTGCTCGATCGCGATGGCGACGGACTTACTTGGACAGTTCGAGCGCGAGCGAAGACACCCAGCCCTTGTTGCCCATCTCGTCCTCGACTTCCCACATCGTGCCCTGCTTGTTGCCGGTGGGGTAAAGCATCATGCCGACGTCGAGCGAGCGCACCACCTTGCCCTTGCCGCTGGCGTCGGTGTACAGGCGGCCGGGCTTGACCACGGTGACGGCCTGCTGGGCGTTGGACGCCGAAGCGTTGCCGGACACGCCGCCGAGTTCGCCGACCAGGTCGGTGTAGGCCTGCAGATAAGCCAGGGTGATGACCTGGCCGAGTTCGGTGTTGGCGTAGCCGGACACGCCGGCGCCGCCCAGGCCGCTGCTGCCCCACAGCGCGCCGCTGGCGCCGAAGCCGATGTCGGTCTTCTTGGCGTGGCCTTCGGCCATGGCGACCTGCTCGGACGAGCGTACGTCGGTCAGGGTCAGCACCACGTCCGCGGTCTTCTTGCGGAAATTGAGATTGCCGGCGACCGCGCCGGCTTTGCCGCCGATCAGGCCACCGAGCAGGCCGCCGATGGCGTTGCCGCCAGCGTCGTTGTTCTGCGCGATCAGGTCCGGTACCAGCACGTAGTCGGCGGCCTTGATCTGGCCCTTGCCGACGTTGGAACGGCCGCGCAGCTGGCCGCTGGAGGCCAGTTCGCGTTCGCGCATGGCCATGTCCATGCCGGCGCCGCGATCGACCAGGGTGAAGCAGCGCGACTTGCTGACGAACACCTTGATCAGCTTGCTGGGTGCGGGCAGCTGCTGGCCGCTCCACCAGTTGACCGAATCTTCGGGCTCGATGACCGAGATCGTGCCCAGGCTCTTGGTGCAGGTCGGAATCTGCGCGGTCTGCTCGGCGCGTTGTTCCTGCGCGCTCTTGCGCTGCGCCGAGGCGGGCGTGGCGGTCAGCGACAGGCCCAGGCCCAGCGCGCAGGCCAGCAGCGTGGCGCTGCCGGGCGAAATTCCCCTGTGTGCGGTCTTCATTGTGCGGTTATTCCTTCAACGACTAACGAAAAAGCCGGCATCGCGATGCCGGCACCGATGGAGTCCGTTCGTTTCCGTCCGGCCGCAGGCGCGACGGCGGCATAGCCATCGGCCGGACGGTCGGTCCCCAAGCGAGCGCGGCGACGGCGGACCGGCGCCCTGGCGACTCGCACGCCAATGATAACGTGACTTGTGTCCGATTCAGGACGCGTCCGGCCGCATTCGCGTCGGTCCGGGACGGGGCGGCCGGGACTGCCCATCGGCATCTCGCCATCGGCATGCGCGGCCACGAGCGGGCCGACCGTGGCGCCGGACCTGCGGCTAGAATCGCGATCCACTCAAGGGGAGGGTGCTCGCGGATGATCGTTCCAGCCTATTGGGCCGAGGCGCGCCTGCAACAGCGCACGCACCGGCGCCAGATCACGGTGCGCCGATTCGGTTGGTCGGACGTGAGCCTGGCCGAAGCCCAGGCGCATGCGCAGGCGCGCGTGCGCGACGCCTTCGATCGCGTCGTCGCCGGCGAAAAGCTGCCGCGCCTCGAACGCAAAGTCGGCTACGGCGGCAGCCAGGGCCTGCCGATCCGCGAGGAGATCGTCGACCGCCACGGCGAAGCGGTGATCACCCGCAACAGCTACGGCGCGCTATGCCTGAACACCCCGGACGTGCTGTTCGTCGACGTCGACTTCGACGAGCCGGTCAGCGACGGACTGTCCAGCATCGCCGTGGTCCTGGTGCTGATCGCCGCGGTGGCCCTGGGCCTGTGGCAGCGCTCGATAGGGTTGGGCATCGGTGGGTTCTTCGTCGGCTTGATTGTGGCCTTGTTCGTGGTCGGCCGGCTGCGCAAACGCGCGCACGCCGCCAACGGCGGGCCGGAACGGCGCGCCCGCGAGCGTATCGATGATTTCGCGGCGCAGCGGCCGGACTGGCACCTGCGCGTCTACCGCACCCCGGCCGGCTTCCGGCTGCTGGCGATGCACCGACGCTTCGCGCCGCGCGAGCCCGAGGTCGTCGACAGCTTCCGCGCGCTGGGCGCCGACGGGCTCTACGCGACCATGTGCGCGGTGCAGAACTGCTTCCGCGCACGCGTGAGTCCGAAGCCGTGGCGTATCGGCATGAAGCGCAAGATCAAACCGACCGTCGCGGTGTGGTCGCCGGAACAGGCCGAGCTGCCGGAACGCCGGCAGTGGCTGGCCGATTACGCGGCCGCAGCGCTGGGCCACGCGTCCTGCCGCTACGTCGCCAGCCTCGGCGACGCGGGCGCGGTCGATCCCCAGGCAGAGGAAGTCCGGCAACTGCATGACGCCCTGTGTCGCGCCGACGAGGAGCTGCCGATCGCCTGACGCGGGCGCGGCACGCCGGCACGGCGCGCTTCAAACACGGCACGTGCAGGCACGGTGCGCCTCAGGCCGCGCCGGTCCACTCGCGGATGAAGGGCGCCAGTTGCGGGATCAGATCGACCATGCCGTGCAGCGGCACGATCAGCCACAGCGAGCGGGTGCGCGCCCACAGCACGCCGAAGGCGACGCCGGCGGGCGCGATCATCGCGATCGAATAGGCGACGGCCCAGCCCGGCGTGGGTTCGGCCACGCCTTCGAGCAGGCTGGCGCCACGCAGGTACAGGCCCGGCGCGTGCGCCAGGCCGAACAGCAGCGAGGCCCAGGCGACCGCCGCGACCTGCGAGCCGGTGGCGAGCGCGAGCTGTTCCTGCAGCACACGGCGGAACAGGAACTCCTCGCACAGGCCCGCTTCCAGCGTCTGCCAGACCCAGCACAGCGGGATCGCCCACAGCAGGGTGATCGCGGCCGGGGCGAGTTGCGACAAGGACATCAGGCCGCGTCCGAACACCGCCTGCATCGCCAGGTAGGCCAGCGACATCGGCATGAACACCAGCCACAGTCGGCGCGCACCGAACGGCGCCGGATCGCGCTCGCGCAGGCGCAGGAACAGCCAGGCCGGCAGCAGCACCATCGTCAGCAGCTTCAAGGCGAGCTTGGCGAGCGACTGCGCCGGGTCCTCGGGCACGGCCTCGTTGAGCGCGCTGAAGCCCCAGCCCAGGATCAGCAGCGAGAACACCGCTAGATAGATCAGCACGCCCGGCAGGCGCGAGCGGCCCTGCGCACGCGGCGGATGCCGCGGCTTGCGGGTCAACGCCCAAGCCAATGCGGGGAACGCCAGCCCGATCACGCCGAGCAGGAACAAGGGATCGGCCAGGCTTGCGCCAGGCAGTCGCTGCAGGACGTAGAGCGAGCCCAGGTAGGCGGAGGCGGCGACCGCGAGGGCGATCGCGGCATGACGGCGGGCGGCGGCGGGCGAGGGCTGCATCGGCGCATGGTGCGCGAACGCGGTTGGCCGGTCCGCTGCCGTTCGTCGCCCAACCAATGTCAGGGGCGCCCGCCGTGGGGCCTCTGCGCACCTCAGCGTGCCGCGATTACCCGGATTTCGACCCCTTGCAGACGCACCACCTGGCCGGCGTGGATCTTGCAGGTCTTGCGCAGCTCGACCTGACCGTCGACCGTGACCGCGCCGCTGGCGACGATGGCCTTGCCGGTGCCGCCGCTGTGGGCCAGGCCGACCAGTTTCAGCAACTGGTTGAGTTCGACGTGATCGCGGTCGAGTTCGAATTCGATCGGGGACATGGCACCGGCGCGTGGAGAACGATGCGCAGGGTCGCAGTGCCGACGCCGACGCGCAAGCCGCAGATTCGCAGCGGGCGGAGTAACGTGGGCGTTCTTGCCCGAGCGCGGGCGACCACGATGGGTGCGGACATGAAGCAGGCCAGGTATGCGACGCGCGGCCCGGTGCCGCAGGACGTGATCGAAACGGTGGCGTGCGAGGTGCCCGCATTGGGACCGGGCCAGGCGCTGGTGGAGGTGCTGGCGGCGCCCATCAACCCCTCCGACCTGCTGACCCTGACCGGTCAGTACGGCATCCTGCCACCCTTGCCGGCGGTCGGCGGCAACGAAGGCGTGGGACGCGTGCTGGCCCTGGCCGACGGCGTGTCCACGCCCGCGCTCGGCCGTACCGTGCTGCTGCCGATCGGCGGCGGGACCTGGGCCACGCACGTGGTGGCCGACGCGCGCTCGTTGACGCCCTTGCCCGACGACGCCGATCCGGTGCAGCTGTCGATGATCACGGTCAATCCGCCGACCGCGCGCCTGCTGCTGTCGGAATTCGTCGACCTGGAGCCGGGCGAGTGGGTGATCCAGAACGCGGCCAATTCCGCGGTCGGCGGCTATCTGGTGCAACTGGCCGCCTTGCGCGGACTGAAGACGCTCAACGTGGTGCGCCGCGAGTCGGCGCGCGAGGACGTGCTCGCGCTCGGCGCCGACGCGGTGCTGGTCGACGGCGACGATCTGGCCAAGCGCGTGCGCGAGGCGACCAGCGGCGCGAAGATCCGGCTCGGCGTGGACGCGGTCGGCGGTCTGGCGACCGAGCGTCTGGCGCAATGCCTGGGCGAAGGCGGAGTGGTGGTCAATTACGGCGCCATGAGCGGCGAGCCCTGCGCCATGTCGCCGGCGTCGCTGGTGTTCCGCGATGTGGCCCTGCGCGGGTTCTGGCTGGCGCGCTGGTACCGCAACGCGCCGTCGGAGCAACGGGCGGCCTTGTTCGGCGAGCTGGCCGGCTTGATCGCGCAGGGCAAGTTGCATGCGCGGGTGCAGGCGACGTACGGGATCGATCAGATCAAGCAAGCGGTCGCGGCCGCCGCTGCCGGCGAGCGAGCCGGGAAGATCGTGCTGATCCCGAACGCCGGCGCCTAGAGGCAACCTCGGCTGGGGCCAAGCGCATCGCCGCCGGCCTCTCTCGGCCGCCGGATCTCCTCCGCTTAGCCATGGGGTAGGAGCGGCGTAAGCCGCGACCGCGAACTCCGCCCGCCCAGCGGAGGTTTCGCTCCGCCTCAGCCTTCTGGCCTCTG
This sequence comes from Lysobacter sp. Root667, assembly GCF_001427715.1. NCBI lineage: Bacteria > Pseudomonadati > Pseudomonadota > Gammaproteobacteria > Lysobacterales > Lysobacteraceae > Lysobacter > Lysobacter sp. Root667. Next base: position 57,471 of record NZ_LMHF01000014.1, read on the forward strand.
CGTTCTGTGGGAGCGGCGTGAGCCGCGATAGCGAACTCCGCGTGCCGGCGGCGGTTTCGCTCCGCCTCTATCTTCTGCTTTCTGTGGGAGCGGCGTAAGCCGCGATCGCGAATTCCGCCGCTTCTGCGATGGTTTCGTTACTCAAGCCCGAAGGCTTCCGCCCGCTGCGCCTGCAGGCCCCTTTCCCTGGCTGACCCAAGGGTCCGCCCGAGTCGAGGTTTTGCTCCCGCTCAGCCTTCGGTTCAGCCCGACGGCGGCCGAGCCCCCGCCCCCAAGGCCCATTTCCGCTCCGGACTGAGCCGCTTGATCGCATATTCCGCGCGCAAGGCCGCCGATCGGTCCGGGTATTCGAAGCTGACCAGGAGCCGCAGCGGCGGATGCGAGCGGGTGTAGCGGGCGCCTTTGCCGGCCGTGTGCTGGGCGTAACGGCGCGCCACATCGACCGCGACCCCGGTGTAGAGGCTGCCGTCGCGGCATTCGATCAGGTAGACGTGCCAGGCGGCCATGCCGATAGGGTAGCGGCGATGGCGCCGGCGCTGCGAATCTGAATGACGATCACAACCATACGCCAGCGAACGTCATTGCTAGGACATCAGCCGACGCCGACAATGGGGCTTCATCTGGAGAATCCCGCTTGAGCGCCGCAGACGATACGCAAGCTTCCGTACCCAACCTGCGCCAGCTGTGCGCGCGCTTCGCCAAGCCGCACCTGGGACGAGCGGTCTGGCAACTGATCAACACCCTGATTCCTTTCGCCGCGATCTGGACCTTGATGGCCTGGAGCGTGGTCGCGCAGTGGGGCTACGGCTGGACGCTGCTGCTGTCGCTGCCCGCGGCAGGCCTGTACGTGCGCATCTTCATCATCCAGCACGATTGCGGACACGGTTCGTTCTTCGCCAGCAGCCGCGCCAACGACATCGTCGGCCGCTGCCTGGGCCTGGTGACCCTGTTCCCTTACGGCTACTGGAAGAAGACCCACGCCGTCCACCACGGCACCTCGGGCAACCTCGACCGCCGCGAGATGGGCGACATCGAGACCCTGACCGTCGCCGAGTACCGCGCGCGTTCCTGGCTCGGCCGCATGAGCTACCGTTTCTACCGCAGCACGCCGGTACTGCTGGGCATCGGCCCGATGTACCAGTTCGTGCTCAAGCACCGCTTCCCGTTCGACCTGCCCTTCACCTGGAAGAAGGAATGGGCGAGCGTGCTGCTCAATAACCTCATGCTGATCGTCGCCTTCGTCGCGATGGGCTTTACGATCGGCTGGCACACCGTGCTGATGGTGCATCTGCCGATCGTGCTGCTGGCCGGCGCGATGGGCGTGTGGCTGTTCTACGTCCAGCACACCTTCGAAGACGCTTACTGGACGCGCAAGGACGATTGGAACTCGCATGAGGCCGCGATCGCCGGCAGCTCGTTCTACGACCTGCCGCGGGTGATGCATTGGTTCACCGGCAACATCGGTTACCACCACATCCACCATCTCGCCAGCCGCATCCCGAACTACCGTCTGCGCGAGGCTTACGAGTCCAGCCCGCTGCTGCAGGCCGCGCCCAAGCTGACCCTGTGGTCCAGCCTCAAGTGCGCGCGACTGAAGCTGTGGGACGAAGACCTCAAGCGCATGGTCGGTTTTCCGAAGCGCGCGCGCGCCTGATCCGCGCCGCAGCAATGCGGGGCAGGGCGTTGCGGTTTGCATCGTCCTGCCCGGCTTGGCGAGCGGTGGTGTAGCGCCGCCGCCTGGGCCTAGAGGCCCTGTACATCCCCGACTTAGCGCCATGGCCGCTCCCGGCGGCCTACTCACGCTGCGATCCCTGGTCCGCCCAGCCGCGGCCTCGCCTGCCCCTAACGCCGGCGTTCGACCCTCCCATCCTCATCCTGCCCCGCGTCGCCCGACGAACGGCGCTTGACTTCGTCCGGCATTGATTTAGCATTTTAGTTAAATAAGCAAATGACTAAACCATAGAGGCGGACGACCATGATCAACGAACAACTGCTGACCCAGCTCAGCCTGTTGGCCTACCTGGCCATCTCCATCGCCATGACCATCTGGGTGGCCCGGACCCTGTCGCGCAACGGCGAGGTGTTCCTGGTGATGTGCTTCGGCCAGAACGAAATCCTGGCCAAATCGACCAATCACCTGCTCGTGGTCGGCTTCTACCTCATCAACGTCGGCTTCATCGCGGTCCGCCTGGACGGCTGGAGCGCCGACGCCCTGATCAGCAACCCGATCGCCCATATCGGCAGCAAGATCGGCGTCTCGGTGCTGATGCTCGGCGCCATGCACTTCTTCAACATGATGATGATCTCGCGCTACGGCCGGGTGGTCTCGGGCTGGATGAAGGACCTGCGCTACGAGCAGGAAATCGCCGCCGCGGCCGGCCACGGCGCGCCGCCGCCGCTGCCGGCGCATCTGCGCTGAGGCCGCCTTGCGACGCCGCAAGACGCCGCAGCGCCGGGCCGCGACGGGTTCATGCAACCCCCCCCGCGGCTCGCCTGCCTACGGATTCCGGTCGCCGCGCGCGGCCGGTTTCGCCCGCGCTCATACCGGCGCGACGCGGAGGGCTATGATGTTCTCGCGCGGCGCGATACCTGCACCCTGGCCCTCGCGGGCCGTCGTCGTTCCGATCACGTAAGCCCAGCCATGAGCGCTCAGTTATGAAACAGGACAAGATCTTCGAAGCGCTGGCGTCCACGCCGCGGCGGCAGATTCTGGCCTATCTGTCCGAGCAGGAACTGCCGGCCGGCGACATCGCCGCGCGTTTCAACATGAGCGCACCCGCGGTCTCCCGCCATTTGTCGGTGCTGGTCAACGCCGGCCTGATCGACAGCGAGCGGCGCGGGCAGTTCGTGGTCTACAAGCTGGTGCCCGACAACCTGGTCAACACCCTGACCCAGTTCGCGTTCGAGATCTGCCCGGTCGGCGGTCCGCTCAAGCGCGAAAGCCGGCGCGCGAAAAAAGCGGCCGGTTGAGCCGGCCGCGGGGGAAAGCGCCGCGATCGCATCGGCGCGTATTGCCTTCGATCCAACTCTGAGTGCCTGCCGCGCCTTCGCGCGGCTCAGTCGCGCTCGAAGCGCGCGATCTCGTCGGCCAGGGCCTGGGCGCGACGCAGGCTGCGGCCGGTGACGCTGTCTTCCATCGCTTTGGCCAGGCGCGGGCGGCTGGGCTGGCGCGACCAGCGGTGGAACCACCAGGTCGCGAGCAGGCCGGCGACACCGACCGCGGCGCCGATCGCGAACACCGACGGCGCGTTGAGGTACAGGTCCGCGCCGAACAGGATCATGAAGACCGCCGCCATGACCGGCATCCAGATCAGCCACCAGGCCAGGCCCACGACCATGCCGGTGCGCACGTAGAACTTGCGCAAGCGCGCCAAGCGCTTCTGGATATCCAGCACCGGCGCCGAGTAGTCCACCGCTGCGATCATCGCCTGCACCATGCCGCCGCAGGCGATCAGGGCCACGCCGTAGACGTGCACGATCAGGCCGCATACCAACAGGTGCGGGACATCGTGGTGGCTGGTCCACAGCTCGACGCCGAACAGCAGCATCGCGAGGCCGAACAGCATCTGCAGGGCCTGGCCGAGGACCAGCGGCCACAGACCGGACTTCAGGCGCCTGCCGCGTTCCTCGCGGAAGCGCAGCAGGTCCATGGCGTGCTGGCGCTCGAGCTTGCGGTCGAGGTCCTGCCAGGCTTGTTTGAGATCGTCGAGTTCCATCGTGAGTGCGCCCATCGTGTCGTGTGCCGCGGGGTGGGAAGAGTTCGCGCGCGCCGTGGTCAGCCCGGCAGTTCGCTGCGGATGCGTTGTTTGAGCCGGCTAATCTTGGTGGCGACATTGGTTTCGCTGATGCCGAGCACATCCGCGATCTCGCGGTAGCTGCGGTCTTCCAGGTACAGCAGCAACAAGGCGCGATTGAGCGGTTCGAGCTGGCCGATGAAGCGGTGCAGATCGCGCACGCGTTGCGCGGCTTCGTGGTCGCCGGCGCGTTCGTCGGGCAGTTCGTGCAGGTCCTGGTCCAGCGGCACGGCGTTGCGTCGGCGCGGACCGTCGCTACGCACGAACGAGATCGCCACGTTCAGCGCGATCCGGTACATCCAGGTCGAGAACGACCGCGCCGGGTCGTAGCTCGGGTACGCGCGCCACAGCTGGGTCGCGATCTCCTGGGTCAGGTCGGCGCGATCGTCGGGGTGCCGGCAATAGGTGTTGCCGACCTTGAAGACGATCTTGCGATGCGCCTCCAGCAGCTCGCCGAAGCGTTGCCGCGCGTTGTCCATGCCGACCGTCCCCTCCAACCTCAACCGTTCCATGCCGATGCCGCCGGTTCCGCCTTAGTCCAACACATGATTCGCGGCGCAGGGGGAAACATCACAGCCGGTTTGGGCAACGCAGCGGGGGGGCGGGCGGCCGGACGTCGGGGGCGCGGCCGGCCGGTGGCGGGCCTCGGCGCGGCGTCGGTAGAACGACAGCAGGGTCTCGCTCTGGCCGCCCAGCAGCCAGCGTCCCAGCGGCGCGGCGTACCAGTCGAAGGCGGTGCTGACGCGGTAGTCCAGGGTCATCGCCAGCTCGGTGCCGCCGGCGCGCGGGGTCAGGGTGTAGGCGGTGTCGAGCAGTTCGAAGTACTCGCCGCCGATGCGCACGTGGTCGTCGAGGGCGCCGGCCGGCACCGAATCTTCATCGAAGTGGTAGCGCCAGTTCACGTAGCGCTGCGGCCTCCAGTCGGTCGACATCTGCTGGAAGTGGATGCCCTTGCCCATGCGCACCTCGCGCACCAGTCCGGTCGGCGTCTGCCGCACGATCCCGGCCAGCGGCTTGGGCACGCCGATGCGGTAGGTCCAGGCGGCATCGACTTCGTCCGGGCGGATCGCGTCGGCGGTCATCAGCTGGCGCCAGACTTCCGCGGGCGGCGCGGCGATCAGGATGCGGCGCTCGATGCGTTCGACCCGGCCTTCGGGGTGCGGGTTCTCGATCGCCCCCAATACCAGCGGCAGCAGCATGAAGCCGTACAGCGTCTGGCGCGGGCGCTTCAGATAGCGGTAGATCGCGCCCATCAGCAAGCCGCCGAAACTGCCGATGACGACGAACACCGGCAGCGCCAAGAACACGCAGATCGCGCCCTCCAGGCTGGTGAGCAAGGTGCCGGCGACGAAGATCAGGTTCGCCATCGCGCCGACGCCCGCATAGGTGCCCCAACTGCGGCGCACGTGACGTTCGGCTACGTAGACGGCGACCATGCCGACCAGCAGCGGCGCCAGCAGAACGAACGACAGCATCATGGTTTCGTAGCGGCCGTCGAGCCGGCCGTCGAACACCAGTCGCAAGGTGATGCCGGCGACCAGTCCCGCCAGCAATGGCCACAACCAGGTTCGGCGCGCAGGTGCGGTAGCTGGCGATCGAGGGGCGGGCGCGCTCACGACAGCACCCGCGCGCGCAGGCCTTGGCAGAACGCGCAGGGTGCCGGCTCAGGTTCCGGCAAGCGCTGCAGTTCGGGTCGTCGCGGGAGGTCTGCGGGTTCGCGCAATCGACTCGCCCATCCGATCCGCTCCAGCGCGCGCAGCGTCCACCAGCCCGGATCCCATTCGCCCGGATATAGCCCCAGCCGCGCCGAGCCCGGAAACGCGTGGTGGTTGTTGTGCCAGCTCTCGCCCATGGTCAGCAGCGAAGCGAAGCGCACGTTGCGCCCCTGCACTGCGGCGCCGCGTACTTCGTGATGCATGCCGCCGTGGTTGTGGGCGAAGTAGCCGACCAGCCAATGCCCGAACACGCCCGCCGTCACGCGTGCGCACACGCCCCAGAACACCCAGCCCCAACCGCCGATAGCGAAGAACAGCAGTGCCCAGGGCAGGTGCTGGGCCATCCAGCTGCGTTGCAGGAAGCGATAGACGCGGTCGTCGGCGATGCGCGCTTCGATCGCGATCGGCGGCGGATCGGCCAGCCGCAGTTCGCAGTGCAACTGCCACCAGGCGTCGACCAGGAACGGCTGGCGATGGGCGAGGTAGTCGTGGCAATCGGGCAGGCGCTGGGCGTAGTCGCGCAGGTCGTGGCTGCGGACCAAACCGAGCGGACCGGCCAGGCCGACCTGCACGCCGCAGTAGACCAGCAGGTACTCCAGCCACTTGGGGCAGTCGAAACTGTCGTGGATCAGCTTGCGGTGCATGCCCAGCGAATGCCCCAGCAGCAACACGGTCGCGGTGCCGAGTACGAACACCAGCAGCGCGCCCCAGCTGAAGGTCAGCGCTCCACCCACGACCGCGCCCGCGGCCATCGCCGTGAACCACAGGGAGCGCACCGGTTCCCAGACCACGTGGCCTTCGCTGACGGCGCGCACCGCGGCGGCGGCATCGGGCTGGGCGCGCACGCGGTGCGAGTTCAGGCTGTCGGGCAGTGCATGCATGGCGGACTCCGGCTAAGCCTTTGGCGGCTCCGCACCGAGGTTCGATGCGGGCTTGATTTCATGATTTAACTAATTTGCTAAATATTTATTTCCAGCCGATGCCGTTGTCAAGCGGCCGCCGACGGGCGGCGGCGCGGCCGTGCGGTCCGTTGCGCGAGCTCGCTAAGCCCGCTTCGGCGGTCCGGAGCGTTCCGAGGCCAGATCCGGCGCGACCCAGGCGTCCACGCCCCAGGATCGGGCCAGCGATGCGCGACAGGCGGCCGCAAGCTCCAGTGCGCGATGACGCAGTTCCGAGCGATCCTCGGGCATGTACTGCAGCGCCTGCCCGAACTGGACCATCTTGGCTTCGACCTCGCGGTTCTCCACCAGCGCCAGTTCGCCCCAGTACAACTCCCAGAAGCGGGCGACGGCGTCGGCGCCGTCGTGCGCGGATGCGATGCGCGCACACACCCGCGCCGCCTCGGCGTACAGCTCCAGCTGCTTCTCCAGGAAGGGCCGGGTCGCCTCGATGCGCCGCGCCTCCGCCAGCCGCTCGCCTTCCTGGCTCTGCGCCTGCAATTGATCGCGCCGCGCGGTGCGCCAGGTCCACAGGCCCCAACAGAAAGTGGCGGTCGCGCCGACTATCGTGATCAGGAACCTCAGGGTTTCAGCATCCATGCCTTGCGCTCCGGTGCTCAGTCGACGAAGTCGTACAGACGGTAGATCCAGGACAGCTCGTAGAGGATGGCCGCGACCACGAACACGCGGTGGAACCGCTCCGAGCGCGTGCGCATCGCGATCAGGCACATCAGCACGAAGGCGAGGTTGCGCAAGGGGTACTCGGGGCCGCGGCTGTGGAAATACACGCTGCCCTTGATCGCGGTGTCGATGAAGTCGATCAGATAGCTCAGCGCCATGATCCCGAAGAACCATTTGCGCCGGGACTGGAAATAATCCTGCCAGCCGCTGTAGTCGCCGATGTCGTCGGGGAACAGCAGGGTGCACAGCAGGAACAGCACCACCACGTAGAAGATCAGGAAGGCGTAGGCGGTGATGGTCCAGGCTTGGACGTGGATCAGGCGGAACTCCCACCACCAGAAATGGATGAGCGCGATGAACATCGACACCGCCCAGCCCAGGTGCACCCAATAGATGCGGTCCCGGCCGGGGTGCTGGACGAAGCGCGCCATGCCCTTGAGCAGGGTGGTGATCGCCAGGCCCAGGATGATGCCGAGCAGCACCCGGATGTGGAGGAATTGCGGTTCCATGCACGCGCTCCGTCTAGCGTCCGATCTGGCCGCGGCGGCCGTCCCTGGGCCGCGCCTGCGTGGGCAGCATACGGCGCGGCGGGCCCGCGCGGCGACGTTGGAGCGCAGGCTCGGGCCAATGCTGCGATCATGGCGCATGAGCCAGACCAACGATTTCGCCTCCCTCCCGCTATCGCCCGCCCTGTTGCAGGGCGTGGCCGCGCTCGGCTACGAGCGCATGACCCCCATCCAGGCCCAGGGCCTGCCGGCCCTGCTGGAAGGCCGCGACCTGATCGCGCAGGCCCCGACCGGCAGCGGCAAGACCGCCGCATTCGGCTTGGGCCTGCTGCATCGGCTGGACCCGGCCGACGGCCGGACCCAGGCCCTGGTGCTGTGCCCGACCCGCGAACTGGCCGATCAGGTCGGGCGTCAGCTGCGCAAGCTCGCCTTCGCGATTCCCAATCTGAAGATCTCGGTACTCTGCGGCGGCATGCCGCTGGGGCCGCAGCTGGCCTCGCTGGAGCATGCCCCGCACGTCGTGGTCGGCACGCCCGGGCGCCTGCAGGAACTGGTGCGCAAGCAGGCGCTGCGCCTGGACGCGGTCTCGGTGCTGGTGCTGGACGAGGCCGACCGCATGCTCGACATGGGCTTCGAGGAGCCGATCCGCGAACTGGTCGGCAAGACCCCGCGCAAGCGCCAGACCCTGTTGTTCTCGGCCACCTTCCCGGACGCGATCCGCACCCTGGCCGCGAAGATGATGCGCGAGCCGGTTGAGGTCACGGTCGAGGGCGCCGCCGATCAGCCCGCGGTCGAACAACATTTCTACGAAGTCGAGCCGGCCAAGAAGACGCCGCTGCTGGCCGCGCTGCTGCTGGAGTTCCGCCCCGACTCCTGCGTGGTGTTCTGCAACATGCGCCGCGACACCGAGGAAGTGGTCGGCTCGCTGAGCCACTACGGCTTCACCGCGCTGGCCCTGCATGGCGACATGGAGCAGCGCGACCGCGACGAAGTGCTGGTGCGCTTCGCCAACCGCAGCTGCAACGTGCTGGTCGCCAGCGACGTCGCCGCGCGCGGCCTGGACGTGCACGAGCTGTCGGCGGTGGTGAACTATGAGCTGCCGACCGATCCGGACGTCTATATCCATCGCATCGGCCGCACCGGTCGCGCCGGCCGCGGCGGCGTCGCGCTGAGCCTGTGCAGCCCGCGCGAAGTCGCGCGCGCCCAACCGATCGAGGAGCGCCAGGGCCGGCCGCTGCGCTGGGAACGCGCCGCGCCGCTGGCCGGCAAGGCCAGCAACGTGCCGGTCGCGCCGATGACGACCCTGCGCATCGACGCCGGCCGCACCGACAAACTGCGTCCCGGCGACGTGCTCGGCGCCCTCACCGGCGATGCCGGACTCAAGGCCGACCAGGTCGGCAAGATCGACGTGTTCCCGACCCGCTCCTACGTCGCGGTCGCGCGCGCGCAGGCCGCACAGGCGCTGGCGCGTCTGCGCGAAGGCAAGATCAAGGGGCGCAAGTTCCGCGTGCACAGGCTGTAAGCGGCTCGGGCCGGCGGGCTGCGCGCGTTGCGCGTGGTTGCGCCGGTGGCCGCGCTACGGCCGCCGCGGCGCCGCTTTCGATGAGCCTGGGCGGGCCATTGCCCACTTGCGCCGATCGGTCCCTGTACCCGGCCAAGCGCGAGGGACGCGACCGCGTGGTCGCGTCTGGGGAATGGGCCGCGCTTACTTGCCGTTGGCGCTGAAGCTGCCCGGACCGAGCAGGGCCAGGGCCACGCCCGAGACCAGGAACATGGCCTGCAACTCCAAGGCCCATCCTCCCTGGTCGTTGAGATTGTTGAGCTGGCCCAGGTGGACCAGGATGATCGCGAACAGCATGTTGATCGCGATCAGCGCGCCGCCGACGCGCGCATGCCAGCCGATGATCAGCAGGATCGGCGCCAACACCTCGCCCAGCAGCACGCCATAGCCCAGGAAACCCGGCAGGCCATGCGACTCGACCAGCCCGACGATGCCGCCCATACCGCCTTTGAGCTTGGCGATGCCGTGCAGCAGGATCAGCGCGCCCAGGACGATGCGCATGAACAGTCGGGCGAGGTCCTGTTGGGTGTTCGGGTTCATCGGGGTTCCTGGCTGGGTTGGGGCGCTTGGACGAACCGCAGGATAAATCGACCCGGGTGGTCGTGTCTGCCGGGGAGGGCCCGCGGCATCGATGTTCCGTTTTCAAGAATAGGCTTCCCTTGCGTCAAATCTTTCCGAATCGCCTGGGCTTGTCGGCCAGGCCGACTATGCCTACGACTGAAGAGAACTTGGTATTGGCATGAGACCGTCGCCCTGTCGTGATGTTTATAGAGATGCAGCCATCGCCCTCGGGCCCTGAAGGAAGCGCTCAATTGACTGCCCTAGGAGGGCATGCCCACAATCTGTACTGCGCCCAATTTGCGGCGTCACATCGCAGTTGGGCAGTCGCGTTATGCCGTTCTATCGTTTTGAAATCCGATCCCCGCTGCCCGCAGCAACGGTTGCAGATCGGCTTCGCTCAATGGTTGGGCCGCCGCTCACTTTTCGCCAAGCGTTGGAGCGCGCTTTTGGTTCCGACCGCAGGGGATACCCGCCATTCATTGGTTCGATCAATGGCTTGTCTTTCCATATGCGCAGGGACATCCCCTATCGGAATTCGTTTTTGCCGAGAATAGTGGGAAAAATAATTCCTCTCGCCCATGGCTCCACTACGCGAGTCACACTGTTCATGCACCCATTGACCATTGTGTTCATGGCGATTTGGTTATTCCTGGTCGCTATGACGGCTGTAGACGGGCCTCGGCCATTTTTGAGTCCGCAAGGGCGGCTCATACCCTCCGGAATGTTCGTATTCGGTCTTGCGTTACCCCTCGTAGGATTTATTCCAGAGGTTATCAAGGCAAGGCGGCTGCTTTGGAGCGGCATTGCAAAGAGTGATGCTTGATAATTCATTCAAGCCGAAGCCGCTTCGCGGCTCGGCTTAATTCAGGCGTTAGGCCTCATGACGACAGATCGGTCGATTGAATTGCTTCAAAAGCACTCACACCTGCTTTCACCTGACAAACAGGCCGTGGCTCGCTACATTTGTGACAATTGGCCGCTAGAGCGGAGGCTGCCAAAAGGTGTCGCGGAGCATGCAAGCCGAGCATATGGGCGATCGGTAACTAGCCTTTCGGACGCTCAAGCTATTGCTCGTGATCAGTTCTTGGAGGCTGCCGGCCTTGTGCACTTATCGGGCAAGGTTGAGGCCTAACAATTCATTCAAGCCGAAACCGCTTCGCGGCTCGGCTTAATTCAGGCGTTAGGTGCCGCAACATGGGCCGCACAGTCGGTGAAGGCAAAAGCGAGCAAAAGGTCATTGACGACATTGCCCAGTACGGGTGGCACTGCGTCAACATCATGGCCGAGGGTGAGCACGTCGAGTATTCCTTTACTGTCGGCCTGTTCCAAAGCTACGGACACCCCGAGCTCATCATCTTCGGCTTGCCTTCTAACGTCTCGCACCAGATTTTGGCTATCGCCGCTGATGCCGCAAAAGCCAGGTCACCGCTTGATCTGGCACGGCCAACCGATGCTCTACTCAACAACTATTCTTGCTGCTTTGTCGAGGTTCCGTTCTCTGAGTACCGCGATCACGTTGGCTACGCTCGCTGGTACTACCAAGGCGACAACTTCCCGCTCTACCAGATTGTTTGGCCCTCTCGTTCTGGCCTGTTTCCCTGGCATCATCAGGCCACTGCGGAGTTTCGTGATGCCCAGCCGGTGCTCGGACAGGCTGCGGGCGGCACCTAACAATTCATTCAAGTCGAAACCGCTTCGCGGCTCGGTTTGATTCAGGCGTTATGCGGCGTGGAGAGTTTCAAGGTGACCGAAGTAGCGATGACCAGTGCCCCAACTCCACTCGAGCTCGATCTACTGGCCCATTTCCATGCGCGATACAGTCAACTGGGCTTCCCTCCACCTGAGGCAATACGCTTCAAATCGAGGCAGACCTCGAGTGCCGGCCGCTTCACCTACTTCGAACATGAGGGTTGCGTCCAGCTAGCGGATGGCCAACTTGGCCTAGGATTCTTCAGCCAGTTCGACATGGCCGGGATTGAAGCTGGGGCCTCGTTTTGGGTTCAATTGGCGCACGGCAAGGTGCTGTATTTAGAGATCATCGTAAACGGCGAAGAAGAGTGGGACGGGTCTGAGTCAAATTGGGTCGTTCTTGATCCCGATAGTGGAGATCGCCCCAAGAAGTGACGGGCAGGACACAAGCAGTTGCGGTCCGGCGCCGCCTAACAATTCATTCAAGCCGAAGCCGCTTCGCGGCTCGGCTTAACTCAGGCGTTAGCGCTCATGGTGAAGTTGTTCCGCTTTTCGATCTTCTTAGCCGTCGCGTTAGTCGCGATCGCGGCCATCCAGCCTTTTGGGCGCCCATTGAGCATAGATCTTCCGCTCGGCGGCCCTCCTCCGGCTTGGGTGTTAGGCATTCTCGCCATGATCATCGCGGCTGTCGCCGGCCTTCCAGCTGCACTCGGGCTAATGAGACTCCGCAAGTGGGGCCGCCCTCTTGGAGTCTGCTCGGCCATTGTCTCCGTCCTAGGCATCACGCTCGCGTTCGGGTCGCCGATCGCTTCGGCGGCTGGCCCCGTAGTTGGAGCGACCGTCGTCGCAAGCGTTCTGGCTTGGTCATTCAGTGTCGGCCTAGCATTCCACCCGTCCATCGCCGTCCGCTTCCGGTCTTGAGCGCTAACAATTCATTCAAGCCGAAGCCGCTTCGCGGCTCGGCTTAACTCAGGCGTTAGGCCACTCACAAAATGTCTCGCAATCTGCAAGTTCTTTTTTTCGGCCTCGCGCTAGCTCTCAACGTTGAGCCAGCACTTGCCCACGGCGACATGTCGGTTTTTCTTGTTCCCGCGGGCTGGGTCCTTCTCAGCGTAGTGTTCCTGCTTTTCCTTCACAGATGGCCAAATTGGCGCCACAAACTGATTCTGGCCACCTGCTTCTTCGGCGGTATGGTCGTAGATATGCTCGCGACCTCCCACGTTCCCTACGCAGCTAACCGTTATTGGCTTGTACCAACGTCGCTAGCACTACCGGTCTTAGCATGGGCGGTCGGCGCTTGGCTCCTCAGGCGCCGATTCCGCTAGAGTGGCCTAACAATTCATTCAAGCCGAAACCGCTTCGCGGCTCGGCTTAATTCAGGCGTTAGGCAGAGTGTTCAGATCTGTAATGACCGTCCGAAAAATCACAGCAGAAGAGGCTGCCGTCGTGGAGCGTGCACTTTCCGTGGCGGCAACTGACGGCTCCTCTCATGCCCTGGCTTCGTCAGTTCATTCTCTTCAGGTCGTCGGCCGCTGTGACTGCGGATGCGCATCAATTGATTTCTGTATGCCTGCAGGGGGCCAGATTGCCCGCATAGTTGCTGACGCAGTGGCCAAAGCCCCTAACGGCGAGGATTTGGGTTTAATCGTTTGGGCGCTTGACGGTCAGCTTTCTGGGCTAGAGGTGTATAGCTACTCAGATAGTCCAGCGCCGTTGCCGGTGGTACCGTCCATTTCAGGCTATGGCAGCACGGGTAACTCAGATGCTGCCTAACAATTCATTCAAGCCGAAGCCGCTTCGCGGCTCGGCTTAATTCAGGTGTTAGGCACTATGGAAGCAATTACGCACGCCTTTCAATCGATCAGTTGCTTGATCGAGGTCTTCAGTCTCCTGATCGCGGTGGCAGGGTTCTACATCGCCTTCCGAGGGTACAAGGCGGCCGGAGCAATGATTGGAGTGGGTTCTGGACTTCATGCTCTCGGATATTTCTTGCTTATGCATGGCAGCCCGCAAACTCAGCTCACCCCGATCAAGTCCTTTGTGATTAGCGCCATGCATCCCGGCCTTCTCCTGCTCACCGTCGGTGTTTGTTACTTGGCACTCACGCTTCAAAGGAGGCGGGGCGGTACCTAGCCTATACGTATGTCAACGATCCGGAAGAGATGGCAAGCAAGGTCAGGCGTTAGAGCCCACGGCGGGCATCCTTCAGGTGGAGAGAAAAATGCGCTGGAGCAACGTCGGGCTATTCGTCGCCATTGCTGGCGTTACCGGGGTGTTTGGGCTCGCTTATCGAACGTTCTCCGCGCCGAGCCTTCAATCTCCCGCGGCCCCAGCAGTCGTAATGGTGGCTGAGCCGTTCAACGGATTGCTTTTTACGCAGACTCGCCAACGTGTCGGCGTCTGGGCTAAGGAGGCGGCGGACAATTACCAGCGCCTGCTCAAAGATCAGCTTCCCATCGGGACCTGTCGCGATGCAGGTGCATTTTCTGACGGTGGAACTCGCTTATGGGAGTGCACGGGCTATTCACTTCGCCTCCAAAAATCGATTGCATCCGTCGCCGGTCAAGAGGGTTACCTTTATGGCCCCGCTCTCACTATTGGCCCTAATGCAGAGGTGTCACACGTGGAGTTCTACACCCAAGAGGCACTAGCCAAGCGGCTTGGCATCAAGGGTGGGCTCTAACAATCCATTCAAGCCGAAGCCGCTTCGCGGCTCGGCTTAGTTCAGGCGTTAGGCGCCACAGGAAGGTTTCATGTTCACTGAAAGAGCAGCCACGCGGCAGATCTTTTACGTTGGGGGTCAACAAATTCCAACGCGGGAGATTGCTCATGGCGATTCGGTGAGACTCAAGGCAAACGGCACGCTCGTGCTTGTCCGCAACGTCCAACTTCTTCAGCCATATGGATTCACAGGCGAGATCTACGGGTTTGAGCCAGCGCTTCCGGAGAATCCCTCCGGGCTTAGCGTCGGACAGCGCGTAGAGTTCTCAGAGCGACACGTCTACAGCTGTGGGCGTGGCGCCTAACAATTCATTCAAACCGAAGCCGCTTCGCGGCTTGGTTCAATTCAGGCGTTAGTCCCCATGGAAAGAAAGTTGATAGCCCCCGATCTCGAAAAGCGGATTCTCCTCTGGGTGCTTGCCTCCATGGACGCTCCGTCCCCAGCCCCCGGAAAGCACGTTTGGCTTATCACCGTTCTTTTGTGGCTGGCGGTGGGCACTAGCGCCTTGGTTTTGTTTCAGGCGTTTGGGCAATCCAAATGGCTCGGCTATGCCATCCCGGTCACATGTTTTGCGGTTGGCGCATTCGGCACGGCCTCAGCAGCAAAAGCCCTGGTCAGTGGCTTATGGCCCGTCGTGGGCCAGCACATCGATAGGTCCAAGGTCGAGGCCCGGCTGCGTGAGCTTGGGGTCTAACAATTCATTCAAGCCGAAGCCGCTTCGCGGTTCGGCTTAATTCAGGTGTTAGGCCGCCATGAAAGTTACGATTCGCGCCCATATGCCAGATTCCTCTATAGCGGAGATATCGCACGAGGAAATGTTGCGAATTGCGGATGCGCTTGGCTTAGTGGCAGCAGTATCAGATCGATTTAGTTCGGTTCTGGTAATGGACTTGCTCAATCTTGAAAGGCAGGGCGTGTCATCGCGCCATGTACTAGATGAAATACGAGCACTTGAGCTCCAGAAGGCAACAACTACGAAACCACCCTCCGACTTCAAGAATCCACGACTCTCTTCTTTAAGGCATAAGCACTTTTTCGCCCCCACTTTCAATATTATCGCGACGAATATGCAGGTCGAGCTAGGGAAAAAGGGGTTGGACCGCACCATCCGTGAAATTTGTGACCCAAAGAAGAGCGAAATTCTCACGGATGAGATGATCAGCAAACTGTCTCACGCAATTACAACTGCGCCGTTCGAGAGACGCTTGGAGCGGAAGCATTTGACGGGAGAATGGCTGGTATACAGCCCCCAGCCAACCGGCAATGTTTATTTGGGAGCTTGCACTCACTCCATTGGTGACGAGAAGTTGATTGCTAGGTTAAAGATATGGGAGTTGGAGTTCCCATGCTTGGCAGCCTAACAATTCATTCAAGCCGAAGCCGCTTCGCGGCTCGGCTTAATTCAGGTGTTAGGCGGCCATGAAAGTACTCTTCGCGCTTGTAGCAACAGCTCTCCTAGCCAGCGGCTGCTCTACCACGCCCCTGGCTGCCGAGACCGTGCCGGCACCCGAAAGCGTCCTTGGCACTTGGGAGTTCACCGTCACTGGCAAGGACGGGACACGCATTCCCGTCATTCAACTCACTGACACGCCATCGGACACATGCATATCTGGCGAGTGGTTCCGTGCAAAGGTAGTCTCAGCTGGCGGCCTCAAGCTCTCGGACCCTGCCTACACCTACTCAGGTGGCCGCCTTGAGGTCCTTCTCACAAATGGACTTTGCGACGCATACACTTCTCTCACCGGCACTGTGTCCGGCGCTCAGTTCAACGGTGAACATGTTTCCTATGGGCTATTTGGCAGCACAGAGCATGGCAAAGTCGTTGGCGTCCGGCGCCCCTAGTCGCTGGCCGCCTAACAATTCATTGAAGCCGAAGTCGCTTCGCGGCTTGGCTTAATTCAGGCGTTAGGCGCCGAATCAAGCATGACCGAGTTTTCAATTCCTCAGCACACACAGTTCCTTGCGGGATACCTCGATGCCGTAGCTAGGTCTGCTACTACGGACGCGGAGCTGTTCTGCCTCTCAGCCAACTATGTTGAGCCGGGTCTTGCTTCAGAACTCCCAAGTGACACAATGACCGTGGCCGGTTGGAGCTCCGAGTTCGGCTCTCTCGTTGAGGACTTCCTTGGCATCGACCAGCGCTCACCACTAGGCTTCTATCTCGTGGATTACATATGTTGGCTACGCGACTTCACGGTGGGTGCCAATTGTGCAAAGTTTGGTGGTGACTCGTCTGAGGTGACCTATCTTGTTTGGTGGCGAGACGGCGCAAGGGTAATTCTTACCGCCAGCAGGCACGCTCGGTCGGCACCTAACAATTCATTCAAGCCGAAGCCGCTTCGTGGCTCGGCTTAATTCAGGCGTTAGACCCCTAGACAGATGACTGCGTTTTCCAACAACTCAAAATCCCTCATTCCGCATGTACTTGTTACTGCGCTACTTCTGTGGGCGCTTGTTCCTTCCAACCCATACGGTTACTACTCCGTTATGCGCTGGATCGTCTGTGCTACTTTCATCTACTTGGCGGTCAGGTCGTACGAACAGAAGCAACAGAATTGGACGTGGGTATGGGGAGTCGCCGCTGGTATCTACAATCCAATCTTTCCAGTTCATGCCACTAGAGAATTTTGGTCGCTCGTTAACATAGCCACGCTCGGCGTCGTGGCCTTTGTGGCCTTCACAAGTCGCAAAAGAGTTGAGTAGCTCTCGGGCAAGCGTTCAAGACAGGGGGAGTTCCATGAACGTAAAAGAAACTTTAGGGGCAATCGGCGGCCTCGCTCTCATGCTCGCCATTGCCGTCGTTGGCATCGCCATTGTCACCGCCTTTATCCTTGGTGGCGTCTGGGTTAGTAAGCATCTTCTACCTTGGCTTACTGTCATCTCATTCGTAGTGTTCGCTATCGTCATATTCGTCCTTTTGCCCCTTTCAATACCTCGGGCAACACGTGGATTTTCCAGCATTTCAATACTCATCGCGTCTTACGTCTTCGGTGCCACGCTGTGGATGTTTGGTCTTTTGCTCACGTACTTCACGTGGGGTGTCGTCGCTGTGATTATTGGCCTAGTTTTTTTTGGTGTTGGCGTTGTGCCAATCGCTCTACTTGCCACCCTCTTCAAGGGCATGTGGGGGCCGTTTTTTACCCTCGTTCTATTGGTCATCGCTACCTACGGCTGTCGCATCGGCGCAATGTCGCTAGCCGAGAGCCTAGACAGGTAACGGGGTCTAACAATTCATTCAAGCCGAGGCCGCTTCGCGGCCCGGCTTAATTCAGGTGTTGGAGGGCAATGGAAATGTCACAGCAAGTCACTTCTTTCAAAGCGTACCGCGTCGATTCTAATGTTCTCGGCTATCCCGCGTTCGCAATTTGTACTGCTTATCACGCTGGGGCTTACATCAAAGCCGAGGTGTTCGGCATCATCCAAACAACGGACACAGAGACGACTTCCTTCGGTCGCAAGCTGTCTTATTCCAACAACGGCGGACCTGAGAGCCCAGTCGTTTTTGATGAGGAATTCGCTCTAGAGGATGCGCTCCAGCAGGCCGAGGCCGCTTTCTCATCTTATATTCACAGCCATAATCTTGAGTCTTCTACGCCGCACTCTTGGCCAAGGGCACAGTTCGTAGAGATTGCCCCGCATCGACTAATCAGCGTCTGGGCTCTCTCACCATTGAAAGAACAACTTGCCACAGTACGCGACAAAACTCAGTGTGAGCCTCTTGGTTCATACCTTGCTTCCTTCGCTTCTCTCCCGACAATCAAGCTGTCACCGCTTGCCCTCTAGCAATTCATTCAAGCCGAAGCCGCTTCGCGGCTCGGCTTAATTCAGGTGTTTGGCGCGCTTCGGAGGGTGCATGGACGGTCAACTATTGGGAGTACTAATCGGCGCAGCAGCGGCCAGCGTTGTACCTCTACTGACATTGCGTACAACCCAGGCCCAATGGCGCCTCGAAAAACGGATTGAGCTGCTCCGTCGCAAGAAGGAAGATCTTGAGCGACTCTACGCAGATATCTTCCAGAAGCTCCCGGCCGCTCTTCAAGAGCGCAGCTATCCCATCAGCATGATGGGCGCCATTAGCGTTCATGCCTCACCAGAGGTCCGTAAGCTTTACTACGACTACATGAATAGCAAAGATCGTGATGAAGTATTGATGAAGCACTTGCACTTGGAAATGACAGTGGCTGCTAACAAACACGTCGCGAGCGTGGAGAAAGAGATTGATCAGCTTCTCGAGTAGCGCCTCTAACAATTCATTCAAGCCGAAGGCGCTTCGCGGCTCGGCTTAATTCAGGTGTTAGGCGTGCATGAAAGATTGGCTCAAAATTTTGGGTTTTCTTCTTTTAGCCATTGCCATTTTCTATGGCCTACATGCCATGGATGAAAGGCGACGGCAGCGTCTAGAAGCGAAATGTGCCCTTTCGGAGAGTTGCCTGAACGAGCGAGCTGCATCACAGTCCATGGCAACTTCGAGCCCGGTAACTTCATCAAGCGGAAAGCGCTATTTCCATGGCATCAAGTGCTCCGCCAACTGCGATGAGATTGCTCAAGGGTACAGCTGGGCCGATAGGGTCGGCTTGACCAATGAGGAGGGGTGCGATGAGCTCAACGATGATCGTAGAGACGGGTGCCTTGCCTACTACGAAGAGTTGCTCGAATCTCAGCGCGACCCAGGCGATTCCTATGATCCAGAGTAACCACTTGGGCGTTGACGGTCCTGGCTGCGCGCCTAGCAATTCATTCAAGCCGAAGCCGCTTTGCGGCTCGGCTTATTTCAGGCGTTAGGCGTTTGAGCTATGGGTACCGCAGCTTGGGTTTGCTTTGATTGCCGCACCTCTGTCCGGCGTTCCACCGGCTACTCGGGCGAGGTGCCCTGTCCAAACTGCGGCAAGCTCTGCGCATATCTCGGTTACAAGATTCCCGTCCCACCCAAGGGCAAGGCTCGGGATTGGTCAACGCTTCGTGAGCGCCTCTCGCGCGAGCGGATGCAACAAGACCTGGCTTCTGACATTGCGGCCGTCCGGAATAGACACGACTTGGAGCAGGAGATAGCCCGTCTTGAGGCCATGCCCGCCAATGAGGGCCGCGCGCAAGCCATCCGGTTGCTTCGTCGCCGCCTTTCCGGGTCAAATGCCTAACAATTCATTCAAGCCGAAGCCGCTTCGCGGCTCGACTTAATTCAGGCGTCAGCTGTGCGAGGCAGCCTCATGGCAACTGAGACAAAGACAAACCCGACGGCACGAGCCCGGGAGATCTATAACGACCTGATCGAGGATTGGGGCGAGCCGACCTACCTCTTTACATTTGACTCTCTTGAAATGGCTAAGCCCGGGCGACTGCCTCGCTTAGACGTGGCAATTTGGTCCGCTGACGATGAGTGTGACGTCACATCGTGCGTAACAATCGGTCTTTCTAACGTCGCGCTCGGGTTGGAGTGCACTACCCGATACATTGAGCTCCACTGGGCTCTTCGTAGACATCTTGACGAGCGTCAGGCGTACGCTGTCGCTGCGTTCTTGGCAAATGTGGCCGAGTATCCGTTTGACTATGGGCAATGCCTCGATTGGTGGCATCGCCTTACCAATCCTGGACACGTCCCACATTTTCCCAGCGCCAGCACCATCCTGTTCCGCCCGCCGTTCTCTTCCGAGTCCAAAGGTGAGCTCATAGCTGATGGCGAGACAGTGAGGTTCCTCTATATGGTTCCACTGGCTGACCCTGAGAGCCACTTGATTAAGCGAGAGGGTGTGTCTGGCTATCTGGACCATCTTGAGGCCAATGAACTTGATCCTCTTGGCACTGCGTAGGCGCGCAGCTAACAATTCATTCAAGCCGAAGCCGCTTCGCGACTCGGCCTAATTCAGGCGTTAGGCCCCGGAGGGCACCAGGAGGCAACGTGAGCGTCCCAACAACGAAAGGCGTCTCGGTTCAATTGCTTTCCGCGATGGACCTCGGTCCTGAGATCGAGGGGATGGCGGGGCGCCAGCTACGGATGCGCATGGTCACTATCGAGCCGGGTGGTGTTTTCGGTCCGGTTCACGACCACAAGGACAGGCCGGGCATCGTCTACGTGCTGCAAGGAACGATCACCGACCATCGGGATGGAGTTGCTACGGACTACGGTCCCGGAGTTGGCTGGCCTGAGGACAGGAACACCACACACTGGCTCGAGAATCGTGGAGCGGTTCCAGCGGTGGAGATCTCAGTTGATATCGTCCGAAAGGACTAGGTTCCGGCGGCAAATGGCTGGGGCCTAACAATTCTTTCAAGCCGAAGTCGCTTCGCGGCGCGGCTTAATTCAGGTGTTAGGCCGCTTGTTCAACCTCAACGTCACGACGGAGGAACAAAACGATGCGCATAGCCAAGCAAGATATACCCGTCAGAATTGATGTGCCGGGCGCTGTGGCCCGCCAAAAGCTTAATTTTGGCGACGCCGCCGGATATGGCAAGATCAGCGGCGAGTATTTTTCGCTCGGCGCCGGTACCGATATCGCGCCGTTACTTCAGGGGTTGGAGAACGATCTTTGCCAATCTCCGCATTGGGGCTACGTGTTACAGGGTGAACTGACTGTCACCTATGCAGACGGCACAAGGGAAGAGATCAACGGCGGCGACTTGTTCTACTGGCCGCCCGGGCACACAGTCAAAGTCGGCCAAGACGCCGAGGTCATCTTGTTCAGTCCACAGCACGAGCACAGCGAGGTCATAGATCACATGCTGGGCAAGATGGCTGGCTAACGGCCGCGGCCTAACAATTCATTCAAGCCGAAGCCGCATCGCGGCTCGGCTTGATTCAGGCGTTAGACGTCATCCAATGTGTCGCGAGTCTGTGACTTTTAGATCGCAGGAGACTCAAATGGCTGCATCGGTACTATTCATGTCCATGTCACTCGACGGATACATCGCGGGCCCGAACGACGAACCAAGCAACCCAGGCGGCGACGGTTTTATGCGGCTGCACGAGTGGTTCGGGGACTTCTCCCGGCCAGCCGGGGCGGTCGGAGAAATGTGGGACGAATGGAACCCGCCGGGTGCAATCGTAGCGGGTCGGCGCACCGTGGAGCAGGTCGATCACTGGGGCGGGGACAATCAAGGTGTCCCGATTTTCGTGCCCAGTCACCGCCCACCGGGCCCTTCGGTGGCGAACTATCCACTGGTGACGTACGTGCTTGACGGAATCGAGAGTGCCATGTCGCAGGCCAAGGCAGCCGCTGGGGACCGCATCGTACTCATGCATGGCGCATATACGGCTCAGAGAGCGCTTGAAGCCGGCGTACTGGACGAGTTACAGATACACCAGATCCCAGTGCTGTTCGGTGGTGGTCGTCGGATGTTTGATGTGCTGCCGTCGCGAGTCGAGTTGGAGATCATTCGGGTAATCGATACGCCAGAGGCCACACATATCCGCTATCGCGTTCGTCGGTGAGTGGGGTGACGCCTAACAATTCATTCAGGCCGAAGCCGCTTCGCGGCTCGGCGTAATTCAGGCGTTAGGTGCCATATGGAATATTTCGCAGCTCTAGCAATTGCAATCGGCAGCTGGCTCGCCGTCCCGGGCGGCTCATGGGAACCGAGTGCTTTGGACGTGGCCGCGGCTAAGTCACAACTTGAGCCTTATGTGTCACGGGAGGCCCGAGAGGACAAAAGGAACCTCCCAAATTGGGACAGCTATACCTTCCAGTATCAGGGGCGAGAGCTCCGTGGCAGACGAGTCGTTCTCGTCAATGCTTTCTGCAGCCCACCCCCTCCATATGCAACGTCACAGATGGTGATGGTTTTTGACGGCGGCCCGTGCTACTTCCAGGCTTACTGGGACCCCAATGACCAGATATACATCAGCGTCGTGTTCAACGGAGGTGCGTGATGGCACCTAACAAATCATTCAATTCGAAGCCGGTTCGCGGCTCGGCTTAATTCAGGCGTTAGGCCCCCCAAGGTAGGTTGCTATGCGGTTAGAACAAGTTGAGATCTACTCGGACGCACCCAACTCGCCGGTCATGCGGCATCCTGGTCGGCAATATCCTGGCGTGCTCGTGCAGGGCGACACAATCTCAAATCTAGCTTCATGGCTCTCGCGCGCCGTGGCCGAGATCGAGACCTCCAACCTGTCCGACGAGGCACAAGAGGGCCTGCTCTACGTCCATCAGTCCCTATCTGATATGGCGGACTACTATGCTTCTGTGGTGAGTCAACATGGCATTCGCCCTCCGTGGCGAGGGGCCTAACAATTCATTCAAGCCGAAAACCAATCGCTACGCGATTGTTTTCGGCTCAATTCAGGCGTTAGGCGGCATGAAACTTCTACACATCCTTCTTCTTACAATCCCTTCGCTAGCGTTTGCCGGAGAGGGCGTTATCCCCGAGCGCGAGATTTCGCTCGGCGGAGTGGCGATCGGCGAGACCCCTAGCGCAGTTGCGTCCAGGCTCGGCCAGCCTATGCGCAAAGTGGAGGCATCAGACTTTCTCAACCTTCACTACTACTATCCACACGTAACCGTCTCGTTCAGCGACGGAGTGGTGGCTGGGCTTTTCTCGGACAAGCCTGAC
This sequence comes from Lysobacter sp. Root667, assembly GCF_001427715.1. NCBI lineage: Bacteria > Pseudomonadati > Pseudomonadota > Gammaproteobacteria > Lysobacterales > Lysobacteraceae > Lysobacter > Lysobacter sp. Root667. The sequence continues at coordinate 80,182 of NZ_LMHF01000014.1, forward strand.
GGGTGCACTCCAAAGCATCTGTGCCCCGGAGATCGCCTGGACAAGATGCGCTCCTTGTACGGGGCGCCACTTGCTGCGGACCGAGAGACAGGACGCTTCTATGAGTACTATCCGCCGGACGCAACCTGTTGGCTTCAAATCCCAGCCAAGGGCGAGGAAGTAGTATCTATCACGGTGGCATGCCAGCCTTGATGCTGCCGCCTAACAGTCCATTCAAGCCGAACCCGCTTCGCGGCTCGGCTTAATTCAGGCGTTGGGTCTTGCCGGGAGCATCCCGTGAAAGTCAAAGATCTCTTTCTACCTCTCGCCTTGGCTGGCGCTGGCCTATTTGCCTACAATCAGTTCAAGGCAAAAAATGCAGGCCCGGCGGACCTGCAAGCTGTTGCAAAAACGCTTGGTCATGTCGCACCTGCTCAAGAGGATCAGTCTTGGCGCTCCAATCGTGCGGAGAATGCTGCAACCGGACCAGCTACTGCGCAGTTCAAATGCGATGGCCGCACTCACTGCGCTCAAATGACATCCTGTGCGGAGGCAACATTCTTTCTTCAGCATTGCCCAAACACGCAAATGGACGGCAATAATGACGGTGAGCCATGCGAGCAGCAGTGGTGCAACTAAACAGGGCAATGCCTAACAATTCATTCAAACCGAAGCCGCGTCGCAGCTCGGCTTAATTCAGGCGTTAAAGCCCTTGGCAACTGATCCGCGAACCCTAGCTTGGATCCTGTACTCCGTTGCTATTGCAGCGAGCAGGGTTCCCGCATCCCGCGCGGATATCTCTACAGCTGCCGATGCGATCAACCATGCTGTTCCAACGCAGCAAGAGCTCAGTGGGGCGCTGCAGCAACTTGTAGCTTGCCGCCTAGTTGAAGCTCAAGGAAAGTTCTATACCCTCAGCCCGTCGGGGCTGGCGTTGTTTCAAGCGGCTCAGGTGGGCCGGTCCACTGTCACGGCAGTCTGGGGTGCACTTAGTGGCGAGCTTGCCGGCGTCTTGGCGGGCTCTAAAAATTCATTCAAGCCGAAGCCGCTTCGCGGCTCGGCTCAATTCAGGCGCTAGGCCGCATGGACGGTTATCACTTCACGTCAACCTTATTCGAGGTCGAGCCCGGCGAGGATGAGGAGATCAACCCTCGGATGTATGGCCGTCAGCTCGCCCAATGGCTCAAATCGCAACTTGAGAAGCGTGGCTACGACATTGAGCCAATCATCGCTGAGGACTGGGGCCGTTGCCTCATGTGCTCCCGCGATCCATTCATGCTCTGGGTCGGCTGCGGCAGCATGGTGGACTATGGCACCGCGCAGCCTGGTGACCCGCCACCTCCCAATGAGAACCTCATCTGGTGCTGCTTCCCAATGGCAGAGGTTCCTTTCTGGAAACGCATCTTCAAAAATCCAGACACTGCTGCTTCAGTAGCAAAGCTCGACGCCGACTTGCGCGCTATCCTCAGTGACGAGCCTGGCATCACACTGGTCGCACCGCCCTAGCGATGCGGCCTAACAATTCATTCAAGCCGAAGCGGTTTCGCGGCTCGGCTTAATTCAGGCGTTAGCCACCGTTATGAGCACTTCCACCAATCGAGGAAACACCGAGCTACTTGAGTGCGTATTGCTAGCGCGTCAAGTACAGGATGGCTCCCTCCCTCTGATCCAAGGCTGTGCGGAGATCGCCCGCCGCACTATTGCGGGCCGGGTCAACCCTAATGACGCCTGCACCTTGCTTGTCGAGGTAAATGACTCCCTGAACTACCCGGATGAGCTTTCCGCATTCTCAGCATTAGCCCACGAGCAATACGGGCACGAGTATCTAGGCTTTACTGCTGAATCCTGCGCGGTCGAGATCATCAAAGAGTGCCATCGTCTCGTTGCGCTGGACGGTGGCTAACAATTCATTCAAGCCGAGAACCAATCGCCACGCGATTTTTTCGGCTTAATTCAGGCGTTAGGCACCGCACGATGATCCTCGCAAAAGCAACGCTGGTTTCTGGGCCTCGTCATGCTAAGTACGCACCTGGCACGTCCTTGCCGGCACTTCTTTTCGTTGATGTGCTTAGCTCCGATGAGCTGGAGGCTGTCGCCTCGCGCGAACTTACCGCTCTTGGTTGGGCTTCAATGGCTATTGAGCGGTACAAGGACGTCACGGATCATGAGCAGTTCCGTGGCAAAGACACGCCAGAGGCAGGGGCATTCCGAGATGCGCTGGAGAAAGGCTTTGGTGTCGTCGTCTACCCGTAGACAGGCGGCGCCTGACAATTCATTCAAGCCGAAGCCGCTTCGCGGCTTTGCTTAGTTCAATTCGATCGGCCGTAATCTACAAAAGCTCGCGCCCGTTCCCGACGAGGCGCTCTGAAGGCCAGCGATTTATCGCTCGGCCTAGTTCGCAATGCCGGAGGTGTAACGCCATGCAGATCCAGTATCTCGAAGTCGTGACCAAGGACGTGGATGCGGTGTGCGCCGCATACGAAGCGGCTAACGGACTGAAATTCGGCGCGCCCGACGCCGGCTTGGGCCACGCGCGTACCGCGTTGCTGGCCGGAGGCGGACGGGTAGGGGTGCGTGCGCCCTTGCGTACGACCGAGGAACCGGTGGTGCGACCGTATTGGCTGGTGAAGGACATCGAGGCGGCCGTCGCTGCCGTGGTGCAGGCGGGCGGTTTCATCGCGATGGAGCCCACGCCGATTCCTGGGCACGGGACCTTCGCCATCTATCTCCAAGGCGGAAACGATCACGGCCTGTGGCAGCTTTAGCGGTTAGTCCGTTGCTCCATGCTGGGGGGCTAGGTGGTTAGGCTCGGGTGCTAGGCTGGCCTCGGTCTCAAACCACGTGGAGCGTGACTTATGGAACTCGGCGCGTTTTCCGTCAGCCTCGCAGTGAAAGACGTTGAGGCGTCCAAATCGTTCTAGGAGAAGCTCGGCTTCTCTGCCTTCGGCGGCGATCAATCGCAGGGTTGGTTGATCCTCAAGAACGGATCGACCGTCATCGGTTTGTTCCAGGGCATGTTCGACAAGAACATCCTGACGTTCAATCCGGGCTGGGACCAGAGTGCGAGTCCGCTGGCGTCTTTTGCGGATGTTCGCGATGTGCAGAAGTCGCTGGATGAGCAAGGCGTCGGGATCACCACTCGCGCAGACCCGGACACCGTCGGACCGGCGCACATCATTCTTTCGGACCCCGACGGCAACGTGATCATGCTCGATCAGCACGTCTAGGCTTGAGGGGCGTTAACCGGAATCCTCGTTCCGGGTTCGACGGCTCGTACGAACGGCAATGACAGCACGTCCAGTGGTATCAGCGATTCCTACTCGGACACGCTCTTGGCTTCCGCCGTCCCCAGCAGCTCCGGCTGCGTCACCGCGCGCGGGCGGCTGATCAGCGGATGCACGAACACCGCCGACAGGATGATCGCCACGCCGACGTAGAACAGGCCGGTGAGCTGGCGCTGCTCGCCCAGCAGGGCGATCGCGAGCACGATCGCGTAGACCGGTTCCAGGTTGATCGCGAGCTGGGCCGCGAACGCGGTCATGTGTCGCAGCGCGACCAGCGACAGCGCGAACGGCAGCAGGGTGCAGACCAGCGACAGGATCACCAGCAGTACGGCGTCGCGCAGGCCCGGCAGCACCAGCAGTTCGCCGGCGAAGGCCGGGAACAGCAGCGGCATGACCGGGGCGAGCGCGGTCAGGGCGAGGGTGCCGGCGCCGAGTTCCAGCGCGGTCACGGTCAGCGGATCGCCGTGTTCGACCAGGCGCTTGTTGAGCGAGGAGAACAGCGCCACCAGCAGCGCCGACAGCGCGCCGACCGCGATCCCCGCGCGCATCTCGTGCGGCACCCCGCCGACCACCAGGGCGACGCCGGGTAGCACCGCCACGCCCAGGGCCAGTTCGCGCTTGGAGAACGGGCGCTTGGCCAGCTTGGGTTCGATCAGGGCGGTGAACACCGTCGCCAGGGCGATGCAGGTCGCGGCGACCGAAGCGTTGGCGAGCTTGATCGCGCCGTAGAAGGTCAGCCAGTGCAGCGCCACCAGCACGCCGATGCCGGCGTAGGACCACAGCAGGCGCGCCGACATCGCCCGCAGCCCGCGCCAGACCTTGGGCAACAGGGCCAGCGCGACCACCACGATCAGCATGCGCGACCACACCAGCGGCAGTGCCGGCAGCGAGATCAGTTTGCCCAGGATCGCGGTGAAGCCCCACAACAGCACGCAGAAGTGGATCTGGACTTGCGCCTTCGTGGTCGGGGTCATCGGTTCGGCGGTCGCGGGTGGAGCCGCATTATCGCCCGTGGTCGCGATGCGCCGTGTGCCGGCGCGTGCGAAGCTGCGCCGCAAGCACAAGGAGAGCGCACGGCCATGCCAGTCAGCGATGCCCCTTCCGCATTCGGATCCGCCACAGCGAACCCTGTCGGTCCGCTCGGCCGCGCCTTCGCCGCCCTGGTCGCCGCGGTCTCGCTGGCGGCCCTGATCGGCCAGTACTGGCTGCTGGTGCGTTTGACCCTGGACACGATCGGGCCGGCGCTGGCGACGGTGCGGTATCTGAGCTACTTCACCATCCTCAGCAACCTGCTGGTCGCCGCGACCTGCGCCGTGGCGGTGTCCGGCGGCGGCTCGCGCCTGGCGCGCTGGCTGGCGAGCGCGCGCTTGCGCGGCGGGATCGCGCTGGCGATCGGCGTCACCGGCACGGTCTACGTCACCGTCCTGCGCCACCTCTGGCAGCCGCAGGGCGCGCAGTGGTGGGTGGATTCGGGCCTGCATTACGCGGTGCCGGCGCTGTACCTGGCCTGGTGGCTGCTGGCGGTGCCGCACGGCGCGCTGGGCCGGCGCGACCTGTGGCGCTGGCTGCTGTTTCCGGCCTTGTACGTGGTCTGGGTGTTTTTGCGCGGGGCGATCGCGCACGAATACCCGTATCCGTTCCTGGACGTGGGCGTGCTGGGCTGGCTGGCCGTGCTGCGCAACGCGGTCGGGGTGTTGGTTCTGTTCCTGGCGTTCGGTGCCGGCCTGCTCGGGATCGACCGCCTGCTGGGGCGGGGCCGGCGGGCGGGCTGAGACGGGCGGGCTAAGATCGGGCCGGCTGAAAGCGGGCCGGCTGAAAGCGGACCGGCTGAGAGCGGACCGGCCCGCTTATACCGGAACTACTTTGCAGATTTTTAGCGAAACCTTCACGAAATTTGGCCATTCGGGGGCGAGTCGGCTTAGGCTAGGCGCCAATTCCGGTCCCTGGGGTTAGGCCAATGACGCAGCACCGCACCCGTTTGTTCCGCGCCGTCCACTACGCACTCTGCCTGGCCGGCGGCCTCGCCGTCAGCGCTCCGGTCCTCGCTCAGGACCAAGCGCCGGCCGAGCCGGCCAGCGAGGCCAAGACCCTGGACACCGTGTCGGTGCTGGGCTCGCGCCGCAGCCAGCGATCGTCCGATACCGCCTCGATCTCGCCGGTGGACGTGCTGCCGATGGCGCAGGCCACCGAGGAAGGCGCCCAGTTCGATCTGGCGCAGTCGCTGCAATACGCCGCGCCCTCGTTCAATTCCACCCGCCAGACCGGCGCCGACGGCGCCGACCTGATCGACTCGGCCGCGCTGCGCGGCCTGGGTTCGGACCAGACCCTGGTGCTGGTCAACGGCAAGCGCCACCACACCACGGCGCTGGTCAACCTGTTCGGCGCGCGCAACCGCGGCAACACCGGCACCGACCTCAACACCCTGCCGCTGATGGCGATCGACAGCGTCGAGATCCTGCGCGATGGCGCCGCCGCCCAGTACGGCTCGGACGCGATCGCCGGCGTGATGAACATCAGCCTGAAGAAGCGCAAGGGCTGCGAAGCGGTCGCCGGCTGGGGCCAGTACTCGCGCGGCGACGGCGAGAACTGGCTGGCCTCGGGTTACTGCGGCGTCGGCCTGGGCAGCGACGGCGTGCTCGGCATCACCCTGGAGTACCAGGACCGCGGCCGCTCCGACCGCTCCGAACCCAAGGGCAGCCCGCGCATCATCGGCGACTCCAAGATCCGCAATCAGACCCTGTTCCTCAATGGCGAGAAGCCGTTGACCGAGAACGCGACCTTGTACTTCACCGCCGGCCTCCAGAACCGCGATGCGTCTTCGGCTGCGTTCGCGCGCGAGGGCATCGGTTCGGAAGACATCCCGTCGCGCAACTCCGAAGCCATGTACCCCAACGGCTTCGTGCCCTTCATCGACGGCGATCTCGAGGACCGCTTCGGCACCCTCGGCCTGCGCTGGGACATCGGCGAGTGGCAGGCCGACCTGTCGGCGACCTACGGCTACAACGAGCTGCGCTACGACATCAACCACACCCTCAACGCTTCGATCGCCAACCTCGACCTGCTCAACGGCGGCCGCGGCGTCAGCGCCAGCAGCTTCGACGCCGGCGGCTTCTCGTTCCGCCAGAACACCTACAACTTCGACGTCAGCCGCTACTTCGACAGCGTCTTCCACGGTTTCAACGTCGCCTTCGGCGCCGAGCGCCGCGACGAGCGCTACCGCATCTTCGCCGGCGAACCGGGCTCCTACATCGATGCCGACGGCGTCGGCAACGGCGGCAACGCCGGCAGCCAGGGCTTCCCGGGCTTCCAGCCCAGCGACGCCGGCAGCCACGAGCGCGACAGCTGGGCGGCCTACGTCGACCTCGAAGCCGACTTCACCGATCGCCTGACCACCGCCTTCGCGCTGCGCTACGAGGACTACAGCGATTTCGGCGACACCCTCACCGGCAAGCTCGCCGCCGGTTTCCGCGCCACCGATACGCTGATGCTGCGTGCTTCGGCCAGCACCGGCTTCCGCGCGCCGTCGCTGCAGCAGAAATTCTTCTCCTCGACCATCACCGACTTCATCAACGGCGAACCGGTCGACGTGGTGATCGCGCCCAACGGCGGCACCATCGCCAACGCCGCGGGCCTGCCGCTGCTGAAGGACGAGACCTCGAAGAACTACACCCTCGGCCTGACCTGGTCGCCGACCGCCAACACCTCGTTCACCCTCGATGCCTACCGCATCAACATCGACGACCGCATCGTGCTCAGCGGCCGCTTCGATACCACCGATCCGACCATCGGACCGATCCTGGATTCGCTGGGCGTGGGCCAGGCGCAGTTCTTCGTCAACTCGGTCGACACCAAGACCGAGGGCCTGGACCTGACCTTCAACCACGAGGCCGAGTGGGGCGGCGGCAAGCTCGGCACCTTCGTCGCGCTCAACCTCAACCGCACCAAGGTCACCGGCATCCATGCGCCGCCGGCCCTGGTCGGCCGCGAGGACGTGCTGTTGTCCGAACGCGAGCGGCTGTTCATCGAGCAGGGCGCGCCCAAGTCCAAGGCCGTGGTCGGCTTCGACTACTCGCGCGGCGCCTGGGAAGGCGACCTGAAGGTGATCTACTTCGGTCCGCAGACCCTGGGCACCTTCTCCGGCACCGCCACGGGCGTGCCCAACGCGCGCTACGACGCCAAGACCTCGGCCGACATCAGCGTGACCTACGCCTTCGGCGAGAACACCAAGCTCACCGTCGGCGGCGCCAACGTGTTCGACGTCAAGCCGACCCGTCAGGACCCAAACGAAACCGACAACGGCCACGTCTTCGACAGCGTCCAGTTCGGCCTCAACGGCGCGGCCTACTTCGTCAGGCTGTGGCATCGCTTCTAAGAGGCGCGGCCTGATCGGTACGGTCCGATCGCAATGGATGCGCGTATCCTTCCGGCGTCCGCGCCGGAAGGAGCAGCAGGCATGAGCAACGACTACCTCGACTACCTGCGCGATCTGATGACCGGCATCGGCACGGTCACGGTACGGCGCATGTTCGGCTGTCACGGCCTGTACCGCGACGGCGTGTTCTTCGCCCTGGTCGACGACGACGCGCTGTATCTCAAGGTCGACGAGGTCAGCCGCGCGCAGTTCGAAGCCGCGGGCTGCGCGCCGTTCGTCTACCTCAAACAGAAAGAGCCGATCGCGTTGAGCTATTGGTCGGTGCCGGAATCGGCGCTGGACTCCGCCGAAGACCTGCGGCCATGGCTGGACCTGGCCTACGCGGCGGCTTTGCGCAAGGCGAATGCGCCGGCGAAGAAGAAGACGCGACGCAAGCAAGGGTAGGAGCGGCGTAAGCCGCGACCCGGAACCATGCCGGCCGCCGTTGGTTTCGTCGCATGCGAGGATTCGCGGTCGCGGCTTACGCCGCTCCTACCCCGAAGCGGGGTGGTTCAGTAAGAGACAGCGCTCTTGAGGCCCGCATCGATCTGGGCTGACAAGTCCGGTCGCACTTCGATCGCGACCTTGTACATCCCGCCGCCTTCGAAATAGCCGGCCTCGCCGAGCGCGACGACACGGTCGCCGACCTTGCGCAGGGATAGCCCGGATTCTCCATGCGGCCGGACATCGGCTTCGACGCGGGCCTCTGGTCCGATGCGCTCGAAAAATGGGTGAAGCCATCGGAGTGCCGGGTAGCACGTCGATTCTCCTCAACCGGCCGCCCGCGATTCAGAAATTACGATGCCGACCGGGTTCATGGTGGGAGCGACGTAAGTCGCGATCGATCCCGCTGGTCGCCGCGTTGGCATGCAATCGCGACTTACGTCGCTCCCACAGAAAGCGCAGCGTGTGGATGCCATGCCTTGTGGAGGCTGGGGAAGGAGCGGCGTAAGCCGCGACCGCGAATCCTCGCGTGCGACGAAACCAACGATGGCAGGCAGGGTTCCGGGTCGCGGCTTACGCCGCTCCTGCCCCGAAGCGCAGGCGTTGCTTCAGTCTTTCTCCACCGCCAGCAACCAATCCAGAAACAGTCGCGCCGAAGCGCGCAGGCGGCGGTGCGCGGGGTACACGGCGTAGTAGCCCCAGCGCGCCTTGACCGAGGGGCCGGGCAGGCGCACCAGATGGCCCGAGCGCAGGTAGGGTACGGCGACCTGTTCGCGCGCCAGCGCCGCGCCCAGGCCGTACACCGCGGCTTGTAGCGCATCGGTGGTATCGCTGAAGCTGTAGCGTTCGTTGAGCTTGACCCCATGCACTTCGGCGGCGCGGAACCAGTCGTGCCAGCCCTGGCGGGCGTGGTCGGAGATGAGCGGCAGGCGCGCGACGTGCGCGGCTTCGCCGAGTTCGGACACGCCCGGCAAATTGGGCGAGGCGACCGGGAACAGGTAGTCGTCCATCAGGTGGTGCGCGGTCAGACCCGGCCAGTGGCCGGGGCCGTGGCGGATGCCCAGGTCGGGACCGCCCTCGTCGAAACGGGTCAGGGCGATCTCGGTGTCCACGCTCAAGCACAGCTGCGGATGCGCGGCGACGAAGCCGGGCATGCGCGGCAGCAGCCAGGTGTAGGCCAGCGAGTGCAGGGTGGTGATGCGGATACGGTCGTGCTCGGCGCCCGCCGCCCGCAGGCTGCGCAGCACGCCTTCCATGTCCGCCATCGCCGAGCCCGCGGCGTCGGCGAGCTGGCGGCCTTCGGTGGTCAGCGACACGCCGCGCGCGTGGCGCTGGAACAGGCTGACTTCCAGCCGCGCTTCCAGCTTGCGCACGTGGTGGCTGACCGCGCTCGCGGTCAGGTGCAGCTCCTCGGCGGCATGGGCGAAATTCTGGTGACGGGCGGCGGCTTCGAATGCCGCCAGCGCCGGTAACAGGTCGGAACGCAGGGCCATGGCTAGCCTCAAATCCAGTTTGTGCCTGACCTCCAAAGTATGCGCTTGTGATGCCGGCTAGGGTGAGGACAATGGTCTCAGCCAGAAATCTGGCTGTTGCCAAAGCCGGCTCGTAATGCGACCGCGGCCTGCCGATCCGGGTCCATGCTCGCGCAACGAAACCGGCAGCACCCGATCGGCCTCCACCTGCAGCGCATCGCAGCGCAAGACCGCACCACCCCCACCGCCCCCATGCGAGTCCCGTCATGCCGTCGATCGATACCGCCGTACCCCTGGAGACGCCTGCGACGCAGGCCTGGATGACGCCGTTGGAACTGGGCGTGCTGGGCGCGATCTGGGGCGCATCGTTCCTGTTCATGCGCATCGCTGTCCACGACTTCGGCGCGATGCCGCTGGTCGAAGTGCGTCTGGCGCTGGGCTCGCTGGTGCTGCTGCCTTTCCTGTGGCGCGCGCGCGCACAGTTCCCGGCCAAGCTGTGGCCGAAGATCGCCCTGATCGGCGCGATCAATTCGGCGGTGCCCTTCATGCTGTTCGCCTGGGCCGCGCAACGCGCGCCGGCCGGCATCGGCGCGATCGCCAATGCGATGACGGTGCTGTTCACGGCGCTGGTCGGGTTCCTGTTCTTCGGCGAGAAGATCGGCGCGCGCCGCGGCGTGGCCTTGCTGGTCGGCTTCCTCGGCGTGGTGGTGCTGGCCAGCGGCAAGACCGCCGGCGCCAGCATCAGCTGGGCGGTGGCGGCGGGCGCGGGTGCGGCCTTCCTCTACGGCATCGGCATCAATCTGGTGCGCCGTCACCTGACCGGCCTGCCGCCGGCCGCGGTCGCCTCGGCCACGCTCGGCGTCTCGGCGCTGCTGACTCTGCCGTTCGCGCTCAGCCAATGGCCCACGCAGGCGATTCCGGTGAAGTCGTGGCTATCGGCGGCGATGCTGGGCGTGCTCTGCACCGGTGCGGCCTTCGTCATGTACTACCGCCTGATCGCGCGCATCGGCGCCAACCGCGCTTCGACCGTGACCTATCTGATCCCGGTGTTCGGCGTGGCCTGGGCCTGGTTGCTGCTGGACGAACCGCTGACCCTGACCATGGGCATCGCCGGCGCGATGATCCTGGGCAGCGTCGCGCTGAGCCAGCGCAGCGGTCGCTGAAAGAGCACGGACCCATGAACGATACCCATCGCGATCCCGTGCAGCACCGCGTCCGCTTCGACTTCGAAATCGAGTTCACCAACGGCGGCGGCATCCAGGGCCAGGACTTCCGCCTCGATATCGACGGCGACGACATCGCCGATTCCGCCTTGGTCGACTACATCGTCCGCGATCTGCGCCTGCTGATGGTCGGGCAGGCGCGCATCCTCAACAAGGCGGTCATCGTCGAGGCGCACAAGCGCAAGGCCGATGCGGCCGAGCCGGGGCGGCGGATCTACGTCGATCTCAGCCACACCATCGAGGACGGCCTGGTCACCTACCCGGGCCTGCCGGCGGCGCGCGTGTGCGACTACCTCAGCCGCGAGGCCTCGCGCGAGGTCTACGAGGCCGGCACCGAGTTCCACATCGCGCGCATCGAGATGGTCGCCAACACCGGCACCTATCTCGACTGCCCGTTCCACCGCTACGAGCACGGCCACGACCTGGCCCAGATCGAAGCCGAAGCCTTCGCCGATCTCGACGGCATCGTGGTGCGCGCCGACCACCGCGAGGTCAAGGCCATCGACGCGTCCTGGTTCCGCGATAAGGAAATTCGCGGCCGCGCGGTGCTGGTGCACACCGGTTGGGACGCGCACTGGGCCGATCCCAGCTATGCGGTCGGGCATCCGTTCCTGACCGAAGACGCGGCGGTCTATCTGCGCGACTGCGGCGTCAAGCTGGTCGGCATCGACTCGATGAACATCGACGACACCCGCGGCCGCGCGCGGCCGGTGCACAGCACCTTGCTCGGCGCCGACATTCTGATCGTCGAGCATCTGCGCAACCTCGCCGCGCTGCCGGACGAAGGTTTCGCGTTCAGCGCGATCCCGCCCAAGGTGCGCGGCGCCGGCACCTTCCCGGTGCGCGCACTGGCGCGATTGGGCTGATTCGGTGGGCATGCCTCAGTGGGCATGACCCAGGGGCCATGACCCAGTGGGCATGACCCAGTGGGCGTGACTCAGTGGGCGTGACTCAGTGGGCGTGACTCAGTCGGCCAGGTAGGCCTGCAGCGCGGCGATCGCCAGCCGCACCTTGGCCGGTTGCGACTCGCGTTGGGCGGTGACCGCATACACGCCCAGCGGCGCCATCGACCAGTCCGGCAGGACGCGCACCGCACGGCCGTCGGCTAGCAGCGGCGCCGCGTCGGGACCGGGCAAACGCATGATGCCCAGGCCCTGCAGCATCATCTGCTTGAGCGCCTCGGCGCTGTTGCCGACGATGCGGCCGCCCACGCGCACGCGCCGCATCGGTTCGCCCGGGCGGTGCAGTTCGACGTACTCGGGCTGATTGATCACGCTCAGCATCAGCATCGGATGCTGGCCCAGCTCCTCCGGCGTGCGCGGCAGCCCGTGCGCCTGGGCGTAGGCGGACGTGGTCGCGAGCAGGTAGTTCCACTCGGCCAGACGGCGCGCGACCAGGTTGGAATCGACCAGCCGGCCCACCCGCACCGCCAGGTCGATGCGTTCGCCGATCAGGTCGATTTGGCGGTCCTCGGCGAACAGGCGCAGCGACAGCGCCGGATGCGCGTGCAGCAGCGGCGCCAGCGCGCCGGCCAGGTGGCTGGCGAAACCCACCGGCACCGCGATCCGCAATTCGCCGCGCGGCTCGTCGCGCAGGTCGCCGAGCCGGCGCTCGGCCGCGCGCGCGGCGTGCAGCATCGCCGCGCAGTCCTCGTAGTAGGCCTGCCCGGCTTCGGTGGTGGTGAGCTTGCGGGTGGAGCGGTGGAGCAGGGCCACGCCGATCTCCTCCTCCAGCCGGCGCAGCTGCTGGCTGACCGCCGACGGGGTCATGGCCTGCTCGCGCGCGGCCGCGCTCATCGAGCCCAGTTCGACCACGCGGGCGTACAGGGCCATGCGCTTGAGGCGGTCTATCGTGAAGTCCAGCTTCATAGTGATAGCGAAATCCGAGGGATTATCGGGCGGTCTTGTATTCGGAATACTAAACCCACTCAACCCACCCGGAGCAATCCCATGAACATCGCCCTGATCGGCGCCAGCGGCTTCATCGGCTCGGCGCTGCGTAACGAAGCCCTGTCGCGCGGCCACCGCGTCACCGCCCTGGTCGGCCGCCCGGAGCGGCTGGAGCCCGCCGCGGGCCTGACCGTGCTCGGCACCGACGTGCTCGATGTCGAGCGCCTGGCCCCTCAGCTGGCCGGCCACGACGCCGTGATCAGCGCCTTCAGCGGCCACGCTCAGGACGACGTGCGCGGCTACCACAATCGCGGCACCGCCGCGATCGTCGCCGCGACCAAGCAGGCCGGGGTGCCGCGTTTGCTGGTGGTCGGCGGAGCCGGCAGCCTGGAGGTCGCGCCCGGCCTGCAATTGGTCGATACCCCGGAATTTCCGGCGCAATGGAAGGACACCGCACTGGCCGGACGCGACGTGCTCGAATCCCTGCGCGCGGAGCCGTCGCTGGACTGGACCTTCTTCAGCCCGGCCGCGCTGATCGCCCCCGGCGAACGCACCGGCCGTTTCCGCATCGGTGGCGAGCAACTGCTGGTCGACGAACGGGGCGACAGCAAGATCTCGGTCGAGGACTACGCGGTGGCGATGATCGACGAGCTGGAGAACTCGGCGCACAGCCGCCGTCGTTTCAGCATCGCCTACTGAGCCGGGGCGGCGCGCGGTGACAGCCACCGCGCGTCGTCGCCCGGGCCAGCGCCGGAACGGCTCGCCTTGCGCCGGAACGCGCTACCGCCCGTGGCGGTTCGGTTAACCTGCCCGCATCTGGGTAGGACCGGCGCGATGCGCCGGCAGGGGACGGCATGCGCGGCAAGCTTGTCGGGGCGAGCATCGCCCTGAGTCTGGTTATGGGGTTCAGCCCAACGGCGTACGCGGACGCCGAAGTCGATTGCGAGCACCTCGGCGCGCTGGCCGTCGCCGCGGAGCGCGCGCGTAAGCCCTTCCTGTTCCGGACCTACGATCAGCGCCGGCTGGTCGCGTTGACCCTGGCCGAATGCGCCTACCGCAAGGAGGCGGATCGGGCGCTCAGCGCGGCCATCGAAGATCCCCGCTTCGCCCGCCTGTCCGTGGACGATCAGCGCCGTACCTTGTCGGCGGCCGGCTCCAACGCCTGGCGCCTGGATCAGACCCAGCGCGCACTCGAGCTGTATCGGCGCGCCATCGCCACCGATCCCGGCGATCCAGACGACTGGTACATGCTGTCCAACCTGGAACGCATGCGGGAAGACCATGAGGCGGCTACCAGATCGCTGATCCACTTGATCGAGCATTGGCCGGAGCTGTTGGACAATCTCGACGATAGCCACATCTTTCAGCTGATCTATCGGCTCGAGCCGCGCTCGCAGCTGCGTCTGGATCTGTTGCAAGCGCTGCTGGATGCGAATTGGTGGCGCAAAGGGCAGGGCGTGAGCGCGATCTGGTACGAGCTGGCGCTGATGCGCATGGATCGCGGCGAAACCGACGCCGCGCGCGTGGCGATCCGCCGCATCTCCACGCCCATGGAACTGGTCAAGCTGCGCGCCGACAAACGTTTCGATGCGATCGTCGACTGCAGTGCCTCCGACTACGACGTCGAGAATGCCGCCACGCGTGAGGTGGACCTTTACCGTTCATTGGTGGACACGCGGCCCGACTCGCTGGAGCTGAGCATGTACCTCAGCTATGCCCTGTTGACCGCAGGCCGCTTCGAAGAGGCTCTGGCCTATTCCAATCGAGTGTTGGCGAGCATCGCCGAAGCGCCCGCCGATCGAGCGCCCTACAGGGACATGGGCTACGAGGTCTGGTTGATGAACAACCGCGCCATCGCCCTGCGCCGGCTCGGCCGTTTCGACGAGGCGCTGCTGGAGCTCCAACGCGCCAGCCGATACAAGGAAGGCGGCGCCGGCAATGTCAGTCAGGCCCTGAATCTGGGGAGCTATTACACCTCCCTGGGGCGCGCCGATGAAGCCTTGGCCGCCGCCGCGCGCGCGGGCGACGACATGACCGGCTACGGACGGATGACCCAGACCTTCGTACAACTGCGCGGCGCCTTGCTGAAGGACGACGCCGATGGCACCGGGCGCGCATTGGCTTATCTGCGCGAGCACCGCAAGGATGCACAGGAAATCTATCTGGACGCGCTGCTGGTGTCCGCACGCCTGGACGAAGCCGAGTCGGCGCTGCTGGAGCTGTTGGCATCGCCGACGGAGCGCAGCGGCGTACTGGAGTGGCTGCAGATCTTCCGCGTCGCCGAGCCTTTGCCGGAGGACCGGGCCTGGCGCGCGCGCAAGGCCGAACTGATCGCGCGCAAGCCGGTGCAGGACGCGGTCGCGCGCGTCGGACGCATCGGGCGCTACGACATCTACGGCGTCAACGAAATGCAGTGAATCCGGTGCGGCGCGGGCGGCTGGCATACTTGCGGCTCGTCACGCACGCAGGAGCCCGCATGCACGGCCCCGATCCCAACGACCCGCATCCGATGCGCGGCTTTCCGCAGATCTGCTACATCCGCAACACGATCGACAACCCGCAGATCCAGGTCGGCGAATACAGCTACTACGACGATCCCGAGGATTCCGAGGGCTTCGCCCGCAACGTGCTGTACCTGTTCCCGTTCATCGGCGACCGCCTGATCATCGGTCGCTATTGCGCGATCGCGCGCGGCGCCACTTTCGTCATGAACGGCGCCAACCACCGCATGTCGGGGTTTTCGACCTATCCCTTCCACATCTTCGGCAACGGTTGGGAAGGCAGCACGCCCCTGCCGCAGGAACTGCCGTACAAGGGCGACACCGTGGTCGGCAACGACGTCTGGATCGGCTACGAGGCCATGCTGATGCCCGGCGTGCGGGTCGGCGACGGCGCCATCGTGGCCGCGCGTTCGGTGGTGAGTTCGGACGTGCCGGCCTATGCGATCGTCGCCGGCAATCCGGCGCGGGTGGTGCGCATGCGCTACGACGAGATCCAAGTGCAGCGGCTGCTGCGCATCGCCTGGTGGGATTGGGATGCGGACAAGGTCAGCCGCAACCTGGAACTGATCGTCGGCGCCGACCTGGACGCGCTGGAGGCGGCGCTGTGAGCGCAAGCTAGCTCGCGCGCGCAGCGGCTTCGCCGATCGGGGACTCTTGTGCGGCGGCCTGCCGCGCGTGCGAGC
This sequence comes from Lysobacter sp. Root667, assembly GCF_001427715.1. Lineage (NCBI taxonomy): Bacteria > Pseudomonadati > Pseudomonadota > Gammaproteobacteria > Lysobacterales > Lysobacteraceae > Lysobacter > Lysobacter sp. Root667. Next base: position 96,068 of record NZ_LMHF01000014.1, read on the forward strand.
GCGCGAGCCCCGCGCCGGTGCAGGCCCAGGCCAGCGACAGCGCCGCGCCGATCAGCGCGGCCAGGGCCGGCTGCTGGGCGACGGCGTCGGTCAAGGCCTTGGCCCAACCGCTGACCGCGTCGCCGCCGCGATAGACCACCGAATCGATGAAGTTCTTGGCCTTGTACTTGGCCTGCGGCGACACCGCGGTGAACAGCATCTCGCGGCCGGGCCGCACCAGTCCGTACTCGCCCGCGCGGCGCACCACCATCACCACCGCCAGCACCGCGAAGGTCGGCGCCAGCGCCAGCCAGAAGAAGCCGAACACGATCGCCAGCGGCACCGCGACCAGCAGCACGCCGACGCCCAGGCGCTGCGCCAGGCGCCCGGTCAGGAACAGCTGCGACCCGATCGCCAGGCTCTGCACGACGACGTCGATGGTGCCGAACACGCGGGTCTGGTCGGTGCGGTCGGGAAAGGTCAATTCGACCAGCCGCGCCTGTTCGAAATACAGGAAGGTGTTGACGCTGGCCAGCAGCAGCACGAACAGCGCGACGCCGAGCAGGAACGGCGAGCGCAGCACGTCGGTGAAGCCCGCGAACGGGCTGCCGCCCAGCGGCCGTGCCCGCGCCGCGGCGCTGGAGTCGGCATGGAAGGGATGCGCGTCGCGCCACCCTTGCAGCTGTCGCGCAACCTCGATCGCGGCGATCAGCAGCGCCGCCGACAGCCACAGCAATCCGGCATGGCCGATCCGGCCGACCAGGATCACGCCCAGCAGCGGGCCGACCAATCCGCCCAGGCTGGCGCCGGAGGCCATCAGGGCGAACACGCGCTTGGCCTGCGAGGTCGGGAACAGATCGGCGAGCACGCTCCAGGCCAAGGAGATCGCGATCAGGTTGAACACCGACAGCCAGATGTAGAAGCTGCGCGCGAACCATAGATTGTCCGGCGCCCAATGGAAGCCGATCGCGAAACCGATCAGGTTCAGGGCGAAGAAGCCGAAGGTCCAGGGCAGCACGTGTCGGCGCCGCACGCGCGTGGCCAGCCAGCCGAACAGCGGCATGGCCGCGAGCGTGGCGACGAAGGTGCCGGTGAACAGCCACTGCAGGTTGTCGACGCCGCCGGCGATGCCCATGGTCTCGCGCACCGGGCGCAGCATGAAATAGCCGGCGAACAGCAGGAAGAACAGCGCGGCGCCGGCCAGCGCCGGTGCGGTCTCGCGCTCGTCGACGCCGAACACGCGGGCGAGGTGGCGCAGCGTCGCGGCGCGGCTCATGCGCGGCTCAGCCGATCGCCGCGATCAGGGCTGTGCTTTGTTTTGCGTCCAGCAGGGCGCCGACGCCGGCCTTGAGATTGTCGGTCTGGTTCTTGGGCTTGGAGGTGGCCGGGATCACCACCGTCACCGCCGGCTCGCTGAGCACGAACTTCAGGAACAGCTGCGCCCAGGAATCGGCGCCGACCTCGGCGGCCCAATCCGGCACCGGCTTGTCGCGAACTTGCGCGAACAGGCGGCCGTCCTCGAATGCGCGGTTGACCATCACCGCGATGCCGAGCTCGCGCGCGAGCGGGAAGATGGTCCGTTCGGCGCCGCGCGATACCGGCGAGTAGTTGATCTGGACGAAGTCCGGCTTGCGCGCGCGCATCTCGGCCGCGAGTTGGGCCTGGGCGTCGTCGCGGTAATGGGTCAGGCCGACGTAACGCACCTTGCCCTGCTGTTTGAGCTCGCGCGCCAGCGCCAGCTGGGTGGCGGTGTCGCGCAGGTTGTGGACCTGCAGCAGGTCGATCTTGTCGGTCTTCAGCCTGCGCAGCGACTCGCCGAACTGAGCGAGGCCTTCGTCGCGCCCGCTCACGCCGGAGAGCTTGGTGGCCAGGAACAGCTTGGGGCGCGCCTGCGCCTGCGCGACCAGATCGCCGAGCACGTCCTCGGCGCTGGAATAGGTCGGCGCGGTGTCGATCACGCTGGCGCCGGCATCGACGAAGCGCTTGAGCACTTCGCGCAGCGGCTCGCGTGCATCCGCGCCGGCGCCTACTTCGAAGCTGCCCGAGGTGCCCATGCCGATGACCGGCAGCTGTTCGCCGCTGGAGGGAATCGCCCGTTTGAGCAGGGTGCCGCGGAACGGTTGCTCCGCGGTGAGCGCACCGGCCGGCTTTTTCGGGTCGACGCTCAGCGGACGCGGCGTATCCTGGCTGCAGGCCGCCAGCGGCGCGAGCGCCAGTCCGGTGGCGGTGAGGGTGGCGGTGGCGAGGAAATCCCGACGGCTGGCCATGGCGCGTTCTCGCGTTGCGGGGAAGACGTGGAGTGCCGCAGCCTCGCCCGCGCGGCGGGCGAGGGACAGTGCCGTTAGCCATGCCCGCTGTGCGGACGGTCGCGCCTGGCCGCAGCGGCGGACTCAGCGCGCGCCCAGACGCCGCATCAGCGCCATCGCCGCGGCCGGATTGCGGGCCTTGGCGGCGCTGATGAAATACAGATAGACCTGGCGCGGCCGCGCGCCGGCTTCGCCGGCAGCGGCGACATGCGGCAATTCGGCGGGATCGCCGCCGCTGGCCCATTCGCGCGCGCGGCGCGCCCAGTCGTCGAGTTCGGCATCGGAATAGCCGGTGGCTATGTCGGCACGCGAGCGCATCAGCCGCGCGTAGACGAAATCGCCGGTGATATCGGCCAGCGACGGGTATTCGGTCGAATCGGTGAATACGGTGGCGACGCTGCGCTCGCGCGCGAGCTGCAGGTAGGCCGGATCGCGGAAACTGTCGTGGCGCACTTCCAGCACGTGGCGCAGCGCACGTCCTTCCAGTTCGCGCGGCAGGCCGTCGAGGAAGGCGGCGACATCGTCGCGGTCGAAGCTGCGGCTGGGCGCGAGCTGCCACAGGATCGGTCCCAGGCGTTCGCCGAACTCGGCCAGGCCGCCGTCGACGAAGGCCTGCGCCGCCTTGGTGTTGCGCGCCAGTGCGCCGGACTGGGTGATCCGTCCCGGCGCCTTGAGCGAAAACGCGAACGCGGGCGGCGTTTCCGCCGCCCATTTGGCATAGGTCGCCGGCTTCTGCGCGCTATAGAAGGTGCCGTTGATCTCGATGCTGCTGAGCTGACGGCTGGCGTATTCCAGCTCGCGCCGCTGCACCAGTCCGGCTGGGTAGAAGTTGTTGCGCCACGGCGCATAGGTCCAGCCGCCGATGCCGATGCGGATGCCGTGCACGGAAGGAACGCCGGCGCTGTCGTCCGGGGCGGGCGTGGCGAACAGGTCCGCGGGCGCGGAACCGGTACTGCGGCGTGCGGGGCTCATTGGGTCTTGGCCATCCATGGGTTGTAGGTGCCGAACCACCAGATCCGGCCTTCGAGATCGCGGCAAGTGTAGGCGCGACCGCCGTAGTCCTGATCGGCGGGTTCGACTTCGATGCGGGCACCGGCCGCCTTGGCGCGAGCGTAGTGGGCGTCGGCGTCGGCCACGATCACCGAGCAGGCCTGGGTTTCGCGGCCGCCGATCTCGTCGGGTTGGACGATGCGCCGGCCCCATTCGCTGTGGTCGTCGACCGAGCCGAGCATGATCATGCCGCGGCCGTAGCTCAGTTCGGCGTGATGCACGGTCGCGCCGTCGGCGTAGACCGCGTGTTTCTCGAAACCGAACGCTGCGCACAGCCACTCGATCGCCGCGGCGGCGTCGCGGTAGCGCAGGGACGGGATCACGGTGCTGCCTTCGACGGCCATGGCCTGCTCCAGCGGTGCTGCTTCAGCGGGTATGAAGGCAAAGCATAGCCTTGCGAGGTGAAGCATCCGTGGACTCGAATTGCGCGCCCGCAACGCGACACGGTCAGCGTTCGCTATTGCCCTGTGTCAGGCGTTCGCGCCCGCGCTCGGTCAGGATGGCCACCAGGCTTTCGCCCTGTGTTTCCACCCGCACCCAGCCGGGGCCGGCCTGGCCGCCGATCGCGTCTTCGCCGATCCAGGCCAGTTCGCGCAGCAGCACGCTCATGCGCACACGCAGGCGTTTGCACAGGCGCGGCAGCGAGATCCCGGCCGGCTCGCCGGCCAGCGCTGTCAGCAGAGGCTCAGTCAGCTCGGACAAAGCCGATGTCCCGCGCCGATTGCAGGCCTTGCGCCGGCTGCGGCTGATGCGCGTACACGATCACCGGGATCGACTTGGACGTCGGCGTGCGCGCTTCGTCGGCGAAACTCGACAGCGGCACCAGCGCGTTGGTCTCGGGGTAGTAGGCGGCCAGGCAGCCGCGCGGGATGTCGTATTCGACCAGCAGGAAGCGCCGCGCGATGCGCCGCACCTGGTCCTCGCACAGGCTTTCCAGATCGACCCAGTCGCCGGCCTGCAGGCCCAGTTCGGCGATGTCGTCGCGATGGATGAACAGCACCCGGCGCTCGCCGAACACTCCGCGGTAGCGGTCGTCGCTGCCGTAGATCGTGGTGTTGTACTGGTCGTGCGAGCGCGTGGTGGCCAGGTTGAATACCGGTTGCTCGCGGCTGGCGCGGGCGCGGTGCAGCGGCAGGTCGGTCGGCACCGCGTGGGCCTTGAACAGGGCCTTGCCCTCGGGGTTGGTCCAGTGCAGTTCGGCGGCCGGATTGGGCAGATGGAAGCCGCCGGGCACGCGCACGCGCTCGTTGAAATCGTGGAAGTCGTCGAACACCGCGGCGATGCGGTCGCGGATGCGGTCGTAGTCGCCGATCAGCCACAGCCACGGCACCTTGCTGCGCGCGCCCAGAGTCGCCGCGGCCAGGTGCGCGACGATCGCCGGCTCCGACAGCAGGCTGTCCGAGGCCGGTGCGTTGATGCCGGCCGAGAGGTGGACCATGCTCATCGAGTCCTCGACCGTGATCGCTTGCGGTGCGCCGTCCTGGATGTCGATCTCGGTGCGGCCCAGACAGGGCAGGATGTAGGCGTCGCGTCCGTGCACCAGATGGCTGCGATTGAGCTTGGTGGTCACGTGCACGGTCAGGTCGCAGCCACGCAACGCGCGATGGGTGGCCTCGGTGTCGGGGGTGGCGGTGGCGAAATTGCCGCCCAGGCCGAAGAAGGTCTTGCAGCGGCCGTCGAGCATGGCCTCGATCGCGCCGACGGTGTCGTGGCCGTGTTCGCGCGGCGGCTCGAAGCCGAACACCTCGCGCAGCCGGTCGAGGAAGGCCGGCGCCGGCTTCTCGTAGATGCCCATGGTGCGATCGCCCTGCACGTTGCTGTGGCCGCGCACCGGGCAGGGGCCGGCGCCGGGCCGGCCGATATTGCCGCGCAACAGCAGCAGGTTGCAGAGCATCTGGATGGTCGCGACCGAATGCTTGTGCTGGGTGATGCCCATGCCCCAGCAGCAGATCACGCTCTTGGCCTGCAGATAGATATCTCCGGCGCGTTCGAGTTGGGCACGGCTCAGGCCGGATTCGGTTTCGATGGTCTCCCAGGATTCGCCGGCGACTTCGGCTGCGAACGCTTCGAAGCCCTGGGTGTGCTCGGCGATGAAGTCGAGATCGAGGACCCGCTCGCGGCCCTCGCGTTGCGCCTGCGCGTCGACTTCGAGGGTGCGCTTGATCATGCCCTTGACCGCGGCCAGGTCGCCGCCGATGCGCAGTTGGAAATAATCCGACGAGATCCGGGTCGAACCGTTGTGCAGCATCTCCAGCTTGTCCTGCGGGTCGGCGAATCGCTCCAGCCCGCGCTCGCGCAACGGGTTGAACGACACGATCGCGGCGCCGCGCTTGGCGGCCTTGCGCAGCTCGCCGAGCATGCGCGGGTGGTTGGTGCCCGGGTTCTGGCCGAAGATCAGGATCGCCTCGGCGATTTCGAAATCGCGCAGTTGCACGGTGCCCTTGCCGGTCCCGAGCTGGGCCTTCATGGCCGTGCCCGAGGGCTCGTGGCACATGTTCGAGCAGTCGGGGAAGTTGTTGGTGCCGTACTCGCGCACGAACAGCTGATACAGGAACGCGGCTTCGTTGCTGCAGCGTCCGGAGGTGTAGAACAGCGCGCGGTCGGGCGAGTCGAGCGCGTTGAGGTGCGCGCCGATGCGGGCGAAGGCTTCGTCCCAGCTGATCGGCAGGTAGCGGTCGCTGGCCGCGTCCCAGCGCATGGGATGGGTCAGGCGGCCCAGGTTTTCCAGCCATTGATCGCTGTAGCCGGCCAGCTCGGCCACGGTGTACCCGCCCAGCAGTTCCGGTGTGGCGCGATGGCGCGTGGCTTCGGCGGCGACGGCCTTGGCGCCGTTCTCGCAGAACTCGAAGGTGGAGGTGTGGTCGCGGTCGGGCCAGGCGCAGCCGGGGCAGTCGAAGCCATCGGGCTGGTTGGCCGACAGCAGGGTGCGCGCGCCGTGCACCGGCACGTCCTGTTCCAGCAGGTGCTTGGCGACGCTGCGCAAGGCGCCCCAGCCGCCGGCCGGGCCGTCGTAGGGGCGGATGGTTTTCTTGCTCATGACTTCGATTCCATGGCCTTGCGTGCGTGTGGGCGCGCGGCCTGCGATGGCTGCGCCTCGCCTTCGATCAGACGCTGCGCATGGGTGTAGACGGCATGCCCGTCGTCGCGGGCGAAGCCGATCAGGGTCAGGCCGGCCGATTCCGCCAGCGCGATCGCCAACGCGGTCGGCGCGGAGATCGCGGCCAGCAGCGGAATGCCGGCCTGTGCGGCTTTCATCGCCATTTCGTAGCTGGCGCGGCTGGTGACCACGGCGAAACCCTGCAGCGGATCGTGTCCGGTCGCGACCAGTGCGCCGATCAGCTTGTCGAGCGCGTTGTGGCGGCCGACATCCTCGCGCACGAGCGCCACGCGGCCGTCGCCGTCGGCCCAGGCCGCGGCATGGGTGGCGCCGGTCAGGGCGTTGAGCGGCTGGCGTCCCTGCAATTCGCGCAGGGCGCGGTGCAGGGCGTCGACCCTGATCGGTGCGCTGCCGCCGACTCGCGGCGGCGGCCGCAGCACGGCTTCGATGCTCTCGGTGCCGCATACGCCGCAACCGCTGCGCCCTTGCAGATTGCGCCGGCGTTGTTCGAGCGCGGCGGCGCGCGGCTCGGGTATCGTCAGTTGCAGGCTGATGCCTTCCAGCGATGCGGCGATCTCATCGATGCGCAGTTCGTCCGCGCTCGCGACGATGCCCTCGCTGAGCGAGAAGCCCAGGGCGAAGTCGCTCAGGTCCTCGGGCGTGGCCATCATCACCGCGAACGAGATGCCGTTGTAGACCAAGGCGATCGGCACTTCGGCGGCGATCGCATCCAGGCCCTCGCTCACGCGCGCGCCGCGGCGGCGACGCACGCGGCGCTGCACGGCGGTGGCGGACTCGGGCTTGGGGGGCAGCTGACTCATGGGGATTCGCTCGTACCGGCCAGTATGTACTTCGGAGCCTATGAACAGGGCATCCGGGAGTGCCGGCAAGGCCGATCTTTCGTGGCGGGGCCAATGGCTCCGGTCCATCCGATAGTCGGCTACTCCCCGCCTATTGTGGGTGAAGTTCCTCGTTACGATTATGGCCATAGCGCCTGCCGGCAGTGGAGGCGCCGACGTTCCGCGAAAGCGGCCGCACGTCGCCGCTACTCGCCGGCGCCACCGCCGCGCTAAGCTCCGCTCGCGCCGATCGCGGCGCGCCGACACCAACGAGGCTGAGGATGACGACGCATACCGGTAGTTGCCACTGCGGCAAGGTCGCCTACGAAGTCGACGGCGAGATCGATCAGGCCCTGGATTGCAATTGTTCGATGTGCCGCAGGCGCGGCGGCCTGCTGTGGTTCGTGCCGCGCGCGGCGCTGCGCCTGACCACGGACGAGGCGGACCTGGGCACCTACCGTTTCAATACCGGCGTGATCGCCCACCACTTCTGCCCGAACTGCGGAATTTCGCCTTTCAGCGAAGGCACCGGGCCGGACGGCTCGCCGATGGGCTGCATCAATGTGCGCTGCCTGGACGGTGTCGATCTGGCGGCGCTGAAGATCGTGCCCTGGAATGGGCGCGATCATTGATCGACCGATTCCGGCGTGCGTTCCCAGTATGTAATCCCGGTCTGCGGTCCTGGTTTGCGATCCGCGCCAAAAAAAAGACCGGCGCGTGATGCGCCGGTCCGGGTCTAGCTGGCGACGCGGAAGCCGCCTTATTTGATCGGCTCGTTCAGCATCATCTGGCGCACGAAACGCACCGGCGGCGCGCCGTAGGACAGCACCTGGTCGTGGTAGGCCTTGGCGTTGAACTGGGCGCCGAGCTTGCTCTCCACCGCCTTGCGCATGTCGAAGTGCTCCTGTGCGCCGACGAAGTAGGTCGGCAACTGCGCCGAGGTCAGCTGCGCGCGCACCCACTTGCCTTCGGCCTCGCTGGCCTGCTGGAAGGCCTGCTTGGTCATCAGCTCCATCGCCTGTTCCTTGGTCCAGTTGTCGACCTGCACGCCCTGGTCGAGGATCGCGTTGGCGATGGTGCGCAGGTAGAACTTCAGCTGGACCAGGCGGAACAGCGGGTCGTTATCCAGATAGCCGGCGTCGGCCATCATGTCCTCGGTGTAGACCGCCCAGCCTTCGGCGAACAGGCCCGAACGCAGCACCGCGCGCAGGGTCGACGGCGACTTGGCCGAATGCGCGCCTTCCAGGTAGTGGCCCGGCATCGCTTCGTGGATCGACAGCAGGTGGATCATGCGGTTGTTGTATTCGCGCAGGAAGGAGTCGACCTGCTTGTCGCTCCAGTCGTCCGGAATCGGCGAGATCGCGTAGTAGGTATCCAGGCCGCGATCGAGCGGGCCGGGCGAATCGCAGTAGGCGACCGCGACACCGCGCTGGAATTCCGGCATCAGGATGATCTTGACCGGATCGTTGGGCACCGTGACCAGGTCCTTGGCGCGGGTGAACGCGGTCGCGTCGGCCAGGGTCTGCTTGGCGAAGTCGACCACCTTGTCGCGCGCGGGCTTCTCGGCGTAGGCCAGTTCCAGCGCGGCTTCGATCGCCTTCTGCTGTTCCTCGGCGCTGGGCTTGTCCGGCAAGGCGGGTGCGTTGGGCTTGTCCTTCAGCACCTTCTGCGCGATCGCGTACATGTCGCCGCGCACGCGGCCCAGCTCGGCCTCGGCGCGCTGCTTGATTTCGGCGCGCGACAGCGACGAGTTCAGCGAGTACTGCAGCTTTTCGTCGTACAGGGTCTGGCCGATGCGGAAGTTGCCCTTGGCGTTGGGCACCAGGGTTTCGTCCAGCCACTTCTGCTGCTCGGCCACGGCCTTGCGCAGGCCGGCGACGGCGGCGTCCAGGCGCTTGCGGTCCGCGCCATGAAGCTGGCCGGCGTTGGGCAGGATGAAGGTGTCGACCAGGCTGAGCACGCCGGCGTTCTGCTTGGCGACGGTCTCGGCGTGGATCTTCGGCACCCGGGTCGGGTCGAGGTTGGCGCGGGCCTGGGCGAAGATCTGCGGGATCTTCTCCATGCGCACGGTCGCCGACTTCAGGCGCTGCGGCATCGGCGCGAACTCGCGCGCCATCAGGTTGTAGATCGCGCCGCCGGCCAGGCCGCTGTAGACCTGCGGATCCCAGGCCCAGCTCTGCAGGGTGTCGATGCCCCAGATGTCCGAACGCAGCTGGTTGCGCAGGATCGCTGCGTCGATCTGGTTCTCGCGCGAGAGCTTGCTCAGGTCGACCGTGTCTAGCTCGGCCAGCAGCTTCTTGGCGAAATCGACCTGGGCCTTGCGGCCGCTTTCGCTGAGGTCGTCGACTTCGCTGTCGTAGCGGTGTTCGCCGATCTGGGTCGCCGAGACCGGGTTGAGCTTGAGCCAGCCGTCCAGCCACTGCTTGGACAGTTCGGCGAAGCGGGCGTCGGTGGCGGCGTCGGAAGCCGGCACCGCGGCGCTGGCGGTCGCCGCGGGCGCCTGCGGCGCGTCGGCCGCCTTGGGCTGGCAGGCGGCGAGGGTGACGGTCAGCAGGGCCAGGGCTAGCGGCGACTTTCGCGACAGGCGCATAACGAATCTCATGGGGGCGGCGGACGCCGCGACCCGCGGAGGATATCGCGCGCCGGGGGCGGGCCGCATAGGCCGTTGGTCGCGGGCGCTCTGCCGATTCGTTCGTCGACCTCAATGCGCTGCCGCTCGGCGCGGGCCTGCACTTGGGGTGCGGGCTCGCAACGGATGCGACGAGAGAGAGGGTCGGTCCAATGGCAGGACCGGCTTGCGCCGCGCTGAACGCGCGACGGCGTCCCCGCTGGTGGACGCCGTCGCGGCGGTGTCATAGTCCGCCCAGCCCACAGGGGGCTCGGGGAGAATCGCGATGCGCAGGGTTTGGACCACGGCCGCGTTGGCCTTGACCTTGGCGGCCGTGGCCGCCTGCAGCAAACAGACCGCGCACGACGAAGCCGCTGCTGCACCAGCGGAAAGCACGGCTGCCGCGCCTGGGCGCGCGCAGGGCGCCGCCGCGGACCTCGGCGTCAAGCTGGCCTACGAACACGAAGTCGACCTCAAGGTCGAGGCGGCCGAGATTCCCAAGCGCCTGCGCGCGGCGCAGGACGCCTGCAACGGCGGCAAGTTCGGTCCCTGCGCGGTGTTGGGTTTGCAGCAGCAGGGCGGCGACTTCCCCAGCGCCAGGCTGCAGGTGCGGGTGGTGCCCGCCGGTGTGGATCCGCTGATCGCGCTGGCCGGCAAGGGCGACGAGATCGCCAGCCGCAACACCCACGCCGAGGACCTGGCGGTGGTGATGCGCGACAACGGCCTGCTGCAGGACCGCCTGCGCCGCGAGCACGAGCGGCTGCTGGAATTCCAGGCCCGTCGCGATCTGAAGATCCAGGACATGATGATCCTGTCGGCCCAGATCGCCCAGATCGAGGCGCAGTTGCAGGGCGCGCAGCAGGAGGGCGCGCAGCACCAGCGCCGGGTCGACACTCAATTGCTGACCCTGAGCTTCAACGCGCCGCAGTCGCAGGCCAACCGCAGCGAGATCGGTCAGGCGCTGGGCGATTTCGGCAGCATCGTCACCGGCGTGATCGCCTGGCTGATCCGTGCGTTCGCAGTGCTGCTGCCGCTGGGCGTGGTGGTGCTGGCCGGCCTGTGGTTGGTGCGCCTGCTGCGCCGGCGCCGTAAGGCCGGCTGATGCGCGCCGCGCCGATGCCACCGGCGACGCGCGCATGCGCGCGCTGCTGCCGGGCGTGGCCGCGGCGCTGAAGGCGATTCCCCGAATGAACGTGGGGGCGCCTGAATGCGGCGCCCACCCCGGCCGGGTTTCAGCGTTCCTCTTCGTTCTCGAATTCGACCAGCACGTCCAGATCGAAGGCCAGCGCTTCCACCGCCTCGCGCACCTTCTCCGCGCTGGCGCGGTTGGGCGCTTCGATCTCGATTTCGTGGGTGCCCGGACCGCGATCGTCGGGCAGCCCGGCCGAGCTGGAATCGTCGTCGTCCATGCGCGGCATCAGGTCGGCGACTTCCTCGACGTGTTCGATGCCGTCCAGGCTCACCAGGAGGTTGCCGATGGCGCGGGCATCGTCTTCGCTACCGGTCACGCGCAGTCGCAGCAGGGGCATGGGTTTGGGCCTATCGCGGGGGAACGCAGCGAGGCTAGGCGGGCCGGAGCTAAGGCGATGTGACGGCGCCGGGCTACGTCATCCGGCGTCCACGACCATGGAGTAGGGTGCGCGCATGAACGCGAAAGAATCCGCCGCCGCGCCGACCGTGACCCTGCGTCCGCTGGAACGCAGCGACCTGCATTTCGTCCATCAGCTCAACAACAACCGCAGCGTGATGGGCTATTGGTTCGAGGAGCCGTACGAGTCCTTCGTCGAGCTGGAAGAACTGTTCCGTAAGCACATCCACGACCAGTCCGAACGACGCTTCATCGTCGAGGATATGCACGGCGAACGGGTCGGCCTGGTCGAGCTGGTCGAGATCGACCACATGCACCGGCGCGCCGAATTCCTGATCATGATTTCGCCCGAAAAGCAGCGCCGCGGCTATGCGCGCGCGGCGACGCGGCTGGCGATCAACTACGCGTTCCGGGTGTTGAACCTGTACAAGCTCTATCTGCTGGTCGACGTCGACAACGATCGCGCGATCGCGATCTACGAAGGCGCGGGCTTCGAGCGCGAGGGCGTGCTGCGGGACGAGTTCTTCAGCGACGGCCGCTACCACAGCGTGGTGCGGATGTGCCTGTTCCAGCATCAGGTGCTGGCTCAGCGCCGCGACGCCTGAGCGTCGCGGCGGCAGGCGCGTCGCTTACTTGGACTTGGGTTTGCCGGGCTTGCTCGGCTTGGCCGGCGCCTTCTCGCTGACTTCGCGCGTGGGCAGCGGCACGTTGCACAGGTCGATATGGCCGGCCGGCTGCTTGTACCACTCGTCGCGGCGGTTGCGGCGAGATTCGATGATCTCGTCGAAGGCGGCGCTGTCGGTGCGCAGTACTTCGATCGCGACCCGGTCCTTCTTCGGCACGTCGGCGGCCAGGCGGATCGAGGCGATCGGCACGCGCTGGGCCGGGTTCTCGTAGAAGCCCAGGGCGCCGGTGCCGCGCGGCAGCACCGACAGCAGTTCCATGCCCTGGACCACACGGCCGACCACGGTGATGTTGCGGTCGAGCTGGCGCGGCGACTGGCCGATCACGACGTAGAGTTCGGTGCCGTTGCTGGAATCGGCGGCGACGTCGCGGCCGGCGCCGACCATGCCGTAGCAGTGCGCGAGCCAGGCCGACTTGGCGCCGGTGTCGCGCGCGGCCGGGAAGCCGTCGGCGAAGCCGACTTGCTGCGCCCAGCCGTCGGGATCGGGCAGGACGTGGAACGGCAACTTGTCGCTGCTGCGCGTGAATTCGGCGGGAAGCTTGGCCTTGGTGCCCTTGCCCAGCGGCTTGCGGCTCTTGTCGTCCTCGGCCGGGTCGCCCCACTGGACCACGAAATTGTCCTGCGAGCGGTTGATGCTGAGCCCGTTCCAGTAGCCGTTGCGGGCCAGGGCGCGGATGTTGGCGACGTGCGCGGGCGCGAAGTCGGGCGCCAGTTCGATTACCACCCGGCCGCGCGGCAGGCTGAGGTAGAGGGTGTCGCGCGGGTCGAGCGCGCGCCAGTCGCCGGGCTTGGTCGCGTCGAGGATTTCCTGCATCGAGCGCGGCTTGGCCGCGTCGGCGGCCGCGGCGGCCAGCGGTAGCGACAACAAGGTCGCGGCGATCAGCAGCGGCGACAGCCATGCTGCCGGCTTGGACGAGGACGGCTTCGAACGCATCGGTGGATCTCCCCTTCAGGTCGAGCGAGTGTAGTCGCCACGCATGAACTCGGTGTAGTCGTCCTGGCCCGGGAACCGGTTCTCGATCACGAAGCGATAGCGGTCGCCGTCGAATTCGTAGCGATAACGCGCTTCGCCGCGCGGGGTGACCTTCTCGAAGCTGAGCACCTCGCCCTGCCAACGGCCGCGCGCGGGTTCGGGCGGGAATCCGAGGCTGTCGAACCACCACCACAGCACGGTGTCGCTGCCGGGCTCGATCAGGAACACGCCGTGGCCGTGGAACACAACCTGGCCGTCGCGCTCCTCCTCGTACTCCTGGATCAGGGCCATGCCGTCCAATGAGGGCCGGCATACGGTGCGGCCGATCGCCGCGCCGCCGGGGCCCCAGGGCGAAGGCGAAAGCCATTCGTCGCCTTGCCAGCGGCCGGCGAAACGCATCAACCGCGCATGCGCGGGACCGGGGTGGGGCAGATCCATGGCGAGTTCCGGCTGCGGTGGGACCGGCAGCGTAGCGTGGCCCCTGGGACGGGCGCGTGCAGGCCGCAGCCTCGTCGTCGGGACCCGGTAGTACGGCCTAGTTACTAATGGCATGCGCGGTATAGCGAACTTAATACTACTGTGGTCTCCAAGCTAGCGGGACCGGGCCATGACCGACATCGAAAGCCACCTCAGAAAGTTCCAGAAAGAGCTCAGCGCAGGCACCGTGTCGCTGGCCCTGTTGGCCGTACTCGGCGCCGCTGCCGAGCCGATGTACGGCTACCAGATCGCCAAGCGCCTGGAGCGCGAAGGCGAGGGCGTGCTCAGCGGCAAGCAGAGCGCGCTCTACCCGGTGCTGCGCAACCTCGGCGCCGCGGGCCTGCTCGACAGCCATGTCGAGCCTTCGGTGACCGGGCCGCCGCGCCGCTACTACCGCATCACCGACACCGGCCGCGAAGTCCTGCAGCAATGGACTTCGGCCTGGCGGGCCACCCGAGATTCCGTCGATTCCGTCCTTGAAGGGCCGACCGCATGAACGCCACCACCGACAAACCGCTGCCGCATTCGATCCCCGAGTACCTCGACCGCCTGCGCGCCGCGCTGGCCGGCGCCGATCCGGCGCTGGTCCAGGACGCGCTCTACGACGCCGAGGAGTACCTGCGCTCGGAACTGGCCGAGAACCCCGGCAGGAGCGAGGCCGAAGTGATCGCCGCCGTCGCCGGCAGCTACGGCGCGCCCGACGAGGTCGCCGAGATCTACCGCGATACCGAGGTCACCGTGCAGACCGCGTTGCGCGCGCCGCCGCCGCGGCCGCGCAAGTCGGTGCTGGGGCAGTTCTTCGGCGTCGCCGCCGAGCCGCGCACCTACGCCGCGCTGTTCTACATGCTGCTGTCGCTGGCCACCGGCATCTTCTACTTCACCTGGGTGGTCACCGGCGCTTCGCTGTCGGCCGGCCTGGCGGTGCTGATCATCGGCATCCCGTTCGTGATCCTGTTCCTGGGTTCGGTGCGGGTGCTGTCGCTGGTCGAAGGGCGCCTGATCGAGGTGATGCTGGGCGAGCGCATGCCGCGCCGGCCCTTGTACAGCGGCCGCGGCAAGCCGCTGTTCGACCGCATTAAGGACATGTTCGTCGACCCGCGCACCTGGGGCACTCTGCTGTACATGGTGCTGATGATGCCGCTGGGCATCCTCTACTTCACGATCGCGGTGACCGGGCTGAGCGTGTCGCTGTCGCTGATCCTGGCGCCGATCGCGATGTTGTTCGGCAGTTTCGGCGCCGGCTTCTGGATCGACGACGTCAACCTGATGTCGGCGCCCTGGACCTGGCCGCTGGCGGTGGCGCTGGGCATCGTGCTGCTGTTCGTGACCCTGCACATCGCACGCGGCGTCGGCATCTTGCACGGCGCGCTGGCCAAGCATCTGCTGGTGAAGTCGTCGCAGTACAGCTGAGCGGGATGCCATGCAGACGCGGAGGCCCGGCGGATCGCTCCGCCGGGCCTTCGTCGTTCAGCCCCTCGCGCGCCTGCGCGAGAGGGCTGGGGTAAGGCTGCTTAAGCCGCGTACTTGGCGATGAAGTCGCGCACCTGCGGATAGACCTGCTCGCGCCAGCGGCGGCCGCTGAAGATGCCGTAGTGGCCGGCGCCCTTGACCTCGATGTGCTGGCGGTCGGCTTCGGCGATGCCGGTGCACAGGCGGTGCGCGGCGCGGGTCTGGCCCTGGCCGGAGATGTCGTCGAGTTCGCCTTCGATGGTCAGCAGCGCGGTCTTGCCGATCGCGGCCGGGTTCACGCGCTCGCCGGCGACGTCCCACAGGCCGCGCGGCAGCAGGTGTTCCTGGAACACCACGCGGATCGTGTCGAGGTAATACTCGGCCGGCATGTCGAGCACGGCGTTGTACTCGTCGTAGAAGCGCCGATGCGAGGCCGCGTCTTCGAGGTCGCCCTTGAGCAGGTCCTGGTAGAAATCCCAGTGCGACTGGAAATGCCGCTCGGGGTTCATGGCGACGAAGCCGCCATGCTGGAGGAAGCCCGGGTACACGCGGCGGCCGCCGCCGGGGTAGTTGGCCGGCACGTGGTGGATCAGGTTGCCTTCGAACCACCACAGCGGCTTGTGCACGGCCAGGTCGTTGACCTGGGTCGGGCTTTCGCGGGTGTCGATCGGGCCGCCCATCATCACCAGCGAACGCGGCGTGGCTTCGCCGCGCGCGGCCATCAGCGACACCGCCGCCAGCACCGGCACGGTCGGCTGGCAGACGCTGATGACGTGCAGGTTTTCGGCGCCGATCAGGCGGATGAATTCCTGGATGTAGGCGACGTAGTCGTCGAGCGTGAAAGCGCCTTCGCTCACCGGCACCATGCGCGCATCGATCCAGTCGGTGATGTAGACCTTGTGGTCGCGCAGCAGGGTTTTGACGGTATCGCGCAGCAGGGTGCTGTGGTGGCCCGACAGCGGCGCGACCACCAGCACCGGCGGATCGTCCTTGAGCTCGGCGATGTTGTCGGCGTCGTCGGCGTAGCGCTTGAAGCGCAGCAGGCGGCAGAACGGCTTGCGCTTCATCTCGCGCTCGATCACCGGGTAGGTGTCGCCGTCGATCTCCAGCGAGTGGATGCCGAACTCGGGTTTCTCGTAGTCCTTGCCGATCCGGTACAGCAGTTCGTAGCCGGCGGCGACGCGCGAGGCGCCGGGCACGGTCGACAGCCAACTGCCGGGAGCGGCGAACATCTTGGAGCCGGCATCGGCCCAGTAGGTCATCGGCGCCAGCCAGGCGCGGCCGAGTTCGTGCATCTGGTAAAGCAGCATCGGGCGGATCCCAAGGAACGACGGTTGGCTAACGACGGTTTGCTGCGGCGCAGCATAGCCGATAGCGCGAGCGCCGGCGTTAAGCCGGCATGGATGTTCAGCCTGGGGTTTCCAGCGCCGCGGTGCCCTCGCTCAGGGCCGGCGCCAGCCACAGGTGCGAGCCGAGCGGGGCGAAGCCGGCGGCGGCGAAGCGCTCGCGGTAGAACCGCGCCGGGCGGCGCTTGAAACCGACGGTGTCGCCGTCGACGCCGTCCTCGCGGGTGAAGGTCTCCAGGAACGCGACCCCGCCGCAGAGCTCGGCCAGTCCGGGCAGGCCGCGTTCGAGCTCGCGGGTGTCGAGGTAGTGCAGCACGTCGCTGCAGATCAGCAGGTCGACCGGCGGGCACGGCCGCAGCGCTTCGAAATCGCCGAAGCGGGCGTAGTGCAGGTTGCGGCGCGCGCCGTGGCGGGCGACGGCATACTCGCTGCTGTCGAAGCCCAGATAGCGCAGCTTGGGCCGCAGTTTCAGCAGCGGCGCACGCCAGGCGGCTTCGCCGGCGCCGACGTCGAGCACGCTGCGAATCGGGCGCTCCAGGTGGTATTCGGCGCTGGCCACGGCCAGCGCGACCTTGCGCTGCAGGCGCGCGCGGCCGCCGATCTCGGGGTCGCGGTACCAGCGCTGGAAGTAGTCGCGGTCGTACTGTTTGCTCATCGTGTCCTGCATGCGGTCGTCGGCATCGGCCGCGGGCGGCGGCGTGGCATCCTAGCGCGGCCGCGCCCCCGGCCCGCAACCGCCACCCACAGGAAGCCTGCGATGAATGCCTATCTCTGGACCAAGACCGCCCATGTCGTATTCGTGATGGCGTGGATGGGAGGGGTGTTCTACCTGCCCCGGATCCTGGTCAATCTGGCGGAGGCGGGCGATGAGCCGGCGGTGCGCGCGCGGCTGGTGCTGATGGGCCGGCGGCTGTACCGCTTCGGCCACATCATGTTCGGCCTGGCGGCCTTGGCGGGCCTGACTTTGTGGCTGCATTTCGGCATCAGCGGGGAGTGGTTGCACGCGAAGCTGACCCTGGTGGTGGTGATGCTGGGCTATTACATCGTGTCTGGGCGGTGGCTCAAGGGTGTGGAGAAGGGGCGGGCGTTGCCCAGCTCCAAGGCCTTGCGCTGGTTCAATGAGCTGCCGGTGTTGCTGTTGGTCGGGGTGGTGTATTTGGTGTTGGCCAAGCCGTTCTGAGTCGGTTTGCGCAGGCTTTCCTGCGCGTCCTGCATGAATTTCTTCGAACGCCGGACGCAGGCCCGGCGCACGTCGCTGCCAGGCAAGCGCCTCGCTCGCCGAAGTCATCCCCCTCCGATCTCGTCATGTTCCCTCTCCCGCTTGCGGGAGAGGGTTAGGGGATGCAGCGCCAAAGGCGCAAATGCTGTTGCTTTGCCTCCAGTCCGTCATCCCCCGAACGCTCGGGCGCTCGGCGTCCTGGCTGAGGCGCAGTGATTTCAGCGCCATCCCGCATGCGGGTTTTTTAAAGGTTTTTGACTTCGGCGCGAAGGTCGAAGGCTTCCGCCCGCTGCGCATGCGGGTCACTTTCTCTTGCCACTCGCCTTGGGGTAGGAGCGGCGTGAGCCGCGACCGCGACCTTCGTCTTCCGACGGACCGCCTTCCGCCTTTTGCTTTCTGTGGGAGCGGCGTAAGCCGCGATTGCGAATTCAGTTTGCTGCGTTGGTTTCGTTCTTAAGCAACAGCTTCCGCCCGCTGCGCATGCGAGTCACGTTCTCTTGCCACCCGCTTTGGGGTAGGAGCGGCGTGAGCCGCGACCGCGAACTTCGTCTTCCGATGGAGGTTTCGCTATGGCTTCCGCCTTTTGCTTTCTGTGGGAGCGGCGTGAGCCGCGATTGCGAATTCCATTTGCTGCGTTGGTTCCACTACTTAAGTCAACGGCTTCCGCCCGCTGCGCATGCGGGTCACTTTCTCTTGCCACTCGCCTTGGGGTAGGAGCGGCGTGAGCCGCGACCGCGACCTTCGTCTTCCGACGGAGGAGCGGCGTGAGCCGCGACCGCGACCTTCGTCTTCCGACGGAGGTTTCGCTATGGCTCCGCCTTCCGCCTTTTGCTTTCTGTGGGAGCGGCGTRAGCCGCGATTGCGAATCCCAG
The DNA here is from genome assembly GCF_001427715.1 of Lysobacter sp. Root667. Classification (NCBI taxonomy): domain Bacteria; kingdom Pseudomonadati; phylum Pseudomonadota; class Gammaproteobacteria; order Lysobacterales; family Lysobacteraceae; genus Lysobacter; species Lysobacter sp. Root667. Next base: position 114,556 of record NZ_LMHF01000014.1, read on the forward strand.
CTACATTCGTCGGTTTCGTTCTTAAGCAAGAGCTTCCGCCTGCTGCGCATGCGTGTCACTTTCTCTTGCCACTCGCCTTGGGGTAGGAGCGGCGTAAGCCGCGATTGCGAACTCCGAGGTTCGGCGAAGGTTTCGATTCTCAAGTCAAAGGCTTCCGCCTGCTGCGCATGCGGGTCACTTTCTCTTGCTGGCCCAAGAGAAAGTAACCAAAGAGAAGGGCCTGCCTTGACAACCCTCCCGTGCGAGTTCGGAGCTGGCGCGGGGATTTTTCGAAGGAACATCCTGTTCCTCGAAAAACGGCGCGCGTCCTGCGCGCCGCCCTTCGGGTCTACGGTTGTTCGTCGCACTCCACGCATCGCAGCGCAGCGCATCGCTGCGCTGCGCAACTGCGATGTGTGGGGTGGCGTTGGGATCGCTCTGGTTTTGGCGGCGCGGCCGGTCGCCATCGCCGCATCGAAGCGGTGGACTCCGATGCGGCGGTGACCTAACTCAGCGGTTCTTGAAATCGTCCGGCTTCGGCAAGGTCACCGGGACCTGCTGGGCGTCGCAATCGCCCTTGGCGCAAAGCGCGCCGCGCAGTTTCGGCATGGCCTGCAGCATGAAATGGAAGATCGTGTTCTGTTCGACGCTGCCGCGGACGGCGTCGCTGCCGGGGCCGCGCGCCCAGATGCCGACGTCGTCGCCGCCGTGGGATTCGTTGCTGGTCGGGACCAGCGACTCCTGCAGGTAGTCGGGTTGCTCGGTGTCCACCTTGGTCAGGTCCGGACGGCCGTGCTCGGCCTGTTGGGTGCTGCTGGCGGTATGCAGGAAACGTTTCGGGCCTTCCGGCTGCTGGGCGCTGGCGCCGACGTAGCCGGGACCGTTGCTGTAATTGAGCGTGGTGTAGGGCATGCCGAGCGAATCGCGTGCGTAGTCGGCGGCGTCGCCGTCTTCGCCGCTGGTGCCGCGGACCTTGCCCAGGATCGGGTTGCCGCGCACCGGGTAGCCGACGAAGCTGAGCGTATGCGAATGGTCGGCGGTGACCAGGATCAAGGTGTCGTCGGCCGAGGTCGCTTCGCTGGCCGCGCGCACCGCGTCGCTGAGGGCGACGGTTTCGGTCAGGGCACGGTAGGCATTGCCGTAGTGGTGGGCGTGGTCGATGCGGCCGCCTTCGACCAGCAGCACCCAGCCGTTGCCGCCCTTGTCGGCGCTGAGGCGGTTCAGGCGCGCGATCGCGGCGCGGGTCATCTCGGCCAGGGTCGGTTCGCCGGCGCCGTCCTGGGGACGGTCGTGGTCGAACTGCATGTGGTCGGGTTCGAACAAGCCCAGCAAGGGCTTGTCCGCCGGTGCGGCCGCGAACTGCTTGGCGTTCCAGACGTAGGCGCCGCCGGGGTGGCGCTGCTTCCAGGTCGCGATCAGGTCGCGGCCGTCGAGGCGCTGGCCGACCTTGTCGTCGTATTCGGGGTCGCGCTGTTCGACCGTCATGAAGCTGCCGCGACCGCCGCCCATCAGCACGTCGGGACCGGTGCCGTAGGGCGATTCGATCATCTGCCGGGCGATGTCCTGGCAGCCGGCGGCCTTGGCGTCCTCGGGCAGGTCGGCGTCGTTCTCCCAGTTGCGGTCGGCCGAATGACTGAAGGTCGCCCCGGGGGTGGCGTGGGTCACGCGGGTGGTGGTGACCACGCCGGTGGCCAGGCCGCTGCCCGCGGCGAGTTCCCACAGGCTCAGGATCGGCGCGGCCAGGGCGCCGGCGCAGCTGCCGCGCGCGGCCTGCTGGCCGATGCTGAGCACGCCGGCGCGGGTCTTCACGCCGGTGGCCATGGCGCTCATGGTGCCGGCCGAGTCCGGCGTCTGCGAATCGGTGTTGTAGGTCTTGCTGAGCGCGGTCGAGGGGAAGCGCTCCCAGCTCAGGCGGTTCTCCTCGCCCGGGCCGCCTTTCTTCTGGCCCTCGAAGATGCGCGCGGCGGCGACCGTGGTCAGGCTCATGCCGTCGCCGACGAACAGGATCACGTTCCTGGCCTTGCCGGCCATCGCGCCGCGCTGCGCGGCCTGGGCGGCGCCGTCGCGGAACCACCACTGCGGGGTTTCGTCCTGCGGGTGGCGGATCGGGGGCACGTCCACCACGAGGGCCGCGGCGCCCACCACGGCGGGCCCGGCGGAGGCGTGCGGGGGCGACGAACTGGCGCAGGCGCTGAGGGACAGGGTGACGGCGAGGGCGAGGCAGGCGGTGCGCGTACGGGACATCTCGGGGACCGGTGGCGGACGAAACCGCGATTATGCCGTGTGGTTGTTGCTGGAATGGGATACCGGTGTTGCACCGGCGGGGGTCGCCGCGGTCGGGCGCCTCGGCTAAGGTGCCCACTCGTAGCCGCGAGGTATCCGCATGAAGCTGGTGTCGGCCTGGTTCAAGATCCCGTTCTGGCAACGGGTGCTGGGCGGCTTCGTGCTCGGCGCGCTCGCCGGTTGGCTGATGGGCCCGGCGGCCGAGACCTGGTTCGGGCCGCTGGGCAAGCTCTACGTGACCCTGATCAAGATGATCGCGGTGCCGCTGGTGCTGTTCGCGGTGATCAACGCGGTCGCGTCCCTGCATGGGCAGAAATCGGTGGCCGCGCTCGGCGGGCGCACCTTCGCCTGGTTCGCGTTCACCGCGGTGCTGGCGGTTGGCGTCGGCCTGACGGTCGCGCACCTGGTCGCGCCGGGCCAGGGCGTGGGCACGCTGCAGATCGCCGGCGACTACCAGCCCAAGGACGTGCCGCCGCCGATCGACGTACTGCTGGGCGTGGTGCCGGCCAATCCCTTCCAGGCGATGGCCGAGGGCAAGGTGCTGCAGGTGATCTTCTTCGCCGGGCTGGTCGGCTTCGCGCTGGTCAAGCTCGGCGACCGCGTCGCCGGCCTGCGCAAGCTCGCCGGCGAAGCCAGCGACACCATGATCCAGATCACCCGCTTCGTGCTGGAGTTCACCCCGCTGGGCACCTTCGGCCTGATCGCGGCGCTGATCGGCGGCTACGGTTTCGAAAAACTGCTGCCGCTGGGCAAGTTCGTGATCGCCCTGTACCTGGCCTGCGGCCTGCACATCGCCGTGGTCTACAGCGCGCTGCTGCTGGCGCATGGGCTGAACCCGCTGAAGTTCTTCCGTGGCGCGTTCCCGGGCATGCAGGTCGCGTTCGTGGCCTCGTCCAGCTTCGCCGCGCTGCCGGCTTCGCTGCGCAGCGTCACCCACAACCTGGGCGTGGACAAGAACTACGCCGGGTTCGCGTTGCCGCTGGGCGCGACCATCAAGATGGACGGCTGCGGCGCGATCTATCCGGCGATGGCGGCGGTGTTCATCGCCCAGTACGCCGACCTCGACCTGTCGCTGGCGCAGTACCTGGTGATCATGCTGGCCTCGGTGCTGGGCAGCTTCGGCACCGCCGGCGTTCCGGGTACGGCGGTGGTGATGGCGACGGTGGTGCTCAGCGCCGCCGGCCTGCCGCTGGAAACCATCGGCTATCTGTACGCGATCGACCGCGTGCTCGACATGATGCGCACCATGACCAACGTCACCGGCCAGATGCTGGTGCCGGTGCTGGTGGCGAAGGAAACCGGCCTGCTCGATCGCGCCGTGTACGAGGCCGCGCCGACCAACGTCGGCCTGGAGTCCGCCGAGGCGATCGCCAAGGATCCGGGCTGAGATGAGCGCGGCTTCCGGGACGGGTGCGGCGGGTGCGGCCGGCGACACGATCGAGCTGCTCGAACGCTTCCCCGGAGTCGACGACTACTGCCGCCTGCGCGCCGTCGCCGGCATGTCGCCGCGCACGCGCGAGGCCGCGCGCCTGGGCCTGCCGAACACGCTGTACGGCGTCAGTCTGCTGCGCGACGGCGCGGTGGTCGGCATGGGCCGGATCATCGGCGACGGCGGCTGCTTCTACAGCGTGGTCGACATCGCGGTCGTGCCGGAATGGCAGGGCCGCGGCCTGGGCAAGCGCATCCTCGACGCGCTCGACGCCTGGCTGCATGCGCACGCGCAGCCGTCGGCGTTCGTGACCCTGGTCGCCGACGGCGACGCCAAACATCTTTACGCCAAGTACGGGTTCGCCGAGAGCGCCCCGCACGCGGTCAACATGGAATACGTCGTGGGCGAAACCCGCGACGCCTGATTCGTCCGTCGTGCGCCGCGCGACGTCACGCCACGTAGAACGTCCACGGAGACCGCACCATGCCCGAAGCCTCGAACCTGATCGCCTTCGCCCTGATCGCGCTGGGCATGGTGCTCACGCCCGGGCCGAACATGGTCTATCTGATTTCGCGCTCGATCTGCCAGGGGCCCAAGGCGGGCTTGATCTCGCTGGGCGGCGTCGCGCTCGGCTTCGTGTTCTACATGCTGTGCGCGGCGCTGGGCATCACTGCGCTGGTGATGGCGGTGCCGTACGCGTACGACGCACTACGCCTGTGCGGCGCGCTCTATCTGGCTTATCTGGCCTGGCAGGCCCTGAAGCCGGGCGGGCGTTCGCCGTTCCAGGTCCGCGAGCTGCCGCAGGACAGCCCGCGCCGGCTGTTCGCGATGGGGCTGATGACCAATCTGCTGAACCCCAAGGCGGCGGTGCTGTACCTGTCGTTGCTGCCGCAATTCATCGACCCGTCCAAGGGTCAGGTACTCGGCCAGTCGCTGGCGCTGGGCAGCACCCAGATCGCGATCAGCCTGATGGTCAATGCGCTGATCGCGATCAGTGCCGGTTCGCTGGCCGCGTTCCTCGGTCGCCGCCCGACCTGGCTGGCGGTGCAGCGCTGGCTGATGGGTACGGTGCTGGCCGCGCTGGCGGTGCGGATGGCGACCGAAGCGCGACGCTGAGACCCCGGCGTGCACGCTTCAAGCGAGCACGCTTCAAGCGCGGGCGTAGCGCCAGGACTGCATGCGACCGTCGCGATAGGGCATCACGCCGTGGAACGGGCGCGGGTCGGCGTCGAACACCAGCGGCAGGAACTCGCGGTCGCCTTCCCACATCGGCAGGTCGTGCAAACGCTCCAGCGGCACCCATTCCAGGGTGCCCTCGGGATTGCTCGCGTACGGCGTGCCGCTGTAGCGGGTGATGGTGAAGATGAAACCCAGCCAGTCCTCGCCGTGCTTGCCGAAGCCGGGCCAGCTGATGGTGCCGCGCAGGTGCAGCTCGTCGCAATCGATGCCGGCCTCCTCGAGGATCTCGCGGCGCATGCCGGCGACCACGTCCTCGTCGCGCTCGAGTTTGCCGCCCAGGCCGTTGTACTTGCCGAGTTGGTGATCGTCCGGGCGCGCGTTGCGATGGACCATCAGCACTTCGCGGCCGTCGGGCGAGAGTACGTAGCCCAAGGTGGCCACGATCGGGGTGTAAGGCATCAGCGCTTTTCCTGCGGCGCCGCTTTGGCGCGTTGCTCGGCGAGGGTCTTGTCGAACGCGGCTTCGGCCTTGTCGGCATAGGCGCGACAGCTCAGCGGGTTCTTGTGCGGGGCGGCGGTGTCGGCCGGGTTCCAGCCGCTGGCGTCGGGGTGCGGCGTCAGCAGCAGGTCGCAGGGCAGGGCGCGCACCGTGGCGAAGCCACGCCGGAAGTCGTCGACGATATGCGGATAGCGCGGGTTGTCGATCAACTGGTAGCCGGGCGCGCTGAGACTGTCGGCGTAGGCGATGTGCGCGGTCTTGCCGTCGACGCGGTCGTCCCAGGTCCAGCTGGTGCTGCCGGGCGTATGCGCGGGAGTGAAATGCGCGGTGAAGCGCATGCCGCCCAGTTCGACGGTCTCGCCGTCCATGACGATGCGTTGGACTTGCACCGGCGGGAACAACATATCGCTGAAATGAATATCGTCGCTGCCGCCGCGCGCCAGCAGCACGGCGGCTTCGGCGTTGCCGACCACCTGCGCGCCGGTCGCGCGCTGGATCTGCGCCAGCGCGCCGATGTGGTCGATATGAGCATGGCTGTGCAGGATCAGCTTGAGCTGCGAGGGCTCGACGCCGAGCGCGCGCATCCGCTGCAGCAGCATGTCGCCGGCCTGCGGCAGACCGGTGTCGATCAGCACCGCGCCGGCGTCGGTCTTGACCAGGATCGCGCTCAGGCCGGCGGTGCCGATGTACCAGCTGCGTTCGCCGATGCGGAACGGCGCCACCGGTTGGCGCCAGGCGTCCTGGCTCGAATAGGCGCGGGCTTCGGGCAGCAGGGGCTCGGCGGCGGTGGCGCTGCTGGCGGCGATCAGGGACAGGGCGAGGGCGAGCAGGGCGGGGCGCAGTGAAGGCATGGGCGGCGATGGAGGGGATTGGGGGCCTGCAAGTGTCGGCGATTCGGGCCAGCGCAGCCAGGGCCGGCGGCGCCGGCAACGAGTCGGATTTGCGAGGCGACGACCGCGGTCCCGCGCATCGGCGCACCGGTTCGCATCAAGCCTTGCGGCGAATGCTGGCTTGCCGTTGTCGGCGACCGCCGCGGCAGCCAGAATGCGCGGGCATTCGCACATAACCGCAACAGGGGGAAGGATGAAATTTTTCGCAAGCATGCTGCTGTGCGCCGCGGCGCTGGTCGCCGCGCCGGTTTCGGCCCAGGAGGCCGCTGTCGCATCGCCTTCGGCGACGGGCACCTTGATCGTCGATATCAAGCCCTTCACCAGCGAGAAGGAACTGCCGAAGAAGGTCGACAAGCAATTGCGCAGCGGCGGTCTGGAGTGGGGCATCCGCGACCGGCAGTTGGTGTTCACGATGGTCGGCAAGCAGTTCGTGGACTTCCCGATCAGCCACATGACCCGCTACGGCCAGAGCGAAACCCTGGTACTGCCCGCGGGCGAATACCGCATCACCGGCATCGGTCTGGAAATGACCGCCGGCTTCAGCGTGCAGAAGATCCTCGACCGCGGCGCTTTCGTGAACGACGACGTGGTCGTGTTCCAGGTCGAGCCGGGCAAGACCTCCACCTTGCACATCAACCCGGTCATCAAGCGCGACGGGGCCTTCGTGGTCGATTTCTGGATGCCGACGATGATGGCCAGCGTCACCACCGAGGCCGGCACCAGCGCGGAGAAGGCGCTGAACGTACGCGGCGACGCCTCGATCGCCTGGCCGAACTACAAGGGTCCCTTGAAGTTCGTCGCCAAGTGATGCCCGGCGCGCGGCCGGCCCTGCGGCCGCGCGCTACGCCCGATCGCGCCCTCACGTGACTTCTGGCCGGTATGCCGGCGCCGGCCCAAGGTTAGGGTGGGTCTCTATCTGGAAAATGGAGACTTCCATGCGCTTGCGCCACATCGCGCTGCTGCTGGCCGGGCTGACGACGACCTCGGCCGCGCTCGCGGCCGACGCCGATCGCTGGACCTTGCCGGTCGCGGTCAAGAAACTCGACAACGGCCTGACCGTGGTCGTGTCCGAAGACCATACCTCGCCGACCGTCGGCGTCAGCGTGGTCTATCACGTGGGCATGCGCCTGGAGCCGAAGAACCGTACCGGTTTCGCGCACCTGTTCGAACACCTGATGTTCGAAGGCACGCCGAACGCGAAGGAAGGCGTGTTCGACCGCGTGATCACCGGCGGCGGCGGCCGCAACAACGGTTCCACCCGCGCCGATTTCACCAACTACATCGAAGTCGCGCCGGCGTCGGCGCTGGAGCCGATCCTCTGGCTCGAAGCCGACCGCATGAAGACCCTGGACTTCAACCCGACCACGCTCAAGAACCAGCAGGATGTGGTCAAGGAAGAGATCCGGGTCAACGTGAAGAACCAGCCCTACGGCGGCTTCATGTGGATCGACATCGGCCAGCAGGCGTTCCAGAAGTGGGAGAACAACCACGACGGCTACGGCAGTTTCCAGGATCTGGAGAACGCCAGCCTGGAGGACGTGGCCGCGTTCCACCGCGACTACTACGGCCCCAACAACGCCGTGCTCGGCCTGGCCGGCGACATCACGCCCGAGCAGGGCTTCGCGCTGGCGCAGAAGTACTTCGGCGGGATCCCGGCGCGCAAGGCCCCGGCCGCGCCCGATTACCGCGAAGGCCTGAACACGAAGGAAAAACGCATCGTCCAGTCCGACGCGCTGGCCCAGGTGCCGGCGATCGCGGTCGGTTGGAAGATGCCCGACCGCGGCAGCCCGGACCAGGCGCCGATGGCGGTGCTGGGCGCCTTGCTCGCCGACGGCGACGCGTCGCGCTTCTACCAGGGCACGGTCAAGGGCCGCGAGCTCGCGCTCAACATGGAGCTGCTGTACGGCCTGACCAGCGAATGGGAATACGACGGCCCGACTCTGTTCGTGGTCAATGCGCTGTACAAGCCCACGTCCAGCGCCGACGAATTGCTCAAGGCCTTCGACGAGGAGATCGCCAAGGTCGCCGAGCAAGGCGTGGACGAGGCCACGCTCAAGCGGGTCAAGACACAGCTGTTGGCCAATTGGTACAACGGCCTGGAGACCTTCATCGACCGCGCCGACGCGCTGGCCAAGCTGCAGACCCTGTGGGGCGATGCCGCCGTGGTCAACAAGATTCCCGGCTGGATCGACGGCGTGACGTCCGCCGATGTCCAGCGTGCGGCCAAGACCTATCTGACCCCCGCCAACCGCACCGTGATCGACCGCAAGCCCGCAGCGATGCTGGCTCCGGCCGCCGCGCCCGCCGCCGCCAAGAACTGAGGAGACGACGATGAAGACGCATCCGAACCTGATCGCCGTCGCGATCTCGTTGACGCTCGCCGTCGCCGGCGCCGCCCACGCCGGTCCCAAGGCCGCGCTGCCCGCGCAATTGCCGCCGTACGCGCCCGACAAGCCGTTGCCGGTACCGAATATCGTCAAGAAGACCCTGTCCAACGGCCTGGAAGTGTGGGTGCTGCCGCGCGACGGCATGCCGCGCGTCGACTACGTGCTGGCGGTGCGCAACGCCGGCTACGCCGCCGATGCCGCCGATGCCTCCGGCTTCGCCGCGCAGTTGGCGAGCTTGCTCAACGAAGGCACTGCGCAGCGCGATTCCAAGGCGATCGCCGAAGCCGCGCAGGGCTATGGCGGCAGCGTCGGCGCCTCGGCCAACAACGACGGCATCAACCTCTACGGCGACGCGCTGGTGTCCAACGCCGCGCCGATGCTGGCCCTGCTGGCCGAGATCGCGCGCACGCCGTCGTTCCCGGACGGCGAGGTCAAGCTGGCCCAGGCCAACGCGCAGCAGGCTTTGAAGGCGGCCGAGGCGCAGCCTTCGTTCAAGGCCTCGCGCGCGCTGCTGGCGGCGAGCTACGGCGATCATCCGTACGCGCGCACCCAGCCGACCGAGGGCATGATCGCGGCGATCACGCCGCAGAAGCTGCGCGCCGAGCACGCGCGCCGCTTCCGCCCCGACCGCGCGCTGCTGGTCATCACCGGCCGGGTTTCGCCCGAGGACGGTTTCAAGCTCGCCGAGCGTTCCTTCGGCGACTGGAAGGCCAGCGGCGAGCCGATCGCCGACACCGCACCCGCGCGTCGCGAGGCCAAGCCGAGCTTCGTGCTGATCCAGCGCGACGGCAGCGTGCAGTCGACCCTGCGCCTGGGGCGTCCGGCAATTCCGATCACCGACCCCGACTACGTGCCGATGCAGTTGGCCAGCACCGTGCTCGGCGGCGGCTTCAGCAGCCGCGTCAACCAGAACTTGCGCGAGGACAAGGGCTACACCTACGGCGCCAGCGCGGGCCTGCAGACCGGACGCGTCGGCGGCCGGGTCCAGGGCGGCGCCGACGTGCGCAACGACGTCACCGGCGCGGCGCTCAAGGAGTTCTTCCACGAGTTCGAGCGGCTGGGCAAGGAACCGGTGCCGGCGCAGGAACTGGAAGACACCAAGCGCTACATCGCCGGCGGCTACATGATAGGCAACCAGCAACAGGGTTCGGTCGCCGCGACGCTGGCAAACCAATGGCTGATGGGCCTGCCCTCGGATTTCCTCGGCCAGTACGTGCCGCGAATCCGTGCGGTCGATGCCGCGCAGGTGCAGGCGATTGCGAAGAAATACTTCGTGCCCGCGGATCAGTCGATTGTGGTGGTCGGCGACGGCAAGGCGGTGGCCGAGCAGTTGAAGGCTTACGGAGAGTTCGTGGCGCCGGCGAAGTAGGGCGGCGCGGTGGTGGTTTGGGTTCGCCGCGCCTGCTTTTTCCTCCCTCCTTTGGAAAGGAGGGGGGGATTGCTTCCGCTTTCTGTGGGAGCGGCGTAAGCCGCGATCGCTTGGCCTGTCCGCCCCGCTCCGCCAGGCGGTGGCCGCGCCTGTTCCGCTCTGGCCTCGGGGTAGGAGCGGCGTGAGCCGCGACCGCGACCTTCGGCTGCTGCGTAAGTTTCGATACGGATCGGCTTCGCTTTCTGCTTTCTGTGGGAGCGGCGTGAGCCGCGATCGCCAGTGCGGCGGCCGCGCCTGTTCCGCTCTCGCCTTGGGGTAGGAGCGGCGTAAGCCGCGACCGCGACCTTCGGCTAGCGCGCTGGCTTCGATTCGGATTGGCTTCGCATTCTGTGGGAGCGGCGTGAGCCGCGATTGCGAATTCCGTTTGCTGCGTTGGCTTCGTTCTTAAGTAACAGCTTCCGCCCGCTGCGCGTGCGGGTCACTTTCTCTTGCCACTCGCTTTGGGGTAGGAGCGGCGTAAGCCGCGACCGCGACCTTCGGCTACCGCGCTGGCTTCGATTCGGATTGGCTTCGCCTTCTGTGGGAGCGGCGTAAGCCGCGATTGCGAATTCCGTTTGCTGCGTTGGCTTCGTTCTTAAGCAACAGCTTCCGCCCGCTGCGCGTGCGGGTCACTTTCTCTTGCTAGCCCAAGAGAAAGTAACCAAAGAGAAGGGCTGTTTCTTGACAACCCTCCCGTGCGGATTCGGTGCTTGCGCGGGGATTTTTCGAAGGAACATCCTGTTCCTCGAAAAACGGCGCGCGTCCTGCGCGCCGCCCTTCGGGTCTGAGTGGGATGAGGCGAGTGCAGCGCATTGGGTTTCAATGCCGCAGCAACAGCAACAGCAACAGCAACAGCAACAGCAACCGCAACCGCAACCGCAACCGCAACACGTGCGTGCTGAGATTCGATCTAGATGACCGATCTCAGCCCACTTCCAGCGCGTACTTCAGCAGAATCTTCGCCGCCACCGCGCCCAGCACCAAGCCGACCCCGCCGTACAGCAGCGCGCTGAGGAAAAACCCCAGCCCGCCATCGACGAAGCCGACACCGGCGCCGGTGAGCAGGGCGAACAGCGCATACGAAGGAATGAACAGCAGGTAGGCGATCCAATCGTGGCGATCGCCGTCCTTGCGAATATCCAGCGGCTTGCCGGTGGTCGCCCAGCGCGCCGCCATCTTCGCGAGCACGAACGGCGCGGCCAGCATCGCCGCCGCCTCCAGCACTTTCAGGCCGACCACCAGGCCGACCGCGAGCAGACCGCCGCTGATCCACCGGGCGGCCTCGTGGCCGGGCGCGGCGTAGCCGGCGAGCCAGGCGCCGATCGCGAACGCCGACGCGAACAAGCCGAGGGTGTAGAGGATGGCCTTGCCCGAGTTGTGCGGATCGCCGCGGCTCATGCGGCGCCCTTGCGGGGGCTACCGACCAGACGTGCGGCCAGCCAGGCGGCCGGGATCGGCAGCAGCACGCCGGCCACGGTCATCCACAGCGGGTGCGGGATCATCAGGTTGTTGGCGATCACGCCCAACACCACCAGGACGCCGATGGTCAGCGCGGCGCCGTTTTTGTGCCGGCGCGAAATCAGCGCCGCGACCAGGCCGCCGTCGAAGGCGCCCGCGACCCAGCCCAGCAGCACCAGCAGCATCGCGCTCGGCGGCGCGGCGCCGATGAAGGCGGCCAGCGTCTGCGGATCGGCCAGGTTGGTGCCCGGCGGCGGTGGGTGCAGCGCCACGCCGCCGAATTCGCACAGCGTGATCGTGATCCAGGCGACCACCAGGCCGGCCAGTACGGCGAGTATCGTGCGTCCCATGTCGTCTCTCCGCAGGCAATCGCGGGGAGCATCGCGCGCCGTGCGCATCGCCGCAAGCACAGCGCTGTGCGCATAATCGGCGCCCCGACCCACGGAGCCAGCGCATGCCTGCCAGCCCCTCCGATCCGCGCTCGCCCGAAGCCGATCGCTACATCGCCACCCCGCCGCCTCGGCCGCGCCTGCTCGCCTTCGCCGGCAGCCTGCGCCAGGGTTCCTACAACCGCCGCCTGATCCCGCTGCTGGCCGAAGGCGCGCGCGCGGCCGGCGCGGATGTCGAACTGATCGAATTGCGCGACTATCCGCTGCCGGTCTACGACGGCGACATCGAAGCCGCCGGCATGCCCGACAACGTGCGCCGTCTACAAAGCCTGATGGCCGCTTGCGACGGCCTGCTGATCAGCACGCCCGAGTACAACGGCTCGATGCCGGCGCTGGTCAAGAACACCCTGGACTGGATGTCGCGGGCGACCGCCGACGGCAAGTCCGGCACTTTGCTGTTCCAGGACAAGATGGCCGGCATCGTCTCGGCCTCGCCCGGCCCGCTCGGCGGGATCCGCTCGCTGATCGTGCTGCGCGACGCTCTGTCGAAACTCGGCCTGCTGGTGGTGCCGCAGCAGGTCGCGGTCGGCAACGCTGCCGAGCGCCTGCCCGACACCGGCGTGCTCGTCGACGAACGCCTGCACCGCGCCGTGCTCGGCGTCGGCGCCGCCGTGGTCCGTCATCTGTGCAAGGGAGTCGTGGCATGAAAGGCCAGCAGCGCGAACTGAACCTGCGTTTCCTCGCCCAGCCCACCGACGTCAACTACGGCGGCAAGGTCCACGGCGGCATGGTGATGAAGTGGATCGACCAGGCCGGCTACGCCGCCGCGGTCGGCTGGAGCGGTAAGTACAGCGTCACCGTCGCGGTCGGCGGCATCCGCTTCGTGGCGCCGATCCGGATCAGCGATCTGGTCACCGTGCACACCAAATTGATCCATACCGGCACCACCAGCATGCATTTCGCGGTGGACGTGAAAGCGCGCGACCCGGGCCTGGACGACGGCGAGTCGGAAGAGCGGCTGTGCACGCATTGCGTGATCGTGTTCGTGGCCATGGACCAGGTCGAGGGCAAGCCGACCCCGGTGCCGCCATGGACCCCGACCAGCGAGGACGACAAGCGCCTGGCCGAGTACGCCTTGAAGGTGATGGAGCTGAGCAAGGGCATCGAGGCTACGGTCGAGCGCTACGTGCGCGACAACGACTGAGCTGCCGGCGGTCGATTCCGCTGCGCGCCGCGCGGGCCGCTATGGCCTGCGCGGGATGGCGCGCGCTTCGCATCCTTGAGCGCGGAGGCCGTGCACGGCCCCTGAAACGCAGAAGGCCGCCCGGAGGCGGCCTTCTTTCATTCGACGCGGGCGCGGCGGCTCAGATGCCTTCGACCCGGCGCGCTTCCATGAACTTGCCGCTCCAGTAGCCGGTGTCCAGGCTGGACACGGTCACGTCCTTGCCGGTGCGCGGGGCGTGGACGAAGCGGCCTTCGCCCAGATAGATGCCGACGTGGTCGACCCGGCCTTTGCGGCCGAAGAACACCAGATCGCCTTCGCTGAGGTCGTTGCGGTCGCTGATCAGTTCGCCGGTCTTGGCCATCTCGCGCGAGACGCGCGGCAGTTCGATGCCCAGGGCATTGCGGAACACGTAGCCGACCAGGCCGCTGCAGTCGAAACCCTTGTCCGGGGAGCTGCCGCCCCAGCGATAGGGCGTGCCCAGCAGGGCCAGGGCGCGCTGGAGCATGCCCTTGATGCGGCCTTCGCCGGCCGGTGCGGCGGCGGTGGCGTTCTTGCTGTCGCCGGCGGCGTTGGAATAGGCCAGCAGACGGTTGAGATCGGTCGCCAGCAGCAGGGCGCGATCCGGCAGGGTCATCGCGTCGGGCAGCATGTGGCGGGTGGCGGGCGCCGGGCCATCGGCCGAGTCGCCGCTCATGGACGAACCGCCGGCCAGCGAGGCCACGGCGGAAGGCTGTTCCTGCGCGAACGCCGGCAGCGCCGAAGCGGCCAGGGCGAGGGTCAGGGAAATACGGAGCGCTGCCCGCGCGAGGCGGGGCGAGGTGGTGGCAGCTGGGCGGCCTTGGCGGAAATGCTGGGTCGTCACGCGGTCATCACTGAATCAAGACCGACCGATGATGCCTGCCAAAACGCAGCAGTAGGTTCAAATTTCGTTAGCCACTCGTTAACAAGCCTGTGATTTTGCTCACATTTTAGCTGCCGGCTACTTCAGGACCCGTTTCGCCCCGCTGTAATGGTCGCGCCAATAGGGCCCGTCCAGGTGATCCAGGCGGACCGTGCCGCCGGTGCTAGGGGCGTGCACGAAACGGCCCTCGCCGACGTAGATGCCGACATGGCTGACGTTGCCGGAACTGCCGAAAAACACCAGGTCGGCGGCAGCCAGGCGTTCGGGGGCGATCCTCGGGCCCTGGAAGCCGGCCAGGTCGCGTGAGGTCCGCGGCAGGTTCACCGCCAGCATGTCGCGGTAGACGTAGTTGACCAGCCCGGAGCAGTCGAAGCCGCCTTCCGGGGTGTTGCCGCCGTAGCGGTAAGGGGTGCCGACCAGGCTGATCGCGCGCATCAGCACCGAGTTGGCCGAGGCCGGGTCGGCGGGTGCGACCACCGGCCAGACCCGCGGCATCGGCGACGGGGTGGGGCGGCGTACGGTTTCGCGGCCGCCGCCGCAGGCCGCGAGCAGGGCGCAAACCGCGCCGATCAGCAGCCGGCGCGCGCCGGCGAGCGGCAAGGGGCGGGTACTGCGTGCTGGCGCGAGGGCGGTGTTGCCGGGATAATGCGCGGCCTTCTTCATGCCGCGTAGCTTGGCCGCTGGCGCCGGTGGCGACAAGCCTCCGCCGCGCCGGTCCCGCTGCAGCGGCCGCCGTCTTACCCATCCGCGCCGCTCCGTCGGCCGCCAGTCGAGCCCCAGAATGAAAATCGAGAAAGATCGCGTCGTCCTTTTCCATTACACCGTCTCCGAAGCCGGCCAGGAGCCGCTGGAGAGCTCGGAAGGCCGCGGTCCGCTGGCGATCCTGATCGGCCACGGCAACATCATTCCGGGCCTGGAAAACGCGATGGAAGGCCGCGAGGCCGGTGAGAAGTTCGAAGTCGACGTCGCCGCGGCCGACGCCTACGGCGTGCGCCAGGACGGCCTGACCCAGCGCGTGCCGAAGAAGTACTTCAAGGACGCGCGCCTGGAACCGGGCATGCAGGCCGTGCTGCCGACCAACTTCGGCCCGCGCGCCGTGACCATCCTGAAGGTCGGCATGAGCGTGGTCGACGTCGATCTGAACCATCCGATGGCGGGCAAGGATCTGCACTTCGCGGTCGAGATCGTGGAAGTGCGCGAAGCCAGCGCCGAGGAAGTCGAGCACGGCCACGTGCACGGCGATGGCGGCCACCAGCACTGAGCCGCGCTACGACGCAGCAAGGAAAACGGCCCGCGCGATGCGGGCCGTTTTCGTTTGCGGATGAGGGCCGTCGCCCAAGGTCCGGCGCGTCGGTAGGCGCGTGCGCGGCGGGTAGAGTGTCCGCATGATCCCGAACCACGCTGCGCCCGTCGCCGCCCTGGGCCCCTTGCCGCTGGGCGAGCGCATCGACGCGCTCGATGCCCTGCGCGGTATCGCCCTGCTCGGCATCGCGCTGATGAATGTCGAGTCCTTCACCTCCTCGATGCTCGACGCCGGCACCGGCATCGATCCGCGCCAGGCCGGGCCGGACCGGTTCGCCGACGGCTTCGTCTACATCTTCGTGCAGGGCAAGTTCTGGACCCTGTTCGCGCTGTTGTTCGGCATGGGGTTCGCGACTATGAGCGAACGCGCGCGCGCGGCCGGCGCCGACTTCGCGCCGGTCTACCTGCGCCGCAGCTGCGGGTTGCTGGCGATCGGGCTGGCGCACTCGCTGCTGCTGTGGTCCGGCGACATCCTGTTCTGCTACGCGCTGGCTTCGTTCGCCTTGCTGGGCTTGCGCAACGCGCCGCGGGGCGCGTTGTGGCCGATCGGCGGCCTGCTGCATCTGACCATCGTCGCGACGTTGTTGACGGCGACCGCAGAGATCGCCGTGGCCGGCAATGCCGGCGGCGGCGCCGGCGACACGGCCGCCGAAAACGCGCTGCGCAGCGCCGAGGCCGCCGCCTATGCCCACGGCAGCTACGCCGAAGCGGTGGCGCTGCGCTGGCGCTATTTCCTCGAACAGAACCTGAGCACCCTGTGGGTGTACGTGCCGATGGCGCTGGGCATGTTCGCGATAGGCGCCTGGTTCGTGCGCAGCGGCGCCATCGTCGATCCGGCGCGTCACCACCGGCTCTACGCCGGCTTGCGGTGGGGCGCGGGCCTGCTGGGTCTGGCGATCACCCTGGGCGGCCTGGCGATCGACAGCGAGCCGGTGCTGGTCGGGGGCCGCTTGAGCGCGGCCGACATGCTCTCGGCGACGATGGAGCTCGCGGCCGCGCCGCTGATGTCGCTGGCCTACCTGGCCTGGCTGGTACGCACGCTGCAACGCGGCGCGCGCTGGCCGCTGCTGTTCGCGCCGGCCGGACGCATGGCCCTCACCCTGTACTTGATGCAATCGCTGGCCGGCACCCTGGTGTTCTACGGCTACGGCCTGGGCCTGTGGGGACAGGTTTCACGCGCGCCGCAGGTGCTCGGCGCCTGCGTGCTCTTCGTCCTGCAGCTGGCGTTCGCGCAAGCCTGGTTTGCGCGCTTCCGCTACGGACCGATGGAATGGCTATGGCGCTGGTTCACCTACGCCCGGCGGCCGGCGTTGCGGCGCGCGGCAGTGCCGACCTCGCCCTGAGCGGAAAGAACGGCCCGCCGCGAAAGATGGTTGGTGGAAAACGTCCACATCCGTTACTGTTTCGTTCCACAACTCATGCGATCGATCGCCTTGGGCCTGCGTTCCTTCGCCGAGTTCTTCAACCGTAAGTGCCGCTACGGCGCGTTTTCGAAATGCGGAAACAGCGAATAGCGCCCGCCGTCGGATTGCGATCACACTTCCGGATCTTCGTTCGAGCCGAGCACTGCCTTGTCGAGTGAATCCCTGCAAACCGCGCCCAGCGACGCACCGCGCGATACCGACATCGCGGTGGTCGGCGGCGGCGTGATCGGTCTGGCCACGGCGCTGGCCTTGCTGAACGACGGTCGCCGCGTCTGCGTGCTGGAAGCGAACACGCTCGGCAGCGGCAGTTCGCACGGAAACTGTGGAACGATTACGCCCAGCCACGCGACCCCGCTGGCGGCGCCCGGCGTGATCACCCAGGCGCTGCGCTGGATGCTCACGCCCGACGCGCCGCTGTACGTGCACCCGCGCCTGGACCCGCGCCTGTGGAGCTGGCTGCTGCGCTTCGCCCTGCGCTGCAATGCGCGCGACTGGCGCCAGAGCGCGCTGGCGAAATCCGCGCTGCTCAGCGACTCGCGCGAACGCCTGCAGGATTGGGTGCGCGACTACGGCCTGCAGTGCGAGTTCGAACAGACCGGCGTCGACTACGTGTTCCGCGACGCGCGCGCCTTCGCCGCCGGCCAGATCGAACTGGACCTGCTGCGCGAACTCGGCATCCGCATCGAACTGATCGACGGCCGCGCTTACGAAGCGCGCGATCCCGCGTTCAAGCCCGGCGTCGCCGGCGCGATCTGTTTCGATCACGACGCGGTGCTGCGACCGGACCGCTACGTCGATGCGCTGGCCAACGCGGTGCGCGAACGCGGCGGCGTGATCGTCGAAGGCTGCGCCTTGCGCGGCCTCGACAGCGGCGCCGGCGGCGTTGCGCTCGACACCGCCCAGGGCCCGCTGCGCGCGCGCGAAGTCGTGCTCGCGCTCGGCGCCTGGTCGCCGAAGCTGTCCGATGCGATCGGCCTGCCGTCGCTGCGGCGCACGATCCAGCCGGGCAAGGGCTATTCGATCACCTACGACCGCCCGGCCCTGGTGCCGCGGCGCCCGGTGGTGCTGCGCGAGCGCAAGGTCTGCGTGACCGCCTGGGGCAGCGGCTACCGCCTGGGCAGCACCATGGAATTTTCCGGTTACGACGACAGCCTCAACCCGCGCCGCCTGGCGGCGCTGGAACGCGGCGCCGCCGAATACCTGCACCAGCCGGTCGGTCCGGTCGAGCGCGAGCGCTGGTACGGCTGGCGCCCGATGAGCAGCGACGACGTCCCGCTGATCGGCCGCGTGCCCGGCCGCGACCGCCTGTGGCTGGCCACCGGCCACGGCATGATGGGCGTGAGCATGAGCGCCGGTACCGGCCAGCTCGTCGCCGACCTGATCGCCGGCCGCGCGCCCGCGATCGATCCCACGCCTTATCGCCCGGAGCGTTTCGCATGAGCGACGACAAGCGTGCCCCTGAAAAGCCTGCCCTTGAAAAGCCTGCCCTCGAAAAGCGCGACCCCGAAAAGCGCGACTTCGACCTGATCGTGATCGGCGGCGGCTCCGGCGGCCTGGCCGGCGCCTTCCGCGCCGCCGAACACGGCGCCCGCGTCGCTCTGCTGGAACCGGATCTGCTCGGCGGCACCTGCGTCAACGTCGGCTGCGTGCCGAAGAAGGCGATGTGGCTGGCGGCCGACGTCGCCGGCCGGCTGCGCATGGCCCGCGACCTGGGCTTCGACGTGGCCGAGTCGTCGAGCCTGGACTGGCCGACCTTCGTCGCCCACCGTCAGCGCTACATCGCCAACATCCACGACAGCTACCGCCGCCGGCTCGACGCCGCCGGCATCGTGGTCGCGCCGATGCGCGCGCGCTTCATCGACGCGCGCACCATTGAATGCATGGACGGCGTGCGCTTGAGCGCGGGCAATATCCTGATCGCCACCGGCGGCCATCCGCTGCGGCCGCAGTTGCCGGGCGCCGAACTCGGCGGCGTCTCCGACGATTTTTTCCAATGGACTGCCGCACCCGAGCGCGTGGCCATCGTCGGCGGCGGCTACATCGCGGTCGAGCTGGCTGGCCTGCTGCAGGCCTTGGGCAGCCGCGTCGATCTGCTGGTGCGCGGCAAGCTGTTGGACGGCTTCGACGTCGAGCTGGTCGAGCAGTTGATCGAGGACTACCGCCACGCTGGCGTGCGCCTGCAGTTCGGGCATCGCCTGGCCGCGGTCGAGCGCGACGGCGAAGGCGTGCGCCTGCGCGACGCCGACGGCAGCCTCAGCGATCGCTACGACCGCCTGCTGTTCGCGACCGGCCGCCGCGCCAATACCGCCTCGCTGGATCTGGCCGCGGCCGGCGTCGCCGTCGATGCGCGAGGCTACGTGCAGGTCGATGCGCGCCACGCCACCAACGTGGCCGGTATCCACGCGGTCGGCGACGTCACCGCCGATCCCGCCCTGACCCCGGTCGCGATCGCCGCCGCGCGCCGGCTGATGGACCGTCTCTATGGCGGTGCCGACGCGGTGCTGGACCAGCGCGACATTCCATCGGTGGTGTTCTCGCATCCGCCGATCGGCAGGGTCGGCCTGACCGAGGCGCAGGCGAGAGAGCGCCTCGGCGACCAGGTGTACGTCTATCGGGCCGGGTTCCGGCCGATGTTGCATGCTTTGGCGAATTCTCCGCAGCGCAGTCTGTTCAAACTGGTCTGCATCGGCGAGGAGCGTCGGGTGGTCGGTATCCACCTGATGGGCGAGGCCGCCGACGAGATCCTGCAGGGCTTCGCGGTCGCGCTCAAATGCGGAATCACCCTCGACCATTTGCGCGACACGGTCGCGATCCATCCCACCAGCGCCGAGGAAGTGGTGCTGATGCGTTGAGTCGCCGCCGCCGGAGTGTGGGACCGAATACGCAGATCCATCCATCAGGGAGCGAAACGCATGAAGCAGCGGTGGCAGGTTTGGATGCTGGTGGGCGCGCTGATCGCCGCGCCAGCCGCGCAAGGCATGGAGATCGCCGACCTGCTCTCCGCACCGCAGCCGGAAGCGCCGGTGGCCGCGGCCAAGGCGCCGGTCATCGCCTGGGCGGCGAACGAGCGCGGCGTGCGCAACCTCTGGGTCGCGCGCGCGCCGGAATTCGTGCCGCGCCAGCTCACCGCCTACGACCGAGACGACGGCCAGCTGCTGAGCTCGCTCGCGCTCAGCGCCGACGGCCGCACTCTGGCCTATGTACGCGGCGGCGGGCCCGATGCGGCCGGCAATGCCAGCAATCCCACCGGCGATCCCGACGGCGCCGAACAGGCGGTGTGGGCCGTGCCCACCGACGGTTCCAGCGCGCCCCAGCGCGTGGCCGCGGGCCGTAGCGTGACCTTCGTACCCGGTGGCGACGCCCTGATCGTGCAGGGCAAGGGCGTGGGCTGCTATCCGCATGCCTACGCCAAGGCGCCGGCCTGGTGCGTGGAAGGGCTGCTGAAGACGCGCGGCGCCAACAGCGTGGCCGCGTTCTCGCCCGATGGCGGGCGTCTGCTGTTCGTGAGCAATCGCGGCGATCACAGCTTCGTCGGCGTGCTCGATCTGGCCGCGCGCTCGGTGCGCTGGATCGCCCCGGACTACAACAACGACAGCGCGCCGGTGTGGTCGCCGGACGGCAAGCGCATCGCCTTCCTGCGCACCGCTGGCACGCGCCCGGGCCAGGCATTCGACCTGACCGCGGCCAACCCGTTCGAGATCTGGGTCGCGGACGCCGACAACGGCCTGGCGCGGCGCCTGTACCGCTCCGGCGCCAACGCTGGCGGTTATGCGCAGTTCGCGGTGCCCGAGCCGTTGCGCTGGAGCCGCGACGGGCGCCTCTCGTTCAGTTCGGAAGAGAGCGGCTGGCTGCACTGGTACGCACTGGCGCCCGACGGCGGCGCGCCGGTCGCGATCAGCCGCGGCGAATGCGAAGTCGAGACCGCGAGCCTGAGCGACACCGGCATCCTGGTCTACAGCGCCAACTGCGACGACATCGAACGCCGCCAACTGTACGCGGCCTCCGCCGGTGCCGCGCCGAAGCGGCTGAGCGGCGACGGCCAGATCGCCACCGACCCGCTGCCGCTGTCCGACGCGCAGTGGATCGCGTTCCGCCACGCCGACGCGCACCGTCCGACCGCGATCGCGGTGATGCCGGCCGGCGGCGGCGAGCCGCGCCGGATCTTCCCGGCGCAGCTGCCGGCCGCGTTCCCGGCCGCTGCCCTGGTCGAGCCCAAGCCCGTGACCCTGCGCGCCGCCGACGGCGTGATTTCGCACGCGACGGTGTTCATGCCGCCGGCCAGCTACAAGGGCAAACGCCCGGCCCTGGTCTACGTGCACGGCGGTCCGATCCGGCAGATGCTGCCCGGCTGGCACTACAGCAGCTACTACTACAACGACTACGCCGGCAACCAATGGCTGGCCAGCCGCGGTTTCGTGGTGCTGGCGCTGAATTACCGCGCCGGCACCGGCTACGGCCAGGCCTTCCGGCGCGCGGCCAAGCAGGGCCCGCGCGGCGCCAGCGAGTACCAGGACGTGCTGGCCGCGCGCGCCCATCTGGCCGGGCTGGCCGACGTCGACGCGAGCCGCATCGGCATCTACGGCGGCTCCTACGGCGGTTATCTGACCGCGCAGGCCTTGTCGCGCAATTCCGACCTGTTCGCGGCCGGCGTCGACCGCCACGGTGTGCACGACTGGCGCGAGAGCGCCAAGGGCGGCGACAACAGCGGCCTGTGGGGGCTCAAGCCCGACGAGCTCGAAGTCGCCGGCGCGTCCTCGCCGGTCGCGCGCATCGACGGCTGGCGCTCGCCGGCGCTGTTCGTGCACGGCGACGACGACCGCGCGGTCAAGTTCAGCCAGAGCGTCGACCTGGTCGAGCGCTTGCGTGCGCGCGGCGCGCCGGTGGAAACCCTGGTCATCCCGGACGAGGACCACTTCTTCCTGCGCTACGCGACCTGGATGCAGGTGCACCGCAGTACCATGGACTTCTTCGAGCGCCAGCTGAAACCCTGAGCCGACATGAGCACCGTCCCCGCGCCGACCGAACCGGTCTTCGAACTCCATCGCGGCAGCGCGCCGCTGCTGATCAGCCTGCCGCACGACGGCAGCGCGATCCCGGCGGCGCTGGCCGAGCGCATGCAGCCCTCGGCGCGGCGCGCACCCGACACCGACTGGCACGTGTCGCGGCTGTACGCGTTCGCGCGCGAGCTCGGCGCCTCGATCCTGGTGCCGCGCTATTCGCGCTACGTGGTCGATCTCAACCGTCCGCCCGACGACACCTCGCTGTACCCGGGCCAGAACACCACCGGCCTGTGTCCGGCCGTGCAATTCACCGGCGAGCCGGTCTACCTCGACGGCCAGGCGCCGTCGCCGCAAGAAGTCGCCGAGCGCGTCGCGAAGTATTGGCGCCCGTACCACGAGAACCTCGACGCCGAGCTCGCGCGCCTGCGCGGCGAGCACGGCCGCGTGGTGCTGTGGGAAGGCCATTCGATCAAGGGCAGCGAGCTTCCGTTCCTGTTCGAAGGCCGTCTGCCGGATCTCAACCTGGGCACTTCGGGCGGCGCCAGTTGCTCGCCGCAGCTGCAGGCGCGGCTGGAAGCGGTGCTGGCCGGGCAGGGCGGCTACGACTGGATCGTCAACGGCCGCTTCAAGGGCGGTTACATCACCCGCCATTACGCCTCGCCCGACACCGGCGTGCAGGCGGTGCAGCTGGAGCTGAGCCAGCGCAACTACATGGACGAAGCCAGCTTCGCCTACGACGAAGCCAAGGCCGCGAAGTTGCAGCCGTTGCTGGCCGAACTGCTGCGCACCTGCCTGGCCGGATGAACGTTACGGCCGCAGTGCCCGCGCTGAGTGTGTCGCAGGCGCGCGCGCTGCACTTGAGCGCGCAGGGCCTGCTCGCGCGTCCGCGCCGGCGCGCGCGCAAGGCCGATTTGCTGGACACGATCGCGCGCATGCAGCTGCTGCAGATCGACACCATCCACATCGTCGCGCGCAGCCCCTACCTGGTGCTGTACTCGCGGTTGGGCGCCTATCCGCAGAGCTGGCTGGAAGACTTGCTGGCGCAGCGCGAGATCTTCGAGCTGTGGGCCCACGAAGCCTGCTTCGCGCCGATGAGCGACTACCTGCTGCATCGCAGCGCCCATTCGCAGCGCGCCCACCATTGGGCGATCCGCAACGCCGAGCAGCATCACCAGGCCAGCGGCGCCAAGATCGACCGTTTGCTCGCGCACATCCGCGAACTCGGCCCGGTCAAATCGTCGGACTTCGAACGCGAGCAGGCGGGCGGCGGCGGTTGGTGGGGCTGGAAGGACGAGAAGCGCTGGCTGGAGTCCGCGTTCGCGCTGGGCGAGCTGATGGTCGCGCGTCGCGAGAACTTTCACCGGGTCTACGACCTGGCCGAACGCGTGGCCGGCGCGGTCGTGCCCGACTGGAACACGGCCCGGCTCGACGCCGCCGCGGTGCGGCGCGAGACCATCCTCAAATCGGTGCGCGCACTCGGCCTGACCCAGGCGCGTTGGATCGCCGACTACTACCGCACCAAGCCGCGCCTGCGCGACGCTGATCTCGACGCGCTGGTCGCCGAAGGCGCGTTACTGCGCGTGCCGGTCAAGGGCTGGGACGCGCCCGGCTACGTCCATGCCGATCACGCCCAGTCGCTGGCGCTGGCCGGCGCAGGCCGCCTGCGTGCGACCCATGCGACCCTGCTGTCGCCGTTCGACCCGGTGGTCTGGGATCGCGAACGCGCGAGCGAGTTCTTCGGCTTCGACTACACCCTGGAGTGCTACACGCCCGAGCCCAAGCGCCGCTACGGCTACTTCGTGCTGCCGATCCTCGCGCGCGGCCGCCTGGTCGGCCGCCTGGACGCCAAGGCGCACCGCCGCGAAGGCGTGTTCGAGGTCAAGGCCCTATACCTGGAAGAAGATGTCGCCCCCGACGAGGCGCTGATCGCCGACATCGCCCGCGCCATCGACGATTGCGCGCGCTGGCACGCCACGCCCAAGGTCGACCTGGTCCGCTGCCGCCCCGCGGCCCTGCGCACGCCGCTGCGCGCCGCGTTGCGCGCTCTCCGATCCGCCTGATCTGAGGGTTTGAGGCGGGAGCGGCGCAAGCAGCGACCGCGTCACGACGCATGCGGCGCGGGATTCTGGGAGTGTTTCGATCCAGCGAGCCGCGTTGCGCCGTAATTTGCCTTGGCCCGGTCGCGGCTTACGCCGCTCCTACCCCGGAGCGAGGGCTGCTTAGCGCCCCGGCACTCGGCAGCATAAGGTCTTGGCGCGGAACCGCAGTCCCGATTGCGTGGGGTTGTCGGCATCGCAGCCGTAACCGCCCTGGTCGTTGTTGTGGCCGACGATTTGGCCGTACTGGATCAACTGCAGGTCGACGAAGTCCCAGTTGCAGCCGCCGCTGACCATGGCGTAATCGCCGGTCGCGGGGCAGGCGGCCGTCGCCGATGCCTGCGTGCCGGCCGGGACGCTGACCCAGTCGCCGTAGGTGGTGACGCACTGCGGCTTGGTTGCGACCGGCGGCGCGAAGTAACCGGCGATGTCGATCACCAGATGCACGCCGTGCAGGGAATACACCGAGAAGTCGTACTCCGCGGCGGCCGTGGTCCTGACCACCACCTCATTGGCGATGATCTCGCCGGCTCCGTAATTGAGGCTGGAGACATAAGGCCGCGGCGTACCGTAAGCGTGGGCGGTCAGATAGCCGGGCCCGTCGGCCTGCACCGCCACGATGTTGAGCACCACCGCCGGCGCGTCGGCGAGTACGCCGCAGTTGCCGTCGATGCCGCCCTGGTCGACGAAGCTGGCCGCCGCGGCGTTGTAGTTTCGCGTTTCGCCGGCCTGCAGGCGACCGCCGGCCAGGCGCGTATCGACGATCCGGCAAGGCGCCCCGCGGTTGTAGACCAGATCGCTGTCGGGCGTGCTCAGGCTGAGCGCGGCCTGCGCGAGTTGCGCGGCGTCCAGAGGCGCGGCAGTCGGCAGCGCAACCTGTGAGGATGCGATCGAAGCGGGAAGCGTCGTCGTCGCCATCGGCGCGCGCGCGGATGCCGGCGCGCGCTGCGCGCCCATCTGCGTTTCCGCTTTAATCGTGGTGCGCAACAACAGAGCCGCTGGCGCAGCCAGGGCGACGCCGACGATCAGGGCCAGATGGATGCGTCGCATCGTGATCTCCAGCGCGCCGCTCAGCGGCCCGGAACGCGGCAGCAGATGCCTTCGGCAACCGCCTGCGAGGGCTCGGTGCCGGTATCGTTCACGTGCTGCGCATGGCACTGGTAGCTGTCGGTGAACGAGGCCGGCGACTTGCCGAAGCTGAGGAAGTACAGGCCGCGCGCCGCCTGCGGATCCACGGCGCGGCAACCGCCGCCGGTCAGGCTGTAGCCGACCGGGCAATTCGGCGTCGAGAATTCGATATAGGGCACGATGTTGCGGGGAATCGAGACAGGATCCGAGCGCACCTGTACGCAATCCAGCGCGGTCGTGCGCGGCGCCATGAAGTAGCCGACCACGTCGATCACCAGGTCCGCGGCGGCGTAGGTGTAGACCGAGAAGTCCTGCGGCTGGCCCAGGCTCTGCCCGGCGATGATCTCGTTGGCCGCGACGCGCCCGGCGTGGTAGTTGAGGCTGGCGGCGTTCGGACGGTTGAAGCCGTACGGGTACACGGTCATGTAGCCGTCGGTATCGGGCGTCACGGCAACGGCGTTCAACACCACCGCCGAAGCGTCGGCCGGCATTGCGCAATCAGAATCCGCGCCGCCTTGCGCTACGAAGCTCGCGCCGGACGAACTGAAGGATCGGGTTTCGCCCGCGGCCATGCGGCCGCCGGCATTGCGGGTGTCGACGATCCGGCACGGCGTCACCATGGTGTAGACCAGATCGCGTGCCGGGTTGCCCACCGCCATCACTTCGGCGCGCGTGCCCTGGGAGCGGGCCAGGCCGTCGATGGCCAGCGCATCGGACGTACGCTGACCCAGCAGCGTGCCCATCATGCCCTCGTAGGTGCGCATGCCGGCCGCTTTCTTCAGATTGGCCAGGTCGGCCTGGGCGAAGCTCTCGCGCATCGCCCGCGCCCACTGCATCGGCGCGACGCCGTAGACCTTGTGCACATGGCCCGACCACTGCCGCACGATGGCGCTGGCGGCTTGTCCACGTGCGGTGTGCGGCACATAACGATCCTGCGCGACGGCAGGCAGCAACGAGGCGGCCAACAAGGCCCCCAGCCAGATCGACTTAGTGCAGATCGACTTCACCCAGATCGACTTCATGTCTTCCCCAAGACAGCCGTATGCGTACGGTGCGGGGCAGGCTACAGGCAAGCCGCCGATGCGGCAATAGGTAGCGGCGTCGGACGACGGCGTCCCGATCCATGCGATCGGAGCGTCGCGGCCGGGCCCGGTTCGGGCACGACACGCGACGCCGCAAGATCGATCAGACTTCCAGCGTCGCCAGGTCGCCCTTGGTTTCCAGCCACTGCTTGCGGTCGCCCGCGCGCTTCTTGGCCAGCAGCATGTCCATCAGCGAATGGGTTTCGGTGCCGTCGTCGACGGTCAGCTGGACCAGGCGGCGGGTGTCGGGGTGGATGGTCGACTCGCGCAGCTGCGAGGCGTTCATTTCGCCCAGGCCTTTGAAGCGGGTGACGTTGATCGCGCCGCGGATCTTCTCGCGTTCGATCTTCTCCAGCAGGATGCGCTTCTCCTCCTCGTCCAGGGCGTAGAACACCTGTTTGCCCACGTCGACGCGGAACAGCGGCGGCATCGCCACGAAGATATGGCCGGACGCGACCAGGGCCGGGAAGTGGCGCAGGAACAGCGCGCTGAGCAGGGTCGCGATATGCAGGCCGTCGGAGTCGGCGTCGGCGAGGATGATGACCTTGCCGTAACGCAGTCCGCTGATGTCGTCCTTGCCCGGATCGCAACCGATCGCCACCGCCAGATCGTGCACTTCCTGCGAGCCCAGCACGCTGCCGGACGCGACTTCCCAGGTGTTGAGGATCTTGCCGCGCAGCGGCAGGATCGCCTGGAAATCCTTGTCGCGCGCCTGGCGCGCGCTGCCGCCGGCCGAATCGCCTTCGACCAGGAACAGCTCGGTGCGCGACAGGTCCTGCGAGGTGCAGTCGGCGAGCTTGCCGGGCAGGGCCGGGCCCTGGGTGATCTTCTTGCGGACGATCTGCTTTTCGGTTTTCAGGCGCGCCGCGGCGCGTTCGATCGCGAGTTGCGCGATTTTCTCGCCCAGTTCGGTATGCTGGTTGAGCCACAGCGAGAACGCGTCGTGCGCGGCGCCTTCGACGAAGCCGGCGGCCTGGCGCGACGACAGCCGCTCCTTGGTCTGGCCGCTGAACTGCGGGTCGGTCATCTTGACGCTGAGCACGAACGCGACCCGGTCCCAGACGTCTTCCGGCGCCAGCTTGACGCCGCGCGGCAGCAGGTTGCGGAAGTCGCAGAACTCGCGCAGCGCGTCGGTGAAACCGGTGCGCAGGCCGTTGACGTGGGTGCCGTGCTGCGCGGTCGGGATCAGGTTGACGTAGCTTTCCTGCACCAGTTCGCCGTCCGGCACCCAGGCCACCGCCCAGTCGGCGACTTCGGTGTCCTTCTTGAGCTGGCCGACGAACAGCTCCGGCGGCAGCAGCTCGCGGCCTTCGAGTTCGCCGCGCAGGTAGTCGCGCAGGCCGTCCTCGTAGTACCACTGCGCGGTTTCGCCGCTGGCGACATCGAGCAGCTTCACCGTCAGGCCGGGGCAGAGCACGGCCTTGGCGCGCAGCAGGTGCTTGAGCGAGCGCAGGTTGAACTTGGGCGTGTCGAAGTACTTGGGGTCGGGCCAGAAACGCACCCGGGTGCCGGTGTTCTTCTTGCCGACCGTGCCGACGACTTCCAGCGGCGTGGCGCGATCGCCGTCCTTGAAGGTCATGCGGTATTCGTTGGCGTCGCGCTTGATATGCACTTCGACCAGGGTCGACAGCGCGTTGACCACGCTGACGCCGACGCCGTGCAGGCCGCCGGAGAAGGTGTAGTTCTTGTTGCTGAATTTACCGCCCGCGTGCAGCCGGGTCAGGATCAGCTCGACGCCGGGGATCTTCTCCTCGGGGTGGATGTCCACCGGCATGCCGCGGCCGTCGTCGGAGACCTCGCAACTGCCATCGGCGTGCAGGGTCACCTCGATGCTGCGTGCGTGCCCGGCCAGGGCTTCGTCGACCGCGTTGTCGATCACCTCCTGCGCCAGATGGTTCGGCCGGGTGGTGTCGGTATACATGCCCGGACGGCGTTTGACCGGGTCCAGGCCGGAAAGGACTTCGATGTCTGCGGCGTTGTAGCGACTGCTCATGAAACCTGCATGGGTAGTGAGACGGTTAACGCCCCCGGGTCGGCGAGCTGCGAGGCCGCGCCGGTGTAGGGGGTGTAGCGGTAGTCGCCGGGGAAGGCCTCGCCGTTGGCGGGGTCCCGCCGCGGCGGCAGGCTGCCCAGGGGCCAGCGGAAGCCGAACTCGCTCCGGTCCAGCCGGCCACGCATCTTGCCATCACCAGGCGGGTCGGCGAAGGCTTTGCCGTTCGCGATGCGGCCCCGGAACACATATTCCGTGGTCGTGACCGTGCCCCGGCGGGCCAGCGTCAGCCACGGGCGTTAACATTCACCCGTTCAGTCGCTGGCAGGGAAGCAACCGCTACGGTCGCGCCGTCGCTGAGGGGAGCGGCTGAGGCGTCCCGCCTTTCCCTGTTGGCCCCACGACACCGGAGGACCGCACCATGACCACCCGCAAGTATTGGATTCCGAGCCTGATCGCCGCCGCGCTGGTGGCACCGCTGGCGATGGCGCAGGACGCCGCCCAGAACCCGACCGCCGAGCAGGCCGCCGCCCAGGCCCAGAAGAAGGCCGAAGAGGCCGAGAAGGCCAAGGCCGATCAGGCCGCCAAGGACAAGAAGAAAGACAAGAAGAAGGACAAGGCAGCCGACCCGACCGTCGAGCCCGAGGAAGAGGACGGCAAGCGCTGAGTTCCACCGATCGGGCGCGTCCGCGAGGGCGCGCCCGTTTTGCTGACGCGGCGGGTCCGATTTCATCCGGCGTCTTTTGTCCGGCGCCTTTCGTCCGATGCCGCAGCGCCATCGCCAGGATGCCTAATGAGCCCGGAGTCCGCCCCGTTCCAGCAAGTGCTGAGTGCTTACCGGTCGGCGGTGCGCGCCAAGGACGTCGAGGCCTTCCTGGCGATCTACGCCGACGACGTGCAGGTGTTCGACATGTGGGGCGCCTGGTCCCTGCGCGGCATCGAGACCTGGCGCTCGATGGCGACGGAGTGGTTCGCGTCGCTGGGCGACGAATACGTAGTGGTCGAGGCCGACGAGGTCGAGGCCACCGTGGCCGGCGACCTGGCCGTCGGCCACGCCTTCCTGCGCTACACCGGTTACTCCGCCCAGGGCCAGCGGCTGCGCTCGCTCGACAACCGCATCACCGTGGCGATGCGCCGGACCGAGGGAGCGTGGAAGATCTTCCACGAGCA
This sequence comes from Lysobacter sp. Root667, assembly GCF_001427715.1. Classification (NCBI taxonomy): domain Bacteria; kingdom Pseudomonadati; phylum Pseudomonadota; class Gammaproteobacteria; order Lysobacterales; family Lysobacteraceae; genus Lysobacter; species Lysobacter sp. Root667. The sequence goes on from NZ_LMHF01000014.1 coordinate 143,774, forward strand.
CACCTCGGCGCCGATCGATCATGCGACGACCAAGGCCGTACTGCAGCGCGATGGCGGCTGATATGGCCGTATCTTATTGAGTCATCGAAAGGAGTCGGGGAATGTTGAGTCTGCTGGAGGTCGTTTCCGATATCGCCGAACTTTTTCTGTCCTGGCGGTTGTACGTAGGCTTTGCCGTCACCGCGGGCTTGTGCTGGCTGCTCATATCGCTCGTGCCCAATGAGACGGCGCAATGGGTGATCTGCGTCCCGCCCGGCCTGATCGGCATCTTCCTCAGCTTTCGCTGGCAGATTCGCGCCGACAGCCTTTAACGAGGCGATAAGCCGGTCGCTTCGCTCGCGCTGGCGTCGACGCGCGGCAGTGCCGCGCTAGGATTGGACGGCATGAAAACAGGCCTCCTGCTCGTGTTGATCGCATTCTCCAGCCTCGCCCAGGCGCGCGAGCCGCGCTTTACCGTCGTGCGCGTAGACACGCGTACGCAGGACTTGCGCTTGTTCCTGGGCGACGAGCAGGGCGTGCCCTTCCATCGTTTCGCGAAACTCGAGGCCTGGTTGAAGCCGCAGGGCATGCGGCTGCGGTTCGCGATGAACGCAGGCATGTACGAGCCGGACTATTCGCCGGTCGGACTGTTCGTGGCCGACGGCAAGGCGATGACGCCGCTGAATCTGGCCGACGGCAAGGGCAATTTCTATCTCAAGCCGAACGGCGTGTTCCTGGTGACGGATGCCGGTCCGCGAGTCGTCGAGTCGACGCAGTATCCGACCGTGGCGCGCGACGTGCGCCTGGCGACCCAGTCCGGCCCGCTGCTGCTGCGCGACGGGGCGATCCATCCCGGTTTCGATCGCGCCTCGACCTCGCGGCACATCCGCAACGCGGTCGGGGTGAACGGCGATACCGCGTACTTCGTCATCAGCGACGAGCCGGTGACGTTCTACGAGTTGGCGCTGTACTTCCGCGACACCCTGCATTGCGCGAACGCGCTCTACCTGGACGGCGCCATTTCCAGTCTGTACGCCCCCGACCTGGGCCGGCGCGATGCGAAGTCGCGGCTCGGGCCTATCATCGGGGTGGTCGAGTAGTCGCCGGGCGAACCGTCGGGCGACACGGAGGAGGGCACATGGCCGTACGCATCGTCAGGCTGGGCAGCCCGCGCGCCAAGGGCGAGGGCACCCGCATCGGCACGGTGCGGCGGCCGCCGCGCGGCGTGCCCAAGGCCGAGTTCGCCAGCCAGGATTGGTACGACGTCTGGTTCCCGACCCTCGCGCCCAGCGCCGAGATCGTCAAACAGGCCCAGGACGCGCAGACCCCGGCGCAATGGAACGCGTTCGTGCGCAAGTACAAGGTCGAGATGGCCGCGCCGGACGCCAGCCACGCCCTGCAACTGCTGGCGACCCTGTCCCGGCACAGCGACTTCTCGGTCGGCTGCTATTGCGAGGACGAGTCGCATTGTCACCGCTCGGTGCTACGCGAGTTACTGGCCGACAAGGGCGCCAAGCTGGCCTGACGGGCCCGGGAGGGCCGTGGGGTAGGAGCGGCGTAAGCCGCGACCCTCGCCGCCGGCCCGAGTTTCGTGGTCGCGGCTTACGCCGCTCCTACCCCAAAGCTGGGCCGGCGGGCCGGGCCCAGGTCGCTGGAAAGGCCGTCAGGACAGGTTTTGCTCCCGGTTGAGACGGTCCGTACCGCTGTCAAGCAGTCGCGGCCCGGCCGCCTTGCCGGTAAACTACGGCTTTCCAGCGGCAGTAAAACCATGACTCCCCTGATTTTCGTCACCGGCGGCGTGGTGTCCTCGCTAGGCAAGGGCATTGCGGCAGCCTCGCTGGCGGCCATCCTCGAAGCACGCGGCCAGCGCGTGACGATGATGAAGCTCGACCCCTACATCAACGTCGATCCGGGCACGATGAGCCCGTTCCAGCACGGCGAGGTCTACGTCACCGACGACGGCGCCGAGACCGACCTGGACCTGGGCCATTACGAGCGCTACCTGCGCACCCGGCTCAGCCGCAAGAACTCGATCACCACCGGCCGGATCTACGAGAACGTGATCCGCAAGGAGCGCCGCGGCGACTACCTCGGCGGCACCGTGCAGGTGATCCCGCACATCACCGACGAGATCAAGCGCTGCATCGTCGAGGCCACCGAAGGCTTCGACGTGGCCCTGGTCGAGGTCGGCGGCACGGTCGGCGACATCGAGTCGCTGCCGTTCCTGGAGGCGATCCGCCAGCTGCGCACCGAGCGCGGCCCCGAGTACGCGCTGTTCATGCACCTGACCCTGGTGCCGTTCATCGCCGCCGCCGGCGAGCTCAAGACCAAACCGACCCAGCATTCGGTCAAGGAACTGCGCTCGATCGGTATCCAGCCCGACGTGCTGCTGTGCCGCAGCGAACAGCCGCTGCCCGCCAGCGATCGCCGCAAGATCGCGCTGTTCACCAACGTGCCGGAAAAGGCCGTGATTTCGGCGGTCGACCTGGACAACATCTACAAGCTGCCGCAGTGGTTCCACGAGCAGGGCCTGGACGCGATCGTGCTCGACCGCCTGCGCATCGACGCCGGTCCGGCCGACCTGCGCGAATGGCACGAGGTGGTCGACGCCAGCGAGCATCCGGTCGACGAGGTCTCGATCGCGGTGGTCGGCAAGTACATCGACCACCAGGACGCCTACAAGTCGCTGGCCGAGGCGCTCAAGCACGGCGGCCTGCGCCAGCGCACCAAGGTCAAGCTGAAGTGGCTGGAATCCAGCGAGATCGAACGCGATGGCGTGGCGTCGCTGGAGGGCGTCGACGGCATCCTGGTGCCCGGCGGCTTCGGCGACCGCGGTTTCGAGGGCAAGGTCGCGACCGCCAGGTACGCGCGCGAGAACGGCGTTCCCTACTTCGGCATCTGCTACGGCATGCAGGCGGCGGTGGTCGATTACGCCCGCCACGTCGCCGGCCTGGACGGCGCCAACAGCACCGAGAACGACAAGGCCAGCGCGCATCCGGTGATCGGCCTGATCACCGAGTGGCGCACCGCCACCGGCGAAGTCGAGCGCCGCAGCGAGGACAGCGACCTGGGCGGCACCATGCGCCTGGGCCTGCAGGATCAGCGCCTCAAGCCCGGCACCCTGGCGCGCGAGCTGTACGGCAAGGACGTGGTCGGCGAGCGGCACCGCCACCGTTACGAGTTCAACAACCGCTACCGCACCCAGCTCGAGGACGCCGGCCTGGTGATCGCGGCCAAGTCGATGGACGATCTGCTGGTCGAAATGGTCGAACTGCCGAAGTCGCAGCACCCGTGGTTCCTGGCCTGCCAGGCGCACCCGGAGTTCCTGTCGACGCCGCGCGACGGCCACCCGCTGTTCATCGGTTTCGTGCGCGCGGCGCGCGAGGCCAAGGCCGGCGGCCGCCTGCTCAAGGAAGCCAGCGCATGACTCTGACGTTCGTAGGCACGACCCTCAACGGAGCAGCCCGATGAATTTGTGCGGATTCGAAGTCGGCCTGGACCGGCCGTTCTTCCTGATCGCCGGCCCCTGCGTGATCGAATCGATGCAGTTGCAGCTCGACGTCGCCGGCCAGCTCAAGGAGATCACCGGCGAACTCGGCATCCCCTTCATCTTCAAGTCCAGCTTCGACAAGGCCAACCGCACCTCGGCGACGAGCTTCCGCGGCCCGGGCATGGAAGAAGGCTTGAAGGTGCTGTCCGAGGTCAAGCGCCAGCTCAACGTGCCGGTGCTGACCGACGTGCACGAATACACCCCGATGGCCGAGGTCGCCTCGGTGGTCGATGTGCTGCAGACGCCGGCCTTCCTGTGCCGCCAAACCGACTTCATCCAGAACGTGGCGCGCGCCGGCAAGCCGGTCAACATCAAGAAGGGCCAGTTCCTCTCGCCCTGGGAGATGAAGCACGTCACCGCCAAGGCCAAGGCCGTCGGCAACGAGCAGATCATGGCCTGCGAACGCGGCGCCAGCTTCGGCTACAACAACCTGGTCAGCGACATGCGCTCGCTGTCGGTCATGCGCGACACCGGTTGCCCGGTGGTGTTCGACGCGACCCACTCGGTGCAGCTGCCCGGCGGCATGGACGGCAAGTCCGGCGGCCAGCGCGAGTTCGTGCCGGTGCTGGCGCGCGCGGCGATGGCGGTGGGTATTTCCGGCATCTTCATGGAGACCCATCCGCGACCCGAGGAGGCCTTGTCCGACGGCCCCAACGCGGTGCCGCTGCCCAAGATGCGCGCGCTGCTGGAGACGCTGGTCGAGCTGGACCGCATCACCAAGAAGAACGGTTTCCTCGAGAGTTCGTTCTGATGGGACCCGGCGGCGGCAGGCGTCGCAGTGTCCGGATCCCGGCGATCGCGGCCGCCACGCTGGCGCTCGCGTTCGCGGCGTCCGCTCCGGCCGCTCCGCCGCCGCCTCCTGCGCCGCCCGCCGAGGCCGCCAAGGCGCCGACCGCCGACGAAAGCCTGTACCAGTCGCTGGCCGACCTCGCCGGCAAGCTGTACGAGTGCGTAGGCCCCTACATGCAGGAAGTCGGCGGCCCGAAGGTGGCGGCGAAGATCCACGCCGCCGGCCGCTATCCGGCCCTGGTGGTGAGCGCGTCCAGCGTGCTCGGCACCGGCCATCTGAGCGTGCTGTCGGCACGCGACAACCCCGCCGGCAGCGCCGGCCAGACCCAGTCGCTGATCGTCGCCCTGGGCGTGTTCGGCAGCGGCGACGGCGGCTCGATCCGACAGAACATACTGCGTGCCAAGGCCGTGGCGATTGTCGCCAGCGAGATCGCCGGCGTCAGCGAAGGCCGCTGCGCGGTCCCGCCCGAGCTGAGCACCGCGATGGCGCGCGTCCCGCCCGAGCTTTGACCCCGAACTTGCGCCGCCCCCGCGAATTTCATTCCATACCCCTCAATCTCCGGTCCCTCTACCGCCCATGACCACGATCACCAAGATCCACGCCCGCGAAATCCTCGACAGCCGCGGCAACCCCACGCTCGAGGCCGAGGTCACCCTGGCCGACGGCAGCTTCGGCCGCGCGATGGTGCCCTCGGGCGCCTCCACCGGCAGCAAAGAGGCGGTGGAACTGCGCGACGGCGACAAGACCCGCTATCTGGGCAAGGGCGTGCGCAAGGCGGTCGAGAACGTCAACATCGCCGTCGCCCAGGCCCTGACCGGCTTCGACGCCGCCGACCAGGCCGGCCTGGACCAGCGCCTGATCGACCTGGACGGCACCGAGAACAAGGGCCGCCTGGGCGCGAACGCGCTGCTCGGCGTGTCGATGGCCAACGCCCACGCGGTCGCCGCCTCGCGCAAGCTGCCGCTGTGGCAGTACCTGGCTGACGGCCGTGCCCCGGTGCTGCCGGTGCCGATGATGAACATCATCAACGGCGGCGCCCACGCCGATAACAACGTCGACCTGCAGGAATTCATGATCCTGCCGGTGGGCGTGCCCAACTTCGCCGAGGCGCTGCGCGCCGGCGCCGAGGTGTTCCATGCGCTCAAGTCCGTGCTCAAGGGCCGCGGCCTGAGCACCGCGGTCGGCGACGAGGGCGGATTCGCGCCCGACCTGCGCAGCAACGAAGAAGCCCTGGAGACCATCCTCGAGGCGATCGGCAAGGCCGGCTACAAGGCCGGCGAGGACATCCTGCTGGGCCTGGACGTGGCGTCCACCGAGTTCTACGACAACGGCAAGTACCACCTGGTGGGCGAGGGCAAGCGCCTGACCAGCGAGCAGTTCGTCGATTTCCTCGCCAACTGGGCCGCGCAGTACCCGATCGTGACCATCGAAGACGGCATGGCCGAGGACGATTGGGCCGGCTGGAAACTGCTCACCGAGAAGATCGGCAGCAAGATCCAGCTGGTCGGCGACGATCTGTTCGTGACCAATCCCAAGATCTTCAAGGAAGGCATCGACCAGCACGTCGCCAACGCCATCCTGATCAAGGTCAACCAGATCGGCACCCTGACCGAGACCCTGGAAGCGATCGCCATGGCCGACGCCGCGCGTTACGCCGCGGTGGTCTCGCACCGCTCCGGCGAGACCGAGGACACCACCATCGCCGACATCGCCGTGGCCACCAGCGCGACCCAGATCAAGACCGGCTCGCTGTGCCGCAGCGACCGCGTCGCCAAGTACAACCAGCTGCTGCGCATCGAAGAACAGCTCGGTGCCGCCGCCCGCTACGCCGGCCGCGACGCGTTCGTGTCCTTGAAGCGCTGAGCGGACCGGGGAGGGCGGGCATGCGCTGGCTGAGAGTGCTGGTGGTGGTCCTGGCGGGCCTGCTCGCCTTCCTGCAGTACCGTCTGTGGGTGGGGCAGGGCGGCACGCGTTCGGTGGCCGCGCTGCAACAGCAGGTGCAGCAGCAGACCCGCGACAACGGCGGGCTGCGGCAACGCAACGCCGCGCTCGCGGCCGAAGTCGAGGACCTCAAGTCCGGCGAGGCCGCGGTCGAGGAACGCGCACGCAGCGAGCTGGGCATGATCAAGCCCGGCGAGACCTTCTACCGCGTGGTCGAACCCGAAAGCCCGAGCAGCGCCCAGGCCGCACCGGCCGACGCGGACGCCGTCAAACCGTGACCGCGGGGTCGTGCCTACGCGCCGCTTGCCGCAGTACGGCCGCGGAGCCGCGCCGATGAGCGCGCCAATGAGTGCACCGGTCTGGGCGGTGATGCCCGCCGCGGGGCGCGGCACCCGTTTCGGCGGCGGGACTCCCAAGCAATACCTGCTCGCGGCCGGCAAGCCGCTGATCGCGCATGCGCTGGACGCCTTGCTCGCGCATCCGCGCGTGGCCGGCGCGATGGTCGCGCTGGCCGCGGACGATGCGCTCTGGCCGGGCTGGAGCGAACGCCAGGGCAAGCCGGTGCTGCGCTGCGTCGGCGGCGGCGAACGCGCCGATTCGGTGCTCGCCGCCCTGCGCGCGCTGCCGGACACGGTCGGCGACGAGGCCCTGGTGCTGGTGCACGACGCTGCCCGGCCGAACCTGCGCCGCGAAGACCTCGACGCCCTGATCGCGGCGGCCGAAGCCGAGCCCGACGGCGCCATCCTCGGCGCGCCGCTGCGCGACACCCTCAAACGCGCCGACGACCGCCGCATCCTGGTCACCGAACCGCGCGACGGCCTGTGGCGCGCGTTCACCCCGCAGGCGTTCCGGCGCGGCGCCCTGACCGCCGCGCTGCGCGACGCCGCGGCCGCCGGCCTGGTCGCGACCGACGAGGCCGCGGCGATGGAACACGCCGGCCGGCACCCGCGATTGGTGGAAGGCCGCGAGGACAACCTCAAGGTGACGACGCCGGCCGATCTGGCGTTGGCGGAATATCTGCTGGGCAAGGCTTAACGGCAGGGCCGGGCATCGGCCTGTGGCGGTCGCTCCCGCCGCGCGGGTACAAACGCGCGCGACCACAGCAAGCGCGAACGAATTCAATTCAGGAACAGTTATGAGAATCGGCCAAGGCTACGACGTCCACGCATTCGGCGACGGCGACCACATCATGCTCGGCGGCGTGCGCGTGCCGCACGATCGCGGCGTGCTCGCCCACTCCGACGGCGACGTGGTCCTGCATGCGCTGTGCGACGCCATGCTCGGCGCGCTGGCGCTGGGCGACATCGGTCGCCACTTCCCGCCCAGCGACGAGCGTTGGCGCGGCGCCGACAGCCGCCGCTTCCTGCGTCACTGCAACGAACTGATCGGGCAGCGCGGCTACCGGGTCGGCAACGCCGACGTCACTGTGATCTGCGAACGGCCCAAGGTCGGCCCGCATGCGCAGGCCATGCGCGAGGCGATCGCGGCGGACCTGGGCATCGCGGTCGACGCGGTCAGCGTCAAGGCCACCACCACCGAAAAGCTGGGCTTCAGCGGACGCGGCGAAGGCATCGCCGCGACCGCGATCTGCCTGCTGGTGCCGGCATGAGCGCAGAACCTGGCCTGGCGCGCGCCCACGGCGCGCCCGCGCTGCGCGCGCGCATCCGCAGCGTGGCCGAGGATTTCCAGGTCGAGGAACTGCCCGGGTTCGAGCCCAGCGGCAGCGGCGAGCATCTGCTGCTGACGATCGAGAAGCGCGGCATGAACACGGCCTTCGCGGCCAAGCGGATCGCCGCTTGGGCCGGCGTCGGCGAGCTGGCGATCGGCTACGCCGGTCTCAAGGACCGCCATGCGCTCACCCGCCAGCGTTTCAGCGTGCACCTGCCCAAGCGCGTGGCGCCGGATTTGGCGGCCTTGCAGCAAGAGTCCGCATCGGGCGAGGGCCTGCGGGTGCTGGACAGCGCCTGGCACGCCAAGAAGCTGCCGCGCGGTGCGCTGGCCGGCAACCGCTTCGTGCTGACGCTGCGCGAGCTGGAAGGCGATCGCGCGGCGATCGAGGCGCGTCTGCAGGCGCTCGCCGCGCGCGGCGTGCCCAATTATTTCGGCGAACAACGCTTCGGCCGCGACGGCGACAACGTCGCCAACGCCCTGGCGATGTTCGGCGGGCGCCGGGTGCGGCGCGAACAGCGCAGCCTGTTGCTGTCGGCGGCGCGTTCGGAACTGTTCAACCGGGTCCTGGCCGCGCGCGTGAACGCGGACTGCTGGGACCGACCGCTGGACGGCGAGGTCTGGATGCTCGACGGCAGCCGCAGCGTGTTCGGTCCGGAGCCGTTCGACGACACTCTGGCCGCGCGCCTGGCCGCGTTCGACATCCACCCCAGCGGCCCGCTCTGGGGCCGCGGCGAGTTGCGCAGCCGCGATGCCGCGGCCGCGATCGAGCAGGCCGCGCTGGACGGCGAGGACGCCGCCGCGTTGCGCGCGGGCCTGGAGCAGGCCGGTCTCAACCAGGAACGCCGCGCCCTGCGGCTGCGTCCGGCGGGGCTGAGCTGGCGCTGGATCGAGGCCGCCGAAGGCACCGCACTGGAGCTGGATTTCGTCCTGCTGGCGGGCGCTTATGCCACGGTCGTACTCGCGGAACTGGGCGATATCGCAACGTTCGTTCGGCCCTGATCGACCGTTCGTCGGAAAGCAACGGGCGGCACTGGTTGCCTTCGAGGGCGGGCGTATAAGCCGGAGGTATGTTCGGCAATGGGGCCGGGCATGCATCTGGAGACGGGATCATGAGCGCCTTACGAGTTGCCGTTCTGTCGCTGTCCATACTCGGCCTGTCCGCCTGCGCCGGGCACAGCACCAAAACCGCCTACGTGCCGCCGCAGAAGGCACCGTCGATCATGGACAACGACGAGGTCTACATGGCGCAGGTCGAGCGCATCGCGCGTCGCCGCGGCATCGATGTGACTTGGGTCAATTTGCCGCGCAAGCAGGTCGCCAAGCACAGCGAAGATTGAACCTGCTCAGCGCCGCCTGACCGGCGGCGCGAGCAGCACCAGCACCGCTCCGGTGCCGCCCTGCGAGGGCGGCGCGGAGTGGAAGGCCAGTATGTCGCCGCGCTGCCGTAGCAGCCGGTCGACCAGATTCTTCAGCACCGGCAGCCCCCGGCTGTCGACGTAGTCCGCGCCGCGGCGGCCCTTGCCGTGGATCACCCGTACGCAACCCAGGCCGTGCTCGCGCGCGTCGTGCAGGAAGGCGCGCAGCAGCGCCTCGGCCTCGCGCACGTCGCTGCCGTGCAGGTCCAGTTCTTCCTGGGCCGAAATCTCGCCGCGGCGCAGGCGCTGGAACACCCGCGGCGGCAGTTCGTCGCGACGGTAGGACAGGGCGTCGCCGGATTCGAGCTCGCCGCTGCCGCTCAGGCTGGCGTCCAGGGCATGCCGGAACTCCTCGCGCGCCAGCGCTTCGTCGCGCTCGGCCATGCGCGCACGCGGCTTGGGCCTGGGCGCGGCCGGCGGTAACGCGGCCTCGGGCAGGCGCCGCACCGGCCCGACCGCGGACCGGAACAGTTCGGCTTCGTCTTCGTCGCGGTCGTCGGGCATGGGCGAATTTTAGCAGGGGCGTCGTGGCAGCCAGATATCGCTACGACGCCTTCGATCCGGGTAGGAGCGGCGTAAGCCGCGCCTGCGACGCTTCGGCTGCAGCATGGGTCGCGGCTTACGCCGCTCCTACCCCAAGTCAACCGGCGATTTTTCCGATTCTGGCCGCAGAGGACCGGATCGAGGCCGCTGCGGCGCCCCGCACGCGCGAGCGCGGGAGCCGGTAACGCCCATCGGCTATCATGGTCCCGTGCGCCGTTCGCGCGCGCTCCCGAGGTTGCGAAGGACCTTCGTTCCACGAACCTCGGTGCCAACCCCGTTTCGAAAGCTGTGCGGTAACGCAAGGGAGTCCATGCGAGTTCTCGTGAGTAACGACGATGGCGTCGACGCCCCCGGCATCCGCGTCCTGGCGCAGACCCTGCGCGAGGCCGGCCATGAAGTGCTGGTGGTCGCCCCCGACCGCGACCGTTCCGGCGCGAGCAACTCGCTGACCCTGGACGCGCCGGTGCGCGTGCACCAGCTCGACGCCTCGACCTGGCGCGTGCACGGCACCCCGACCGACTGCGTCCACGTCGCGATCACCGGCATGCTCGAGGTCGAACCCGACCTGGTCGTGTCCGGCATCAACAACACCGCCAACCTCGGCGACGACGTGATCTATTCCGGCACCGTCGCCGCGGCGATGGAAGGCCGCTTCCTGGGCCTGCCGGCGCTGGCGATGTCGCTGCAGACGGTGGACCACGACGGCAAGCATTACGAAACCGCCGCGCGCGCCGCGGTCGAGATCATCGCCCGCCTGCGCACCGACCCGCTGCCGGCCGATACCATCCTCAACGTCAACGTGCCCGATCTGCCCTGGGCCGAGATCGCCGGCTTCGAGGTCACCCGCCTGGGCAACCGCCACCGCGCCGAGGCCTGCATCCCCCAGCGCGATCCGCGCGGCCGCCAGTGGTGGTGGATCGGCGCCGCCGGTCCGGAGCAGGACGCCGGCCCCGGCACCGATTTCCACGCCCTGCGCCGCGGCTGCATTTCGATCACCCCGATCCATGTCGACCTGACCCGTTATCAGGCCCTGGATCAGGTCGCCAGCTGGGTCGGCGGGCTCGCCGCCGAGCTGGAGCGGAGCGAATGAGCGTGCGCATGCGTCTGCAACCCGAAGCGATCGGCACCGGCATGACCTCGCAGCGCGTGCGCGACCGCCTGGTCGAGCGCCTGCGCGACAACGGCATCGCCGACGAGCGCGTGCTCAATGCGATCCGCACCGTGCCGCGCCATCTGTTCGTCGACGAGGCCCTGGCCACGCGCGCCTACGAAGACACCGCGCTGCCGATCGGCCACGGCCAGACCATTTCCCAGCCCTGGGTGGTGGCCAAGATGACCGAGGCCCTGCTGGCCGACGGCGTGCCGGGCAAGGTGCTGGAGATCGGCACCGGCTCGGGCTACCAGGCCGCGATCCTGGCCGCGCTGGGCCTGGAAGTGCACACCGTCGAGCGCATCGGCGAATTGCTGCGCACCGCGCGCAAGCGCTTCCGCCAGCTCGGTTTGAACGTGCGCAGCAAGCACGACGACGGCCGCATCGGCTGGCCCGAAAACGGCCCCTTCGACGCCATCATCGTCACCGCCGCGGCCCCGGCGCTGGTCGACGCGCTGACCGCGCAGCTCGCGCCGGGCGGCACGCTGATTGCGCCGGTCGGCGGCTCGTCGTCGCAGTCGCTGCTGCAGCTGCGCAAGGACGTCGAAGGCAACGTCAGCCAAACCACGCTCGCGCCGGTGGTGTTCGTGCCGCTGCTGTCGGGCATGATCGATTGAACGCCGCACGCGACAGGGACTTTCCGTGAAGATTTTCGGGCCGCTCTACGAGCGCACACTGGCCTGGGCCGGCCACCCCCGCGCCCCGGCCTATCTGGCCGGGCTGAGTTTCGTCGAGGCGATCATCTTCCCGGTGATGCCGGAAGTGATGCTGGCGCCGATGTGCGTGGCCCAGCCCAAGCGCGCGTTCTGGTTCGCCGCCTTGAGCCTGCTCTGTTCGATGGCGGGCGCCCTGGTCGGCTATGCGCTGGGCCACTACGCGTTCGAGGCGCTCAAGCCGATGTTCGCGGCCCTGGGCATGCTCGACAATATCGAGGCGGGCATCGCCACGGTGCAGGCCAAGATGGCCGAGTCGCCATGGGCGGTGTTCACCTTCCTGGTGATCGGCGGCTTCATGCCGATTCCGATGAAAGTGTTCACCTGGGCGTCGGGCATCGTCGGCGTTCCCATGCTGCAATACGTGCTGAGCATGCTGATCGGTCGCGGCAAGCGGGTGTTCCTGCTGGCGCTGGTGATCCGGATCGGCGGGCCGCGCGCCGAGGCCGCACTGCGTCGTTACATCGAGCCGTTGGGCTGGATCGCGACCGCGGTGCTGGTGCTCGGCATCGGCTGGCTGTGGTGGCACGCCCAATCTGGAGCATGAACGCGCGCATGATCAACAACGGACTGTCGCCCCTCGGCACCAATTCCGGCACCAATTCCGGCACGATTCCCGGCACGGCCAAGAGCGGCCGTGTCGTGCTCGCGTTCGCCGCAGCACTCGCGCTGGCGGCCTGTTCGAGCACGGTGATCCGCGAACCTTCGCGCGGCGGCCGCGCGCCGGTGCGGGTGTCGACGCCCAAGTACGGCGCCACCGCGGTGGTTCAGCGCGGCGAGACCATGTACGGGATCGCCTTCCGCAACGGCATCGACGCGCGCGACCTGGCGGCGTGGAACGGCATCAGCGCGCCGTACATCATCTATCCGGGTCAGCGCCTGAAGCTGTATCCGTCCGGCGGCAACGCCTCGGCCCCGCGACCGCCGGCTGCGCGGCCGCTGCCGAGCCGGCCGCCGACCAGCGTCCCCGGCACGACCACGCCGCGCCCGCCGGTCGCTACCGCGCCTTCGCGTCCGCCGCCGGCCCCGGTCGCGCCGGTCAGCAGCGGCATCGCCTGGCGCTGGCCCGCCGATGGCCAACTGCTCAGCCGCTACGTCTCCGGCGAGCCGACCAAGCAGGGCATCGACATCGCCGGCAGCAGCGGCGCGCCGGTGCGCGCGGCCAGCGACGGCGTGGTGGTGTACTCGGGCTCGGGCCTGGTCGGCTACGGCGAACTGATCATCATCAAGCACAACGACGCCTGGCTGTCGGCCTACGGCCACAACCGCAATCGCCTGGTCAACGAAGGACAGCTGGTGAAGTCGGGCCAGCAGATCGCCGAGATGGGCCGCAGCGGCGCCGCACGCGACATGCTGCATTTCGAGGTCCGCTACAACGGCAAGCCGGTCGATCCGTTGTTGTATCTGCCGAAGAAATAGTCGGGCCGCTCTTGTCGGTCCGCGGCAAGCTCCTTATGATCCACCCGTTTTCGCGGTTCTCGCGAATACCGTAAGCGTTCACGTCAAGCAACGCTGCTGTTCGTTCCCTTCGGGGGCGAAAGGCGCCTCCGCTTGACCGGATTAGGGAGATCCCCATGAACGCTTCAGACAAATCCACCATTCTCTTCGGCATCCCCAAGCTTCCCGCGCGCTACGGCTCGTTGGTCATGCCTTTGCTGCTGTCCCTTTTCATGACCTGCATCGTGTCGCTGATCAGCACGATCAAGAGTGTGGGCATGTCGGATCAACTCATGTCCAAGTGGTTGGGCGCCTGGGGCATATCCTGGCTCATCGCGTTTCCGGTGCTGCTGCTGGCCTTGCCTGTCGTGCGCAAGGCAACCGCAGCGCTGGTGCGGGCAGCCTGACAATTCATTCGAGCCGAAGCCGTTTCGCGGCTCGGCTCGATTTGGGCGCTCGACGCGTTCGCTCCGGGCGAAACCGCATCGGCTTCGGGGTAGGAGCGGCGTCAGCCGCGATCGCGAAACTACCTTTGCGACGTGGGTCGCGGCTTACGCCGCTCCTACCCCAAGGCCACGGCGGGATTGGCCGAGTAGCGATTGCGCCCGTTCGGCGACGCCGAAATCGCGGCTCACGCCGCTCCCGCAACAGGCCGCGATGGCGAGTCCTGGACGTCGCGGACCTTATCGGTGTGTCGTGCACAACGAACTGCGGCGCGTGTAGTCGTAGCCCCAGGTCCGATGGCCGGCGGTGTCGACGTGGATCGCGCCGGAGTCGTAGAAGCCCAATCCGAAGCGTCGCGCGGCGCCATGCGTTCGCCAGTAGTCGCACAAGCGCCGGCGCAGGCCGTCGTCGGGGGGCAAGTCGAAGTCCAGCGCCGCGTTGCTCAGGTGCTTGCTGCCGTCGGCGCCGCCCTCGCAGCGGTTCAAGCTCCGGTCGCGGTAGCCAGAGCCTACGCCCACCCGGTTCAGCAAACCGGCGGCGCGCAGGTCCCGCACCAGGCGCAGCGTCGGCACCATCGCCGGCCATTGCGGTTGCGGCGGGACTGCGTACTCTTCGGCCGCGCAAGGTTTCCAGCGCCGTGCGCTGCGCAGCAATTGCTCCGGCGCCAGCACGTCGGCGACGCCGTGTTTGCTCAGATAGGTCAGATAAGCGTCCGTGGCCGAGGCGTGGGACAGGCGCCAGCGTGCATAGCGTTCGGCTGCGGTTGGGGCGGTCGGCGCCGGCGCGCAGGCGCCGATCGCGACCGCCGCCAACAGGACCAGCGGCGCGGCGCGCGGGCTCACGCGCCCAGCACGAACCCCGCGACCACGCGCCGGCCTTCGCCGGCGAGCACGTTGAAGGTGCGCGCGGCGGCGGCGTTGGTCATCACTTCCAGGCCGATGCCGCGGCCGAGGCAGGCGGCCTGGGTGGCCGCGGGCGGAAACACCTGGCGTTCGCCGCTGCCGAGCACGATCAGCTCCGGCTCCAGGGCGAGCAGGGGGGCGAGGTCGTCCGCGCTGAGCTCGCGCACGTCGGCGACCGCCCAATTCTCGATCAGGCGGTCGGGGGCGAGCACGAAGCTGGTTTCCAGGCGCCGCTCATTGACCAGCGCGGCCTGACCGTCGGCGCCGCGCAGGTAATAGGTGTGGTCCGGGTTTTCCAGGGTGAGCTGCATGGGGCCGGGCTCGGGATGGGCTGAACGGGGCGGTCGGAGGAGCGGCCGGGGCCGGGTCTCAGGACCGCGGCAGCACGATCTGGCGCTTGTCCTTGCTCTGGCGGTAGAACACGGCGGTATGGCCGATGCGCTGGACCAGGGCGGCGCCGGTGCGCTCGGCGAGCTCGCCGATCATGGCGTCGCGGACCTCGCGGTCGTCGGCGGCCACCTTGACCTTGATCAGCTCGTGGTGTTCCAGGGCCAGGTCGATCTCGGCCACCAGGGCCTCGGTGATGCCCTTGCCGCCGACTTGCAGCATCGCCTTCAGGTCGTGCGCCTGGCCCCGCAGGAATCGAGTCTGGGCGGAGGTCAGGAGGGTCGGCATTCGGGCACGCAACAGGGGACGGAGGGGGCGTCAGGGTATCATGGCCTTCCCCCCGCCCTCCGGCCGCCATGGCAACCCGCAGCAAGAGCAGCCAACGTTGGCTCAAGGAACACTTCTCCGACCCCTTCGTCAAGAAGGCCAAGGCGGAGGGGCTGCGTTCGCGTGCGGCCTACAAGCTGGAGGAACTGGTCGAGCGCGACCGCCTGCTCAAGCCGGGCATGGTCGTGGTCGACCTGGGCGCCGCCCCGGGCGGCTGGTCGCAGTGGGTCCGCCAGGCCCTGGGCGCCAAGGGCCGGGTCATCGCCCTGGACATTCTCGAGATGCCCAGCCTGGCCGGGGTCGAGTTCCTTCATGGCGATTTCAGGGAGGATGCGGTCCTATCGCAGCTGGAGGCCAGCCTGGGCGGACAGGCGGTGGACCTTGTGCTGTCGGACATGGCCCCCAATATGAGCGGTGTGGATGCGGTGGACCTGCCGCGAGCGATGCACCTGTCGGAGCTGGCGATGGATTTCGCCGACCGCCATCTGCGCGTGGACGGTGCGTTCCTGATCAAGCTGTTCCAGGGCGTGGGTTTCGACGATTACGTGCGCGAGCTGCGCCGTCGCTACGCCAAGGTCTCGATCCGCAAACCCGCGGCCTCGCGCAAGCGTTCGACGGAAGTCTATGCGCTGGCACAGGGCAAGCGGGCGCAAATTAAGTAAGGTGCGAGACCCGGGCCCGGCCCGGCGTCACGCTCTCTCGGCGCAAAGACGCGCCAGCGGCAACCATGCCCCCCACGGGCAGCAGGCAGGAACTGAATGAACGATTTGGCCAAGAATCTGTTGCTCTGGGTGATCGTCGCCGTCGTACTGATGGTGGTGTTCCGGGCGTTCGGGCCGCCTGCGGTCGGTGCCGATGGCCTCGCGTACGACCAGTTCGTGCAGCAGGTCCAGAGCGACCGGATCAAGCAGGTCAACATCTCCGAGGATCGCACCACGATCAACGGCGAGCGCAAGGACGGCACCAAGTTCACCACCTACGCGCCGGCCGACAAGGATCTGGTCAACGACCTGATCAACCACAAGGTCGCGATCGAGCAGGCGCCGCCGCAGAGCGGCCCGTCCCTGTTCATGATCCTCATCAACGTACTGCCCTGGCTGCTGTTCATCGGCATCTGGGTCTATTTCATGCGCCAGATGCAGCAGGGCGGCAGCAAGGGGGCGATGAGCTTCGGCCGTTCGCGCGCCAAGCTGCAGGGCGAGGACCAGGTCAAGGTGACCCTGGCCGACGTCGCCGGCTGCGACGAAGCCAAGGAAGAAGTCGGCGAGCTGGTCGAGTTCCTGCGCGATCCGACCAAGTTCCAGAAGCTCGGCGGCAAGATTCCGCGCGGCGTGCTGATGGTCGGCCCGCCCGGCACCGGCAAGACCCTGCTGGCCCGCGCCATCGCCGGCGAGGCCAAGGTGCCGTTCTTCTCGATTTCCGGTTCCGACTTCGTCGAGATGTTCGTCGGCGTCGGCGCCAGCCGCGTGCGCGACATGTTCGAGCAGGCCAAGAAGCACGCGCCCTGCATCATCTTCATCGACGAAATCGACGCGGTCGGCCGCCATCGCGGCGCCGGCCTGGGTGGCGGTCACGACGAGCGCGAGCAGACCCTCAACCAGCTGCTGGTCGAGATGGACGGTTTCGAAGGCGGCGAAGGCGTGATCGTGATCGCCGCGACCAACCGCCCCGACGTGCTCGATCCGGCGCTGCTGCGTCCGGGCCGTTTCGACCGCCAGGTCGTGGTCGGCCTGCCCGACGTCAAGGGCCGCGAGCAGATCCTGCGCGTGCACATGCGCAAGCTGCCGCTGGCCGACGACGTCGTGCCGATGACCATCGCGCGCGGCACCCCGGGTTTCAGCGGCGCCGATCTGGCCAATCTGTGCAACGAGGCGGCGCTGTTCGCCGCGCGCGAGAACGGCAAGGAAGTGCGCATGGAGCACTTCGACAAGGCCCGCGACAAGATCATGATGGGCACCGAAAACCGTTCCATGGCGATGAGCGAAGAGGAAAAGCGCAACACCGCTTACCACGAAGCCGGCCATGCCATCGTCGGCCGCCTGGTTCCCGATCACGATCCGGTCTACAAGGTCACCATCATCCCGCGCGGCCGCGCGCTGGGCGTGACCATGTACCTGCCGGAAGGCGACCGCTACAGCTACAACAAGATCAACATCGAAAGCCGGCTGTGCTCGCTGTACGGCGGACGCGTGGCCGAGGAGCTGGTGTTCGGCGCCGACATGGTCACCACCGGTGCGTCCAACGACATCGAGCGTGCGACCAAGATGGCGCGCAACATGGTCACCAAGTGGGGCTTGTCCGAACTGGGTCCGATCACCTACGGCGAGGAAGAGGACGAAGTGTTCCTCGGCCGCTCGGTCACCCAGCACAAAAACGTGTCGGACGAGACCGCGCGCAAGATCGACGAGGTCGTGCGCGACATTCTCGACAACGCCTACGCGCGCACCACGCAGATCCTGAAGGCCAACATGGACAAGCTGGAGATGATGGCCGAGGCCTTGCTGCAGTACGAGACCATCGACGCCACCCAGATCGACGAGATCATGGAAGGCCGCGTGCCGGGTCCGCCGGCCGACTGGATCAAGTCGGGCAAGACCAGCAAGGACGACAAGGGTCGTCCGGGCGCTATCGGCGGGCCTGCGGCGCAGACCTGATCGGTTGCTGGTTCGCGAATATAAAAAACGCCGGGCTCGTCCCGGCGTTTTTCGTTTGAGGGCTAGCTGCGTCGTGCGGGAGGGTTCATCGCGGCTTACGCCGCTCCCACAGACACAGACAGGCCGAGCGAGCCGCCGCCACTGTGGGAGCGGCGTAAGCCGCGATCGCGAGATTCCGCCGGTGCTGGAAGTAGGCTTCAGGCCGAGCCAGCGACCCTCATCCGAAGCCCGCAGCGCATCCACGAGGCCCTGCGCGGTAGCATGCCCGTTCGCACCCGGCACCCGCACGAGACCGCCCATGTTCGACCTCGCCCAGACCCTGGACTGCAACGGCCGCGCCCTCAGGCTTGATCGGCCGCGCGTGATGGGCATCGTCAACGTCACCCCGGATTCGTTCTCCGACGGCGGCGCCCACGACAGCCTGGGCGCCGCAGTCGCGCATGGCCTGAAGCTGGCGGAGGAGGGCGCCGACGCGCTCGACATCGGCGGCGAATCCACCCGGCCGGGCGCGGACGAGGTGCCCGTCGAAGAAGAATTGCGCCGGGTGATTCCGGTGATCGAACGCCTGGCGCGCGAGACCGCGCTGCCGATCAGCGTCGACACCTCCAAGCCCGAGGTCATGCGCGCCGCGGTGGCGGCGGGCGCGGGACTGATCAACGACGTCTATGCCCTGCGCCGCGACGGCGCGCTCGATGCCGCGTCCGCGCTGGGCGTGCCGGTGGTGCTGATGCACATGCAGGGCGAGCCGCGCAGCATGCAGGCCGCGCCGCAGTACGACGACGTGGTGGCGGAAGTGCACCGCTTCCTGGCCGAGCGCATCTTCGCCGCCGAGATGGCCGGCATCGCCAAGAAGCGGATCGTGGTCGATCCCGGCTTCGGCTTCGGCAAGACCCTGGAACACAACCTGATCCTGCTGGCGCAGCTGGAGCGCTACGCCGAACTCGGCGTGCCGGTGCTGGCCGGCCTGTCGCGCAAGAAGAGCATCGGCGAGCTCACCGGCCGCACGGATGCGCGCGAGCGCGTGCACGGCTCGGTCGCCGCGCACCTGATCGCGGCCCAGCGCGGCGCGCGCCTGCTGCGGGTGCACGACGTCGCCGCGACCGTGGATGCGCTCAAAGTCTGGGCAGCGGTCGCGGCGCAGGCCATGCCGCGTCGCGCCTCGGCGCCGTCGATGCCGAAGTGGCCGGACGACGAATAAGGCCGCTGCGTCCGCGCGCGCTTCATCGCTTCAGCACAGGCGAACGCACTCGCTGCCCTTGGGCAACGACGTTCCTACGAACGCCGCATTCGCACACATCCGAGCTCGCTGGCAGGGCCTCGATCCGATGTCCGCGACCGCGGCGCAAGATCGCCTATCCGCGCACAGCCCATCGCCCGCTCGAAAGGCCGCATCCGCGCCGATACGAGGGCGATCTGCGCGAGCGCCATCCGGCGACGGCGATTGCGCAGCGCGTTGGACAAAATATCGCCAAACTTGTTGCGCCCCTTATTCCGTCTGGCCTGCGCTGCATCCATCGCGGATCTGTCCGCAGGCTTGTCCACAGGCGATGTGGATAGACGCGATACTCGCAGCGCAAACCCACATCGCGATGCCTAGTCAAGCTTGACGCAGGCGGGAATTTGGTCGTTCGCGCATCGCGAAACTCGCCACGACGCGCATGCCGAAACGCGTCGCGCTGTCAAACATTTTCGCTGGTCATTTTTTCGCCAATATCCTTGCGGGCCTTGCTGCGCCTGGCTTTGCGCAGGCTTCGCGCGCGACTGTCCGCAGGCTTGTCCACAGGCGATGTGGATAGTCGCGATACGGCGCGCGTATTGCGTCGCAGCATGCTTTTCGCGGCGATTCGGTCTTGACGAAATCGCCGGCATCGGTTCCACGATTCGCGCTCGAACAGCGCATTCGCCGCATGCGTCATCGCCGCGCCAAGTCAAGCGATTTAGTTGGTCATTTTTTCGCCATACCTCTTGCGCCCCTTGCTGCGCCTGGCTCTCAGCATGCCCGTCCCGATTCTGTCCGCAGGTTTGTCCACAGGCTTTGTGGATAGCGCGCGGGCACTGGCGAAATTTTGACCGAATCGCGCGCGGCCCTTGCCGCGCCTGCGCCGCAGCGGCTTATCAACAGGCTTGCCCCAGCGCTTCTCCACAAGCGCTGTGGAAAGCGGCGGCGGGCGTCGCGCTTCCGCCGCGCGCGCGCCTGTGCGAGGCTGCGCGCTCGCCTCCGTACCAGAATCGTATCCTCCGCATGTCCGCCGACCCGCGCCCGCTCGCGATCGCCCTGATGGGCCCGACCGCCTCGGGCAAGACCGCGCTCGCCCTGGATTGGGCGCAGCGCTACGGCGGCGAGATCGTCAGCGTCGACTCGGCCCTGGTCTACCGTGGCCTGGACATCGGCGCGGCCAAGCCCAGCGCCGAGGAGCAGGCGCGGGTGCCGCACCACCTGATCGACCTGCGCGAGCCCTGGCAGCCGTACTCGGCCGCCGAGTTCGCCGCCGACGCGCGCCGCGCCCTGGACCAGATCGCCGCCCGCGGCCGCCTGCCGATCCTGGCCGGCGGCACCGGGCTGTACTTCCACGCCCTGCTGCACGGCCTGGCGCCGATGCCCGAGGCCGACCCGGCGCTGCGCGAGCAACTGCAGGCCGAGGCCGGGCGGCGCGGCTGGGCGGCGATGCATGCCGAACTGACCGAACTGGACCCGGAGGCCGCCGCGCGCATCCACGCCACCGACGCCCAGCGCATCCAGCGCGCGCTCGAGGTCTACCGCCTGTCCGGCCGCCGCATCAGCGACTGGCGGCGCGAGGCCGCCGGCGCGCCGCGCCTGCCGTACCGGGTGCTGAAGCTGGTGCTGGCGCCGGCCGACCGCGCGGTGCTGCACGCGCGCATCGCGCTGCGCTACGACGCCATGCTGGCTGCAGGCTTCCTCGACGAGGTCCGGGCTTTGCGCGCATTGCCGGAATTGCAGGCGCATCCGCGGCCGTTGGAGTTGCCGGCCCTGCGCGCGGTCGGCTATCGCCAGGCCTGGGAGTTCCTGGACCGCTGCGAGCGCGACGGCGGCGCCGACCCGGTCGAGTTCCGCGACCGCGGCATCTACGCCACCCGCCAGCTCGCCAAGCGCCAGCTGACCTGGCTGCGCGGCGAACTCGACGCCCGCTGGCTGGACCCCGGCGCCGACCGGGAGGCGCTGGAGCGGGCGGCGGCGCTGTTCCTCGGCGGATCCCGGCACGTGCTTCGCAAAGCCTGAATCCTGGCCGTATCCGCAATGGCCACTTGCGTTACCATCGGCCGGTCGCCGCTGTGGGGACAGCTACCGGCGACGCGGCCCGCAGGATGCCTTTGGGCCGTCTTTGGCACCCGAACCTTATAACTAGAAAGCTGGGGAACTACCGATGTCCAAGGGGCAATCCTTACAGGATCCTTTCCTGAATGCGCTGCGGCGCGAACGCGTGCCGGTCTCGGTCTACCTGGTCAACGGCATCAAGCTGCAGGGCACGATCGAATCCTTCGACCAGTTCGTGGTCCTGCTGCGCAACACCGTGAGCCAGATGGTCTACAAGCACGCGATCTCGACCGTGGTCCCCGCGCGCAATGTCCGCGTCGGCCCGGGCGGCGGCTATGTGCAATCCGGCGAAGGCGGCGGCGCCGAGGGCGACGACGAGAACGAGTAAGCGCGGGGCCCGGACGCAGGGATGAGATGATGGCGGGACCGTCGCGTCCCGCTGTGCTTGCATTCCCGGTTTTCCTCCCCATTTAGCAAACTCGATGTTCGAGCGCTCCCGCAAAGGCGAACACGCCTTACTGATCCAGCCCCACGCCGGCGGTCCGCCGGAAGAGGGACTGCTGGAAGAATTCGCCGACCTGGCCAAGTCGGCCGGCGCCACCGTGGCCGCCGTGCTGACCGCGCGCATCGACCGCCCCAACGCGGCCATGCTGATCGGCAGCGGCAAGCTGGCCGAGGTCAAGGCCGCGGCCGACGCCACCGGCGCCGACCTGATCCTGGTCAACCATCCGCTCTCGCCGGGCCAGGAACGCAACCTGGAACGCGCGCTGGAGCGCCGCGTGGTCGACCGCACCGGCCTGATCCTGGATATCTTTTCGCAGCGTGCGCATAGCGCCGAAGGCAAGCTGCAGGTCGAACTGGCCCAGCTCAAGCACATGGCCACGCGCCTGGTACGCGGCTGGACTCACTTGGAACGCCAGCGCGGCGGCTCGATCGGCCTGCGCGGCCCCGGCGAAACCCAGCTCGAAACCGACCGCCGCCTGCTGCAGAAGCGCCTGGAGCAATTGCAGAAGCGCCTGGACAAGGTCGAAGTGCAGCGCACCCAGATGCGCCGTGCGCGCGTGCGCAGCGAGCTGCCGCGAGTGGCCCTGGTGGGCTACACCAACGCCGGCAAGTCGACCCTGTTCAACGCCCTGACCGGCGCCGAGGCCTACGCCGCCGATCAGTTGTTCGCCACCCTCGACCCGACCGTGCGCCGGATCGAGCTGTCCGGCGGCGGCGTGGTGCTGGCCGACACGGTCGGTTTCGTGCGCGACCTGCCGCACGAACTGGTGGCCGCGTTCCGCTCGACCCTCTCGGAATCGCGCGAGGCCGACCTGCTGATCCACGTGATCGACGCCGCCGACCCGCTGCGCGACGAGCGTGTGGCCCAGGTCGATTCGGTGCTGCAGGAGATCGGTGCCGGCGACCTGCCTCAGCTACTGGTGTTCAACAAGATCGACCGTCTGGACGGCTTGCAGCCGCGCATCGACCGTCCGGGCGAGGGTCACACCCGGGTCTGGCTGTCGGCGCGCGAAGGGCGCGGGCTGGACCTGCTGCGCACGGCCCTGGCCGAGGCGCTGGAGCTGCGCCATGTCGCCGGGCGCCTGCGGGTGCCGTCGCAGGCCGCGCGCCTGCGCGCCCGCCTGCACGAGCTGGGAGCGGTGCGCAACGAGCTCGCCGACGAGCACGGCTGGGAGCTGGAGGTCGATCTGGCGATCGCCGACGCCCAGCGTCTGTTCGCCCAGCCGCACGGCGAACCGCTAAGGTCTTTGCTGGAATCGGTGGCTGTGCCGGACGACCTTGCTTGAGGCGGCCCGAACCCCAACCTAGAATCAACCGACCCGTAAGCTGAACACGGGTGCAGTTTCCTCTTTGGAGCAGGCATGGCCTGGAACACCCCTGGCAGTGACAATTCCGGCGGATCCGACCCCAACGGTCGATCGCCGCGGCAACGCAAGCCTGAAGGCCGCGGCCTGGACGCCTTGCTCGATCCGCTGCGCGGCCTGTTCGGCGGCGGTGGCGGCATCGGCGGTGGCGGCATCCTGCGCTGGGCCGCCGCGATCCTGGGCCTGTGGCTGGTCTTCAACTGCTTCGTGCTGGTGACCGAGCAGGAACGCGGCGTGGTCCTGCGCTTCGGCCACTTCTCGCGCATCCTGCAGCCCGGCCCGCATTTCAAGGCGCCGTGGCCGATCGAACGGGTGACCAAGGTCAACGCCACCCAGAGCAATGCCTACACCGAGACCGTGCCGGTGCTGACCCGCGACGGCAACATGGTCAACGTCGAGATCAACGTCCAGTACCGCATCGGCGATCCGGAGCAGTACCTGTTCGGTTCGCGCGAAGCCGCCGACGTGCTGCAGCAGGCGGCGCAAAGCGTGCTGCGCGAACAGATCGGCCGTTCCGACCTGGATACGGTGCTCAGCGCGCGCGGCGCCCTGACCACGATCGTGCGCGCGCGCCTGCAGGAGTCGCTGCTGGCTTACCGCACCGGTCTGACCCTGACCGAACTCAACCTGCCCAACGCGCGTCCGCCGGACGAGGTCAAGGACGCCTTCGACGAGGCCCAGCGCGCCGACGCCGACAAGGCCACCTCGATCAATCAGGCCGAGGCCTACGCCAAGAAGGTGGTGCCGGAAGCGCGCGGCCAGGCCGCGCAGGTGCGCACCGAGGCCGAAGGCTACAAGACCGCGGTGATCGCACGTTCGCAAGGCGACGCCAGCCGCTTCTCGCTGCTGGTCGACCAGTACAAGTCCGCGCCGGAAGTCACCCGCAAGCGCCTGTGGCTGGAAACCGTGCAGCAGGTGATGAGCGAGAACCGCAAGATCGTCGGCGGCGACTCGCGCCAGATGCTGTACGTGCCGCTGCCCGAACGCCGCGGCGGCGCTTCGGCGCCCTTGCTGACGCCGGAAATGCTGGCCCCGACGATCGCGACGCCCTCGTCCGATTCCGGAACCGAAACGATGTCGCGCCCGAGCCGCAGCAAGCGTCCGGATGGCCGCGAGGAGCCCGCACCATGAGATTCTCCGCCTGGATCGCCCTGGCCGTAGCCGCGTTGCTGGCGCTGCTGGGTTCGATGTTCGTAGTCAGCGAAGGGCATGGCGCGATCGTGTTCCGCCTCGGCACCATCGTGCGCCGCGACATCGGTCCCGGCCTGCACTTCAAGTGGCCGCTGGTCGAGAACGCGGCCGTGTTCGACCGCCGCCTGCAGGTGCTGACCGCCGCTCCCGAGCGCTACCTGACCGCCGACAAGCTCGACGTCAGCGTCGACTTCTTCGCGGTCGGCCAGATCGAAAACCTGAGCCGCTTCTACCAGGCCACCGGCGGCGACGAGAAGGTCGCGGCCGAGCGCCTGGCGCCGATCATCAAGGACTCGCTGCGCAACGAGATCAACTCGCGCACCCTGATCCAGGTGGTTTCGGGCGATCGCGCCACTGTGATCGGCAAGCAGCTGGTCGGCATCAACCGCGCCGCCTCTACCCTGGGCGTGCGCATTCTCGACATCCGGATCAAGCGCATCGATCTGCCGCAGGACAGCAACGTGCTGGCCTCGGTCTACAACCGCATGCGTTCGCAGCGCCTGCAGGTCGCCAGCCAGAAGCGCGCCGAAGGCGTGGAGCAGTCGCAGGCGATCCGCGCGACCGCCGACCGCGACAAGACGGTGATCGTCGCCGAGGCCGAGCGCGACGCCCAGCGCCTGCGCGGCGAGGGCGACGCGGAAGCCGCCAGCACCTACGCCGCGGCGGCCAACAAGGACCCGAGCTTCTACTCCTTCCAGCGCAGCCTCGAGGCCTATCGCCAGTCCTTCAAGGACGGCGACAGCGTGATCGTGCTCGACCGCGACGACCCGTTCCTGCAATACCTCAAGTCGGACCGTTGAGTGAGCGGTGAGCTGATTTCGGCACTGTGCCTGGTCGCAGTGCTGGAAGGGCTGTTTCTGTTCGTCGCCCCGCGCGGCTGGAAACGCGCCGCGGAGCAGCTGCAGGCGATGCCCGACCGTCAGCTGCGCATCGTCGGCGCGGTGGCGGTAGCGGTCGGCCTGCTCGCTTTGTGGGTCGTGCGCGCCTGGTTGTCCGGGTGAGTCGTCCGGGTGAGTCGGTCCGGCTGAGCCGGGCTCCGCTTCGGCGGTGGCCTGAGGGCTCCGTGTCGGGACGGGACCGCTTTGCGGCACCCAGGACCGCGGCGTGCCGCTCGGCCGGGGCTGCGCGGGTTTGCCCGGGCGCTACGGCTGGGAAGCACGGTCGCGACGGACCCCCGGTCCATGCCTGACAGCCCGCACCGGGTGACGTCGAAGGGCCTGGAGGACGCGGATAGGGGCCGCCGATACGCGGTTTCGCGGCCGTGGAACCGTCCGCCCAGCCTGTTCGGCGCGCAGGCTGAGCCGAATCTGTCCGCTGGCGTCGCTGGGGTGGCCCCGGTCGCCCGAAACCCGGATAATGCACAAAAGCCGGACGGGGATTCCCGCCGGCTTTTGTCGTTTTCGGTTTCCGCGGGACGCGGAACCTTACCGCGAGGCGGTCCCATCGGACCGCGCCAAACCAATTCGGAGTACGTGCAATGGGTCAGTCAGTCGTCGTTCTCGGTGCCCAGTGGGGCGATGAAGGCAAGGGCAAGATCGTCGACCTGCTGACCGAGCAGATCGGCGCGGTCGTTCGCTTCCAGGGCGGCCACAATGCCGGCCATACTCTGGTCATCGGCGGCAAGAAGACCGTCCTGCACCTGATCCCGTCCGGCATCCTGCGCGACGGTGCGCTGTGCCTGATCGGCAACGGCGTCGTGCTGAGCCCGGCCGCGCTGCGCAAGGAAATCGACGAGCTCGAAGCCACCGGCGTGGAAGTGCGTTCGCGCCTGAAGATCAGCCCGGCCACGCCGCTGATCATGCCGTACCACATCGCCCTGGATCAGGCCCGCGAGAAGGCCGCCGGCGGCAAGGCCATCGGCACCACCGGTCGCGGCATCGGCCCGGCTTACGAGGACAAGGTCGCTCGCCGCGGCATCCGCGTCGCCGACCTGCATTACCCCGACCAGCTGGCCGAGAAGCTGCGCACCGCGCTGGATTATCACAACTTCGTCCTGACCAAGTACCTGGGCGTCGACGCGGTCGACTACCAGCAGACCCTGGACGAAGCGCTGGCCTTCGGCGAATACGTCGAGCCGATGAAGTCCGACGTCGCCGGCATCCTGCACGACCTGCGCAAGCAGGGTAAGCGCGTGCTGTACGAAGGCGCGCAAGGCTCGCTGCTCGATATCGACCACGGCACCTATCCCTACGTGACCTCGTCCAACACCACCGTCGGCGGCGCGCTCGCCGGCACCGGCGTGGGCGCGGACTCGATCGACTACGTGCTCGGCATCGCCAAGGCCTACGCCACCCGCGTCGGCGGCGGTCCGTTCCCGACCGAACTCGACGACGAAATCGGCGAAGGCATCCGCAAGCGCGGCCAGGAATTCGGCGCCACCACCGGCCGTCCGCGCCGCTGCGGCTGGATCGATCTGGTCGCGCTCAAGCGCGCGGTCGCGATCAACGGCATCTCCGGCCTGTGCATCACCAAGCTCGACATCCTCGACGGCATGGACAAGCTCAAGCTCTGCATCGCCTACCGTTACCGCGGTAAGGAAACCGAGTACGCCCCGCTCGACGCGCAGGGCTGGAACGAGTGCGAGCCGGTCTACCTGGAGTTCCCGGGCTGGCAGGAAAGCACCCACAACGTCACCGAGTGGGACAAACTGCCCGCCGCCGCCCGCGCCTACCTGCGCGCGCTGGAAGAACTGTCTGGCTGCCCGCTGGCGATGGTCTCGACCGGCCCGGACCGCGACGCGAACATCGTGTTGCGCGATCCCTGGGCCTGAGGCCGGCACGACGGCTCGCCTGACGAGGCAGTGTTACGAGAAGGCCCCGCGATGCGGGGCTTTTTCGTAGCTTTAATCATCCCGATTCTTGGCGGTGTCGCCGCGCCGTCGCCAATTCCGATCTTCGCTCCTCGGATTTCAACCGAGCGTTCCGGCCGCTCGGAGCAACACTGCCAAGGCGGCATACCGATTCGGCTCGTCGCATCGGTGTTGGGCGCGCTTGCGTTTTTGCTAGGCTGGGCCTAGCCGATAGCAGGGAGACTGTCATGCGTACACAGCGAACCAAGCGCATGCGTGCGGTCGAGCGCTTGCTGCTGATGATGGCGTCGACCTGCATTTCGCTGCCTGCGTTCGCGATTTGTATGGCCACGCCGATAGAGGACGAGATGAAAGCCGCCAAGACCGTCTTCGTGGCGACCATCACCGAGTCCAAGCTCGTGGGCGCGGCGAGTGATCTCAAGAACGAGCACGGATACCGCATCGATCACGCTTTCGTCGTTCGCGAACGGCTCAAAGGCGATCCCGCATCCGTTAGGCGCGTCTTCACGACCGGCTTGTACAACGACCCTGCGAGCGACACGGTCGTGCGGGTAGCGGAGCAGACATACCTGGCTCCAGGAGATAACGTGCTCGTGGTGAGCGAGGGAGACGACGCGGTGCAGGTATCGCTGTGTGGGCCTTCCAAGAAGAGGGAAAGCGTCAACCTCGAGCTGGTGCGAACCCTGCTCTCAACGAAGTAGCGGAATCGACCCGCCCGCAAGCCGACGTTCATGACCGACCCTTACCAAGCGCCGTCCGCAGCCGCGCCGCCTGCGTCCTCTTCGGGCCATCCGGTCCTGATGGTGATTGGTGTTGCCTGCGCCGCGGTGACCGCGCTGATCCCGACCCTGATCGTGCCCAATTTCAGCGAAGTGTTCCGGTCCTTCGGCGCGGAACTGCCCGGACCCACGCAACTGTTGCTGCAGGGGTATCTCGGGTTGTGGATCCTGCCGGTAATGGTGTTGGTGATCTGGTGGCTGTGGCCCAAACCGCGCAGCCGGGCGAAAGCCGCGTGTTGGTTCGGCGCGCTGAGCCTGGTGTTGGGCTTGCCGGCCTGCCTATGGGCCTTGTACATGCCGATCGTCGCCCTGTCGCAAACGATTTGACTGCGATCGGGTGCCGGGCCGATGTGCGGGCTTTGCGAGCGCGACCGTCGGTTGCGCGATCCAAACACGTTACACGCTGACGTGATGGGCCGCTCGCGCATGAATGCCGCATTCATGTGCATGCGTTAAGTTAGTACGCAGTTCGTAACAGGGGGCGCGATGGAGCCGCAGCAGATCGTATTCCTCTTGATCCTGGCCGCGGCATTGGCCTTGTTCATCAGCGAAAAGCTGCGCGTGGATCTGGTGGCGATGCTGGCGATGCTGGCCTTGGCCCTGACCGGCGTGCTGTCGCCGAAGGAAGCGCTGTCGGGTTTCGCCAGCGAGCCGGCGATCATCGTCGCGGCGGTGTTCGTGCTGTCGGCGGGCTTGTCGGCCACCGGCATCACCGACCGCATCGGCGCGGCGATAGGGCGCGCGGCCGGCGGCAGCGAGGCGCGCGCGATCGCGGTGATCATGCCCGCGACCGCGGCGATGGCGGCGTTCTCGCATCATCTGATGGTCACCGCGATGATGCTGCCGATCCTGATGCGGCTGGCGCAGGAGCGAAAGCTGGCGGCGTCGCGCTTGCTGATGCCGATGTCGCTGGCTGCCTCGCTGGGCACCACCCTGACCCTGATCAGCGCGCCGGCGTTCCTGCTCGCCAACGATCTGCTGGCGCGCAACGGCGGCGGGCGCATGGACCTGTTCGCGATCACGCCGATCGGCGCGATGCTGGTCCTGATCGGCGCGATCTACATGCTGGCCGGGCGCTGGCTGCTGCCCAAGCGGCAGGGCGAGAGCGGCAACGTCGATTACCTCAAGCTGGAACGCTATTACACCGAGTTGCTGGTGGACCAGGACTCGCCCTGGATCGGCAAGACCCTGGCCGCGTTCGACAAGGCCTTCCAGGGCCGCCTGCAGGTGGTGGACTGGCTGCGTCACGGCATCCGTCGCCGCGACCAGCGCGCGGACAGTCCGCTGGCCGCGGGGGACGTGTTGCTGGTGCGCGCCTCGCCGGACGAGATCGCATCGGTGCGCGACGAGCCCGGCCTGTCGCTGCACGCGGTGGTCAAGTACGGCGAGAAGCCGCGCGAGAGCGGCAAGGTCGAGGAACTGGGCGAGGAACGTCTGGTGCAGGCGGTGGTGGCGCCGCGTTCGGAATTTCTCGGCCGCAGCGTGTCCGAGATCGATTTCCTCAGCACCCTGGGCGTGGTCGTGGTCGGCCTGTGGCGCAAGGAGGGCTGGCTGCACAGCGAGTTGTCGGAGCTGCGCCTGGAGGAGGGCGATCTGCTGGTGCTGTGGGGCGCGCAGGCGCGCCTGGAGCAATTGGCCGCGCATCGCGCCTTCCTGATGCTGATACCCTTCGACGCGCGCGGCAGCAGGCGCCGGCGCGCGCCGCTGGCGCTGGGGATCATGGCCGCGTCGATCGCGCTGGCCGCGACCGAACTGTTGGCACCACAGATCGCGTTCCTGCTCGGTGCGGTGGCGATGGTGCTCACGCGCTGCGTCAGCATCGAGCGCGCCTACGAAGAGATCGACGTGCGCATCTACGTGATGATCGCGGGCGTGATTCCGCTGGGCATCGCGATGGACAAGACCGGTACCGCCGATCTGGTCGCGCAGTTGCTGTCGGTGCACGCGCAGGGCCTGCCGGTGCTGGGCCTGTTGCTGCTGATGTTCGCGGCGGCGGCCCTATTGACCCAGATCCTGTCGGACGCGGCGACCACCGTGCTGCTGGCGCCGATCGCGCTGGCCCTGGCCCAGAGCCTGGGCCTGCCGCCGCTGCCGTTCGTGGTCTGCACCGCGATGGGCGCGGTGGCCTCGTTCCTGACCCCGATCGGCCACCACGGCAATCTGCTGATCCTCAATCCCGGTCAATACACCTTCGGCGATTTCCTGCGCGTGGGCGTGCCGCTGACCACGCTGATCGCCCTGACCGTGGCCTGGATGGCGCGCTGGCTGTGGCTGGGCGGGCCCTTGCTGCCGTTCGCTTGATCGGCGATGCGGCCCCGCGCGCGCCGCACCCGTTCAGGCATGCATATAGCTGGCCATGTCCGCGCGAATGCCCAGCCCGCGCATGAACGCCGCCGGGTCGAAACCTTCCTCGGCATAGCGCTGCTGCATCGCCGCTTTGGCCGTGGCGACCGCATCGGCGCTTTCCCACTCCACCAGGGTGGCGATGTCGTACTCGCCGCCGACGCCGATCCGGGTCAGGACCAGGTTCTGCTTGCAGCCGGGCATGCCGTCCAGCGCCTGCTGGGTGTAGCGCAGGCGTTCGACGAAGGCCGGCATGGCCGCTGCGGGCACGGCGAAATGATCGAGGCGGAAGACCGGAGCGGCGGAAGTGGGGTTCGACATGCGTGGTCCTTTCGATGGTGGCCGCGGATGGCCGGGGATGGCCGGGGAGGCGCCCAGTCTGCAACCTGAAGTAAAGCTGAGGTCAAGGGCCGGGCGCGACCGCTGGGCCTTAGCGCGAGTGCGGCAATCGTCCTAGGCTGTGACTATGGCTTTCCTGTCTTCCGGCGACCCCGACGTCATCCACAGCGCCAGCGAGGGCCGCTGCTACGTCTATGTCGTGCCCTGCGCCTACGAGGACCTGCTCAAACTCGGGTTCTCGCGCAGTCCGCTGCGCCGTCTCGGCGAACTGCAACCGCGTTACTACGACAGCTTCGATCTGGATCGCGCGTTCCTGGTCGAAACCGAAACCGTGCGCGATGCGCGCGACCTCGAGCTCGCGTTGCAGCACGCGGTGGTAGCGCACCGGGCGCCGGCGCCGCTGCTGATCCGGCGCGAGGCCGCCGGTCACACCGAGTGGTACCGCGGCGCCTACGCGTTGCTGCGCGCGCAGGCCGATACGCTGGTCGAGCGCGGCTACTCCCTGCACGCACCGCTGCGGAATTTCCTGGCTCGGGAACTGGATGCGCATTCCGAT
Source organism: Lysobacter sp. Root667 (assembly GCF_001427715.1). Taxonomy (NCBI): domain Bacteria; kingdom Pseudomonadati; phylum Pseudomonadota; class Gammaproteobacteria; order Lysobacterales; family Lysobacteraceae; genus Lysobacter; species Lysobacter sp. Root667. Next base: position 174,836 of record NZ_LMHF01000014.1, read on the forward strand.
GCGCTCTATGCCTGGGCCGCGGGCGTGCTGGAGGTCCTGGGTGGCGAACCCGAGCTGTTGGACGCTCCGGCGCTGGCTGGCCTGCGCCGCAATGTGCTCGACACGCTGGATGCCTACGCCGCGTTGGGTCTCGCGCTCGATCAACGGCTGCCGGAGGCTTTGCTGGACTGGTACCGCATGCGTCGCGGCTGAGCGTCGACGGTGCCGTGAGCGTCGATCGTCGCGCAACGCAGTCGCAGTCCTATTCGGCCCGCAGGCCGGCGGCTTCGCCATCCCGCGGCAGGCCGCGCTGGACCTCGCGCGCGCGCCGGTTGTAGGAGCGCCCCGAGTGGCGCCTGCGTTCAATGGTTGGAGCCGGAGCTGCTTCTCTACATGTACGCCGAGAAATCCGAACCATCTCAGGCGCCCCATCGCGGGCCGTATTCACGTGCGCGGCGCGCGGCCGTTTGATGGAATAGGGGACGGGCATTCAGCAGTCGGCCCCACCGGCGCGCGGGACGGTCCCACGCGCCGCCGCCACGGCTCCGCACGCGGGGCCCCACTAGGAGACGCACGCTCATGGCCGTAACCGGCGCGGTAACGTTCACCCTGAAATCCGGCAAGGTCTGCGGCCCGTATAGCGCGACGCGCGAGGTGGCCGACAACTATGTCGACGTCGTCAAGGGCGGCAAGGACTATCCGACCAAGCTCGACTTCAACAAATTTCACACGGTGGCCTCGATCACCTTCAAGCCCGGCGTCGGCGGCGCCACCAGTTGGACCAGTTGGGACTACTTCAACAACGGCCAGTGGACGGTGGATCGCTTCACCAATCTGGCCTGAGTCGCGCGGGCGCGCCGTCTCGCCGGCGCGCCTGACATTCGTGTGCGAGGTTCCGGCGTTGCCGGCTATGCTGCGGTCCCCCGACCGCAGCTTGATCCGGCACGCATGAATCTCGCGCTGTTCGATTTCGACGGCACCATCAGCGACCGCGAACTGTTCGCCGATTTCGTGGCGCGTGCGGTGCCGCCGCAGCGGCTGCGCCTGGGACGCTGGCTGTTCGCGCCGATGGTGCTGGGCTACAAGCTCGGGCTGGTGTCGGGCAGCACGATCCGCGCGCGGGTGGCGCGGTTCGGCTTCCAGGGTTTGGACCTCGTGGCGGCCGAGCAGGCCGGGCGCCGCTTCGCCGACGAGGTGCTGCCCGGCGCGATCCGGCCCGAGGCCCTGCAGCGCATCGCCTGGCACCGGGCGCAGGGCGATACCGTGGCGGTGGTGTCCGGCGCTTTCGATCTCTACCTGCGCCACTGGTGCGAGCATCACGGCCTGGACTGGATCTGTTCGGCGCTGGAAGCCGAAGACGGCGTGCTGACCGGCCGCTATCGTGGCGCGCAATGCGTGGGCGCGGAAAAATCGCGCCGCGTCAGCGAACGCTACGACCTGTCGCGCTACGCGCAGATCTACGCCTACGGCGATACCCGCGAGGACCTGGATATGCTGGCGCTTGCGCACCGGCGCTGGTACCGCTGGCAGGAAGTCGCCTGAAGTCCGCGCGCCGCGGCATCCCGGGATCGCCGGAATGCCGCGACGGCATCGCTCAGACCGTGGCCCACAGGCGCAGCGCTTCCTCGGCGACCACGTCCGGGCGCTCTTCCGGCCAGAACAGCTTGCTGCCTTCGAGCTGGCGCAGGCCCTGGAAACGACCGAAGCTGCGCTGCAGATGTTCGGCACCGGCCGGCGAAAAAATCGTGTCGCCCATGCCCCAGACCACGCGGGTCGGCGCGGTGCTGCGCTTGAGCGCCTCGCCGACGCCTTCGAGCACGTTGTGGTCCAGCGCGACCGCATAGGCGTGCACGCGCGCCTTGCTCTGCGCCGAAGCCAGCAGCGGCAGGAAATAGTTGTCGATGGCCTCGTCGGTGGGATTGCCCGGATCGAGATAGCACATGCCGCCGATGCCGTCCGGCGAGCGCGCCAGGCGCTTGTCGGCCTGCCAAGGCGCCAGCCACTGGTCGACGAATTTGCCTTCGCGCGACAGCGCAATCACCGGCAGCATCGCCGCGGGCGGGCATTCGATCTCGGTGTCGCAGTTGGCCAGCAGCAGCGAGCGCACGCGTTCGGGATGGCGCGCCAGCAGCAATTGCGCGACCGCGCCGCCGCTGTCGCTGGCGATCACGTCGGCGCGGTCGATCGACAGCTTGTCCATCAAGGCCAGCAGCATCCCGACCTGGGCGTCGGGGGCGACGCTCTGGCCGTCGGCCACTTCGGTATGGCCCAGACCCATGAAATCCGGGGCCACGCAGCGGCGGTGCGGCGCCAGCCGCTCGATCGCGCCGCGCCATTGGAAGCTGTTGAGCGGGAAGCCGTGCAGGAACAGGGCCGCCGCGCCGCGGCCGCGTTCGACATAGGCGATGCGGCCGTAGCGGGTGCGCACGAAACGGCGCGCGGCGCGGAAGCCGGCGGCGTCGAGCGGGCCATTGGCGGCGGGTGCGGCGGCCGCGGCCAGGCTCAGGCCGCCGGCGAGGGCACCGGCGGCCAGCGCGCCGGTGGAGAGTGCGAGAAAGCGCCTGCGATTCATGTCGTGTCTCCGTCGAAGGACCGTCCTTCGTTGGCGGCCATGATTCGCTTCCGGGGTCATGCGCTCAATGCCGTCGCAGGTCATGCTTTCATGACCTGGCAGGTCATGGTTTTCGCAACCAGGCGTCGTAAGATGCCGACGATGGATACTGCCGTCGTCCGCGCCACGCCGTCGTCCGCGCCCACCCAGGTCGGTGCCTTGCTGCGCGAATGGCGCGCGGCACGGCGCTTGAGCCAGCTCGATCTGGCCCTGGACGCGGGCCTGTCCGCACGCCACCTCAGCTGCGTCGAGACCGGCAAGGCCCAGGCCAGCCGCGAGGTGATCGCGCGCCTGGCCGATGCGCTGGAGATGCCGCTGCGCGAGCGCAACGCGCTGCTGGTCGCCGCCGGCTACGCGCCCAAGTACCCCGAAACCGCGCTCAATACGCCCGAGCTGTCGCAGGTGCGGCGCGCGATCGAGTTCATCCTGGCCCAGCAGGAGCCGTATCCGGCTTTCGTGCTCAACCGGCGCTGGGATGTGCTGATGGCCAACGCCGCGGCGATGCGGGTCAACGCCTATGTGATGCGCGGCCGCGCCAGCGCGCACGGCAACATGATCCGGCAGATCTTCGATCCGGACGATCTGCGCCCGGCGGTGGCGAACTGGGAGGAGGTCGCGGGCGATCTGATCCGCCACCTGCACGACGAAGTCGCGGCTTCGCCCGGCGACGCGTCCGCGCGTGCCCTGCTGGAAGAAGTGCTGGCCTATCCCGGCGTGCCCGCGCGCTGGCGCCATCGCGAACTCGGCACCGCGCCGACCCCGCTGCTGACCACGGTGCTGCGTCGCGACGACCATCTGCTGCGGTTCTTCTCGACCATCACCACCTTCGGCACTCCGCGCGACGTCACCATCGACGAGTTGCACATCGAATGCTGCTTCCCGGTCGACGATGCCACCGTCGAACTCTGCCGCATGCTCGCCCACGACGCGGACGCATAGCGGCGCGGCCGATATGGACCGTTACGCGATGCCACACGGCGATGGCCCGGGCGACGCGATGCCGGCGGGCGGATTGGTCAGCGCCCTGTTGCCCAAGCCGATGTCGCCGTACTGGCTGCCGGTGCTCGCAGGCTTGCCGCTGACGGTCTGCACGCTGCTGCTGGCGCTGCCTTCGCTGGGACGTGAACGGGCCATGTTCTATTGGTCGGTGTTCCTGCTCGCCAACCTGCTGTGGATGTGGCCGCTGACCGCGATCCAGGCCACGATGCGCCGCCATGGCGCCTCGAAATGGGCGATGGCGGGCGTGCTGCTGCCCGCCACCTATCTGATGTCGGTGACCAACAACGTGGCCGGCGACGCGATCGCGCGCGCGCGCGGCTGGCCGTCGGACTATCCGCTGGATTGGAGCCTGCTGCTCAGCGGCTTCGACACCTGCTGGCTGGTGATGGTCGCGTTCTGCGTGGTGCATGCGGGCTCGGCTTACTACGCCGAGCTGCAGGAGGCGAAGGCGCGCAACCGCCAGGCGCTGGCGCTGACCCGCGAAGCCGAACTGCGCGCGTTGCGCTACCAGCTGCACCCGCATTTCCTGTTCAACACACTCAATGCGATCTCTACGCTGGTGGCCGAGCAGCGCAGCGCCGATGCCCGGCAGATGATCGCGCGCCTGGCCGAGTTCCTGCGCGCGACCCTGGAGAGCGGCGACCGCCACGAAGTCGCGCTGGCCGACGAGCTTGCCCTGACCGAGACCTACCTGGCGATCGAGCGCGCGCGCCTGGGCCAACGCCTGCGGCTGAAATGGAATATCGGCCCGGACACCCTGCGCGCGCGGGTGCCGGCCTTGCTGCTGCAGCCGCTGGTCGAAAACGCCATCCGCCACGGCATCGCCGCGCGCAGCGAGCCGGGGCAGCTCGATATCCGGATCGAGCGCGACCAGGGCCGTCTGCACCTGCACGTGGGCAACGACGGCGCGGGCGTCCCGATGCCGGTCGTAGCGGGGCGACGCAACGCCCCGGTCGGCCTGCGCAACATCGTCGAGCGCCTGCGTACGCTGTACCCGGGTGCCCACGCCTTCGCGGCCGGCGCGCGCGCGGATGGCGGCTACGAGGTGCGGCTGTCGTTGCCGTTCCAGGAGTCGGTGCCGCCCGCGGCGGGATGATGCGGGCGCAAGGCTCGGCCGGCGCCGTTCAGGCGGACGGCCGGAAGCCAGTGTTGTCGTTGGGGCCCGGCTCCGGCCGATTTCGTCCCGCCGCAAGCAGCTACCGTTTCGCCGCAACGGCACGCGCGCATCGTGGCCGCGCCCGCCCGCCTGGGCTCAAATGATCGTTCGCTCGAATCGGTACCGTCGTTCCGTCACGCGTCCACGGCCCGGCGGAACCGTTTCGAGCGTCTATTCTGTTGCCAGGGACGGCGACACTTTCTGCCGCTCCGCCGGCTGGCGCGCCGGTTTGCGGCCGGCGCCTCGGGCTTGGTCGGAGACGGCGTACGCTGGAGAATCGGCTTGCCGCTCCGTTACGACTCGCCGAAACCGACATGATCCCGCCTGCCGCGACCCCGGACACCCGCATCGACGCAGCGTCCGCCGACCCGGCAGGCGCGCAGCCGCAGGACCCGCCCGGTTCGGCGCGGCTGTGGCTGTCGCTGCTGGCGCGTCTGCTGCTGGGCGCGTGCACGCTGCTGATCGCGCTGCCGTCGCTGAACGACCCGCACGAGATCGCTTACTGGGCCACGTTCCTGCTCGCCAACCTGATTTGGATGTCGCCGCTGACCGCGATCCAGCACGTGTTCTGGCGCCGCGGCACCTCGAAGTGGACCATGGTGATGGCGTTGCTGGCGATCACCTACGCGATGTCGGTGCTGAGCAACCTGGCAGCGCACTGGATCGCCAATACCCAGGGCTCGCAGCTGCGCGATCCGACCGACTGGACCCTGATCTTCGGCGGTGTCGGCGGCTGCTGGCTGGTGCTGATCGCGTATTGCGCGATCCAGGCGGTGATCACCTACTACGCCGACCTGCAGGACGCGCGCGAGCGCAACCGCCAGGCCCTGGTGCTGGCGCAGGACGCCGAGCTGCGCGCGCTGCGCTACCAGATCAACCCGCACTTCCTGTTCAACACCCTGAATGCGATCTCGGCGCTGGTCGCCGACGACCGCAATCGCGAGGCGCAACAGATGATCGTGCGCCTGGCCGGATTCCTGCGCGTGACCCTGGACGGCGGCGAAGGCCACGAAGTCGCGCTGGCCGACGAGCTGGCGCTGACCGACACCTATCTGGAGATCGAGCGCGCGCGCCTGGGCCAGCGCCTGCTGCTGAAGTGGAACATCGGCCCGGACACCTTGCGCGCGCAGGTGCCGGTGCTGTTGCTGCAGCCGCTGGTCGAAAACGCGATCCGCCACGGCATCGCCCAGCGCAGCGAGCCGGGGCGGTTGGATATACGGATCGAACGCGAAGGCGGGCGCCTGCACCTGCATGTCGGCAACGACGGCGCAGCCGCGCCGGCACCGGCCGAGGAAGCCGCGCGCCGCGCCGGCGCGATCGGCCTGCGCAATATCGCCGAGCGTCTGCAGGCGCTGTATCCGGACAAACATTCCTTCGCCGCCGGCGCACGCGCCGACGGCGGGTACGAGGTGCGGATGTCGCTGCCGTACAGCGAGGCGCCGGCGACGTTGGTGATCAAGGAGACCCAAGCATGATGCGAGTAGCGGTAATCGACGACGAACCCCTGGCCCGCAGCGGCGTGATCACGCGGTTGGCGGCGCACCCGGACATCCAGGTGGTGGGCGAATTCGCCGACGGTCCCTCGGCGCTGGCCGGCATCTCCGCGCTGGCTCCGGACCTGGTCTTCATCGACGTGCAGATGCCCGGCATGACCGGGCTGGAAGCGCTGGCCGCGCTGGAACCGGAGCAACGGCCGCTGGCGGTGCTGCTGACCGCCTACGAGAACTTCGCCGTGCGCGCGTTCGAACTGCACGCGGTCGACTACCTGCTCAAGCCGATCGACGACGAGCGTTTCGCCGAAGCGCTGGAGCGCGCGCGCCAGGCTCATCCCTACCGGCGCGGCGGCCTGCCGCCCGGCACCGCCGCCGCGCCGCCGTCGCATAACGACGACGAGAATTCGTGGCTGACCCGCTTCGTGGTGCGCGTGGGCCGGCGCGTGGCCTTCGTCGAGGCCGCCGAAGTCGAGTGGATCCAGGCCGACGGCGACTACGCGACCCTGCACGTGGGCGACCGCGGCTACCTGCTGCGCGAGTCGATGGGGCGCCTGTCGCGGCGCCTGGATCCGGCGCAGTTCGTGCGCGTGCATCGGTCCACCATCGTGCGCGTGGACTGCGTGGCCGAACTGCAGCCGCTGTCCAACCGCGACGCCATGCTGCGCCTGCGCGACGGCACCCCGGTGCGCGCCAGCCGCACCTACATCGAGCCGCTGCAGGAGCGCCTGCGCGGCCGCGTGGGCTTCATCGGCTAAGGCTTCCGCCCCATGGCCTCGTCGGGCGGGCCGCTCCGGGTCGGCTGTCGACCTGCTGCAACCGCCGGCGCGGCGCCGGTATCTCCGATCCCGACCTTGGCGCCTCGCGCGCCGAGCCCGGGGACGGCGGCAGCCCGCATGCGGCCGGGCGTCCCGCACATACCGGAGCCGCCGATGAAATCCCTGCTGCTGAGCCTGGCCCTGCTTTGGCCGCCGATCGCTGCCGCGGCGGCGCCAACCGCCGCGCCGACCATCGATGCCTTCGTCGCCGACTACGCCAGGAGCCACGACTTCAGCGGCACCGTGCTGATCGCGCGCGACGGCAGGACCGAGTACCTGCACAGCTTCGGTCTGGCCAACCTGCCGTTCGGCGTGCCCAACACGCCGCAGACCCGCTACAAGATCGCCTCGATCACCAAGAGCTTCACCGCGGTGCTGATCCTGCAGTTGCGCGACCAGGGCAAGCTCGATCTGGAGCGCAGCATCGACGCCTACCTGCCCGACTACCGCGGCGAGGGCGCGCATCGGATCAGCCTGCACCAGTTGCTCAACCACACTTCCGGCCTGAGCAATCTCGATACCGTCAAGGATGCCCAGACCGCGATCCGCGACGGCCTGCCGGTGTACCAGCTGCCGCACAGCAGCGACGCGCTGCTGTCGCAGTACTGCAGCGGCAAGCTCGTCGCCGAGCCGGGGCGCGCGTTCGACTACAACAACTGCGACTACATCGTGTTGGGCAAGATCATCGAGCGCGTGAGCGGGCAGAGCTACGAACAGGCGCTGCGCGAGCGCATCCTGCAGCCGCTGGGCCTGGCCGACACCGGTCTGCTGCGCCAGGGCGTCGTGGTCGAGCGATTGGCCGATACCTATTTCCAGCGCGACGACCTGGGCGCGATGGCGCCGGACCTGCCTGCGTATCCGGAAAACTGGTACGCCGCCGGTGCGATGTATTCCAGCGCGCAGGACCTGGCGACCTTCGCCGACGCGCTCTACGGCGGCCGCCTGATCGGCGCGGACTCGCTCGCGCGCATGCTGCGTCCGGGCCTGGACGATTACGGCTACGGCCTGTGGAGCTACGAGATGAAAATCGGCGGGCGCGGGCTGAAAGTGGCCAAGCGCCCCGGCCAGATCATGGGCGCGCGCACCCAGTTGCTGCGCGTGATCGAACCGCGCATCAGCGTGGTGATCCTGGGCAACGCCGGCACCGCCGATCTCGACGAATTCGTCGCGCAGATCGCGCGGCATGTCGGCGCGTCGGCGCATTGAACCGGCATCGGCCGGACGCGCGCGCGTCCGGCCTGCGGTTCGATCCCGGATTCAGACCTTGGGCTTGAGTTGGTGCAGCAGGATCGAATTGCCTTCGCTGTCCAGGCACACCGCCATGCGGCAGACCGGGCTGTGGATGATGTCGCTCTTGAAGCTCACGCCCTTGCCCTTGAGGTCGGCGATCAGGGCGTCGAGGTCTTCGACCTCCAATGCGATGGTGCCGCCGGCGGTGTCGCTGGGCGCGTCGGGGACGAAGTTGGTCAGCGCCAGGCAGCCGCCGTCCGGCAGGTCGTATTCGATCCACCAGTTATCGCCCCGGTTGCCGCTGGAGCCCGGCTTGAGGCCGAAGGTCTCTTCGTAGAACTTGCGTGCGCGCGGCACGTCGCGGATCGGGTACATGGTGAACGCGACCTTCCTGAACATGCGTGCATCTCCGGTTGGGTGAGCGACGTGCAGCGGGTTTCAACGACGGCGCAACAGCAGGCCGCCGATCAGGCAGCAGGGCAGGCCGGTGACCGCGACCAGGATCGGATACCAGCGCGGGCCGAACCCGGGACCCATGCCCCAGGTCGCGACCACGCCGGCAATGCCGAACACGGTGCCGATCAGGCCCAAGGTCCACACATGCGCCATCGGCCGGTAGGGCGCGAGGCGCGCGCTGAGATAACCGCCGAACATGGTGTAAACCGCGCGGTAGCCGAGCGCGAGCAGCCACAGGTCGGTGCTCATCGCTTGGCCCTGCGGCGGGAACACGCCGCTGGAATGCATGACCTGGTCGGTGACGGTGGACAGCGCTATCACCGCGATCAGGCCGAGCAGCACCGCGCCGATGCTGCGCCCCGGGCGCCGCTGCGGTTGCACGGAAGTTGTGGTTTGAGCGTTCATGGATTCGCCTTCGCGCCGCGCGCGATCGGGAACTGCGAGAGAGGACGCGGGCGGCAGCGGCCCGCGTGCGAGTTCGGTCCGCGCGCTCAGCCCATTGCCTGCGCAGCGCCGGCCAGGAACGCGTCGAGCTTGTCGTAACCGGCGGCGATGCCCTGTTCCATGTTGCTGGCGAGCGCGCCGTCGCGGGCCTCGCGTGAGGCGTAGACCACCGTGGTGATCAGGGTGGTCTTGCCATCGCGTTCGCTCAGCACCGCGGTACCGACGGTCTCGCCGCCGGTCCAGTCCTGGTCGAATCGCTCGGTGCGGACGATGCGTTGCGGCCGTTCGATCTCGCGGTGCATGCCGCCCTGGCCCATCTCCACGCCTTCCGGGCCGTTCCAGACGAAGCGGTAGGCGCCGCCGACGCGCAGGTCGACTTCGCACACGGCCAGGGTCCAGCCGTCGGGGCCGTGGAACCAGCGTTTGAGCAGCTCGGGTTTGGTCAGGGCGTCGAACACCAGTTCGCGCGGCGCGTCGAACGCGCGTGTGATCACGATCTCGCGTTCGCCGGGGGGCGGTGAGGCTGAGGGCGTTGTGGGCGTGCATGGGCGGGATTCCTTAGGGTTTTTTCCTGCGTGGTGTGGGTCGCTGTTCGGCCTGCATTTCGCCGAGCAGCGCGTCGAGGCGCTGATAGTTCTGTTCCCAGATCCGGCGGTAGTGCTCCAGCCAGACGTTGGCTTCGGCCAGCGGCTGCGCTTCGATCCGGCAGGGGCGGCGCTGCGCATCGCGGCCGCGGCTGATAAGGCCGGCGTGTTCGAGCACCTTGAGGTGCTTGGAGATCGCCGGCTGGCTCATGGCGAACGGCTCGGCCAGTTCGGTCACCGTGGCTTCGCCGCTGGCGAGGCGGGCGAGGATCGCCCGTCGCGTGGGATCGGCCAGGGCGGCGAAGGTGGCGTCGAGACGTTGCGGCTGCATTTTGATAACCTACAAGTTACATAACTTGTGGGTTATATATATCCAGACGAGGCCGGCGTCAAGCGCTGTTTTTGCGAATTCGATGAGAGGCGGGGGCGGCGCGGCCCGGTGGCGGCGGCCGCAGGCCGCGGCGCGACTGGCCGCTGGAACTCGCGCGGGGTCGCGGTGGCCGCTCAGGCGGCACGCGCGGATCGGCTTCGACTCAGGCCTCGCGGCGGACCGATGCGGCGCCGTGCGCACCGCGTCGGCGGGCGCTCATGCGCGCGCAGGCGCCGCGCCAGGAACCAGGCGGCGATGCCGATCGGCGGCGAGCGCGCCACGCAGGCCGGAGGTATTCGCAGCGGCTATGTTCATCGCGCCTCCGAAGCGGCGGCCGCGGCGACCGAGCCCTCGGCTTGCAGAAACTTGCAATCCGGGCTCAGCGGCGCCGCCTTGCGGCTCACGCACAGGTCGAAGCGCGCGGGCAGGCCGACGATCTCGCGGCGGCTGCCGGCGGTCATGCTGAAACGTTCGAAGGGCTCGGCGCGGCAATCGGGCCGGTTCGGCGGGCATTCGTGCGCGAACAGGGCGTAGTGGCAGCGACCGCTGTCGCTGGCGATGCACTCGAAGCGGCCGATACCGGCCCGCATGCGGCTGCGGGCATGCAGGGTGTCGTGGCCGTCGATGCTGGTTCGCGTGACCAGGGTGGTGCCGCCGGTGTCGCAGCCGAGCAGCGCGCACAGGAAATAGAGCATGGCGATCAGGTTGCGCATACAGCACCTCGGAGCGTGGGCGTACGCCGCCGGCACGCGACGCGGTCGCATGCGACGGAACTGCGGATCGGAGCCGTTTGCGGCGCGGCTCCATGTCGGACTGCTTGTGCCGGACTACATGTGCCGGAACAGCGCCATGAAGGGCTGACTCACGCTGAGCGTTTCCGGGCGCTGTTTCAGCCGCACCGTGCCGCGGCCGCTGTCGTCGCGCACGATCGCCGCGATCGCTTTCAGGTTGACGATGGTCGAACGATGGATCTGCTTGAACGCATTCGGGTCCAGCATCGACAGCAGTTCGCGGATCGGCGTGCGCAACAGCGCTTCGCCGTCGGCGGTGACTACGGTGGTGTACTTGTGGTCGGCACGGAAATAGGCGACGTCGTCGATCAGGATCAGACGGGTCTCGCGGCCGGCGCTGGCGGTGATCCAGGTCAGCGCGGGCGCTTCCGGCCGCGGCAGCTCGGCGCCGAGCCGGCGCAACAGCGCGGCCAACTCCGCCGCATCCGGGTTGTCGCCGGCACGGCTGGCCTGCAGGCGCTTGACCGTGGCGGCCAGGCGCTCGGGGGCGATCGGCTTGAGCAGGTAGTCGATCGCACCGCGCTCGAAGGCGTCGACCGCATATTGATCGTAGGCGGTGACGAACACGATGCGGGTGCGCGGACTCGCTTCGGCCGCGGCCGCCGCCACTTCCAGTCCGCTCAGTCCCGGCATGCGGATGTCGAGGAAGGCGACCTCGGGCTGGTGCGTGGCGATGGCCTCCAGCGCTTCGGCGCCGTCCTCGCATTCCACGATCACTTCCAGCTCCGGCCAGGCCTGGGCCAGCAGATCCACCAGGGCCTGACGCAACAGCGCTTCGTCTTCGGCGATGACGGCCTTAGCCATGATGTGCGTCTCGATGAAAAGCGGCGGGGACCGTGATGGTCGCGGCCACGCCGTTGGGGAAATTGGCGACCACGGCCAGCGACGCGTCGTTGCCGTAGAGCAGTCGCAAGCGCTCGCGCACGTTCTTCAGGCCGATGCCGGTGCCGCCGGGTTGGCTGCCGAAGCCTTCGCCGTCGTCGGCCACCGTGACCGCGACGTTGGCGCCGTCGCGACGGGCCAGGATCCAGACCATGCCGCCGCCGCTGCGCGGTTCCAGGCCGTGCTTGATCGCATTCTCGACCAGGGTCTGCAGCATCATCGGCGGCAGCGGCGTGGCGCGCAGGATCTCCGGCACGTCGATCTGCAGCGACAGGCGCGGGCCCATGCGGATGCGCAGGATCTCCAGGTAGGCCAGCGCACGTTCGAGTTCCTCGCCCAGCGTCGACATCGAATCCTCGGTGCGCGGCAGCGAGTGGCGCAGGTACTGGATCAGATGGCCGAGCATCTCGTCGGCGCGCGCCGGATCGCTGCGGGTCAGGTACTGCGCGCTGGCCAGGGTGTTGTAGAGGAAGTGCGGCTCGACCTGGGCGTGCAGCAGGTTGAGCTTGGCGACGGTGAGTTCCTTCTCGGTCACGGTCTGGGCGACTGCGGCCTGTTCGTTGCGGCGCCGCTCGGCGACGCGGCGGGTGATCGCTCGCGAGATCGCCTCGGCGTTCTCCAGGTTGGTGCCGTCGTCGACCCGGAACCAGTCGCTCCACGCGCCGCTTTCGGGTTCGCAGACCAGGGTGACGCTGCCGCTGCCGGCGCGCGGCGCGACCATCGCCAGGATCTGGTTGCGCGGCACGTTGAACCAGTTGAGCGGGTTGTAGCGCCCCAGCGGGCGTCGGCCGTAGGTGTCGGGGCGCCGCACCTTGGCGCGTACCTGCAGGCTGTCGCGCGCGCTTTCGATTTCTTCGCTGCGCGGCAGTTCGCGGATCGCGGCGTCGAGCAGGTCGAAGGTTTCGCCGGCTTCGAACGGCACCTCGATTTGGCGGCGCTGGCGGTTGGCCAGCGTGCCGCCGTCGATGTGCCCGGCGATCAGGCGCACCCGGCGCAGGTGCGAGAACGCACCGGTGATGACGAACGCGGTGACCACGAATCCCACCAGGAACACGGGCCAGGGATCGTTGTCGCCGTGGTAGCCGCCTTGCGGGCTGGGCAGCGCCGACCACATCAGGGCCAGGAAGAAGAACAGCAATACCCAGGCGGCAATGATGCGGGCTAGGAACAGGATGCTCTTGATCACGGGGTGGTCCGTCGGCGTTATTGCGATGAAGCATAGCGACGCGCCGCACCGGGCATAGGGGGGCGGCGACGAAACCGGGCTTGGGGCGACGAAAGCGGCCGGCGCGGGAGCCGGGCGTCCGCGGGGATGCGATGTGTTCGCTGTTTGCGGCGAGCGATCCGGCTGGAGGTCGCTGCCGTGTTCTCAGGCGTCTCGGTGCGAACCGGCCGGCGGCCGGTCGCGTCAGGGGCGTTTACTTGCCCGGGGTCACGAAGCGGTCGTTGTCCGGATCGGCGCAGTGGGCCTGGTCGTCCGCGGCGCAGGGCCACAGCGAGCGCGGGACGCTGTCGCGGACTATGAAGCGGTCGCCGGTCCAGACCAGGAAGCCGCCATGGGCCATGCCGCCGGCCTCGAAGCTGCGCTCGTCGTCGACGGGCAAGGGCTGTTCGGGATCGGATTCCACCACCCAGCGCAGCGCCGGAACCCGGTCCAGGCGGCTGTCGTCGATCGCGATGGCGTTGGCGCCCAGCGCGCGATAGCGCTGCAGGCGTTTGCCGCCCAGGGTTTTGTTCGGGTTGACCAGGGTATGCGTCACGTCCACGGGCGCTTTGCCGGCGACTATGCGGTAGGCGCGCAATCCGGAATCGACGTATTCGGCGCGCGGCTGGCCGCAGATGCGCTGCGCTTCGGCCGCCGGTTCGCTGAAGCTGGCGCCGACGATGTCGCCGCAGGCGGCGCGTACCTGCAGCAGATAGCCGGTCACGCCTGGCGTGCTGCCCTGGAACGAGCGTAGCCAGAAACCGAACTTGGGTCCGTTCTGGTCGATGACCAGATAATCCGCGGCGCCCTGGGGGCGGGCGATCTCGACCACGTAAACCTTGCCCTGCAGATAGCGCTGCCGCAGTTCGCGCGGCACCAGCACGTCGCGGGTGGGCAGCGAGAGCAGGAACTCGGCGATCGCCGCCGGCGCCGCCTGGTAGCGGCCTGCGTCGGATTGCAGTCCGCTCGCCCCGGACAGGCCCGGCAGGCGTTCGCCGGCATTGCGCGGCGCCGACACCGAGGTGCTGGCGCAACCCACCAGCAGCAGGCCGAACAGCAGGCCGAGTTTCGAACGCATGAACGCTCCTGATTCGCGCATCGGCTCAGCCCATCCGGCGCACGGGCGAGTCCTGGGTTTGCGACTGCGAGTGCGCAGGCTGGGCCAGCGCCGGTTCCTGCGCGGCGGTCTGGTTCAAGGCATCCAATCGCGCCAGGCTGGTGTGCGCCGGCGTGTTGGCGGCGACGTCGACCGACAAGGCCACGCGTTGCGCCGCAGGATCGCCCATGCGGCCCTGGACCAGGAACAGCATCTCGCCGGCGCGCAGTTGATCGGTGGCGCGGTTGGGCGCCACATGATCGACCTGGGTCAGGCCGTTGATCTTGGCCGCGTTCAACAGGCTCAGGTTGATCTCGTCGACGCGCTGCGTGTAGGGCTCGCCGAGCGCACGCACATGGCCGTCGATCTGGCCGTGCATACGGTGATCGACATGGCGCGGATCGGAAGGGTGGCGCGCTGGTTCCTGTGCGCCATTGGGCAGGCCCTCGCGCGCGGGCGGCTGTGCGCCTTCGCGCGCGGGCGGTTGCGCGGGCTCGCCCTGCGGCCGCGCCTGGCCGGCTTCGGGTTGGGTGCGCTCCTGCTGCTGGGCCGGCGCCACCGAGGTCAGCACGTATTGCCAGCGGGTCTGGTTTTCGTTGCCGCGGACGGTGGTCACGAACGCGTCGTACTCGCCGCCGCCGATGGTCTGGCAGCCCGCGGAGTCGGTGTTGTTGTTGCTGCCGCGATGGATCTTGAAAGTGTTGTTGAGGTCCTGCACGCCGCCGACGTCGCGAGCGTCGAACCAGCCGTCGGCGTTGGTGTCGCGCTGGACCCGGCCGGCGCCGTCGCGCACCGCCTCGGGGGTCGGACGCAGCGAAAACTCGGCGGGATGGTTGCGGCGCGGGTGGGTGGTCTGGAGCATCTCGGTCGTGCCCTCGCCGAGCCGGCCGAGGTCGCGCACGTCGTCGCCGTTGACGTCGTCGCCTTCGATCTTGCGCCGGGTCACGTCCTCGTAGCCGGGCGACGCTTCCAGGCGCGGCGCCTGGCGCTGGGTGTCGGCGTAGATGCGGTTGCCGTCGCTGCCGGCGTGATGATCGTACTGCGCGGTGGGTTCGGTGGTGACGCTGTTGAACTCGCGCGCGTGGCGCTCGCCGTTGGCGTCCTTCCAGACCACGGCGATGCGGTCGTCGTAGACGCCCTGGCCGTTGCGCTCGGTGGTCTGGGTTTCGTTGCGCAGGCCCAGAATGACTCGGTCCTGGCCGTTCAAGGCATCGCGCGCGGCCTGGTTGCCACGGGTGCCGATCACGCTGGCGTAGACGTCGTACTGCTGCGCCTGCGACAGCTCGCGGGTTTCGTCGGCGGTGGGGAAGCGCGGCGCCGCGGTCGCGCCGCGCAGCCGCTCCAGGGTCGGGTTGAGCGCGGTCGCGTCCTCGGCCGAGAGCGCGTCCGGCGCGCGCAGCGCGGTCAGGCGGTCCTGGGCGCGGACGGCGACATAGCGGTCCAGCGACTCCTGCACCACCACGTCCTGGTCCAGGCGCAGCGCGTCCAGGCGGGCCGCGGCTTCGCGGTTCTGGCCGCGGTTGAGCAGGGCGACGACTTCGTCGGCCGAGGCATTGATGTCGAGTTCGGGCATGGGAAAGTCCTTTTCCGATTGAGCGATGTTCGGTCGTGCTGCGTCCCTGGCGGGCCTGCGCGGCCGGTCGGCCCACGCAGGGCGGGCCGGTTGCGGCCGAGGGTAACACCGGCCCCGCGGCCGTTACACCTCGGCGGGCGGGGGCGTGCGCGGGCTGCGCCGGGACGGTGGCCCGGCGCGGCGATTCGCCGGCCGAGGGCTATGGACACAAAAAAGCCCCGCGTCGCGGGGCTCTTTCGTTACGGCGGACCGGGGCGGATCAGGCCTCGGTTTCCTCTTCCTTGTAGGCGTCGACCGGGATGCAGGCGCACATGACGTTCTTGTCGCCATAGACGTTGTCCACGCGCGCGACCGGCGGCCAGTACTTTTGCAGCTTCAGGCTGGGCAGCGGGAACGCGGCCAGCTCGCGCGGATAGGCGTGGGTCCACTCGCTGGCCGAGACCGCGGTGGCGGTGTGCGGGGCGTGCTTGAGCGGGTTGTCCTCGCGATCCAGCTTGCCTTCCTCGACCGCGCGGATTTCGTCGCGGATCTGGATCATGGCGTCGATGAAGCGGTCCAGCTCGTGCTGCGATTCGCTCTCGGTCGGCTCGACCATCAGGGTGCCGGCGACCGGGAAGCTCAGGGTCGGGGCATGGAAGCCGAAGTCGATCAGGCGCTTGGCCACGTCCTCGGCGCCGATGCCGGTGGCGTCCTTGAGCGGGCGCAGGTCGAGGATGCACTCGTGCGCGACCAGGCCGTTGCGGCCGGTGTAGAGGGTCTCGTAGTGCGGCGCCAGGCGCTTGGCGATGTAGTTGGCGTTGAGCAGCGCGACCTGGGTCGCCTTGCGCAGGCCGGATGCGCCCATCAGGGTGATGTACATCCACGAGATCGGCAGGATCGAAGCCGAGCCGAAGCTGGCCGCCGACACCATGCCGACCGCGCCTTCCGCGCCCAGGGTGCGCGGAAGGAAGGGGGCCAGGTGCGACTTGACCGCGCAGGGGCCGACGCCGGGACCGCCGCCGCCGTGCGGAATGCAGAAGGTCTTGTGCAGGTTGAGGTGCGACACGTCCGAGCCCCACTTGCCGGGCTTGGCCACTCCGACCAGGGCGTTCATGTTGGCGCCGTCGGTGTAGACCTGGCCGCCGTGGGCGTGGACGATTTCGCAGATCTCGACCACGTCCTCTTCGAACACGCCGTGTGTGGACGGGTAGGTGATCATCAGCGCGGCCAGGCGGTCGCTGTACTTCTCGGCGGCGCGGCGGATGTCCTCGACGTCGACGTTACCGTTGCTGTCGCACTTGGTGACCACCACCTGCATGCCGCACATCTGCGCCGAGGCCGGGTTGGTGCCGTGGGCGGATTCCGGGATCAGGCAGATGTCGCGGTGGCCTTCGTTGCGCGAGCGGTGGTAGGCGCGGATCGCCAGCAGGCCGGCGTATTCGCCCTGCGCGCCGGAATTGGGCTGCAGGCTGACCGCGTCGTAGCCGGTGCACTCGACCAGCATCGCTTCGAGTTCGTCGATCAGCTGCTTGTAACCGGTGGCCTGGTCGGCCGGGGCCAGCGGATGCAGGTTGCCGAACTCCGGCCAGGTCACCGGGATCATCTCGGCGGTGGCGTTGAGCTTCATGGTGCAGCTGCCCAGCGGGATCATGGTGCGATCCATCGCCAGGTCCTTGTCGGCCAGCGCGCGCATGTAGCGCAGCAGTTCGTGTTCGCTGTGGTGGGTGTTGAACACCGGGTGCTGCAGGAACGCGCTGGTGCGCACCAGGCCCGACGGCAGGGCATCGGTGGTGGTCGCGTCGAGGGCGTCGATATCGTCGATGCGGGCGCCGAACAACGCGGCCAGTCGCACGACTTCGGCGCGGGTGGTGGTTTCGTCCAGGCTGATGCCGACCCGGTTCGGGTCGCCGGAATAATTCAGGTTGATGCCTGCCGCGATCGCCTTGGCGCGCACCGCTTCGGCGTCGACGCCGACGACGTCCAGGGTGTCGAAGAAGTCCGGACCGACGGCGATGCCGGCCTGGCGCAGCGCGCCGGCCAGGATCGCGGCCAGGCGGTGGACGCGGCGTGCGATCCGGGTCAGGCCTTCGGGGCCGTGGTAGACCGCGTACATCGAGGCCATCACCGCCAGCAGCACCTGCGCAGTGCAGATGTTGGACGTCGCCTTCTCGCGGCGGATGTGCTGCTCGCGGGTCTGCAGCGTCAGGCGGTAGGCCGGCTTGCCTTCGGCGTCGATCGAGACGCCGATCAGGCGGCCCGGCATCGAGCGCTTGTAGGCGTCGCGGCAGGCCATGAAGGCCGCGTGCGGGCCGCCGAAGCCGAACGGCACGCCGAAGCGCTGGCTGTTGCCGACCACGATGTCGGCGCCCCATTCGCCGGGCGCGGCGATCAGGGTCAGGGCGAGCAGGTCGGCGGAGACCGCGACCAGGCCGCCGCGCGCGTGCACGGCGTCGGCCAGGGCCTTGTGGTCGCCGATCTGGCCACGGGTGTTGGGGTACTGCAGCAGCACGCCGAAGCTGTCGACGTTGAGCGCTTCGCCGTCGTCGCCGACCCGGATGTCGATGCCCATGGCCTCGGCGCGGGTGTGCAGCACTTCCAGCGTCTGCGGGTGCACGTCCTTGGAGACGAAGAACAGGTTGGACTTGGACTTGGCCGAGCGCTTGGCCAGGGTCATGGCCTCGGCCGCGGCGGTGGCTTCGTCGAGCAGCGAGGCGTTGGCGATCTCCATCCCGGTCAGGTCGGCGACCATGGTCTGGAAGTTGATCAGCGCTTCCATGCGGCCCTGCGAGATTTCCGCCTGGTAGGGCGTGTAGGCCGTGTACCAGGCCGGGTTCTCGAGGATGTTGCGCAGGATCACGTTCGGGGTCAGCGTGCCGTAGTAGCCCTGGCCGATGAAGCTGCGGAAGACCTGGTTCTTGTCGGCGACGGCGCGGATCTTGGCCAGCGCCTCGACTTCGGTCATCGGCGCCGACAGCGCCAGCGGCGCGGGCGACTTGATCTTGGCCGGCACGATCGCGTCGGTCAGCGCTTCCAGCGACTCGTGGCCGACGGCGCGCAGCATGTGCGCGATCTCGGCGTCGTTGGGGCCGATATGGCGTTCCAGGAAGGCGTCGTGGTGCTCGAGGTCGCGCAGGGAAGCATCGCGCAGGGAAGCATGGGTCATGGCAGGGGGCGTCCGAAGGCAGCGTGCGGTGCCGCACGCGAGGCGCCCCTCTGTCCTTTTGCCTGAGAGTTTGGAAGCGCCGCTGCATACAGGCAGCTGGGGGAGGGCATCCTGGGTAGGATCGCTCCTGTACGGCTCGCTTCGTGCCCCTTCGGCGCCGGTTCCGCCTGATCGATCCGGGCGGTCGGTCTCTCCAGAGTTTTGTACACGCGGCGGTATGGGGCCTGAGCGATTACGGGCGTTGCGCCTTCGGCAGCGGTCGGTTCCCTTGCGGGGCCGGCCGGCTTCTCCCACCGCGTGTTTCAAGCTCGGGATTATAGCCGCTTGCCGCGGCCGGGTCAGCGGCCGAGCGGTTCAGTTTGCGGCGATAGGCCGTACCATGGGGCTCCGCCGTCTGTAGGCCAGTCCATCGTCTATGCACCCGTGCCAGGTCGAAAGGATCCAGGGGGATCGACAGGCCGCATCGTCGCAACGCCAGCGCCGCCCGCAAGCGCGCCGCCGGGCATGGAGCGCGACGCCATGAGCGACGGATCGGGCGCGCCCGCGCCGAAGCGGGCGAAGCGCAAGCGCCATCGCGCCGACGGGGGCGGCGCCCAGGGCTCGTCCGCGACGGCGGCCAAACCCTCGCGGCCGCCGCTCTCTGTCGAGGCCGCGGCGGACGCGCGCCTTGCGGGCGATGCCTGGGCGATACGCGCCTGGCGTCGCCTGATCGACGAACCCAGCCTGGGCCTGAGCGTCGCCTACTTGCTGGTGTCGATGATCGGGCTGTGGGCGAACTACTGGTTCTATCGCCAGTTCGGCCTGCCGATCCTGGAGTACATGCAGGCCAGCGACTATCTGGTCGCCGGGCTGCGCGACCCGCTGTATGCGCTGGTCCTGGCTGGCTCGGTGGTGGTGTCGTGGCTGATCAGCTGGCCCGAGATCTTCCGCAAGCAACACCCGCGCCGGGTGCGCGAATACCAGCGACGCTGGTGGGGCCGCGTGGTGTTTCCGGAATCGGACGTGTTCCGCTGGACCCTCATGCGGCTGAAGCCGGAGACCGGCATCGCCATCGGGGTGTGCCTGGGCTTGGCGGGGGCGATCTGTTCCTACGTGATCGGCAAGGCCAACCTGATCCGCGACCACGGCGCCGGTCATGCGGTGCGCGTGACCTTGGCCGGCGAGGCCGCAGCGCTGCCCGGCAGTGCGCGCCTGCTCGGCACCAGCAGCGCCTACGTGTTCTTGTGGTGGCCGCAGGCGCGGCGCGCCGAAGCGGTTCCGATCGAAAGCGTCGGCCGATTGCAGGCGCTGGGGTTCGTCCGCAAGCGCGACTCCGCGCCCGCCAAGACGACGGCGCCGGCCGCCGCGACCACCGCCGAGCCTTGAATGCCGCCGCACCATCGCGACGATCGAACGACCGAACGACCGAACGACCGAACGACCGATCCGGACAAGCGCGCATGACGCCGTCGCGACGACGCGGTTGTATGCTGTCGCGATCCCCTCGATCCCGCGGATGCATCGCATGAGCGCACCCCCGTTTCAGCTGTTGCAACTCGATCACATCGTGTTGCGGGTGCGCGATCCCGAGGCCATGGTCGCGTTCTACTGCGACGTGCTCGGCTGCAGCGTGGAGCGCCGCCAGGACGAGATCGGCCTGATCCAGCTGCGCGCCGGCCAGTCGCTGATCGACCTGGTCGGCGTCGACGGCAAGCTCGGCCGCATGGGCGGCGCCGCGCCCGGGGCCGAGGGCCGCAACATGGACCACCTGTGCCTGCGCGCCGATCCCTTCGACCGCGACGCGATCCTCGCCCACCTGCACGCGCACGAGGTGCGTGTCGGCGATTTCGGTTCGCGCTACGGCGCGCAGGGCGAGGGCCCTTCGCAGTATCTGTTCGATCCGGAAGGCAACCTGGTCGAACTCAAGGGCCCGCCGGACCCGCTGCCCGCTGCGACGGCGACGAACGGATGAGCGATCCCGCGACACCGCGGCCGGCGGCCAAGCCGGCGCGCTATCTGGCGCCGCTGCTCGCCGGCCTGGCGATGTTCGGGCCGTTCTCGATCGACACCATCTTCCCGGCGTTTCCGGCGATGGGGGCCGAGTTCGGCGCCGACAAGCTGGCGATGCAGCAGACCATCAGCGTCTATCTGATCGCGTACGCGCTGATGAGCATCGTCCACGGCCCGCTGTCGGACGCGATCGGGCGCCGCCGCGTGATCATCGGCGGCCTGGTCGTCTTCACCCTGGCCTCGGTCGGCTGCGCGCTGTCGCGCGACCTGGGCACCTTGCTGATCTTCCGCGCGGTGCAGGGCCTGTCGGCCGGCGTCGGCCTGATCGTCGGACGCGCGGTGATCCGCGACGTGCTGCAGGGCGACGACGCGCAACGACTGATGAGCAACGTCTCGATGATCTTCGGCATCGCCCCGGCGATCGCGCCGATCATCGGCGGCTGGATCCTGGGCTGGAGCCATTGGCCGGCGATCTTCTGGTTCCTGGTCGCGTTTTCGGTGCTGCTGCTGATCGCGACCCTGCGCGTGCTGCCGGAAACCCATCCGCCGGCGTCGCGGCTGCCGCTGGTGCCGCGCCGCCTGCTGCGCGACTACGTCGCGATCTTCATCAACCCGCGCTTCCAGCGCCTGACCGCGGCCAGCGCCTTCAACTTCGGCGCGCTGTTCCTGTACATCTCGTCGGCGCCGGCGTTCGTGCTCGATCTGCTGGGTCTCAACGAGCGCGAGTTCGCCTGGTTCTTCGTGCCGATGATCGGCGGCATGGTCGTCGGCGCGTTCGTGTCCGGCCGCACGGCCGGCAAGGTCGGCGGCCAGCGCATGGTCCGGATCGGTTTCGCCTGCACAATCCTGGCGATGGCGCTCAACGTCGCCTACAACCTGTTCGACGCCACCCCGCAGGTGCCGTGGGCGGTGATTCCGATTTCGCTGTGTTCGTTCGGCGTGGCACTGGTGTTCCCGATCGTGACCTTGTCGATCCTGGACATGTATCCCCGCCAGCGCGGTTCGGCCTCGTCCCTGCAGGCCTTCACCGGCCTGGTGCTCAACGCACTGATCGCCGGCGTGCTGTCGCCGATGGTCAGCGGCAGCGGCGTCTCGCTGGCGATCGCCGGACTGGCGTTCGTGGTGGTGGGCTGGGCGTTCTGGCGCTGGGAAGCCGCGCGTTCGTGGCAGGCCCCGACGACCCCGGACGCGCCCGCGATCGAACCGCCGGAAACGCTCTGACGCAGGCGTCAGCGATGCTGCCGCGGCAACGGCCCGATATCGGCTGGCTCGACCTCGCCCACGCGGCGGCTTATGCATTGCGCGGCGGCGATCCCGAACGCGCCCAGGCCGCGGCCGAGGCCGGCGCCGATGCGCTCGCCGGCGACGGCCGCTGCAGCCTCATCAGCCTGTCGGTGCGCAGCGGCTTCGATCGTCTGCTCGCGACCCTGCAACTGGCGCCGGGCAGCGAGGTGCTGGTATCGGCGGTGACCATCCGCGACATGATCGCGGTAATCGAACGGCACGGCCTGAAGGCGGTGCCGGTGGACGTGGACGCCGACACGCTGAGCCTGGACGAAACCGCACTGGCCGCGGCGCTCACGCCGCGCAGCCGCATGCTGCTCGTCGCGCATCTGTTCGGCAGCCGCATGCCGCTGCAGGGCGCGCTGGCGTTCGCGCGCCGGCACGGTCTGCTGCTGGTCGAGGACGGTGCCCAGGCCTACACCGGCGACGGCTGGTTCGGCGAGGCGGGCTGCGATGTCAGCCTGCTCAGTTTCGGCCCGATCAAGACCGCGACCGCGCTCGGCGGCGCCTTGCTGCGCTTCGCCGATCCCGACCTGGGCGAGCGCGTGCGCGCGGCGCAGGCGGGCCTGCCGTTGCAGCCGACCCTCGCATTCGCGCAGCGGGTCGGCAAGTACGCGCTGCTCAAGGCCTTGACCGGTCGCATCACCTACCGCCTGTTTTACCGCGCCTGCCGTGCGTTCGGCGTCGACCACGACGCCCTGATCAATCGTTCGGTGCGCGGCTTCGCCGGTGGCGAGCTGTTCCAGCGCATCCGCCACCGGCCGTGCGCGGCGCAGTCGCGGTTGTTGCTGCGGCGCCTGCGCGCTTACCCGCCGGCGCGCGCGGCGGCACGCACGCAGCGCGGCGAGCGGCTGCTGGCGGCGCTGCCGCTAGCGCGGCCCGGGCGCGCGGCGACCGGCTCGGCGCATTGGGTGCTGCCGGTACTCAGCGAAGACCCGCCGCGGCTGATCGCCGGCCTGCTCGCGCGCGGCTTCGACGCGACTTGCGGCGCGTCCAGCCTGTACCCGGTGCCCGGCGATGCGCAGCCGGGCGCGGGCGACCTGCGCCGCTGCATGGCCGCGGTCGTGTACCTGCCCGCGCCGGAGGGCGAGCGCGATCTGCTGCGTCTGACCGAGGCCGTGCGCGCGACCGTGGCCGGCGCCCGACCGGCATGAGCCGCGGCCCGGACGCCGGTACGGACGCGTTCAAACGGGCCGCGTCCGGGGACGCTAGACTTCGCCCCGACGAGTGACGGCATGACGGAACGGCATGGCAGTAGGCAGGGATAGAAACCCAGCGCGGATACGACCGCAGGCGCGCACGATCCGGCGCATGGGCCTGGTATTGGCCTTGGCCTGGGCGGC
Organism: Lysobacter sp. Root667; assembly: GCF_001427715.1. Taxonomy (NCBI): domain Bacteria; kingdom Pseudomonadati; phylum Pseudomonadota; class Gammaproteobacteria; order Lysobacterales; family Lysobacteraceae; genus Lysobacter; species Lysobacter sp. Root667. The sequence continues at coordinate 198,277 of NZ_LMHF01000014.1, forward strand.
CGCCGCGCCGGCGCGCGATATCGACGTGCGCCATTACGTCGCCCGGATCGAACCCGATCTCAAGACCCGCAGCGTCAAGGGCGAGGTCTCGGTGCGCTTCGTCGCCACGGTGGATTCCACCGACCTGATCGTGCTCGACCGCGACGGCCTGGACATCGACCGGGTGCGCGAGGGCGAGCGTTCGCTGTCCTTCGACCAGACCGGGCGCGTGCTCAAGATCCGGCTGTCGCGGCCGGCGTTGCGCGGGCAGCTGCGCGAGGTCACGGTCAACTACCACGGTACGCCCAAGTTCGGCCTGCAGTTCCATCCCGAGCGGCGCCAGGTCTACACCCTGTTCTCGACCGCGCAATGGCTGGTCGGTATCGACGCGCCCGACGAGCGCGCGACCCTGGACCTGAGCGTGGCCCTGCCGACCGGACTCAAGGCGGTCGGCAACGGCTATCTGGTCGGCCGCCGCAGCCTGGGCAACGGCCTCGAACTGCACCGCTGGCGCCAGACCGTGCCGATGCCGGCCTACACCTACGGTTTCGCCGCCGGCCCGTTCGAAGAAGCCAGCGACCGCGGCAGCCGCGTGCGCCTGCGCTACCTCGGCGCCGGTTACAGCCAAAGCGAGCTGCGCCGGGTCTTCGCCGACAGCGGCGACATGCTGCGCTACTTCGAACGCCGCGCCGGCGTGCCGTATCCGGGCGGCGTCTACACCCAGGCGCTGGTCGCGCGCACGATCGGCCAGGAACTCGCCGGCTTCTCGCTGATGTCGGAAGACTACGGCCGCGGCGTGCTCGCCGACCGTCGCGACGAATCGCTGATCGCGCACGAGGCCGCGCACCAGTGGTGGGGCAACCTGGTCACCTGCCGCGACTGGGGCCACTTCTGGCTCAACGAGGGCTTCGCCAACTTCCTCGCCGCCAGCTATATGGAGCAGCGCTTCGGCCGCGAGGACTACCTCAAGCAGGTCGAGGGCTGGAAGCGCCGCTACGAGAAGCTCAAGGAAACCGGCAAGGACAAGCCGCTGGTGTTCCCGGACTGGGACAAGCCCAGCGGCGACGATCGCGCCGTGGTCTACCAGAAGGGCGCCTACGTGCTGCACCTGCTGCGTGAGGAGCTCGGCGACGAGCTGTTCTGGCATGGCCTGCGCGAGTACACCCGTGCCCACCGCGGTACCGCCGTGGTCACCCAGGATTTCCAGCGCTCGATGGAACAGGCCAGCGGCCGCGACCTGTCGGCGTTCTTCGCGACCTGGGTTTATCCGGCCGCGCCCGCGCGCTGACGCCGCAGGTAGTAGTGCAGCGGCAGGCCGGCGGCGACCAGCGCCGCGCCCCATAGCAGGGCCTGCGCGCCGATGCCGAACAGGGCGTACAGGCTGTAGAGCAGCGCCGCGGCCGCGACCGCGCGGCTGCGGCCCTGGCCGCGCAGCGCCCAGGCCGCGCTGCCGGCCACGTAGGGCAGCAGCGTTGCGGCGGTCGACAGCAGGATCGAGAAGGTGAACAGCTGCACCAGCGAACGGCTGTAGTTCGACAGCACCAGCGCCGAGGCCAGCGCGCTGCCGATCAGCACGCCCGCCACCGGCGTGCCGCGCGCATCGACGCGCGCGAACACCTGCGGGAACAGGCCGTCGCGCGCGGCCGCCAGCGGCAACTGCGCCGACAACAGTACCCAGCCGTTGAGCGCGCCGAAGCAGGACACCGCGGCCACCAGCGCCAACGCGATCCCGGCCTGCGGCCCCCACAAGGCGCGCGCGGCGTCGGCCATGGGGGCCTGCGACGTCTGCAGGACCGGCGCCGGCAGCACGCCGAGCACGGCGGTGCAGGCCAGGATGGTCGCCGCACCCGCGATCAGGGTGCCGAGCAGGGTCGCACGCGGCACCGTGGTCGCGGCGTCGCGCACCGCGCCGGCCGGCACGGTCGCCGCTTCCAGGCCGAGGAAGGCCCACAGCGTCAGCGCGGCGGTCGCGTGCGCGACCTGCGGCAGGGATTCGCCGCTGGGATTGAACGCCGCCGCCGCGTGTGTATCGGCGGCGTGTGTATCGGCGAACCACAGCGCGACCCCGCCGAACAGCAGCAGCGGCAACAGCTTCAGCGCGGTGGTCAGCAGTTGCATGCGGCCGGCCTCGCGGATGCCGGCCAGGTTGACCGCGCTGCAGATCCACAGCGCCGCGAGCGCGCAGGCCGCGGCGCGCGCCGGAGTCGCGGTCGCCGCCGGAAACACCGCGCCCAGGCTGCCGGCGAAGGCGACCGCGATCGCGGCGTTGGCGCACCAGATCGAGATCCAGTAACTCCAGGCGATCACGAAACCGGGCGTGTCGCCGAAGGCCCGGCGGGCGTAGACATAGGGGCCGCCGCTATGCGGCCAGCGCGCCGACAGACGCGCGAAGGTCAGCGCCAGCAGTAATGCGCCGCACAGGGTGATCGCCCAGCCGATCAGAGTCGCCGAGCCGTAGGGCGCGAGCGCCGACGGCAGCAGGAATACGCCGCTGCCGATCATGCTGCCGGTAACCAGCGCGGTGGCCGACCACATACCGAGCGGTCGGCCCTGGGCGCTCATGCGCCGTTCGCGTCGGCGGCGTCGCGATAGGTCGCGCGCAGCAGTTCTTGAAAGTGGTGGACCGCGTTCTCGCGCAACGGGTTCAGGCGTCCGGCGACGTAGCTGCCCGAGGCCAGTCCGCGTTGTACGTCCTCGCAGATGGTCAGGTCTTCGAGCTGCACTTCGTCGCTGAAGGCGAGGTCGGCGTCGCGGCGTGCGCGCGCTTCGCCTGAATCGTCGCGGGTGTAGTAGAAGTCGAACACCACCCTGCAGCGATCCACGCCGACCGGCACCACCCGATTGGTCTGCAGCCGCCCCGGCAGGATGTTGAGCATGGTGTTCGGCCACAGCCAGTAGTACAGCGCGTCGCCGTCGCCGTAGAGGCCGTCGCCGCTTTCCAGCGGGCTCCATTGGTAGGAATACCAGCGCGCGGTCTCGGTGACGTAGCTGCGGTAGTCGAGCAGGCGGTTAAGGCCCGGGTGGATATGCGGGACGTGGTAGCCCTCCAGGTAGTTGTCGATGTAGACCTTCCAGTTGCAGGCCACGTCGTAACTTACCCGGCGGTGATGGCCGTAGCCGGCCAGGCCGCGGCCGGCGCCGATGCGCGCGTCGATGTCCTGCACGAGTTCGTCGAAACCCATCGCCGGCTCGCCGACGCAGGCGAACACCATGCCCTGCCAGACCTGCACGCGCAGCTGCGGCAGGCGTATGTCGGCAGGGGCGAAGTCCGGTGCCTGGCCCATCTCAGGAGCCGAGCGCAGCACGCCGTCCAGGCCGTAGGTCCAGCCGTGGTAGCGGCAGCGCAGCGCGCGCGCGGCCAGGCCGTCGCAGCTCGCGATCGGACCGGCGCGGTGGCGGCAGACGTTGTGCAGCACGCGGATGTCGCCGTCCTCGCCGCGAACAGCGAGCACCGGCAGTCCGGCGAAGTCGGCGACGACGTGGTCGCCCGGGTTCTGCAACTGGCAGACGTGCGCGATCAGCTGCCAGCCGCGATCGAAGATCAGGCGCCGGTCCAGCGCGGCCATGCCCGGGTCGGTGTAGTAATGCGCGGGCAGGGCGGTGGCGTGCTGCAGCGGTTGCGGCGCCAAGTCGACGGCGGGGGTGGGGCGCGTGCTCATGACCGCAGTATTGCGCCGCCGGCGCGCGCTTCGCAAAGGGGGCAGGCAAGCGGCCGACGCGGTTGCGCCGGCCGCTTGCGGACTTGCGTGGTGCCGAACGTCGGGCTTAGCCGCAGCAATAGCACTGCAGGGGCTGGCCCGGGCCGCCGGGACCGAGGTCGCCGCCGAAACCCTGGCATTCCTGGCGACAGGCCCAGGCGCTGCAGGCTTCGCTCTCGGCCTGTACGCCGGCGCCGTCGCCGGCGACGACCTGGAAGGCGCCGAAGCTCATCGCGGTGGAGAACAGCAAGGCAGCCAGGGCGATGCGCACACTGCGTGTCCGATGCTTCATCTCAACTCTCCTTGGTGGTGGGGCCCGCTGGCGACGCTTCCTTGCGCCGTACCGCGGTCAGTACACCGTTGACGCCTTCCTTGGTATTGATCTCGCCCACGCGCGCGTAGCGCACGCGGCCGTCGCGGCCGATCACCAGCAGCAGCGGCACGTTGCGCGCGCGGAACAGCATCGCGCTGCGCCGGTCCTGGCTGGCGATCACCGGAAACGCGAAGCCGTGCTCGCGCGCGTAGGCGCCTGCGGCGGCGGCCGGGTCCAGGGCCACGCCGATCATCTCGGCGCGGCCGCCGGAGGCGGCGGCGAGCTGGCCCGCGATCGCCTTCACCAGCGGTGCCGAAGCGCGGCAGTGCGGGCAGCCGGTGGTGAAGAAGTAGAGCACCTGATAGTCGCCGGCGGGCTGGCCGAGGGTACGGCTGGCGCCGTCCAGCGAGGCCATCGCGATGCGCGGCACGTACATGCCGATGTAGGGCTGGGTCGCGCGTTGCGACAACCAGCGTTGATTCTCGCGGGCCTGATGCAGTTGCCAGCCCAGGGCGACGACCAGCGCACTGGCCAGCGCGAGCGCGGCGATCAGCAAGGGCACGGTCCAGCGCGAGACGACCCGGCTATCCGTAGGCGTGGGGTTCGACATGTCGGCGACCGTAGCAGCGCGCGCCGACGCATAACTTGACGAGGCTCACATCGAGGCGATGCGGATTGCGACGTTGTTCGCGCTTGCCCTGGTCAATCGTCGGAACGCTTTAGCGATGTTCGAAGTCTGCCGTGGATGGCGATGCCGTCGCGGCGATCGCATGTTGCGCGGCTTCGGTATCGGACGACTGCGGAAGCAATGCGAATCGTGATTCGTCGTCGCACGGGGCTGCGCAATCGCGACTCACGTCGCTCCCACATAAGGTCGGGACCCGCGCGAGCATCGCTTCCTCAGGATGTCGTTACCCGAAAATACGAAAGGCCGGCATGCGCCGGCCTTTCGAGGCGTTGCGACGTAGCGGCGGGGCGATCAGCCCTTGCCGCCGGCCGGCTTGTTTGCGGGCTTGGCCGCGGCGACCTTGCCGTCGGCCTGCCAGCCGCAGGTCTTGCCTTCGTTCTGCTGCTTCAGCCAGGTCTGCAGCGGGGCGAAGTATTCCAGCACCGCCGAGGCGTCCATCTTCTCGCCGCCGGTGAGTTCCTTCAGCGTCTTCTGCCAGGGCTGGCTCTGGCCCTTGCTCAGCATGGCTTGGAACTTCGCGCCGGCTGCCTTGTTGCCGTAGAAGCTGCATTCGTACAGCGGGCCCTTGTAGCCCGACGCGTCGCACAGCGCCTTGTAGAACTGGAACTGCAGCACGTGCGAGAGGAAGTAGCGCGTGTACGGGGTGTTGCCCGGCACGTGGTACTTGGCGCCGGCGTCGAAGAACTCTTCGCCGCGCGCGGTCGCCGGGGCCACGCCCTGGTACTTCGCCTTCAGGTCCCACCAGGCCTTGTTGTAGTCGCCCGGCTTGATCGAGCCGTCGAACACGCCCCAGCGCCAGCGGTCGATCATCAGGCCGAACGGCAGGAACGAGACCTTGGCCAGGGCCATGCGCATCTGCGCGTTGATCAGCGCCTCATTGCTCTGCTGCTGATCGCCGACCAGGCCGATCGACTGCAAATACTTGGGCGTCATCGCCAGCACGATGGTGTCGCCGATGGCCTCGTGGAAGCCGTCGTGCGCGCCGCCCTGGAACAGCGGCGGCTGCTTGTTGTAGGCCATGTAGTAATAGACGTGGCCGAGTTCGTGATAGATCGTGGTGAAGTCTTCTTCGTTGGCCTTGATGCACATCTTGGTGCGCACGTCGCCGGCCATGTTCATGTCCCAGGCGCTGGCGTGGCAGACCACGTCGCGGTCGCGCGGCTTGATGAACTGGGTCTTGCTCCAATAGGTCTCGGGCAGCTTGGGCATGCCCAGCGAGACGTAGAAGTCCTGCGCGCGTTCGGTCATCTCGCGCGCGGTCGCGAGCTGGGCGTCGACCTGCAGCTGCGCCTGCTCCTCGGGCTCGCGCGAGTCCGGGTTCTTGGCCATCTGTGCATCGAACTGCTCCTGGTACTGCGCGGCCAGCGCAGCGGTGACGTCCAGGCTGCCGGCGTTCTTGTACGGCGCCAGCACGTCCCACAGGTTGCCCCAGTCCTGCTGCCACATGTTGCCCATCAGGTGCGCGGGCAGCATGTTGCCGGCGACATGGCCCTTGTCGGTGCCGTAGGTAGCTTCGAGCTTGGTGCGGGTGTAGCAGTGCAGCTGCTCGTACAGCGGCTTGACCTGGCCCCACAGGCGATCGGTCTCGGCCGCGATCTCGGCCGGGCTCATGTCGTAGCCCGAGCGCCACATCTCGCCGGTGTCGGCGTAGCCCATGTCGCGCGCGCCTTCATTGACCAGCTCGACGAAGCGGGTGTAGTCCTTGCGCATCGGCTGGGCGATGGTGTGCCAGCCTTGCCAGGCGTCGAGCTGGGCGTCGTAGTCGCGGCTGCTGCGCAGCACGTCTTCGAGGTCGCCGAGCTGGCGGCAGGTCTCGGCGTCGCCTTCGCCGGTGCAGTACTTGCCGGCGCCGTACATGCCGTCCATCTTGGTCGCGATCCTGGTCAGCTCGGCGAGCTTGGCCGGATCCTTCGGCGCCGGCATCGCGGTCAGCAGCTTGAGCAGCTGGATCGAACGCGCGGTGTCGGGCGTCATCTGCTGGCCTTCGAAGCGCTTGGACTGCTCGATCCAGCTGTTGAGCTGGGTCAGCCAACGTTCGTTGCTCTTGGCCGCGATCATGGCGCTGTCGTCGTTGATGAAGGTGTTCGACAGCCACTGCGCCGAACTCATCTCCGGATACATCGCCTTGTACTCGGCGTTGACGCGGGCGATGAACTGGTCGGCGGTCTCGCCCTTGGGCACGGTGGTCGGCGCGGTGCCGGTGGTGGTCGGGGTCGGTTCTTTCTTGCAACCGGCCAGGCCGATCACGGCGGCGGTAATGCTGAGCGCGAGCAGGGCGCGTAAGGGTTTCATAGGGTGTTCTCTCCGGGACGAATTACGCCGCGCCGGGCGCGGGGTGCCCCGAGGCTAGAGGCCCGTCCGGTGCCGCGCAAGGCCGGAAAGGCCCGTATGCCGGTGGATGTCCGGCCTGTGCGGCGGTTCCGCTGCGGCTCTTGCCGGCACCTGCCGCGCGGCTGTGCGCAAGTTGCCGGGCGCCTGGTCCGGTCGCGGCCTTCCGCGCGGGTTCGCGCAATTTCGCGCAGGACCCGCTGCCAACGGGCAATTGGATAACGCAATGGGTGACGCATAGCGGCAACAGCCGTGCCAACTCCGTACAGCTGGCGTTCATGTTTCCGTGAAGGTTACATGAACCTTGCCTGCAGATTGCCGCTAATTTGGCGGCTACATGCGGTCTAAAGCTGTTAACTACCGGTAAATGCGATACCACGCAAATTCCTGAATGTAGGCTTGCTGGGCCGCAAAACATCGACTACAACCGACAGCAGTCACAAAAGAATAATTTGATTTGTGACCCAGAAGCAGGAAAGGTGACGCTCCAGGACACCGGGGTTGTCGCCCGGTACGCCCAGGAAGGTCCGATTCGCGCCGGCGCCAGACGCGCTGCGCAGGACCGACCAGCCGACGCCGGGGAGGGCGTCGGAGTGCCGGGTGGGAATGTCCTGTTTGCGTTACGGGGTTTCAGGGAGAGGTAGTGAATGCTCGACGGCGTGCGCCCGGATGGCCGCGCCGAGCCATGGATGCTCGTCCGACGCGGCTCTAGCGAGCCCTCGGGCGCGAGGTAGGAGATGGACCGGTCGCCGGCGGCAAGGGATGCCGTCGGGACGTCAGCGGCGATGATGGTGGGTGGGGAGCTCAAGGACTCGGCGGCACCGTCTGGAGACGGCGGCCGCGGCGAAGGAACGCTTTCGGCGCGGGCCGCAAGGCCGCAACGCACGACGCGAGTACCCATTGGATCGGCCGTGCCAGGGACGGTATCGAATGCGGGGCTGTAGCGAGCCCCAATGCGTGCGCCCGGAGGGCGTGCGCGACGGCCGCGGTGGCCGTCGCCGGGCAGCGCCTGTGGGCGCGCTGCGCGGCGGCGCCGCGGTAGCAGTCGGATATCAGACGGTAATCGCCGGGGAAAGCGCCGGCAGGATCAAGCCGCGCTGCGTCGCGTCGGCCAGGCCGCGCTCGTGCAGCCATTGCCAGGCCGCGTCGGCATCGTGCTCGACGTAGGCGCGGGCCGAGCCCAGGCGGAAGGTGTAGCCCCATTCGTCCATGTCGGCGAGCACGCGCTCGCGGCCCACCCCGGGCAGGGCGTCGCCGAGCAGGCTTTGCAGCACGCACACCGCGTCTTCTTCCTCGACCGAATCGGTGGCGTCGGTGTGCACGGCGGCGCGGCGTTGCGGCGGCAGTACGATCAGGTGCGCGGCTTCGTGCAGCAGCGAATGCACCGGCGTGTCGGCGCGTGCGTACACGGTGCTGCCGATCAATCCGGCTTCGCACTCGCCCCAGTAGCTGCCGGGAATGGCGTCGCCGTCGGCGACCCGCGACAAGACCAGGCCGTAGCGCGCGAGCAGCGCGGCGACGGCGTCGAAGTCGATGTCGGACAGGCTTAGCATGGGGCTAGGAAATAGTAGCGAGGAAGTAGGAACTAGTAGAGGCACGGGCAAGCTTTCGCCGCCAACTACTTGCTAATTCCTAACTACTAATTCCTAGCTACTCGTTACTAGCCTTAAGCCGGGCTCGGGCGGTCGGGCAGGGCCACGGAAATATCGAGCACGTCGTGCTCGCCTTCCTTGACCACGTCGACCTTGACCGACTCGACATCGACGTTGACGTACTTGCGGATCACTTCGAGCAGCTCGCGCTGCAGCATCGGCAAGTACTCGGGGCCGCCGCGTCCGGCCCGCTCGTGCGCGACGATGATGCGCAGGCGGTCCTTTGCGACCGAGGCGGTCTGCTTCTTGGCCAGCAGGAAGTCGAACAGTCCCATGCTCAGCCTCCGAAGATCTTGCTGAAGAAGCCTTTCTTTTCCACTTGCACGAAGCGCATCGGACGGGTGTCGCCGAGCAGGCGCGCGACCGCGTCGTCGTAGGCCTGGGCGGCGTCGGATTCGGTTTCCAGGATCACCGGCTCGCCCTTGTTGGAGGCGTTGAGCACGTCGCCGGATTCGGGGATGACGCCGATGGTCTTGAGGCCGAGGATCTCCTCGACGTCGCCGACGCTGAGCATCTCGCCGGTTTCCACGCGCTTGGGGCTGTAGCGGGTCAGCAGCAGGTGTTCCTTGACGCGCTCGCCGTTCTCGGCGCGGCGGGTCTTGGACGCGAGCAGGCCCAGGATGCGGTCGGAGTCGCGCACCGAGGACACTTCCGGGTTCACCACCACCACCGCCTGGTCGGCGAAGTACATGGCCAGGAACGCGCCCTTTTCGATGCCGGCGGGCGAATCGCAGACGATGTAGTCGAAACCCTCGGCGATCAGGTCGTCGAGCACCTTCTGCACGCCTTCCTTGGTCAGCGCGTCCTTGTCGCGGGTCTGCGAGGCGGCCAGCACGAACAGGTTGTCGAAGCGCTTGTCCTTGATCAGCGACTGCTTGAGCGTCGCTTCGCCGTTGACGACGTTGACGAAGTCGTACACCACGCGGCGTTCGCAGCCCATGATCAGGTCCAGGTTGCGCAGACCGACGTCGAAGTCGATGACGGCGACCTTGTGGCCGCGGCGGGCGAGGCCGCAAGCGACGCTGGCGCTGGTCGTGGTCTTGCCCACGCCGCCCTTGCCCGAGGTGACTACGATGATTTCGGCCAAGTTGTATTCCTCCAAAAGTGCGGCCTCAGTCCAGCGCCGCGATCATGATCTGTTCGTCTTCGAGCCAGACCTGCACGGCTTTGCCGCGCAAGGTCTTGGGGATGTCTTCCAGCACTTTGTAGTGGCCGGCGATGGCCACGAGCTCGGCATGGAACTCGCGGCAAAAGATGCGCGCTTGCGGATTGCCCTGCGCCCCGGCCAGGGCGCGGCCGCGCAGCGGGCCGTAGATGTGCACCGAGCCGTCGGCGATCACCTCGGCGCCGGCGCCGACCGCGGTGAGCACGGTCAGGTCGCGGTTTTCGGCGTAGATCTGCTGGCCCGAGCGCACCGGCGCTGACTGGATCAGCCCGGGCGAGGCGGCGGGCGCGGCGGCCTTGGCCGGCGCTGGAGCGGGCGCAGTCGCTTCCCGGCGCGCGGGCGCCGGCGCAGCGGCCGGCGGCGCGGATTCGTCGTCGCCGCGCTCGTACTGGGCGCGGAATTTCGCCAGCAGCGGTAGGCCCAGGGCCTCGGACAGGCGCTCGGTCTCGCTGGTGCCGTAGGCCAGGGCCACCGGCAGCACGCCGGCGGCGCGCAGGCCGTCCAGCAGCGCCTGTGCGGTCGCGGCGTCGGGGGTGTGGCTGAGGCCGCCGAAGTCGATCACCACCGCGGCGCGGCCGAACAACTTGGGCGCGCGCTGCACGCGGCCGCGCATTTCCTCGATCAGGCGCGGCACGTCGAGGGTGCGCACGCGCAGGTTGGCGATGCCGACCTGGCCGATCTTGAGTTCGCCGGCCTGTTCGTAATCCACCGCCACGCTCACGGACAGGTTCCCGTCGGGCGTTGCGCCAGGGAATCGTCGTGGGCGATGGCGACGCGCGGCCGGGTCAGCCAGGGTTGCTCGGGCAGTTGGTCGCCGTAGGTCTCGCGCACCCAGGGGTAGCTGCACAGCGGTTTCATCAGCATCGCCGCGCGCACGTCGGCCTCGGCCATGACGTGCTGGCCGACCTCGCGGAAGCCGAAGCTGCCGTGGAACAGCAGCGCCGGGTCGTTGCCGCCTTCCAGGAACACCTCGCAGGCCAGCTGCGGGTAGCGTAGCTCGGCATAGCTCTGAGCGTCGGCATAGAACGCGCGGCCGACGCCGCCGCCGCGACGGCGGCTGGCCACCACGATGCGGTCGATATAGAAGAAGTCCGGGTAGCGCTCACGGAACCAGCGGAAATTGCTGCTGTCGTGCTCGGAGTGACTGCCCATGCCGATCAAGAAGCCGGCCATGGTCCCGTCGCGTTCGGCGACCCGGAAATACTCGGCGTGGTCGAAGAAGTGACGCAGTCTCGCCGCATCCAGCGGCAGGATCGCGGGCCCGGCAGCATTGTTGAGTGCAAGGACGGAATCCAGCTCGTGCTCACGCACGTCGCGGACGACGATCGACATTCCGGGCTCCAGTATTCGCAAGCCGGCCACGAGATATGTGGCCGGCGGGCCGATTATCGCATGGCCGCCCCATCCCGGCGACCGCTGGGCGGACAGGGCGCCGGAATGCCGGATATGGCCGCTGGCGGGCGCCAGCGGCGTTCCATTACTTTCGGACGGCTCCGAGCGCAGCCGCAGCCGTTAGCATGCGTTCATGCTGGCGCGCCTCACCCACACCCGACTGCTGCGTTACGCCGGCCTGTTCACCTGGGGCCTGCTGGGCTGCTGGCTGCTGTCGATCTGGCTCGATCCGGGCTATTTCCAGGTCGAACCGGGCCAGTCGCTGGTGCCGGTCTACCTGCAGGTGCTGCGCTGGGTCGCGGTCTACCTGACCTTCGGCATCGTCTATTGGTGGATCACCCGTTCGCTGGGCGAGCGCCAGACCGGCATCGTCGACCATCTGCTGCTGCTGGTGCTGACCGGCTGCGCGATCGGGGTCAGCTACTACTCCAATACCGGCCTGGGCAGCGTGCTGTTCATGGTCATCGCCGGCCTGCTGCCCTGGATGCTGCCGCTGCGGGTGGGCATCGTCTGGCTGCTGGTGGGCAACCTGGCGATCACCCCGGTGTTCGTGCAGGCGCTGGACATCCCGCCGCTGGTTGCGGTGCTGCAGTCGCTGCTGTACATGGGCTTCTCCAGCTTCGTGTTCGTGACCGCGCTGGTCGCGCTGCAGCAGACCCAGGCGCGCGAGGAGCAGCGCCGGCTCAACGCGGAGCTGCGCGCCACCCGCGCTCTGCTGGCCGAAAGCGCGCGCATCAACGAGCGCACCCGCATTTCGCGCGAGCTGCACGATCTGCTCGGCCACCATTTGACCGCGCTGAGCCTGAATCTGGAGGTCGCCGGACATCTTTCCGACGGCCGCGCCAAGGAGCACGTGCAGCAGGCGCATACTCTGGCGAGGTTGCTGCTGACCGACGTGCGCGAAGCGGTGAGCCAGCTGCGCGAGAACGGCGCGATCGACCTGGCCGTGGCCCTGCGCCCGCTGGCCGAGAATGTCCCCGCGCTCGACATCCGCATGGACATCGAGACCCCGCTGACCCTCGACGACCCCGAGCGCGCCCACGTGCTGATGCGCTGCACCCAGGAAATCATCACCAACGCCGTGCGTCACGCCGGCGCGCGCCATCTCGACATCCAGGTGCGTCGCCACAACGACTGCATCGTGATGGACGCGCGCGACGACGGCCACGGCGCCGACAACCCCGTCTCCGGCAACGGCCTGCGCGGCATGCGCGAGCGCCTGGTCCAGCACGGCGGCGACCTGCGTATCGAAACCCGGCCGGAGGCGGGCTTCTGCCTGCACCTCACGTTGCCGGCCTCGGCGGCCGCGGCCGCCGCCTGTGAAGGAGTCACTGCATGACCCCCAGCTCCAGCAATGCCAGCGCCGATAACACCCGTCCCGCGCGCACCATCCGCGTCATGCTCGTCGACGACCAGACCCTGGTCCGCCAGGGCGTGCGTTCGCTGCTGGCGCTGGCCGAGGGCATCGAAGTGGTCGCCGAGGCCGGCGACGGCCGCCAGGCCGTAGAAATGGTGCCCCAGGTTCGCCCGGACGTGGTGCTGATGGACATGCGCATGCCGGTGATGTCGGGCCTGGAGGCCCTGCAGGCCCTGGCCCGCGCCGGCAACCTGCCGCCGACCATCATCCTGACCACCTTCGACGACGACCAACTGGTGCTGGCCGGGCTCAAGGCCGGTGCCAAGGGCTACCTGCTCAAAGACGTCTCGCTGGAACAGCTGGTCGGTGCGATCCAGGCCGTGGCTGACGGCGGTTCGCTGGTGCAGCCGGCGGTCACCCAGCGCCTGCTGTCGGGCCTGGAGCACATGCGCAACGATTTCGTCAGCCTGGACCGCCCGGACCCGCTGACCGAGCGCGAGACCGAGATCCTGCGCCTGATGGCCGGCGGCTTCTCCAACAAGGAAATCGCCAATTCGCTGGGCGTGGCGGAGGGCACGATCAAGAACCACGTGTCCAATATCCTGTCGAAACTCGGCGTCCGCGACCGCACCCGGGCGGTGCTCAAGGCCTTCGAGCTGCAGTTGGTCTGAGCGTAGTCCTGCCGGCCCGGCGCAGCGCGCCGGGCGTTCCCCCGGGCCGCGCGTAAGCGGCCCGTTCCGTTCCCGATCGGGGCGGCTCGCGGCGCGTTCGGCGCCTGCACTGAAACCGTGCCTAGCCGCATGTTGCGATTTCGCCCGGCGCCCGCGGCCCCGGGGCGCTCCGGCCCCGCTTGCCCACATCGGCCGGTTGCAACGGATGACTGCCCGGGCCGCGGCTTCCTTGATACGATTGTGGGTCTGCGCCCCGGCCCGATCCGGGTCCCGGCCTTGGAGAAACCTGAATGACCCGTCTGATCGAGTTTTTGATTTCCCTGGCGATCGTCGCCGTGCTGTTCCTGGTCGTCGGCGTCGTGCTGCCGTCCAGCCGCCACCTGTCGCACTCGGTGGAGACCAACCGCAAGCTGACGATCGTGTTTGACACCTTGAACAGCCTGCACCGGTTCAAGGATTGGAACCCGCTGGTCATGAAAGACCCGAACATGCAGCTGAAGCTCGCCGGTCCGGAGTCGGGCGTCGGCGCGCGCCTCGAGTATTCCTCCAAGGAAAAGAACCTGGGCAACGGCAGCTGGGAAATCACCGCTTCCGAGCCGGGCAAGCGCGTCGCCTACAAGATCGACGACATCCTGCGCGGCAACAACAAGCGCACCGAATTCACCCTGCGTCCGACCGGCCGCAACAACCGTAACGTCGAGATCACCCAGACCTACGACGTCGAATACGGCTGGAACATGCTCGGCCGCTACTCCGGCCTGTACGTCAGCAGCAGCGTCGGCGAAGACATCAAGCTCGGCCTCTCGCGCCTGAGCAACATGCTCGCCGCGGTGCCGAACTACGACTACGCCGATCTGAGCAAGGACAACCCGGCCAACGCGCCGAAGTTCGTCCAGCGCGACGCCGAGAACCTGCTGATCGTCACCGCCGCCGTCGACCGCGACAACGCCAAGGTCCAGGCGCAGATGAACAGCAACATCGAGTGGATCAAGAAGGTGATGGCCGCCAACGGCCTGGAAGCCGCCGGTCCGGTGCGCATCATCACCAACGAGTTCGGCGCCGAAACCTATTCGTTCGACGTCGCCCAGCCGGTCCGCAAGATCGGCGAGACCGGTCCGGCCACCGAGCTGGCGGTCAAGGTCGAGGGCCCGGTCAAGGCCGTGTTCCTGGGCCCGGCCAAGGTCGCCGCGGTGCCGTTCAAGGGCCACATGGCCAACCTGCCGAAGGTCCGCGACGCGCTGCGCGCCTGGGCCATGACCCAGGGCACCGAGACCATCGACCGTCCGTACGAAACCTGGAAGGCCGGCATCGAGAAGAGCTTCACCGAGGAAGGCGACTTCGACGTGTACTGGACCATCAAGCAGTAAGCCGTCCAGGCAGCTCGCAATACGAAACGCGCCGCGGATTCCGCGGCGCGTTTTTTTTTGCTTCGTCCCGGAGGCGCGCCGGCGTCGAGCAGTGGGGCGGCGAATCGCGGCTTACGCCGCTCCTACAGGCGCGAGCGACGCGGGGCGCGGAAGGGCGTGAGCCCCGATCAGGCGCGGCTGCCGCCCCCTGTGGGAGCGGCGTAAGCCGCGATTCGACACCAGGCCGGACTCGAGCACCGATGCGCCGACCGCGAGCGCGCGCGACTCATGTCGTCGACGCGTCGAATCGCAAGAACGGCCGCTTGCGGCACATGCGCCGCCTGCTATCGTGCCGACACGCACGAGCGGACACCCCACGCATGACGCCGTCCAATTCGACCTCTCTTCCTTTCACGCGCGCGTTGGCCGCCGCCGGCGCGGTGCTCGCCGCGCTCTCGGTCGCGCTGTCGGCCTACGCCGCGCACGTCGCCGATCCGACCGCGCAATCGCGCCTGCAGATGGCCGCATTGTTCGCGTTCGGCCATGGCATCGCCTTGGCTGCGCTCGCGCCCGGGGCCGCGCGCCGGCTGGCGCGGATCGCACTGGCCGCATTGCTGATCGGCGTGCTGCTGTTCGCCGGCGGTCTGGCCTCGGCGTATTTCTTCGGCACCACCACCCGGATGCTGCCGTTCGGCGGCAGCCTGATGATCCTGGCCTGGCTGCTGTACGCAGCCGACGCCGCGAGGCGCTGACGATGCCACGCCATGCCCGCGGCTTCGATACCCAGGCCGCCTACGCCCACCTCGCCAAGCGCGACCGCAAGCTCGGCGCCTGGATGAAGAAAGTCGGCACGCTCGGACCCGACCCGCGTTGGCGCAAGTCCTTCGATCCGGTCGACGCGCTGGCGCGCGCGATCCTCTACCAGCAGCTCAGCGGCAAGGCCGCGGCGACGATAGTCGGGCGGGTCGAAGCCGCGATCGCCAGCGACCGTTTCCATTGCGACACCCTGGCCCGTTGCGACGATGCCGCGATCCGCGCCTGCGGCGTGTCGGGCAACAAGCTGCTGGCGCTGCGCGACCTGGCCGCGCGCGAATCGCGCGGCGAGATTCCCGACCTGCGCCGCATGAGCGTGATGGACAACGACGCCATCGTCGCGGCGCTGGTGCCGGTGCGCGGGATCGGCCGCTGGACGGTCGAGATGATGTTGATGTTCCGGCTCGGGCGCGCGGACGTGCTGCCGGTCGACGACCTGGGCATCCGCAAGGGCGCGCAAGCGGTGGACAAGCTCGACGCGATGCCGACGCCGAAAGAGCTTGCCGAAACCGGCGAGCGCTGGGGACCGTACCGCACCTACGCCAGCCTGTATCTGTGGCGCATCGCCGACCTGGCGACTCCGAGCAAGACCGAGACCAAGCGTTCGCAGGATTGAGGCAGTACGCGATCGGCACGAGCGGCATGCGGTGAGCGCGGCGAACCGCGTCTCGCTCAACACGAAACCTCGCAACCAAGGCCGCGGGCCGCGTCGCGGTCCGCGGCGCTCAGCGCATCTACGAAACCCCGCGCTTCGCTTGCGCGATCAGGATCAGCGACGCCGGCTGGCCGGTACGCGGATGCGTCGGTTCTTCCAGTTCGACGACGCGCAGGCCGCAGCGTTCGAGCAGGGCGAACCAGCCGCCCAGGGTGCGGAAGTACCAGGGCGCCGGATCGGCGAAGTCGCCGTCGCAACCGGCCCAGGAACCCGCGCGCCAGCCATCGGCATAAGGCAGCTCGGTACCGGCGGCCAGCGGATGCAGGGTCTGCACGATCGCGCGGCCGTCCTCGCCTAGCAGCGCGGGCAGTGCGCCCACCAGGGCTTCGACGTCGTGCTCGCCGATCAGCGAGAAATTGCAGACCGCGACGTCGTAGCGCGCATCGAGCGCGCCTTGCGCGATCTGCGCATAGGACAAGCTCAGGTAGCGCTCGCCGGCACCGGCCGCACGCGCGGCCTCGACCAGTTCGGCGATCGCGTCGGTGCCGGTGACGTCGATGCCGTGCGCGCTCAGTGCGCGCGCCAGCCAGCCTTCGCCGCAGCCCAGGTCCAGGACCTCGCGCGGCCGTTGCCGCAATACCGCCTCGACGATCGCGCGGTCGGTGATCAGACGCCGGCTTTCGATGCCGCCGCTGCGCACGGCGCGGGTCCATGGCGCGGCATTGCTGCGCCAGGCCGCGAGCACCGCATCGTCGTGCGCGTCGCTCATTCGCTGCGCAGGCTCACGGCTGCGGGCCCCGCCGCCGCCGCGTCGGCGACGACCGCCGGCGCGTGCGGGTCGGTGCGGGTGCCGAAGCGCGATTTCAGCCGCAGCGCCGGACGTTCGACCAGGAACCAGGACAGGGCCGCGAGCGTTGCCGCGATCAGGGTCGCCCACAAGGTGTTCATCAAGGGGCCGGTGCTGGGCGCGAAGTACTGCACCAATTGCTGCGAGGGCCAGCCGTAGAGGTAGAGGCCGTAGGACAGATCGGTGCGGCGGATCTGCGGCAGCCGCGGCACGAAGGCCAGGAACAGGGTGGTGTAGCTCAGGGCGACGAAATAGCCCAGGTAGTAGTAACTGCCGCCGCGCAGCAGCGCCGCCAGCACCAGCACCAGCGCCAGCAGCCACCAGCGCAGCGGCACGCGCTCGCGGTTGACCCAGGCCAGGCTGCCGGTCAGGAAATAGGCGGTGCAGTACAGCCAGTTGATCTTCTCCGGCTTCAGCGCCTCGCCGCCGTACTTCACGATGCCGGCGATCAGCAGCGCCAGGCACAGCAGGTTGAAGCGATTGCGCGGCAACAGCCGCAGCAGCCCGATCAGCGCCAGCCACAGGTACAGGCGCACTTCGATCGGCAACGACCACAGCGAGCCGTTGATGGCGTGGCTGGGCAGGGTCTCGAACACGCCGGGCAGGAAGTATTGGGTTTCGCGGGCGAGCAGGGCGTTCGCGCGCAGATAGTTCCAGACCTGAGGCGAACTCCAGTAGTCCGCGGCCGTGGTCAGTAGCGGACCGAGCACCAGCACCGTCAGCGCCACGCAGACGATCAGCGCCGGGAAGATGCGCAGCGCGCGCGCGGCCAGGTAGCTGGGCAGGCGATTGCGTTCCAGGCTCGCGGCAATCAGGAAGCCGCTGATCACGAAGAACATGTCGACCGCGATGCCGCCGGCGAACTTGATCTGCACCAGCTGCAGCAGCAGGTCCTGGCCGCCGCTGGCGGTGACCGCATAGCTGTGGCCGTAGATCACCAGCCAGGCCGCGAACAGGCGGATCAGGTTGAAGTTGTTGTCGGGCTGGGCGTGGCCTTCGGCCAGGGTGCGCGGCGTCATGGAATCGGCAAGGCGCTCAGTCGCCGAACAGTTCGTCGGCGTTGCCGTGCACGTACTCGTGCAGGTCCGAAGGGGCGCCCTGGTGCAGCAGCAGGTCCGGCTCGGCCGAGAAGGTCAGCACCGGCGTGATCGTGGTGCCTTCGACCTCGAACGGCGCGCTGGCGTCGATCAGGCAGGCGAGGTCGAAGCCGATCGCGGTGGTCAGCTCGCGCACCTGCTGCGGCGGCAGCGCTGCCTGCTCCAGACGCTCTTTGATCGTGCGCAGCAGTTCGTAGCTGAAATAGGCCTGCCACTCGTCGTACTGGTTTTCGTCCTGCTGGAATTTCATGCCGGATCCTGGCGGGCGAAGCGGGTTCGGCGCATTGTGCCCGAACCGGGCCGGCCCATGCCGCGCGCGTGGCGCCTTATTCCAGCCGGTTCCATGCCGCGCGCAGGACGATGGCCGCGACGCCGAACAGGCCCAGCGCCATGCAGGCCAGGTGCAACTGGTCCACCGAGATCCAGCGCAACAGGGGGTTGGCCGGCGACAGCGGCCAGACGGGTTGTAGGTCGGAGTGCATGATCGCGTCCAGCAGCACATGCGAATAGGTGCCGAGCAGGGCGCCCGCGAACGAGGCCGGCCAGGTGAACGGCGCGTGCGGGATGCGCAGCGAGCGCAGGCAGGCGGCGCTGATCGGCCGCCCGATCGCACCGGCGAGCAGCCCGATCGGCAGCGCGCCCCACACCGTATGCGTGGGCCCGTGCAGCACCGGCCAGCCGCGCAGGATGCCGAGCAAGGGCTCGATATCCATCAGCACCTGCGCGCCGCCGAACACCATGAAGCTGAAGCGGCGGCCGCCGATGGCCTTGAATGCGAGACCGGGGCCGAGGTGGATCGGGGTAAAGGGCATCGGCGGCCGGCGTTTTCAGTCGGCGCCGTCCAGCGGCAGGGCGACGGCCAGCATCGGCGCTTCCTGGCCGCCCAGCGCCGCGTACAGGCCGCGTGCGGCGGTGTTGTCGAACTCGGTGGCGACCCAGGCCTCGCTGCAGCCCAGGGCCCGGCCGTGCACGAGCAAGGCGTCCATCAGCTGCCTGGCGATGCCGCGGCGCCGCAGCGCGGCGGTCACGCCGACTTCGTTGATCCACAGCGTCGGCGGCTTGTCGGGATGCACGTAA
Organism: Lysobacter sp. Root667; assembly: GCF_001427715.1. Classification (NCBI taxonomy): domain Bacteria; kingdom Pseudomonadati; phylum Pseudomonadota; class Gammaproteobacteria; order Lysobacterales; family Lysobacteraceae; genus Lysobacter; species Lysobacter sp. Root667. The sequence continues at coordinate 217,355 of NZ_LMHF01000014.1, forward strand.
TGCAGCGCCGAGGCCATGCCGACGATCTCGCCGTCGAGCACGGCGACCGCCAGGTGATGGCGCGGATCGGCGAAGAACTCGCCGGCCCAGCGCGGGTCGATCGGCTGGTCGAACACGTCCGCCGCGACCCGTTCCAGCACCGCGATCTCGTCGCGGCCGAGCAGGCGCACCTGCGGCGCGGCGCTCACGTCGCGCTTACTCCGTCACCGGGCGGAAGAAGCTGCGCTCGTAGCTCAGGAAGCAGCGCGTGTCTTCGTAGTAGCGCATCGCGGCCTGGCATTCGGGATCGCCTGCGGCCTGGGTCCGGTAGGTTTCGTAGGCCGCCAGCGACGGGAACGAGAACAGCGCCAGGGCGATATTGCTGTGGCCTTCGCCGGGCAGGAAATAGCCGTGGTGCTCGCCGCCCAGGCGCTCGACCAGCGGGATCCACATGCGCGCATAGGTTTCGAACTCGGCCAGCTTGGCCGGATCCAGCACGTAGCGCAGGTAGCAGGTGATCAAGATGAGGCTCCAGAACGGCGCGTGGCGCGGTCCGGCCATCCTAGCGTGGCTCCGCCGTCGCGGGCGGTCAGGGCGCCGCGTAGCGCCAGTGCCAGGGCTCGTAGACGATGCCGTGCGGGTTGTCGCGGGGATAGCTCATCACGAAGCCATAGCCGCCGGCCTGGGTCCGCAGCCAAGCGAAGGCGGCGGTGCTTTCGAAGGATTCCTCGGCCGGCGGCTGGTCGGGCGCGCCGATGTCCAGGGCCAGGCCGGAGTGGTGTTCGCTGTAGCCGGGCGCGGCGTTGACGGTGAGGATCTGTTCGACGTCCAGGCCGCGCGCGAGTTTGCGTTCGAAGATGCCGAGTTGGTAGTCGTGGCTGCGATAGCCGGAGATGGCCTCCAGCACCACGCCGTCGCGCAACGCGGCTGCGTGTAGGTGGGTCCAGGCGCGCGCGGCCAGCGGATGCAGCCACAGCGGGCGGCGGTAGCGGTCGTGGCCGGCGAAGGCGAGGCGGTCGGGTTCGGCGACCAGGCTCAGGCCGGTGCGCTCGCCGTAGCCGTGGTCCAGTCCGAGCGCGTGCAGGCGTTCTTCGAGCCGGTCCAGCGGCAGTTCGTGGACCCGTTCCAGGCCGGCGCGGCGCGGCGTCGCAGCGTGTTCCAGCGCGTCCAGGGCTTGTTCGAGACCGGGTTCGTGGCGCAGCCGCTGCACCAGCGGCAGCAGCCCCTCCGGCAGGTCGGCGGCGAGGTACTGGCCGTCGCGCTTGCGCCGCAGCACGTGGCGCGCGCGCGCCAGGGCGCGGGCGTCGTGGTTGCTGCGCGCACGCAGCAGGCCGGCCGGCCAGAGTTCGATCTCGGGCGTGTTGATCAGTACGGGAATGACGCCGCGCATACGCGCAGGTTAGCGGGAGCGGCGGCGTCGCGCTACGTCGTTGAGCGCATCGAGCAGGGCTTGCGGCTGCTCCAGCGACAGCAGCAGCGAGGGGCCGTCGCCGCGCTCAGGCAGCCACAGCACGCGCCGGCGCTGGGTCAGCAGATAGAAGGCCTTGCGCCAGCGGTCGCGCATGCGGAACCAGCCGGCCTGGTAGCCGGGCAGGGAGGTGCCGAGAGTCTTGATCGAGGGGCGCAGGCCGGTGTGTTCGTCTAGGTCGACGATGCGCGCGCGCTCCAGGTCCAGCGCCGCGACCTGCACCCGGCAGGTGTGCGGTCCGGCCTTGACGGTGAGCTGCCCGGCTTCGAGTTCGACCGCACGCCGGCGCGCGCCGAGCCAGATCAGGCCGCCGACCAGCACCAGCGTCGGCACCGCGATCCACAGCAGCTGGACGACGCTCGGATCCTCGCGTGCGCGCAGCAGCGCGAACGCGATGCCGAGCACCGCCAGGCCCAGCGAAATCGCCGGCACCAGCAGGGCGCGCCGGCCAGGCGCGGAGACGGCGTAGCTGCGCATCTCAGCGCAGCTGCAGCACGACGCCGGCCATCAGCGCGGCCGCGGACAGCGCCAGCAGCGCGACCGTGGCCAGCCGGGCGGCAGGCGTCGGACGGGCATCGCCCTGGCGCGGATAGCGGCGTTCGATCAGCTTGATGATGTGCAGCATGAGGGGCTCCCGGTTGGGGCTGGCGAAGGTTCGGCGCCTGCGCTCAGGCCGGCTTCTTGAAGTACAGCCGATGGGTTGAACTGTTGGAATCGTAGGCCACCGTGACCAGCTCCCAGCCCTGCGCGCCGCGCTTGCCGAGTTCCTCGCGGATGCGGTCGGCGGCCGAAGGGCCGAACAGTTGCAGGCCGATTTCGCTGAGCAGGTAGTTCCATTGCGTGTGGCTCATGATTCGTTTTCATCCGTGCTGGGTGGAGGGGTCCGGTCGGGCAGGCGACCGGCCTTGCGCAGGGCATCGCGCAGGGCGTATTCGATCTGTGCGTTGAGCGAGCGCAGCTCGTCGTCGGCCCAGCGCTGCGCCGCGGCCAGCACTTCGGCGTTGATGCGCAGCGGGTAGGCTTTCTTCTCGGCCACGGTTCAGTAGAGCGTGCCGGTGTTGACGACCGGCTGCACGCCGCGGTGATCCGAGCACAGCACGATCAGCAGGTTGCTGACCATCTGCGCCTTGCGTTCTTCGTCCAACTGCACGGTGCCGTGCTTCTGCAGTTCCTCCAGCGCCATCTCGACCATGCCGACCGCGCCGGCGACGATGCGCGTGCGTGCGGCGATCACCGCGTTGGCCTGCTGGCGCTGCAGCATGGCCTGGGCGATTTCCGGGGCGTAGGCGAGGTGGCTGATGCGCGCGTCGACCACCTGCACGCCGGCGTCGGCCAGGCGCTCGGCGAGTTCGTCCTTGAGGTGCTGGGAAATCTCGGCGGCGTGGCTGCGCAGGGCGAGCTGGCCTTCCTCGTGCTGGTCGTAGGGATAGCTGGTGGCCATCGCGCGCAGCGCCGACTCGGACTGGATGTGGACGAAGCTCTCGTAGTCGTCGACGTTGTAGACCGCCTCGGCCGAATCGACCACCTGCCAGACGATCACCGCGGCGATCTCGATCGGACTGCCGTCGAGCTCGTTGACCTTGAGCTTGCCGCTCTCGAAGTTGCGCACGCGCTGGCTGATCTTCTTCTGGGCGAAGAAGGGGTTGTTCCAGCGCAGGCCGTTGTCCTTGACCGTGCCGATGTACTTGCCGAACAGGCTCAGCACCGCGGCCTGGTTGGGCTCGACCTTGTACAGACCGGTCAGGCTGAAGAAGGCCAGGATGCCGATCAGGATCGCGGCGCCGATCTGCAGGTCGGACTTGGCCGCCAGGCCGCCGACGAACAGCCAGAACACGAAGGCGCCGACCAGCAGCAGGAGCAGCAGGATCGGAATACCGGGCAGGGAACGGGTCGGGTTCTCTTTCATGGCGCGTTCTCGGGTCCTGGTTGAGTTCGAAGTATTGATATCAAAGTGATATCAGTTATCGCAAGATATTTCGGACGGACGGTAGATCGTTCGCGGCGCGGCCTCTGGGGCTGGGACGCCGCGGACCTGCAGCGGCGGCGTATTTAGCGCGCCCCGGCGCTCTGCGCAGGCCAGGCAGCGGATTGGGGATCGCGGGTAGGTCAGATCGGGCCGAGCGTGCCGGCGCCTGAGTGCCGCGGTCGCGGCCTACGCCGCTCCTGGCCCAAGGCCGAACCGGCAGGGCTCAGGGCGTGATCCGGTACAGCGGTGCCGGGACGAACTCGCCGGTCGCGTACAGGCTGCGGCCGTCGGTGGCCCAGCCCAGGGCTTCGGCCTGCGGCAGCCAGGGCAGGGCGGTGATCTTGGGCGGCTCGGCGACCGCCGCGCCCCAGCTTTGGCCGCTGCGGCGCGGGTACAGCAGCAGGTAGCGGTAGGTCATCACCGCCAGGGTGCGGCCATCGGGCGAGACGTCGGCGGCGGTGACCTGGCTCTGCAGGCGCGCGGTGCGCGGCTTGCGCTTGAGCGCGTCCTCGCTGGGCTGCGGCACCCCGGCCAGGGCGCCGCTGCGGTGCGCGGTGAGCAGGCCGGTGTCGGCCGGGCGCAGCGGCAGGGTGAACAGTTCCGGCGGCTGGCGCTTCTTCGAGATCAGCAGGATGCGGCCGTTGGCGGCGTCGACCGCGACGGCCTCGCAGTCGCGTGCGCCGTCGGGCCAGCGGAACGCGATCGACCAGGCCGGGCGCAGTCGCGCGTTTTCGAGCGTGGCCGGTTCCTCGACCACATGCAGCTGCAGGCTGCGGCGCAGGCCGCCGTTGTCGCCGGTATCGGCGATCAGCAGATAGTTGCGGCCGTCCAGGCGGAACGCGGCGATGTCTTCCCAGTCGGTCTTGGTCACGCCCTCGATCCGGAACGTGGCCAGCCGCTCGCCGTCGTCGGAGACCGCGAACAGGCGCTCGGGGTTGCCGCCGTCGTCGATCATCCACAGCACGCCGGGGTGCCGGCGCGAGGCGGCCAGGCCGCTGATCTCGTCGAGCTGGCTGTCGATCAGCATGCCGCTGAGCTCGCTGCCGGGTTCGCCGGCTTCATGGCGCGCGCAAGCGCCCACCGCGGCTAGCGCGGCGGCAAGAACGACGGCGCGCAGCGGTAGCGGCACGGAACGCGGCATGCCCACAGCATCGCATGCAGCGCGCATGCCGACATAGGTCCGGACCCGCTGGGACGTGCGGAAAGTTAGACTAGCGTCAGCCTACGGCCTCACTCCAGGAACGCGCATGATCACGCTCGGTACGCCTTTGTCCCCGCACGCCTTCCGCGTGCTGCTGCTCGGTTCGGGCGAACTCGGCAAAGAGGTGGCGATCGAACTGCAGCGCTTCGGGGTGGAAGTGATCGCCGCCGATCGCTACGCCGACGCGCCGGCGATGCAGGTCGCGCATCGCAGCCACGTGCTCGACATGCTCGACGGCCAGGCCGTGCGCGCCCTGATCGCGGCCGAGCGGCCGCACCTGATCGTGCCGGAGATCGAGGCTATCCACACCCAGACCCTGGTCGAGCTGGAGCAGGAGTTCGCCGAGCGCGGCACCCACACCCGGGTGATACCGACCGCGCGCGCCGCGCGCCTGACCATGGATCGCGAGGGCATCCGCCGCCTGGCCGCGGAAACCCTGGGCCTGCCGACCTCGCCCTATCGTTTCGTCGACACGCTCGACGACTACCGCAGCGCCGTCGCCGCGATCGGCCTGCCGTGCGTGGTCAAGCCGGTGATGTCGTCCTCGGGCAAGGGCCAGAGCCTGGTGCGCAGCGCCGACGATGTCGACAAGGCCTGGGACTACGCCCAGACCGGCGGCCGCGCCGGCGCCGGCCGGGTCATCGTCGAGGGCTTCATCGACTTCGATTACGAGATCACCCTGCTGACGGTGCGTCACGTCGGCGGCACCACCTTCTGCGCACCGATCGGCCATCTGCAGCGCGACGGCGACTACCGCGAAAGCTGGCAGCCGCAGGCGATGTCGACCCGCGCCCTGGCGCGAGCGCAGGGCATCGCGCGCGGCATCACCGACGATCTCGGCGGCTGGGGCGTGTTCGGCGTCGAGCTGTTCGTGAAGGGCGACGAGGTCTGGTTCAGCGAAGTCTCGCCGCGCCCGCACGACACCGGCCTGGTGACCCTGGTCTCGCAGGACCTGAGCGAGTTCGCGCTGCACGCGCGCGCGATCCTCGGCCTGCCGATTCCGACGATACGCGAACACGGTCCGTCCGCGTCCTGCGCGGTGCTGGCGCAGGGCCACGGCGTGCCGGTGTTCAACGGCGTCGACGCCGCGCTGAGCCAGGCCGACACCCAGTTGCGCCTGTTCGGCAAACCGCGCGTGGAAGGCCAGCGCCGGGTCGCGGTGACCCTGGCCCTGGGCGAGGACATCGACGGCGCCCGCGAACAAGCGCGGCGCGCGGCGTCGGCACTGGACATCGAACTGCGCTGAGCGCATCCATCCTCAATCGAAACAAAGATCCTGACAGGGGGATCGGCAATGGAAGAATCCCGAGGCTACGCTGTATTCCTATTCCCGCAGGCGCTGGAAGCCCTGGGTGAGGCGATCCGACCCTATCTGCTGGACGGTCCGGCCGGGCCGCACGTGCTGTGCCGCGAAATCGACACGGCGGGAGCGCTGATCGAAATGACCCTGGAGATGCAGACCAGCGAAGGTCGGCCGGTGTCGCTGGAACTGATGGTGCCGACCAGCATGGTGCGCATGATCGTGTCGGCGCGCAGCGACGAGGCGTTCGGCTTCGGGCCGCGGACGGAGCATGCGCCGTATGCGGCGGCGGCGGCGGTGGTGCCGGTGGCGACGCCTGCACCCGCTGCGCCCGCGCCTGCACCCGCTACGCCCGCGCCGGTCGCTCCTGCAGAGGTGCCCACGCCGGCGCCGGCGCCTGCTGCTCCTGCGCCGATGGCGGCGCCAGTGCCTGCGGAGGCGGATGCTGGGGCGGCGAAGCCGAAGCCGGCGGGGTGATGCCGGCGCGGTGGGAGTTGCGAGGGTTGCGCTAGCGGATCAATCTGCGGCCCGCGCCGGCTTTGGGGTAGGAGCGGCGTAAGCCGCGACCGCGAACTCCGTCAGCTGACGGAGGTTCCGCTTCAGGTCGACCTCGATTTCGACCTCGGCTTCTGCCTCTGCCTTCTGTGGGAGCGGCGTAAGCCGCGATCGCGAACTCCGTTTGCTGCGTTGGTTTCGTTCTTAAGCAACAGCTTCCGCCCGCTGCGCGTGCGCGCCACTTTCTCTTGCTACTCGCCTTGGGGTAGGAGCGGCGTAAGCCGCGACCGCGACCTTCGGCTACCGCGCTGGCTTCGATTCGGATTGGCTTCGCTTTCTGTGGGAGCGGCGTAAGCCGCGATTGCGAATTCCGTTTGCTGCGTTGGTTTCGTGCTTAAGCAACAGCTTCCGCCCGCTGCGCGAGCGGGTCACTTTCTCTTGCTGGCCCAAGAGAAAGTAACCAAAGAGAAGGGCCTGCCTAGACAACCCTCCCGTGCGGGTTCGGAGCTGGCGCGGTGATTTTTCGAAGGAACATCCTGTTCCTCGAAAAACGGCGCGCGTCCTGCGCGCCGCCCTTCGGGTCTGAGTAGGGTTGGGCGAGTGCGGAGCATTGGATTTCAATGCCGCGGCAACGGCAACGGCAACGGCAACGGCCACTGCAACGGCCACTGCCACTGCCATAAGGCGCAACCACGACCGCGGCCGCGGCGACTCGCATGGTCTTAGTCGTCATCTGCTTGCAGGTGAGGATCCCGTTGCTTCAGCGAGATCCGCCGACCGAGCCGCTATTCCCGGCGCAAACGCTCACGCGCGTCGCAGTGCGCGCAAAAATCAACGCACGCCCAGATCGACCCAAACCAGATGATGATCGCTGCCGTCTGCGATCGCCGCATCGGCGCTTTCGCGCGCCGGCCAGAACACGCCGGAATCGTGTAGGCCCAGTCCGCGCGACGGCAGCACGTAATCCAATCGCAATGTCCCGGCCTTGGGTCCGAAGTCGCCGGTATGGGTGGCGGTATCGCCCTTGCGCGGTAGGCCGTAGTCGGTCGCGCGCTGCGGTGCGCCGTCGCTGCGCGGCACGTGGCTGGCATCGACGCGCGGGTGCTCCAGCAACTGTGCGATCGCGCCGCGCGCGCCATCGCCGTCGATGGGGTCGGCGTTCATGTCGCCCAGGATCACGAACGCGGCGTCGCTGGGCAGGCCGCCGCAGCGGCCGCGGTCGTCGCACAGCCAGGGCTTGTCGCCGGGCGACAGGTATTCGGCCCAGAGCCTGATCTCGTCATGGTTGCGCGCGCCGTTGCGGTCCTCGGGGCCGTCGAACACCGGTGGGGTCGGATGCGAGGCCAGTACATGGATCAGGCCCAGCGGCGTGCGCACCGGCACGTCCCAATGCGATTTCGACGACAGCCGCAGCTGCGACCAGATCGGCGCCGGGTACCAGGGCGAGCCGCTGGCGGGATCGCGCGGCTCGCGCGCGCCGGGCAACGCGCTCCACTTCAGCAATTGGAAGCTGCGCACCTGGGCACTGTCGATCGGATAGCGCGACAGCACCAGCATGCCGTACTGGCCCGGGTGCAGGCCGTAGCCCCACGCGTCGTTGCCGCGGGCGCGGCCGTCGTCGCCGATGCGGCCGTCGTGGTCCAGGTCCAGGCCGCTGGGCACGCCGGTGTTGACCGGCGCGAGGTAGCGGTAGGGGTAGCGCAAGGGTTCGCCGCCGTGCTGGGCGACTTCGAGATAGCGCTGCTGGAACAGGTCGGCGGCGCGGCCGTCGGCGTCGTAGTCGAATTCATTGAGCAGGACCAGGTCCGGGCGTGCGCGCTGCAGCACGGCGGCGATCTTGCGCGCGCCGGCGTCGTCGGCCTCGAGGCGGCGCACCAGGCCGCCGTCGGCGTCGTCGTAGAGCGAGGTGTTGTAGGTCGCGACGCGCAGCGCGGCGGTTGGGCTCATGGGTTCGGCCGCCTGGGGATCGCCGTGGACCTGGACGCGCACGCAGCCGGCGGCGAACGCGGCGAGCAGGACGAGGGAGATCAGAGCAGGGTGTCGGTTGCGCATGGCGCGCATGATGGCATGCGCGCGTGCGCGGGCGGTGACAGGCCGTTTGCTGCGCCTGGCCGATGGCCGGAGTCGGCCGCGCACGCGGCGGACGGCGACAAAGAATCGGCCGCAAAGAATCGGCCGCAAAGAATCGGCCGAAAAAAAACGCCCCGGCGAACCGGGGCGTCGGGTCGAGCGATGCAACTGGTCTTACAGGGTGCAGCCGAACGCGCTGAACTGGGTCTTGGACTGGGCCAGCGCGGTCGAGCAGGCCTGGGCCAGCGAAGCCTTGGAAGCCGGATTCGCGGCCGCCTGCTTCCACGCGGTGCGGCTGGAATCCAGGCCGGTCTGGAACATCGCACGCTGCTCGGCCGGCACCTTGTCGGCCAGGCAGGCGGAGACCTTGGTCAGGTAGTCGTCGCACTCGGGGATGCCGACGCTGTCGGCGGCGGCGACCGGAGCGGCGGCATCGGCAGCGGCCGGGGCGGCGGCAGTGTCAGCGGCGGGTGCTGCGGCCGGATCGGCGGCGGCCGGGGTTTCGGTGGTGGCCGCGGGTGCGGCGGTATCGGCCGGCTTGTCGGCCGGCTTGGTGCAGGCGGCCAGCGCCAGGGTGATGGCGGCGGCAAGAATCAGAGCGGTGTGCTTCATTAAAATATCCCCATAAGAGTGGTAGGCGGCGGCTCCATGCCAAACACAGTGCCGATTCGGTCGTGCGAAGACGACGGGCCACTAGGTACACGAGTCGGCAGGACTCTGTGTTAGCGACTCGTAAAGCCGCCATGCGCGACCGCCCGATGTCGAGGGGACAATCGGCATGTCGACCGCGAGCGCATACGGCTGTCGTGCGGACATCGGCGACCGACATTGATGCGTGATCGTGCTGCTCGCGCCGGCCGTCGCGATCACATCGCGCAGCCGTAGCGCGCGTATTCGTCCTTGGCCTGTTCCTGTGCGATCGCGCAGGCCTGCGGCAGCGCGGCGCGATGGGTCGGGTTGGCGGTCGCTTCCTTCCATGTCGCGTATTCGGCGGACACGTCGGTGCGCAGTTGCAGGCGCCGGGCTTCGGGGACTTTTTCGTTGATGCAGGTCGCGACTTTGGCCAGGTATTCGTCGCACTGCACGACGCCGATCGCGTCGTCGATTTTGCCGCCGCTGCCGCTGGCGGACGAGCAGGCGGCGATCAGCACAGTAGCGGCCGCGGTGGCGGCCAGGTTCCAGGGTCGGGCATTCATGGCGATGGCTCGCAGCAAGTCGAGGGGCGCGGGATCCGTCGCCGCGTCGCATCCGGCCGACGCCGCTGAGCGCGCGCCTATGCCGAATTCCATGCCTATGTAAAGGAACGCGGTTACAGCCTGATGAAGTCGTGCGCGTCCAGGTCGCGCCACTCGTGGCCGTCGAAGCCTTCCAGCGGGCGATAGCGGCGCTTGTAGTCCATCTTCGGGTGGCCGGCGATCCAGTAACCCAGGTACAGGTGTTCGCGGCGTTCGCGCTTGGCCCATTCGAGCTGGCGCAGGACCGCCAGCGTGCCCAGGCCGCGATCGGCCTCGTCGGGTTCGTAGAAGGTATAGACCGCCGACAGCGCGGTCTCGACCACGTCGGTGACCGCGACCGCGAGCAGGCGGCGATGCTCGCGCAGTTCCAGGAAGCGGCCTTCGCTCCAGCTGCCAATCAGGAATTGGTCGAACTCCGCCGCGCCGTGGCCGTCCATGCCGCCGCCGGCATGGCGCGCGGCCAGATAACGGCGGTACAGCGCCAGGTGTTCTTCGCTGCGTTCGGCGGGGCGCACGCGCATTTCGACGTCGGTGTTGCGTGCCAGGCAGCGGCGTTGGCTGCGGTCGGGCTGGAAACGGTCGACCGGGATGCGCACCGCCACGCAGGCGCGGCAACCGGCGCAGTGCGGGCGGTAGACGATGTCGCCGGAGCGGCGGAAACCCCAGCCCAGGGCGTGCGGGTACCAGTTGCGCAGGCGCGGATCGCGCGGGTCCAGCACCAGGTCGCGGGCGACGCGCTCCGGCCAATAGCCGCAGGCGTGCTCGCCGGTGTGGAACAGGCGCAGGTCCTCGCTTTCAGGCTGCGGTTGGGTGCCCATGGCGTGAGCATAGCGCCGTCGCGGGGCCGCCGCGCGTGGTCTTTTCGTTCATGTTCCGGTGCAGGTCGTGTCAACCGAGCGCGGGCCGGGGCGTTGACCACTGCATCGGCGCCGCCCGGCGCTCAAGCAGGAGCCACCGCAATGAAACGTTCTACCTTGCTGGTCGCCGCGCTGGCGGCCGCTGTCGCCGGCGCCGCGCTGGCTGCGCCGCAGGACCCGGGTACCGGCCGTCCGGCGCGCCCGTCGCTGGACAGCAACAAGGACGGCGCGATCGATCGCAGCGAAGCCGCCGCGATGCCGCGTCTGGCCGAGAAATTCGACGCCCTCGACAAGAACGGCGACGGCCGCCTCAGCGCCGACGAGCGCCCGTCCCGGCACGGCCATGGCGGTAAAGGCGGCGAGCGCGGCCACCGCGGCGGCATGGGCGGGCTGATCTCCGCCGATGTCGACGGCGACGGCCGCATCAGCAAGGCCGAGGCCGCCAAGCTGCCGATGATCGGCGACAAGTTCGCCCAGATCGACAGCAACCGCGACGGCTATGTGGTGCGCAGCGAACTGCGGGCCTTCCACGAGCGCGAGCGTCCGCAGCGCGAAGCCGAGCGCGCCAAGCGCTTCGACCAGCGCTTCGCCGAGGCCGACCTCAACCACGACGGCAAGCTGAGCAAGGTCGAGGTCGGCGAGAAGATGCCGTACCTGGCCAAGGCCTTCGCTTTCATGGACGAGGACCGCGACGGCTACCTGACCCGCGACGACCTGCGCCACGGCCCGCATCGCTGAAGCCTGGCCGTTCGCACCACCGTTTTGCGTTGCACCCGCGGTACCCAGCAGTAATGGAAGGTTTGCCCCTCCAGATTCCCGTGCCGCGTCCAGCGGCACGGGTTTTTTTTGTGCGGCGCCTCCATGCCGGCGACCGTGGTGGCGTGGCCTCAGAGCCGGCCGGATTCGATCAGGCCGAAGATCAATCCGCCCAGGCCGCAGCCTATGCCGACCACCACGCCGATCCAGGACTGGATGCGCTCGCATCGCCGCCGCCGCATCGCCGCGGCCGGATCGCGCTGCGCTTCCTGCGCGTGCCGACGGCGCAGGATGCGCGGCTGCACGACCGCGGTCTGCCATAGGACCACGGTCATGAAGACCAGGGTCGCCACGGTCGGCCCGAGCCAGCCGCGGGTGTAGTGGCTCGCCAGCAGCAGCGCCACGACGAAGCCGATCGAGACCAGCGCGCAGATCACCGCGCTGCGGATCAGGGCGGTGCGCTCGGCGTCGTCGATCGCGCCCTTGAGCTGCTTGCGCAGGCTCAGGTAGATGCCGGCGAACGCGGCCACCATCGCGAAGGCGATGCTGCCGGCCGCGCCCAACACGACCTGGCCCAGGGTCTTGGCGCCAGCGGCCGCGCCGGCGCCGAGCAGGCCGGCCGCGGCGGCCGGCGGGCTGGCGATCGCCAGCGCGGTCGCGACCATGCTGGTGAACGCGACCGAGGGCGCGCTGTCGAGGGCGAAGCGGCCGAACCGCGCCAGCAGCTCCGCGCGTACCGTGGCGCGCGCGCGCGACAGGCGCTTGCGCACCGCCGCGTCGCTGAGCCCGAGCAGGGTCGCGACCTGTTGCGAGCTCTGGCCTTCGCGGTAGTACAGCAACAGCACTTCGCGGCTGTCGTCGGGCAGGGCCGAGATCAGTTCCACGGCCATGGTCTGGCGTTCGTCGTCGAGCAGTTGCTCGCAGGGGTTGGGATGCGGATCGGCCGCGGCTTCGATCGCGGCTTCGACGTCGTCCACGCCGCGCGGCGCGCGGCGCTGGCTGCGCAGATGGTCGCGGGCGAGGTTGCGGGTGATCTGGCGCAACCAGGGCAGGAAGCTGGACGGGCTCTGCAGCCGGCGCAGGTTCTGCCAGGCGCTGAGAAAGGCCTCCTGCGCGATGTCCTCGCTGGCCGGCACGTCGCGCACGATCGCCAGGGCGATCGCCGTGACCGAGTTCTGGCAGGACGCGACGATGCGTGAATACGCGGCACGGTCGCCCGCGGCCGCGGCGTGCAGGTCGGCGTCGATGTTGGCGATCAGGGCGTCGGCGGTGGGCAGGGTGGCGTTCAATGCAGGCAGCTCAGGCAGGCGTGCAGGTCGGCGACGGTCGGGCGGCCGTCGAGCGCACCCAGGATAGCGAGTGCGGCGGCGATCGCGGCGGCGCTCAGCGGGCCGAGGGCGTCGAGGACGGCGGAGAGGGCGGAGAGGGCGAGGCAGGCGCAGGCGAAAGGGGACGGGGTCGTCATGGTGGGTCCGGGTGGGGTGCCTGGACTGGGACGTGCGGGGGCGGTGGATGTGACCGAGGGTGGCGCTGGCGCTCCGGGCCTCGGCTTTTGGGTAGGAGCGGCGTGAGCCGCGACCGCGAACTCCGTCTGCTGGCGGGTTTCGCTCCGGGTCTGCTTCCTGTGGGAGCGGCGTAAGCCGCGATTGCGAATTCCGTTTGCTGCGTTGGCTTCGTTCTTAAGCAACAGCTTCCGCCTGCTGCGCATGCGGGTCACTTTCTTTTGCCACCCGCCTTGGGGTAGGAGCGGCGTGAGCCGCGACCGCGAACTCCGTCTGCTGGCGGGTTTCGCTCCGGGTCTGCCTCCTGTGGGAGCGGCGTAAGCCGCGATTGCGAATTCCGTTTGCTGCGTTGGTTTCGTGCTTAAGCAACAGCTTCCGCCTGCTGCGCATGCGGGTCACTTTCTCTTGCTAGCCCAAGAGAAAGTAACCAAAGAGAAGGGCTTGCCTAGACAACCCTCCCNCTTAAGCAACAGCTTCCGCCTGCTGCGCATGCGGGTCACTTTCTCTTGCTAGCCCAAGAGAAAGTAACCAAAGAGAAGGGCTTGCCTAGACAACCCTCCCGTGCGGGTTCGGAGCTGGCGCGGGGATTTTTCGAAGGAACATCCTGTTCCTCGAAAAACGGTGCGCGTCCTGCGCGCCGCCCTTCGGGTCTACGGTTGCTCGTCGTCGTGCGGCTCAATGGATTCCAATGCCGCGGCAACGGCAACGGCAACGGCAACGGCAACGGCAACTGCAACTGCACGCGGGATCGGGTGAGCGGAGGCGAACCGCGCCATCGCATCGGCGCGGTTGTCGCCGCGCCCTGTGACACGCGCGGCTTGGCTCGCCCATTCGACGGGTTCAGCATGGGGCTGGAGAGCTTGGCTAGCTTGAGCGGCACAGCAAAGCCGCACCCGCAGTCGGCTTACATCGCCACGTGCTTGATCGTCCGCACCACTTGCCAACGCCCGTCCACCGACTTCACTTCCAGCGTCTTGTACGACGCCGACATGCGGTGGTGGTACGCCTCGTACTCGATCTGCCCGGACTCGCGCGTCTGCGGTCGGAACGCCTTGACGTCGACCAGCAGCGCCGCATGCCCGGAGGCGCGGTGCACGCTGCCCTGGGCGTCGTCGGCGATGCGCACGCATTCCGACAGCGGCACCACGCGGCGGCCGCGCAGCTGCGCCTGCATCGCGTCGATCATGGCCTTGGACACGTCCTTGCCGTCGATCGACAGGCACAGGGTGTCGATCGGGGCGGCCTTGCGCAGTTCCTGCGTGAACACCGCCGCCGCCAGCGGTTGCGGGATCGCCGCGACCGAGCCGTCGAGCGGGTGCTTGGCCAATGCGGTCTCGGCCGGGTCCTCGCTGAGCGAACGAACGATCGCCATCGCCAGCACCACCACGATCACGCCGATCAGGCCGAGCTTGATCCGGAACGCGCGCCGCTGCGCCGGAGTGCGGCCGGGCGCGGCCTGCTCGGGCGCGCGGAAACTGATCGCCGAATAACCTTCGCCGCCGCGGGTGGAGTCGATCAGGCCGGCGGCGCGCAGGATTTCGCGCGCGCGCACCTGGTCCTCGGACTTGACCACCCATACCGCAGGCTTGGGCGAGTCGTTGTCGCTGTAGCTGAAACCGCTGCGGCGATTGCCTTTGTAGGAACGGTTGTGGGTGACCCGTACTTCGATATCGGCATCGCGCAGCATCTGCGCGACCGACTCGACGTTTTCCAGACGGGCGCTGGAGAAGACCTGTCTCATCTCAGTCCTTCGACGGCACGTGCGCGGCCGCCGCGGCGTCCTGCACTACACGGATCAGGCCTTCCTGCGCGGTGCTCGCGACCAGGCGGCCGTTGCGGTCGAAGATCTGCCCGCGCGCCAGGCCGCGCCCGCCCTGGGCGCTGGGGCTGTCGATCGAATACAGCAGCCAGTCGTCGGCGCGGAACGGGCGGTGGAACCACAGCGCATGATCCAGCGAGGCCATCTGCACGTTGGGCTGGTAGTAGCTGATCCCGTGCGGGAAGGTCGCGGTGCCGAGCAGGTGGAAGTCCGAGGCGTAGGCCAGCAGGGCGCGGTGCAGTTCCGGCGCGTCGCCGACCGGTTCGCTCAGGCGGAACCAGACCTGTTGGTAGGGCGGGCGCTTGGGCGGGTTGAGCTCGTCGCGCGGATAGACGTGGCGGAACTCGAACGGCCCCTGCCGCGACAACCAGCGCTGGATCTTGGTCGGCAGCGTCGCCATCACCTCCGGCGGCACCGCCGGTGCGGGGGCGATGTCTTCGGGCTTGGGCACTTCCGGCATCGACAGCTGATGCTCGCCGCCGTCCTCGTCCTTCTGGAACGAGGCGGCGAGGAAGAAGATCGGCTGGCCGTGCTGGATCGCGGTGACCCGGCGCACCGAGAAACTGCCGCCGTCGCGGGTACGGTCGGCCTGGTAGACGATCGGGGCCTCGATGTCGCCGGCCTTGAGGAAATAGGCGTGCAGCGAATGCGCGCTGCGCGGCGCTTCCAGGGTGGCCTGCGCCGCCGACAGCGCCTGCCCCAGCACCTGGCCGCCGAACACGTATTTGGTGCCGATATCGCGGCTCTGGCCGCGGAACAGGTTGTCCTCCAGCCGCTCCAGCGACAGCAGTTCGATCAGTTCGGAGACGGACGATGAGGTCATGGGGCGCGGTTTCGGCCGGTCGGTACGGCCTGGAAGTATACGGCCCGGTCGTTGCGGGCCCGCGCAGGCGGTCGCTGCGGGAACGGCGCCGGCCGCAATTGTGCGGCCCCGACGCCGTGGTCCGCCGGACGCTAGGCCGCGCCGGCCTCGGAGCCCGATTGCGCCGGCAGCCGTTCCAGCCCGCAGGCATCCAGTACCCGCGCCCACGGGAACTGCGGCCCCGGATCGCGCTTGCGCTGCACCAATACCGCCGGGTCGTCGCTGGCTTCGACCCGGCTCGTGTCCAGGTCTTCGTGGCCGGCGATCCAGCGCAGTGCGGGCAGTTGCGCGCGCAGATCGGCCAGCAGGGCGATCAGGGCGTCGATCTGGGCCGGGGTATAGGCCTCGTCCATGGCCTGATGGCGCGAGTCCAGCCAGTTCGGGTAGCGGCCGGTGTTGACCAGTTCGATCCCGACCGAGCGCAGGTTGTAGCCGCGGGTGTGGTGGGCGCTGCGCAGCGGCTCGACGTAGCGGTGCACGCTGCCGTCGCGGTCGAGGTAATAGTGGCCGCTATTGCCGGTGCCGGAGGCCGGGTAGAGCACCCGTTCGCCGTATTCGCGGGCGGTCGCCAGGTCCGGCAGTTCGGTGCAGTGGATCACCACCAAGTCCACCGTTTCTACGCCACGCGCCTCCAGCAGGGCCTCGTAGGGCAGCGGTTCCACGCGCAGGGTCGGAAGGGGCGGCATGGGGGCGGATGCTAACATTCGCCTTCGCACCGGAGCCCGTCATGTCCCTGCCGCCCGCCGACTCCGCACTCGGCCGCCTGATGGCCAACCTGCCGCGCCCCGGCCGGGTGGAGTGGATCGGGCTGCGTCCCAAGCGCGACGTGCCGATGCAGGCGGTCGAGGAAGCGCTGGCGCAGACCGGCATCGGCCTGGTCGGCGACCGCTACGCCGGCGGCAGCGGCAAGCGCGGGCTGACCCTGATCCAGGCCGAGCACCTGCCCGCGATCGCGGCGCTGGCCGGACGCGATTCGCTGGACCCGGCGCTGCTGCGCCGTAACGTGGTGGTGTCCGGGCTGCCGCTGGTGGCGCTCAAGGGCCGCCGCTTCCGTCTCGGCGAGGCGGTGCTGGAAGGCACCGAAGACTGCGATCCCTGCTCGCGCATGGAAGACGCGCTCGGCCCGGGCGGTTACAACGCCATGCGCAATCACGGCGGCCTGTGCGCGCGCATCCTCGAAGGCGGCCGGATCCGCCGCGGCGACCAGCTGGTCGTGTTGGCCGATTGATAGGCAGATCGACGGGCCAGTCGACCGGCCGACCGCTCGCCGCACCGTTTCTCCACACCGTTCCCCCACGACGCGACACCTACCCCGGACACGCATGAGCACGCGCGGACACTGCATTCTTTCCCATGGCTTCGAGAGCGGCCCCGATGCGACCAAGGTCACCGCCCTGGCCGAGGCTGCGCAGCGCCTGGGCTGGAGCCACGAGCGTCCGGACTACACCGACCTGGACGCACGCCGCCAGGTCAGCGAACTCGGCGACGTGCCGCAGCGGTTGCAGCGCCTGCTCGCGCTCGCCCAGGCCGCCGCGCAGCGCGGACCGGTGGTGTTGGCCGGTTCCAGCCTCGGCGCCTACATCTCCGGCCTGGTGTCGCTGCAGGTGCCGGTCGCCGGCCTGTTCCTGATGGCGCCGCCGGTGCGGATGGGGCCGGCGCCGCGCCTGGAAGCCGCGCCGGTGCCGATCTCGATCCTGCACGGCTGGGACGACGAGCTGATCCCGGCCCAGGAGGTCGTCGACTGGGCCTATCCGCGCCGCGCGCGCGTGCTGCTGGTCGACGACAGCCATCGCCTGTCGGCGCACGTCGAAGCCAGCGCCGAGGCGTTCGCTCAATTGTTGCAAGGCTTGTGACGGCCGCGCCGCCACACGCGTCCTTGACCGGCAGCGCGGATACTGCGCGTAGACCGGCATTGTTTTTTTCGTTCCTCTCGTCATTCAGGAAATCTTCGTGAAGTTCTACGTCAGCTGCGGCAAGGGTCTGGAATATCTGCTGGCCGACGAACTGGTCGCGCTCGGCTGCGCGCGCGCGACCGCCGCGCTGGCCGGCGCCAACGCCGAAGGCGAGTTGCGCGACGCCCAGCGCGCGGTGCTGTGGTCGCGCCTGGCCAGCCGCGTGCTGTGGCCGATCGCCGAATTCGACTGCCCGGACGAGCACGCGCTCTACGCCGGTGTCGCCGCGATCGACTGGCCGCAGCATCTGGACGCGACCCATACGCTGGCCGTCGACGCGCATGTCTCGGGCACCGCGATCACCCACGCGCGTTACGCCGCGCAGCGGGTCAAGGACGCGGTAGTCGACGTGATGCGCGCGCGCACCGGCGCCCGCCCAGACGTGGACGTGGACGCGCCCGACCTGCGCCTGAACCTGGTGATCCGCAAGAACCGCGCGATCGTCTCGATCGACCTCGGCGGCGGCTCGCTGCATCGCCGCGGCTGGCGCCTGAAGCAGGGCGAAGCGCCGCTGAAGGAAAACCTCGCCGCCGCGGTGCTGCTGCGCGGCGGCTGGCCGCGCGTGTATGCCGAAGGCGGCGCGCTGCTCGATCCGATGTGCGGCAGCGGCACGCTGCTGATCGAAGGCGCGCTGATGGCGGCCGACGTCGCCCCGGGCCTGCTGCGCCACGACGGCCTGGCGCCGACGCGCTGGCGCGGCTTCGACCGCAGCGCCTGGCAGGAGTTGTGCGCGCAAGCGCAGGAGCGCGAAGAAGTGGGCCGGGCGGCGCTGCGGCCGGTCTTCCACGGCAGCGATCTCGACCCGCACGCGATCCGCGCCGCACGCGACAACGAAGTCATGGCCGGCCTGGCCGGCGTGATCCGCTGGCAGGTTTCGCCGGTCGAACAACTGCAGGACCTGCCCGTTGCGGCGCCGAGCACGGCCGAAGCGGGAGAAGCGGGCGAGGGTGGCGCCGCAGCCGCCGCCACCGGTCTGGTCGTCTGCAACCCGCCCTACGACGCGCGTCTGGCGGCCGATCCCGCGCTGTACCGCGGCCTGGGCAAGACCCTCAAGCGCCTGGTGCCGGAATGGCGCGCCAGCCTGCTGTGCGGCGACGCCGAACTGGCCCAGGCCACGGGCCTGCGCGCGAACAAGAAATACCAGCTGTTCAACGGCGCGATCGAATGCACCCTGATCGTGTGCGACCCGATCGCGCCGCGCGCGCGCGCCGATGCCGGCGAGGACGCCGCGCCGCAGGCGCTGTCCGACGGCGCGCAGATGGTCGCCAACCGCCTGCGCAAGAACCTGCACAAACTCAAGCGCTGGCGCGAGCGCGAACAGGTCGGCTGCTACCGCGCCTACGACGCCGACCTGCCCGAGTACGCGGCCGCGATCGACGTCTATACCAGCGACGAACCCGAACCGCAGCTGCACCTGCACGTGCAGGAATACGCCGCGCCCGCCACCATTCCCGAAGCCGACCAGCGCCGCCGCCTCAACGAACTGCTGGCGGCCGCGCGCGACGCCTTGGCGGTGCCGCGCGAGCGCATCGCCCTCAAGACCCGCGCACGCGGCAAGGGCGGCAGCAAGTACGGCCGTTTCGATCAGCGCGGCGAATTCCTGGTGGTGCGCGAAGGCGCGGCCAGGCTGCGCGTGAACCTGCACGACTACCTCGATACCGGCCTGTTCCTGGACCACCGGCCGATGCGCCTGCGCATCGCCGAAGAAGCGCGCGGCCGCCGCTTCCTTAACCTGTTCGGCTACACCGGCGCGGCCAGCGTGCACGCCGCGGTCGGCGGGGCCGTGCAGACCACCACCGTCGACCTGTCGGCGACCTACCTGCAGTGGTGCGCCGACAACCTGCGCGAGAACGGCATCGGCGGCGCCGATCACCGCCTGGTCCAGGCCGACGCGGTGGCCTGGCTGGAAGCCGACCGCGGCCGTTACGACCTGATCTTCTGCGACCCGCCGACCTTCTCCAATTCCGCGCGCGCCGACGACTTCGACATCCAGCGCGAACACGTGCGCCTGCTGCGCGCCGCGGTCGCGCGCCTGGCCGACAACGGCGTGCTGTACTTCTCCAACAACTTCCGCCGCTTCCGCCTCGACCAGGACGCTGTCGCCGAGTTCGCCGACTGCCGCGAGATCAGCGCCGAGACCATTCCGCCCGATTTCGCCCGCGACGCCCGCATCCACCGCTGCTGGCGGCTGCAGCCGCTTTGAACGACGCCATGAAACCACGCAAGCTCGGTACCTGGACCTTCTTCCGCCAATGGCTGAAGAACCCGCTGCGCACCGCCGCGGTCGCGCCGTCCAGCCCGGAACTGGCCGCGGCGATGATCGCCGAGCTGCCCGACGACGCGCGCCGCGTGATCGAACTCGGCGGCGGCACCGGCGCGATCACCCGCGCCCTGCTCGCGGCCGGCATCGCCGACCACGACCTGCTGGTGCTGGAACTCAACGAGGAACTGCACGCGCATCTGCATCTGCGTTTCCCGCAGGTACGGGTGCTGCTGGGCGATGCCGGTTCGCTGCCGGAGCTGGCGCGCGCCAACGGCTATCTCGACGAGGGCCCTGCCGACGCGATCGTGTCCGGCCTGGGGCTGCTGACCATGCCGCAGCCGCTGCAGCTCAGTCTGCTGACGGCCGCGTTCGAATGCCTGCGCGCGGACGGCGTGTTCGTGCAGTTCACCTACGGCCCGGCCGCGCCGGTGGCCGACTCGGTGATGCGCGAGCTGGACCTGCACGTGCACCGCGGCGAATTCGTGCTGCGCAACGTGCCGCCGGCGACGGTGTACGTGTACACGCGCAAGCCGCAGCGGACGGCCAAGGCCGTCTAGGCGCGCTGCCGGTTCTGCTTCCATTCCCGCGGCGATAGTCCGCACTGGGCCTTGAAGGCGCGCGACAGCGTCGATTCGCTGCCGTAGCCGACCTCGTCGGCGATGCGCTTCAGCGAGCGTCCCTGCACCAGCGCGCGCTGCACCAGCGCGACCCGCCATTGCTGCAGATAGGCGCCCGGCGTGCAGCCGACGGCATCGCGGAACGCATTGGCGAACGCGCTGCGC
This sequence comes from Lysobacter sp. Root667, assembly GCF_001427715.1. NCBI lineage: Bacteria > Pseudomonadati > Pseudomonadota > Gammaproteobacteria > Lysobacterales > Lysobacteraceae > Lysobacter > Lysobacter sp. Root667. Next base: position 237,862 of record NZ_LMHF01000014.1, read on the forward strand.
GACATGCCGGCCTGGGCCGCGAGCGCCTCCAGGCTCCAGTCCTGGGCAGGTGCCTCGTGCATGGCGACGATGGCCAGGCGCAGTCGCGGATCGGCCAGTCCCGCCAGCATGCCGACGCGGGTCTGGCCGTTGTCCATGAGATGACGCAGGACCTGGATCAGCACCACTTCGAATAAGCGATCCAGCATCGCCCTGCGCCCGCAGCGCTGCTCGAAGGCTTCTTCGAACAGCAGCGCCAGGCTGTGGTCGAGACCGGAGATGGTGTCCAGCGGCAGGCACACGAACGCAGGCAGGGCGGCCGCCACCGGGTTGGCGCTGCCGCCGTCGAAGCGCAGATGGGCGCAGGTCAGTTCGGCCCCGGCCGCGTCGTCGATCACGAAGCGGTGCGGCAGCGGCCGCGGATACAGGAGCAGGCTGGGTGTGGCGACGCGCGCGGCGATCGCGCCGCCGTGGCTCACCGCGACTTCGCCGCGCCGGATCAGGTGCAGCTGACCGCTGTCGCCGTCGGGCGTGAGGTCGTTGATGCCGCACAGCGTTCCGGCCTGGAAGGTCTGCGCCCGGACCGAAAAGCGGTGGAGCAGGGCGTCGAGTCGGTCGGCCATCGATACTCCAGGCAATGTTTTAAGGATTATATGCCGCAAATAGTATCGGCTGGGCGCGCAAAGTACGTCCTGCCGACAGGCAATGCCTTTCCCACTTTCGCTTAGGAGCACCGCATGAACGTCCTGCATCGTACCGCCCTTGGTCTGGCCGTCCTGGCCGCGTCCGCCGTCTCGACCGAGGCCGCCGCCGCCCAGGCGACCCCGGCCCAGACCGGCCCCTCCGTCGTCGCCGCCCACGACATCGACCGCAGCGCCGGCTACATCACGACCCGCGACGGCGTGCGCCTCTACTACAAGGACTGGGGCCCGAAGAACGGCCCGGTCGTCACCTTCAGCCACGGCTGGCCCTTGAACTCGGACAGCTGGGAATCGCAGATGCTGTTCCTGGCCGATCACGGCTATCGCGTGGTCGCGCACGACCGCCGCGGCCATGGCCGCTCCAGCCAGCCCTGGGACGGCAACGACATGGACCATTACGCCGACGACCTGGCCACGGTGATCGAAACCCTGGACCTGAAGGACGCGACCCTGGTCGGTTTCTCCACCGGCGGCGGCGAAGTGGCGCGCTACATCGGCCGCCACGGCACCTCCCGGGTCAAGAAGGCGGTGCTGGTGAGCGCGGTGCCGCCGCTGATGCTGCAGACCGCCGACAACCCGGGCGGCCTGCCGATCGCGGTGTTCGACGGCCTGCGCAAGGCCTCGCTGGAGAACCGTTCGCAGCTGTACCTGGACATCGCGTCGGGCCCCTTCTTCGGCTACAACCGTCCCGGCGCCAAGCCCTCGCAGGGCCTGATCCAGTCGTTCTGGGTGCAGGGCATGCAGGCCGGCCACAAGAACACCTACGACTCGATCGCGGCGTTCTCGGCCACCGACTTCCGCGCCGACCTCAAGCGCATCGACGTGCCGACCCTGGTGATCCATGGCAGCGATGACCAGATCGTGCCCATCGACAGCTCGGGCAAGGCTTCGGCCGCGCTGATCAAGAACGCGCGCCTGATCGTCTATCCGGGTGCCCCGCACGGCCTGACCGATACCCACAAGGACCGGCTCAATCAGGACCTGCTGGCCTTCCTGCGCCAGTGAACCCACCGATCCGGCCCCGCAGCCGCGGGGGCCGGATCGCCCCGGCCGGCACGGAACGCTCCCGACATCGGGAGCGTTCCGCGTCCTGCGTACCTGCGCTTGCAGGGGTGACTATCGTTCCAAATATGTAAATGATGTTCCTGATTATGGCTATATCGTTCCGATAATGCGGTGGCATTCTGTGCCCAGCGCCGAACCGGCGACCCATTCCAGGAGAGGGCCATGACCACCGCCACCCACGACGTTTCCCTTCGCTACGCCCGCGTCGGCCGCAAGCTGCGCGGTCAGCCGACCTCCGACGGCGCCGGCGTGCGCCTGACCCGGGTGATCGGCGGGGCCGAATTGCCCGATCTGGATCCGTTCCTGTTGCTGGACGAATTCGGCACCGACCGCGCCGAGGACTACATCGCCGGTTTCCCGGAGCATCCGCACCGCGGTTTCGAGACGGTGACCTACATGCTCGACGGCCGCATGCGCCACAAGGACAACCACGGCAACGAGGGTGTGCTGGTGCCCGGCAGCGTGCAGTGGATGACCGCCGGCCGCGGCCTGGTGCATTCGGAGATGCCCGAGCAACACGAAGGCCGCATGCGCGGTTTCCAGCTGTGGGTGAACCTGCCGGCGCGCGACAAGATGACCGATCCGCGCTATCAGGAATTCGCGCCCGAGCGCATTCCGCTGCTGCAGCCGGCCGACGGCGTGGCGGTGAAAGTGATCGCCGGCCGCGTCGACGGCACCGACGGCCCGATCGCGCAGCCGGCGACCGATCCGGTGTACCTGGATATCGCCCTGGACGCGGGTGCGCAGTGGCAATACGCCTTGCCCGAAGGCCACAACGCCTTCGTCTACGTCTACGAGGGCGCGGCCGCGATCGGCGACGGCGTCGATGCGCGCGAGGTCGAGGCGCAGGAGCTGGCGGTGCTCGCCGGCGGCGAGGTGCTGAAGCTGCGCGCAGGCGCCGCCGACACCCGCGCGATCCTGGTCGCGGGCCGGCCGCTGCGCGAGCCGGTCGCGCGTTACGGTCCGTTCGTGATGAACACCAAGCAGGAAGTGATGCAGGCGTTCGTGGACTTCCAGGAAGGCAAGTTCTAAGCCAGCGGTCCGGCCTCGCCGATCGCCGCAAGACTTACCGGGCCGCGCATCGCGCGGCCTTTTTTTGCGCACCGTTGCTATGCGGTGGAAACGCTGAAGCGCGAGGTTCTGGCCGCTATCCGCGGCTGGCGGCGTTAGCTGCTATCGGCGCAGGCTCTCATCGGTTCGTCCCATTGGACGTACCGGCCGATGAGAAACGCGCCGGCGCTGCCGTCCGGCCGCGCCGTCTCCATGCGAAGGAGTGCAGCTCATGCCCGGGATCGATCCCAACAAGTTCGTCATCGTCGCCAGTTTCGTCTCGCCCGGCGTCAGCCAGGGCGCCGGCGGTTTCGCCATCGTCGGCGGCAAGGTCGTCAAGATTCCGCCGCGCGGCATCAAGCTGGCGATGGCTGCGTACCAGATGCTCGACGCCGCCGACAGCGCCAGCAACCGCAAGCTCGCTGCGCAGCTGCAGCAGGCCGCGCTGGACGCGGCCGAGGACGCGGTGAAACAGAAAGCGGCGCGCTGACCGCGCAAACGAAAAGGCCGCGCCCCACGCTCGACGTGGCGTGGGACGCGGCCTTTCGTGCTGCGCGCTGCGTTTGTGGCGGCGCCCGCTCAGTCCTTGTCGAACCAGCGGTAGATCACGCCGCCGAGCAGGCCGCCGAGGATCGGCGCCAGCCAGAACAGCCATAGTTGCGAAATCGCCTGCGAGCCCGCGAACAAGCCGACGCCGGTCGAGCGCGCCGGGTTCACGGAAGTGTTGGTGACCGGGATGCTGATCAGGTGGATCAAGGTCAGGGCCAGGCCGATCGCGATCGGAGCGAAGCCGGCCGGCGCGCGTTTGTGGGTCGCGCCCAGGATCACGATCAGGAACATCGCCGTCATCACCACTTCGCACAGGAACGCCGCCGCGACCGAATAGCCGCCCGGCGAATGCGAGCCGTAGCCGTTGCTGGCGAAGGCGCCGGCCGCGTTCGGGTCGACCGAGAACTCGGGGTTGCCCGATGCGATCTGCCACAGCACGAAACCGGCGAGCAGGCCGCCCAGCACCTGCGCGACGATGTAGGGCAGCAGGTCCTTGCCGGCGAAGCGTCCGCCCGCCCACAAGCCGAAACTCACCGCCGGATTGAAGTGCCCGCCGGAGATATGGCCCAGCGCGTAGGCGCCGGTCAGCACGGTCAGGCCGAAGGCCAGCGCCACGCCCAGGAAGCCGATGCCGAGCGGATTGCCGGCGCCGCCGAAATTGGCCGCCAATACCGCGCTGCCGCAACCGCCGAGCACCAGCCAAAACGTACCGATGAATTCGGCGCCGAGTCGTTTGATCATGATCTTCCTCCTGGATGACGGATCGGGAACTTCCGTTGTGCGATAACTTCCGGTGTGCGATGGCCACGGGCGTGCCAGCGCCTGCGCACACGGTACGCCGCGCGCGGGCCCGCGCAAAGCCTGGGAGGAAGATCGAACGCAGCGATGGCGGCGCGACGGTCGGAAACCGCCGCGCCGTCACCGGATTACTTGCTGCTCAGTCGGGCCGAAGGAAATCGCAGCCCCTGGGTCAGGCCCAGCACTTCGCCGAGCTTGTCGGGCGTAGCGGCCTGCAGCCAGATGTGGGCGATCCGGCCGTCGTCGAGATTGAGCAGGGTTTCGCGCACCTGCATCTCGGGCTTGCCGGCGAGTTCGCCGCGGTACCAAAACACGGATTTGCCGTCGATGCTACCGGCTTCGGCGCGGTCACCGCGCTTGGGCGTGAACGGCGATTTGTTGGAAATGTACATGCCGAACGCTTCGCTGCCGTCGTTGCGCAGGGCCCGGCAGAAATCCGAACCGGCGTTGGCTTTGTGTTCCCAGGTCAGTTGCGAAGAAGGCGGCAACTGCGGGCATCCATCCTGGTCTTGAGCCTGTGCGCTTCCTGCGTACAGGAGCCCGACGAGCACGGGCAGGATCGACATGCTGCATGCCGGCATTTTCACGACTACATCCCCCTTGAGGTCGTTGGACGATAAAACGTGACCTGCGTCAGAACATAAGGCAGTTCGAGGGGATTGACAAATCCTGTGGTTTCAGATGCAACTGAATGGGCGCGGTGCCGGGCTGGACCCTGCCTAGAGGCGGTCCAGCCGCCGCGGCGGCTCAGCGCTCGGGCAGGGGGATGAACTCGTCGTCGCCCGGGACCTGGCCGAAGCGGCCGTCCAGCCAGTCCTGCTTGGCCTGCTCGATGCGCTCCTTGGAACTGGAGACGAAGTTCCACCACAGGTGGCGCGGGCCGTCCAAGGGCTCGCCGCCCAGCAGCATGGCCTTGAGCGGGGTCTTGGCGCGCAGCACCGGGCGCGTGCCCGGGTCGAGCACGATCAGATGTTTTTCCGGGATATCGGCGCCGTCGAGCTGGGCCTTGCCCTCGAGCAGGTAGATCGCGCGTTCGGCGTGGCTGTCCTCGATCGCGAGTTCGGCGTCGGCGTCCAGATCGACGGCGACGTAGAGGGTGTCGCTGAACACCTGCACCGGCGATTCCTCGCCGTAGCCGCGGCCGGCGACCACGCGCAGCCAGGCGCCGTCGCGACGCAGTTGCGGCAGCGTCGCCGCGCCGTGGTGATGGAAGGCCGGTGCGGTCTCTTCGAAGGATTTGGGCAGGGCCACCCAGGTCTGCATGCCGTGCAGCGGATGCTCGCCCGCGCGCAGCGCCTGCGGGGTGCGTTCGGAATGGGCGATGCCGCGGCCGGCGGTCATCCAGTTGACGTCGCCGGGGTTGATGTCCTGGACGCTGCCCAGGGTGTCGCGGTGGCCGATGCTGCCCGACCACAGGAAGGTGACCGTGGCCAGGCCGATGTGCGGATGCGGACGCACGTCGATGCCGCGGCCGGGCTCGAACAGCGCCGGCCCCATGTGATCGACGAACACGAACGGCCCGACCGAGCGCGCCTGGATCGAAGGCACGGCGCGGCGCACCTGGAAGCCGCCGAGGTCGTGGACGCGGGGGGCGATGATCGTGCTCATGGCGTGGCTCTCTGGCTGCGCGGAATCGATGCCCGCAAGCTTGTCACGGCTGCCGCCACGGCGCAGCGCGGGCGCGCGCAACGGCCTGTTGCGCGCGCGGCGCTTGGCGGTCTCGATCAGGGTGTCGCGCTCAGGGTGTCGCGGCGATCCTGACCGTGGCCGCCGGAGCGTCGCCCTGGGCCAGCGCGGTCAGTTCGATGGTCCAGCGGCCGGCGCTGAGCGTGCGTGCGTTTTCGGTGTTGAACGCCAGCGGCTGCGCCGCGCCGTCGACGGGGGCGAATTCGAAGGCGACATCGGCGTCGCCGGCGCGGATGCACTGCACGTTCGGCGGGCAGCGCGAATCGGCGGTCACGCCGATGTAGCGCAGCTGCGAGCGGTCGGCCAGGGCGATGCGCTCGCCGGGTTTCAGGGTCGCGCTGCCGTCGCTGCCGAGGGCGCCGGGACCGCCGCCGCTGGCGCAGGCGGACAGGGCGGTGAGCGAGAGCAGGGCGGCGAACAAACGGGTCATCACGGGCTCCGTGCGCGAGCGATGCGGAAGGCCAGGATCGTACCCGATGCCGCCGCGTGCGCCGCGACGCGGCCTTCACCGCTGGAAGGCCGAGGATCGGGATGGATGATGCGTCGGCCGGTGCCGCCCGGCTTCAACGCCGGTCGCGACGCGAGGCCAGGCGATCGGCGAGCCGGGTCGGCTCGGGCAGGCGATAGCCGCGCAGGCAGCCCAGGGTCAGGGTCAGCGCGCTCGCCATCGACACCCGGTGTCCGGGCGAGACGATCAGCGGCAGGCAGCGCGGCTTGCTGCGCAGGACCTGGCCGATCGGCCGGCCGCGATGCAGCAATGGCGCGTGGTCGCCGCTGTGCGGACCGACCTCGTCGTGCCGACCGACCAGGACCTTCTTGGCCACGCCGATGCTGGGCAGGCCGGTGGCGACGCCGAAATGCGCGGCGATGCCGAGCCCGCGCGGATGGGCGATGCCGTGGCCGTCGACGAAGACCAGATCCGGCACTTCATCTAGCAGCGCCAGCGCGGCCAGCAGCGCCGGTAGTTCGCGGAAGCTCAGCAGGCCGGGGATGTAGGGCATCCGGGTCGGGATGCGCGCGACCTGCTGCTGCACGGGCTGCAGGGTTTCGGCGTCGAGCAGCACCGCGGCCGCGCGCGTGGTCGCGCCTTCGTCTTCGAAACCGACGTCGAAGCCGGCGATGCGGCGCAGCGGCGTCGGGTAGTCGTCGTGCAGTACGACTTCGCGCGCCAGCGTTTCCTGCAAGGCGCGCGCAGCCGCGACATCGCCGTCCCAGGCCGGCAGCGTGGCCTGGCGCATCAGTAGCGGGTCTCGCTCAAGTGCGGCCGGCCCTGGACGTCGAAGTCGACGACGATGCGGCGGTCGAATTCGGTGTCCGCCATCGGCGCGACCGCGCAGCCGCACAGGGCCGCGGCGATTTCCGGCACGGTGTTGCTGTGGCCGACCACCAGCACCTTGCCCAGCGGATGCCGGCGGCGCAGCTGCGCGGCGAATTCCGCGGCCGGCAGCTTGGCGTCGTACACGGTCACCGCCATCGCGTGGGCGCTGGCGGTCGGCGCGGCGGTGTCGCGGGTGCGCTTGTAGCCGGTGGCGTAGACGGCGAAGACCTCGCTGCCGGCGAAGCTCTCGGCCAGGCGCTGCGCGCGTGCGCGGCCGGCATCGCTGAGATTGGGGTCGCGCGGATCGTCGTCGCTCTTCTCGGCATGGCGCACCAGCACGAACTCCAGCGGCACCGGCGTCGCCGGACGGCTCGCGCAGGCGGCGAGGACGCACAGCAGCAGGCTCAGTGCCAGGGGCTTGATCGGCGTCATGCGCGTACTTTACAGCGCGTCCAGAAGTTCGGCGCCGGCGCGCGCGATCTCGCCGTCCTGGGCCGAGGGCGCGCCGGCCACGCCGATCGCGCCCAGGCTCTGGCCCTGCGCCTGCAAGCGCACGCCGCCTTCGATCGGCAGGCTATGCGGCAGGCCCAGCACCACATGGTGGCCCTGGCTCAGCAGCTCCTGATGGAACACGGTATCGCGGCGGTAGTTGGCGGCGTGCTCGGCCTTGCGGATCGCGACTTCGACGCTGGAGTTGGGCGAGCCGTCCATGCGTTGGAAGTGCAGCAGGCGGCCGGCGTCGTCGACGATCGCGATCGAGACGTTCAAGCCGTCGGCGATGGCGCGCGCCTCTGCGGTCTGGGCGATGCGCCTGGCCGCCGCCAGGCTGAGCGTGGTACGGGTCGACAGCAGTTCCTTCATGGGCGATACCGTGGCGATGGCGTGAGAGGGAAGCACCGCATCCTATGCCGGAGGGCGTGGGCCTGGATCGGGAGGCGACGACGCGTCCGCTGCGATCCGGTGCTGCGCAGTGGTGCGGTTCGCCTGTGGCTCACCGCACCCTACGGTTCTCGTAGGGTGCGGTGGCAACCGCAGCGGCGCGCGACTACGCGGCTTGCCGCAGCACGGTCAGCAGACCCTTGGCCGCGGCCAGGCGCGCCGGCGCATCCGGCAGGTCGAGCTTGATCTTGAGTTTGTCGGCGCCGTCCATCTGGTAGAGCTTGGACTGGGTCTGGATCAGGCGGATCACCGCCATCGGGTCGACGTTGGGTTTCTCGATGAACTGCACGCGGCCGCCCTTCTCGCCCAGGTCGAGCTTGCGGATGCCCAGTTCGGTCGCGGCCAGTTTCAATTCGGCCACCGCGAACAGGTGCTTGGCCGCGTCCGGCAGCAGGCCGAAGCGGTCGATCATCTCGACCTGCAGTTCGCGCAGGGCGTCGACGTCGCGCGCGCCGCTGACGCGCTTGTACAGGGTCAGGCGCGTGTGCACGTCGGGCAGGTAGTCGTCGGGAATCAGCGCCGGAATGTGCAGTTCGACCTCGGCGCCGCGCGCTTCGACCGAATCCACGTCGGGAAGCTTGCCCTGGCGGATCGAACGCACCGCGCGTTCCAGCAGTTCGGTGTAGAGGCTGAAACCGACTTCGGCCATCTGCCCGCTCTGGTCCTCGCCCAGCAACTCGCCGGCGCCGCGGATTTCCAGGTCGTGGGTGGCCAGGGTGAAGCCGGCGCCGAGTTCGTCCATGGCCGCGATCGCGTCCAGGCGCTTGCGCGCGTCGGGCGTGATCGAGCGCTTGTCCGGCACCACCAGGTAGGCGTAGGCGCGATGGTGGGAACGGCCGACGCGGCCGCGCAGCTGGTGCATCTGGGCCAGGCCGAACTTGTCGGCGCGGTTCATGATGATGGTGTTGGCGTTGGGGATGTCGATGCCCGATTCGATGATCGTGGTCGCCAGCAGCACGTTGAAGCGTTGCTTGTGGAAGTCGAGCATCACCCGTTCGAGTTCGCGCTCGGCCATCTGGCCGTGGGCGACGCCGATGCGCGCCTCCGGCACCAGCTCCTGCAGCTGGCGCTGCATGCGGCCGATGCTTTCGACGTCGTTGTGCAGGAAGTAGACCTGGCCGCCGCGCGCGAGCTCGCGCTGGAAGGCCTCGCGCAACTGGGCGTCGTCCCAGGGCACGACGAAGGTCTGCACCGCCAGGCGATGCGCGGGCGGGGTGGCGATGATCGACAGGTCACGCAGGCCGGCCATGGCCATGTTGAGCGTGCGCGGGATCGGGGTCGCGGTCAGGGTCAGCAGGTGCACGTTGGCGCGCAGCGCCTTCAGCGCTTCCTTCTGGCGCACGCCGAAGCGTTGCTCTTCGTCGACGATCACCAGGCCCAGGTCGGGGAAACGCACGTCGGGCTGCAGCAGGCGATGGGTGCCGACGATCACGTCGATCTTGCCCTCGGCGAGCTTCTCCAGTTCGGCCTTGATCTCCTTGGCCGTTTTGAAGCGCGACAGCACTTCCACCCGCAGCGGCCAGTCGGCGAAGCGGTCGCGGAAATTGCGGTAGTGCTGTTCGGCCAGCAGGGTGGTCGGCACCAGCACCGCGACCTGCTTACCGGCGGCGGCGGCGACGAAGGCCGCGCGCACCGCGACCTCGGTCTTGCCGAAGCCGACGTCGCCGCAGACCACGCGGTCCATCGGCTGGCTGCTGCCGAGGTCGCGGATCACCGATTCGATCGCGGCGTGCTGGTCCGGGGTTTCCTCGAACGGGAACGCGGCCGCGAACGGTTCGTACATGACGCGGTCCACGTCCAGGGCCAGGCCGGCGCGGGCCTGGCGCTTGGCCTGGATCTCGAGCAGTTCGGCGGCGACGTCGCGGACCTTCTCGGCGGCTTTCTTCTTGGCCTTGGTCCACTGCTCGCCGCCCAGCGAATGCAGCGGCGCGGTTTCGACCGATGCGCCGGAGTAGCGGCTGATCAGGTGCAACTGCGCGACCGGCACGTACAGGCGGTCGCCCTTGGCGTATTCGATCTCGAGGTATTCACCGGGTTGTCCGCCGGCTTCCAGCACGATCAGGCCGCGATAACGGCCGACGCCATGGTCTTCGTGCACGATCGGCGCGCCTTCGGACAGCTCGCCCAGGTCGCGGATGATCGCTTCGGGCTCGCGTCCGACGCGCTTGCGCCGGCGCGGTTGCGAGGCGCGGTCGGGGAACAGCTGGCGTTCGGTCAGCGTCGCCAGGGCCGGTTCGGTCAGGGCGAAGCCGTCGTCCAGCGGCGCCACCGCGATCGCGAAGCGGCTGTCGCCGGTCGCGAACGCGCTCCAGTCGCCCAGCACCTGCGGGCGCAGTTCGGCGGCCAGCAGCAATTCCAGCAGCGCCTCGCGGCGGCCGGCGCTGTCGGCGGCGATCAGCACGCGGCCGCGGTAGCTGCCCAGGAAGGATTTCAGCGCCTGCGCGGGCGCCGCGTCCTTGGCCGCGACCGGCAGCGCCGGCGCCGGCTGGTCGCCGAGCGCGAGCGCGCGTTCGCGTTGCGGATGGCCGTCGCCGCAGACCTCGACCCGGTCGCCGCGGTTGAGGCGTTCGCGCAGCGCGTCCGGCGACAGATACAGCGCGTCGGGCGGCAGCAGCGGGCGTTCGAGGTCGTGGCGGCGCTGTTCGTAGCGCTCGCCGGTGTGGGTCCAGAATTGCTCGGCGGCCTCGAACGCGCCGTCGCCGATCACCGGCAATACGTTCGCGGCCAGGTAGTCGGACAGGGTCGCGGTCTCGCTGAAGAACAGCGGCAGGTAGTACTCGATGCCCGACGGCGCCAGGCCGGCCTTGAGGTCCTGATAGAGGCCGCTGCGGCGGGTGTCGAGATCGAAACGGTCGCGCAGCGCGTCGAGTGCGCGCTTGAGCGATGCCTCGTCCAAGGGCACTTCGCGGCCGGGCAGCAGGCGCACCGCTTCGATCTTGTCCAGCGAGCGTTGCGATTCGGGATCGAAGGCGCGGATGGTGTCGATCTCGTCGTCGAGCAGCTCGACCCGGAACGGCGAGTCGGCGCCCATCGGGTACACGTCGAGCAGACCGCCGCGGACCGCGAAGTCGCCCGGGTCCAGCACCTGCGGCACGTTGCGGTAGCCGGCCGATTCGAGCCGGCGCTTCTCCGCGTCCAGGTCCAGGCGCTGGCCGACGCGCACATCGAAACTGCCGCCGACCACGTGCTTGAGCGGCGCCAGGCGTTGCAGCACGGTCTGCACCGGGACCACCACGATGCCGCGTTGCAGGCTCGGCAGGCGGTGCAGCGCGGACAGGCGCTGCGAGACGATGTCCGGGTGCGGGCTGAACTGGTCGTAGGGCAGGGTTTCCCAATCCGGGAACGGCAGCACCGGGATCGTGTCGTCGTCGCCTAGCAGGGTGCGCAGGTCGGATTCCAACTGGTGCGCGGCGTGGTTGTCGCGCGCGATCGCGAGCACCGGACCGGCATGTGCGGCCGCGGCGGCGGCGAGGTGGAAGGCCAGCGCGGACGGCGAGGCCGGCGCGCGCCACCAGGCGCGCTGTTGGCCGGGTTTGGGCAGCGGCGGGGCGGGAAACGGAAACTTGGGCATCGAAGCGGCGGTCATCGGCAAAAACGAATGCGGCGCCGGCGGCCGTTCGCCACCCGCGCGTAGGGACTTCGGCCTTGCGCGAGCGCGGCCCAAGCATGTGCAGGCGGATCGCGCAGCGACGGAAGGCGCTGGCGGGACTGCCCGGTCGAACAGGGCGCCGAGTGTACGCGAGCGCGGTGAGCGGCTCGTGCGCAGTCGGACGGGGTTCGATATACGCGGTCGCTGTCGCAGGGGTTGAGACGGATGCGGCTGGTGGGAGGTCGAGGCGATACCGCTACCGTCGGATGCCTCCCCCTGTGGGAGCGGCGTGAGCCGCGATTGCGTGGTGCCTCGGGGCGCGCGTCACCGTTCGGGTTGGCGCGATCGCGGCTTACGCCGCTCCTGCAGAAAGCGGAGGGCTCCCGCAGAAGGCTGACCTTCCCCACAAAAACGATTGTCGGCGCGAATGCTTTGCCTTCGTTCATAAAAATAGCTTGCAATTAAATAGCGTGCTATGTAAATTGCGACCCCATGAAGCCGCACACCCCCAAACCGACCCCCGAGCCCTTGACCGCTGCCGCCCCGCAGCCCTCGCTGAAACTCGACGACCAGCTCTGCTTCGCCCTGTATTCGACCGGGCTGGCCTTGAACAAGGTCTACCGCAAATTGCTGGCGGGCCTGGGCCTGACCTATCCGCAGTACCTGGTGATGATGGTGCTGTGGGAGCGCGACCAGGTCACGGTGTCGGAGATCGGCGAACGCCTGTTCCTGGACTCGGCCACGCTGACCCCTTTGCTCAAGCGCCTGCAAAGCGCGGGCCTGATCAGCCGCACCCGCGCCCAGGCCGACGAACGCCAGGTGATCATCGCCCTCACCGAGACCGGCCGCGCGCTGGAACGGCCGGCGCGTGCGGTGCCGATGGGCATCTTCGGCGCTGCCGGCTGCGCGCCCGAGCAGCTCGGATCGATGAAGTCGCAGCTGGAATCGCTGCGCACCAACCTGATGCGGCACGCCTGAGCGCGGCGCCAGACACGCGACGTTCCGGACCGTCCCGGATTGATCGACCGATCACGAACCACGAATCGCGAAACCGGCGACGGTTTCGCCAACCACGAACCGACCCAACCCCACCCAGGAGCCATCTCATGTCCCTCGACCAAGTCCTCTACACCGCCCACGCCATCGCCACCGGCGGCCGCGACGGTCGCGCCGTTTCCTCCGACAACGTCCTCGACGTCAAGCTGACCACCCCACGCGAACTCGGCGGCGCCGGCGGCGACGGCACCAATCCCGAGCAGCTGTTCGCGGCCGGCTATTCGGCCTGCTTCATCGGCGCGCTGAAGTTCGTCGCCGGCAAGGAAAAGATCGCGCTGCCGGCCGATACCTCGATCGAAGGCGCCGTCGGCATCGGCCCGATCCCGGCCGGCTTCGGCATCCAGGTCGAGCTCAAGATCTCGCTGCCGGGCCTGCCGCGCGAACAGGCCGAAGCGCTGGTCGAGAAGGCGCACCAGGTGTGTCCGTACTCGAACGCGACCCGCGGCAACATCGACGTCACCCTGACCATCGTCTGATCGCGGTCGAAGCAGGCAATACCGGATCCCGGCGCGGCGACGCGCCGGGATTTTTCGTGTGTGACTCCTGGGTGCGGGCTAGGGCCGCGCTTCCAGCACCAGGTTGAACGGTGTCTGGGTGGCGCGGCGGAAACGGCTGAAGCCGCCTTCGCTCATGACTTGCTGCAGCCGCGCTTCGCCGGCTTGCGCACCCAGCGCCGGACCGTTGCGCGCCAGCGACACCGGCACGCAGATCTGCGAGGACGCGCCGTAGTACACGCGTCCGACCGGATTGAGGTTGTCCTCGACGCGGTCGCCGGCGAAGGGTTCGACCAGCAGGCAATGGCCGTCGGGCTTGAGCGCCTGGCGCGCGTGGCGCGCGGCGCCGACCGGGTCGCCCATGTCGTGCAGGCAATCGAAGAAAGCGATCAGGTCGAAGTTGCGGCCGGTGTAGCTGCTGGCGTCGGCGACTTCGAAATAGGCGTTGTCGATGCCGGCGTCTTGGGCGCGGCGGCGCGCGGTCTCGATCGAGGCGGCGTGGTAGTCGTAGCCGATGAAGCTGGTGTTGGGGAAGGCCTTGGCCATCAGCGTGGTGCTGGCGCCGTGGCCGCAACCGACATCGGCGACCTTGGCGCCCTGGCGCAGTTTGTCGAGCACGCCGTCCAGCGCCGGCAGCCATTCGTTCAGCAGGTGCGCGTTGTAGCCGGCGCGGAAGAAGCGCTCGGTGCCCTGGAACAGGCAGGGGTGGTGTTCGCCCCATTCCATGCCGGCGCCGGTGCGGAAATTGTCCTTGGTGCGTTCCAGGGCATGGAACGCGGCCTCGACGATGGAATAGGCGCCGGGCAGATCGACCGGTCCGCCGGGGTCGGCCAGGCACAGCGCCTGTTCCTCGCTGAGCGAGTAGCGGCCGTTGCCGGCGTCGTACTCCACGTAGCCGCCGGCGGCCTGGTTGCCCAGCCACTCGCGCACGTAGCGCTCGTTGGTGCCGGTGCGCGAGGCCAGTTCGGCCGGACTCAGGGCTTCCTTCGCCAGCGCCCGGTAGTAGCCGAGCTGATCGCCGACCAGCATCAGCGTGGCGCTGATCGAGGCGCCCAGGTCGCCCACGGCGCGGCCCAGGAATTCGTTGAGGCGTGCTTCGTCGATGCTCATGTCCGCGTCCTGAACGGTCCGTCCCTGGACGCGCGGCAAGCCCTGCCGCAGGCCCCTGTGTGCATGAGAGCCAACGTGGCGGGCGCGTGGCGGCGGACAGCCGTCGGTCGGAGTTGGCGGGAGAGCGCAGCAGGCGAGGGCAGCGGGCGTGCCCGCCGCCGCTCAGGCCGGGTCGGGCTTGCGCAGGTCCAGGGTGACCCGGATCAGGCCGGGCGCGTCCTGCTGGAACTCGCGTTCGAAGCCCAGCGACTGGGCCAGCGCCAGCATGGCGTGGTTGTGTTCGAACACGTCGCCGTAGATGCGCTCGACCTTCTTGCCGCGCGCCCACTTCACCAGCCGGGTCATCAGGTAGCGGCCCAGGCCCATGTTGGCGATGTAGCGGCTGACCAGGATCGCGAACTCGGCATCGCGGCCGTTGTCGTCGATGGCCACGCGCGCGACTGCGCCGACCAGGGCTTCGCCGGGCGGCAGCGGTTCGGCGGCGACCAGGGCGAATTCGGTCTTGGGATTGACCCGGGTGAAGCGCTCGGCCATCTCCGGGGTGAGTTCTTTCACCGCGTAGAGGAAACGCTGGCGGACTTCGTCGGGTTGCAGCAGGCCGAAGCCGGCGCGCAGGGGATCGGCGTCCTCCGGTCGGATCGGACGGATGAGCACTTCGCGTCCGTTGGGGAGACGCTGGCGCTCGTGCCAGGGCGGGAGTCTTTCGCGCGCGGCCATATCGGGATATTGGCACACTGGAGGCGGTTGCGGCTTCATTCTGGACTCACATGGACGAAAAATCGCTACGCGCCTGGGTCGGCGGCTGGCCCGGGGTGGTCGAGGACCTGAAGTGGAAGGAGGTAACGGTCTTCAGCGTAGGCGGACGCATGTTCTGTGCCTGCCGGCTGCAGGGGCCGGACCCCGGCGGGATCAGTTTCCGGGTCGAGGACGAGCGTTTCCTGGAGCTGACCGAACGCCCCGGCTTCCGTCCGGCGCCGTTCCTGGCGCGCGCGCACTGGGTCAACGTGCTGCGTCCCGACGCGCTGCCGGTCGCGGAACTGCGTGCTTTGCTGCGCCGCAGCTACGAACTGATCCGGGCCCGGCTGAGCAAGAAGCTGCAGCGCGAACTGGCCGACTGACCGCCCCATCGCAAGGCTCGCGCGCGCCGTCGGAGCGGTCGCGCGCGGATGCTAGACTCCCGCGCTTCCGATCCCAGGAGCACGTTTCCCATGGCAGGTGGTGGTGATTCGACCCGCGCGATCCTGTTCGCGCTGGGCGCCAATTTCGCGATCGCCGTGTCCAAGGGCGTGGCCGCGTACTTCACCGGTTCCAGCGCCATGCTGGCCGAAACCGTGCACTCGCTGGCCGACTGCGGCAACCAGCTGCTGCTGTTGCTGGGCATGCGCCAGGCCAAGCGGCCGCCGTCGCCGGACTACCCGCTGGGCTACGGCAAGGCGATCTACTTCTGGTCGTTCCTGGTCGCGGTGATGTTGTTCACCGTCGGCGGCATGTTCTCGCTGTACGAGGGCATCCACAAACTGCAGCACCCCGAACCGCTGAAGCAGTGGTGGTGGGCGGCCGGCGTGCTCACCTTCGGCATCGCCGCCGAGGCGGTGTCGATGCGCGCCTGCCTGGTCGAGGTCAACAAGGCGCGCGGCAAGCGCAGCCTGTGGCAGTGGTTCCGCGAGAGCCGCCAGGCCGAACTGGTGGTGATCTTCGGCGAGGACCTGGCGGCGCTGTTCGGCCTGGTGTTCGCGCTGGCCGCGGTGATGACGGCCGTGGTCACCGGCAACCCGATCTGGGACGCGGTCGGTACCATCGCCATCGGCGCGCTGCTGATCGTGGTCGCGGTGTTCGTCGCGATCGAGGTCAAGGCGATGTTGATCGGCCAGAGCGTCGACCCGGCCCGCCAGCAGCAGATCCGCGACTTCCTCGACACCCGTCCGGAGATCGCCCAGGTCATCAGCCTGATCACCCTGCAGCTGGGCAACGAGGTGATGGTCTCGGTGCAGGCGCGCATGCGCGAGGAGCAGAGCGTCGCTGCGCTGACCGACCAGATCAACGCGGTCGAGCGGGCGATGAAGCAGGCCTTCCCGGAAGTGCGCTGGAGCTTCTTCGAGCCGGACACCAAGGCCGGGCTCTGAGGCGCACGCACATACGAAAAAGCCCGGCTCCGGCCGGGCTTTTTCGTTGAGCGCCGCACCGTGTCGGAGACGATCAGGCGTCGGGCCGGACCAGCCACTGCAGGTGCGAGCTGGCCGCCGGCGTTTCGCCCAGGGCCTGGGCCAGCAGCGGCAGCACCGCCGCCAGGGTCTGGTCCAGCTGCCAGGGCGGATTGACCAGGAGCAGGCCGCTGCCGTTCATGCGCAGCGGCGAATCGTCGGCGCGCACCAGCAGTTCGGCGGCCAGCACCGACTTGGCCGGCAGCGCGGCGGCGCGGCGGTAGAACGGCTGCAGCGAGCGCCGCAGCTTGATCGGGTACCACAGCGCATAGCTGCCCTGCGGCCAGCGCCCCAGCGACTCGCGCAGGGCGCCGATGGCGGTGTCGAACTCTTCCAGCTGGGCTTCGTAGGGCGGGTCGATCAGGACCAGGCCGCGGTTGTAGCGGGTCGCGCCGATCTTCGGCGGCAGCAGCGCCTTGAGCCCGGTGTAGCCGTCGCGCGCATGCACGGCCACGCGCGCGTCGCGGGCGAAGTTGCTCTTGAGCTGCGCGGCTTCCTCCGGCTGCAGCTCACAGGCGGCGATGCGGTCGTCGGCGCGCAGGGCGTGCGCCAGCAGCCAGGGCGAGCCGGGGTAGACGGAGGCGCCATGCTCGGCGCGGCAGGCCTTGACCGCGGCCAGGTAGCGCGCAATCGCCGGATGCTTGGGCGCCTCGGCCTGGAGCCGGGCGATGCCGCCCTCGGCCTCGCCGGTGCGCAGCGCCGAGTTGCCGTCCAGCGGATACAGCCCGCGTCCGGCATGGGTATCCACCGCGAACAGCGGTGCCGGCTTGACCGTGAGAGCGTCGCAGAGCGCGAGCAGGGCGACGTGCTTGAGCACGTCGGCATGGTTTCCGGCGTGGAAGGCGTGACGATAGTTCATGCGCATAGGGTACCCGTCCACGCCGGCGCTTGTTCTATGCTTGCCGCGCCTCAACCCCTCGAACGCGCCCCATGCCCCGTATCCTGCTGGTCGACGACGAACCCGCGATCGCCGCCACCGTGCTCTACGCGCTGCGCGCCGAGGGTTTCGAGGCCGAGCACTGCCTGACCGGCGGCGAGGCCCTCCGCGAGGCCCAGCGCCGGGCCTACGACCTGGCGGTGCTCGACGTCGGCCTGCCCGATATCGGCGGTTTCGCCCTGTGCCGCGAGCTGCGCCGCGAGCGCGACCTGCCGGTGATCTTCCTGACGGCCCACGACGCCGAAGCCGATCGCATCCTCGGCCTGGAGATCGGCGCCGACGACTACGTGACCAAACCGTTCTCGCCGCGCGAACTGGTCGCGCGCGTGCGCGTGGTGCTGCGCCGCGGGCGCGCGCCGGCCGCAGCGCCTGCCGCGGCCGAGACCGCGTTCCGCCACGACCCGGAAGGCAAGCGCATCCGTTACCGCGGCCAGGCCCTGGACCTGACCCGCTACGAGTACGGCCTGCTGGCCGCGCTGCTGCAGCGCCCCGGCGCCGTGCTGTCGCGCGCCCAGCTGATGGACCGGGTCTGGGGCGATGCCCTCGACAGCGGCGACCGCACCGTCGACACCCACATCAAGACCCTGCGCGCCAAGCTGCGCGAGGTCGACGGCGAATCCGATCCGATCCGCACCCACCGCGGTCTGGGCTATTCCCTGGATGTGGGCTGAGATCGATCCATGAAGATCAATCCATGAAAGTCCGCCCATGAAGATCGGCCTGCGCATCTTCCTCGGCTATTTCGTCATCGTCGCGCTGGCGGCGCTGCTGCTGACCCGGGTGTTCCTGGCCGAGGTCAAGCCGGGCGTGCGCCAGGCCATGGAAGACACCCTGGTCGACACCGCCAACGTGTTGGCCGAGCTGGCCACCGACGACTTCCTGGCCGGGCGCATCAACGACGGAAACTTCGCCCGGCGCGTACGCGAACTGCGCGGCCGCGATTTCGGCGCCGCGATCTGGGGCTTCGGCAAGCGCGCCTCGAACTACCGCGTCTACATCACCGACGCGCGTGGCACGGTGGTGTTCGACAGCACCGGCCAGGCCCTGGGCCGCGACTACTCGCGCTGGAACGACGTCTATCTCACCTTGCGCGGCCGCTATGGCGCGCGTTCGACGGCGGCCCGGTACGACGACCCGAACTCCACCGTGATGCACGTGGCCGCGCCGATCCGCGATCCGGCCGGACGCATCATCGGCTCGCTGACCGTAGCCAAGCCCAACAGCACCATCGCGCCCTTCATCGAGCGCAGCCAGCGCGTCGTGCTGCGTTGGGGCGGGGTGCTGATGGGCGCGGCGTTGCTGATCGGCTTGATCGCGACCTGGTGGCTGTCGCGTCAGCTCAACGGGCTGCGCCGCTACGCGCACGAGGTCAGCGCCGGCCGCCGCGCCGAGCTGCCCGCGGCCGCCGGCGAGTTCGGCGAACTCGGCCGCGCCTTGGAGAGCATGCGCACCCAGCTCGAAGGCAAACAGTACGTCGAGCAGTACGTGCACACCCTGACCCACGAGATGAAGAGCCCGCTGGCGGCGATCCGTGGCAGCGCCGAGCTGCTGGAGACGCGGCCCGGCGAAGCGCCGATGGCCGAGGAGGACCGTGCCCGTTTCGCCGCCAGCATCCGCCGCCAAAGCGACCGCCTGGCGCAGATGATCGACAAGTTGCTGGCTCTGGCCGCGGTCGAGCACCGCCAGCGGCTGGAGAAACCCGAACCGGTCGATCTGGCGGCGATCGCGCGCGAAGCCGCCGAGCAGTGCGCGCCGCGCCTGGCCCAGGGCGGGCTGCGGTTGACGCTGGACCTGGCCGAAGACCTGCCCCTGCTGGACGGCGATCCCTTCCTGTTACGTCAGGCCCTGGTCAACCTGATCGACAACGCCGCCGATTTCTCGCCCGCGCAGGGCGAGATCGCGCTGCGTCTGTACCGCGACGGCGACGCCCAGCGCGTCGATGTCGGCGACCGCGGCACCGGCGTGCCCGATTTCGCGCTGCCGCGCGTGTTCGAGCGCTTCTACTCGCTGTCGCGCCCGGCCGGCGGCAGCCGCAGCAGCGGCCTGGGGCTTTGTTTCGTCGCCGAAGTCGCGGCGCTGCACGGCGGCCACGCCGCGCTCAGCAACCGCGACGGCGGTGGCGCGCTGGCCAGCCTGGTGCTGTCGCGTGGACTGTGAGGCGCCGCTGGCGAGCAAGGAACTAGCGACCAAGGAACTAGTAACTAGGAACTAGCAACTAGTAAAAGCCTCGCTTTTCACTAGTTCCTCGTTCCTGTTTTTCTTAGTTCCTAGTTCCTAGTTCCTAGCTCCTAGCTCCTAGTTCCTAGCTCCTAGCACTTCACCGACGCTTCACCGTTCCCCCATCGTCCCCACCCAGGGCCTGTCGATCCTGCCGTCACCGCAACGACAGGAGAGCGACATGCGACTTTGGCTGAAAATATTTCTGGTGCTGGGGATGACCCTGGCGATCTTGATTCCGCTGCTGATGATCCGCGGCGTGATCACCGATCGTCAGGCCTACCGCACCCAGGCGGTCGCATCGATCGCGCGCAGCTACGCCGGCGCCCAGGCCTTCACCGGTCCGGTGCTGGTGGTGCCCTATACCGACACCGTCACGACCGAGGAAAAGGACGAGAAGGGCTTCGTGCGCAAGGTCGTGCATGAACTGCCCGGCCGCTGGACCTATTTCCCGAGCACCCTGGACGTGCGCGGCCCGCTCAAGCCCAGCACGCGCCGGCTCGGCCTGCACGAGGTGCGGGTGTACGAATGGCAGGCCCAGGCCAAGGCCGAGTTCCGCGCCGAGGTGCCCAAGACCGCGCCGCCGCTGGGCCACACCCGCAAGATCGGCCAGCCCTGGCTGAGCTACGGCTTCGCCGACGTGCGCGGCCTGCTGTCCACGCCGGTGCTGCGCATCGACGGCAAGGCGGTCGAGGTCGAGGAGGGCATGGGCAGCCGCGACGGCGGCGGCGTGCACGCGCGGCTGGCGGTGCCGGAGCCGGGTCAGCTGCTGAATCTGCGCGCCGAGCTGGACTTCAACCTCGGCGGCACCGAATCGCTGGCGCTGGTGCCGCTGGCCAAGAGCAACCGTTTCGCGATCCAGTCGAGCTGGCAGCACCCGCGCTTCGGCGGCAGCTTCCTGCCGCGCACCCGCGACATCGGCGCCCAGGGCTTCAACGCCGACTGGCAGGTGTCGTCGCTGGCGACCAGCGCACAGCGCCAGTTCCTGGACGGCAAGACCATGCCCAGCGTGGAAGGCGGCGAGGACAGCGGCAGCGACACCGTCGCCACCGGCGGCATCGACGCGGTGGCGGTGGCCCTGGTCGATCCGGTCAACGTCTATTCGCAGGCCGATCGCGCCAGCAAGTACGGCCTGCTGTTCGTGCTGCTGACCTTCGTCGGCTTCTTCATCTTCGAGCTGATCAAGCAACTGCCGATCCACCCGATCCAGTACGGCCTGGTCGGCCTGGCCCTGGCGATCTTCTTCCTGCTGCTGGTCAGCCTCAGCGAGCACATCGCCTTTTCCTGGGCCTATCTGGCGGCGAGCGTGGCCTGTATCGGGCTGCTCGGCTTCTACCTGAGCGCGGTGTTGCGCAGCGTCGGCCGCGGCCTGGGCTTCGCGGCCATGCTGGCGACGCTGTACGGCGCGCTCTACGGCCTGCTGGTTTCGGAAGACAACGCGCTGGTGATGGGCGCGGGCCTGCTGTTCCTGATCCTGGCCGCGGTCATGGTGATCACGCGCAAGGTCGATTGGTACCAGCTCGCCGGTTCGCGTCCGCTGGCACGTTGATCTGGAGTGGTGGTGCGACCGCGGGCAGGACGCCCGCGGTCGCTTTTTGCGTTTTCATGGAGGCCGGCGATGAACGCTTACCGCCAATCGGACTGCTGCTGCGCCGGTCGGTTACCGGCGCTCGCGCCCGCGCATTGGCCTAAACTGCAGGCCATGAACGCGTCCATGATCGAAGTGCGCCGCTACTCGGGTGAGGCGATCGCTCCCTATCTGGACGACCTCGCGCGGCTGCGCATCGCGGTATTCCGCGAATGGCCCTACCTCTACGAAGGCGACCTCGCTTACGAGGCGGAGTATCTGCAGACGTACCTGCGTTCCTGGCGCAGCATCGCGGTGCTGGCCTTCGACGGCGCGCAGGTGGTCGGCGCCTCCACGGGATTGCCCTTGAGCGACGAATCCGACGCTTTCCTGACGCCGTTCGCCGACAGTGCGGTGGATTCCCAAAAGGTGTTCTATTGCGGCGAGTCGGTGCTGTTGCCGGCGTACCGCGGCCGCGGTCTGGGTCATCGCTTCTTCGATGAGCGCGAGGCGCATGCGCGTTCGCTCGGCGGTTTCGACTGGACCGGTTTCTGCGCGGTCGAACGCGCCGCCGACGATCAGCGGCGGCCGCCGTTCCAGCGCAGCAACGACGAGTTCTGGGGCAAGCGCGGCTATCGCCAGCGTCCGGAGCTGCGTGCCAGCCTGCCGTGGCGCGAGATCGGCCGCGGCGAAGTCGCGCACAGCCTGGCGTTCTGGCTGCGGCCGCTGGAGCGGCAGCGTTGAGGGTCGCGGTCGCCAAGTACGCGATCGATGCGCCGCGCAGCTTCGCCGAATTCGCCGACAAGCAGGCGCGCTGGCTGGGCGAGGCCAAGCGCGCGGGCGCTCAGCTGGCGGTGCTGCCTGAGTACCTGGCCCTGGAGCTGGGCGCGACCTTCGGTGCCGCGACTCAGGGCGATCTGCACGCCTCGCTGGTGGCCATCCAGGCCTATCACGGCGCCTGGCTCGAACTTTACGGCCTGCTCGCGCGCGAGCTGCGCATGCATGTGGTCGCCGGCAGCTTCCTGCTCGACAACGGCCGCGGGCGCTACCGCAATCGCAGCTACGCCTTCGCTCCCGACGGCGGCGTGCTGTGGCAGGACAAACTGCAACTGACGGGTTTCGAGAAGCGCGCCGCGGTGATCGAAGCCGGCGACGCGCTGCGCGTGTTCGCGCTCGAGGCTACGCGCGTGGGCATCGCGGTCTGCTACGACATCGAGTTCCCGCTGCCGGTGCGCGCGCAGTGCGAGGCCGGCGCGCGCCTGCTCGTAGCGCCCAGCTGCACCGACACCGAGGCCGGCGCCACCCGCGTGCGCGTGGGCTGCCTGGCGCGCGCCCTGGAGAACCGCTGCTTCGTCGCCCAGGCGGTGACCGCGGGCGACGCGGCCTGGAGCCCGGCGCTGGACGTCAACACCGGCGAGGCCGCGATCTACGCGCCGATGGACGTGGGCCTGCCCGCCGACGGCATCGTCGCGGTCACCCGCGGCGATCAGCGCTGGGCGGTGGCGGATCTGGATTTCAACGCGTTGGACGCCAGTCGCGATCGTGCGCAGGTCGCCAACGATCGCGATTGGCGGGGGCAGCAGGCGCCGGCGATCGAGCGTGCGGCGTTTGCGGAGTGGGGGTGAGTCTTCGATCGCCCGGCTCGTGGAGACCCTCACCCCAACCTCTCTCCCGCGGGCGGGAGAGGGGCTAAGTGCAGGTTGTGGCTAGCGCAGCGAACTGCAGGATCGCGACGACGGGACTCAAGCGAACAGCGACACCCCGGGCACCAGCCACAGCGACAAGCCCGCCAGCGCGCTGCCGATTGCCGTCGCGGCCAGTACGTCGCTGGGGTAGTGCAGGCCGAGCACGACCCGGGACAGCGCGACGCTGGCGGTGAAGGGCACCAGCAGCCAGGCCAGCAGCGGGTAGTGCGCCATCGCCACCAGGCTGAAGGCGACCGCATGCAGGGTGTGGCCGGACGGGAAGCTGAATTCGTCCAGCGGCGCGACCCAGGCGTGGATGCGCGCGTCGGAGGCGAATGGCCGCGGGCGTCGGGTCCAGCGCTTGAGCAGCTTGTACAAGGTCAGCGCGATCACGCCGGTCGCGGCCAGATGGGCCGAGGCGAGCAGGCCGTCGTAGCCGTCGGCCACGATCAGCGCGCCCATCAGCATGTACCAGAACACGCCGTCGCCTAGGCGGCTGATCGCGGCGAAGTACACGCGCGACCCGCTGCGCTCGCAGACCCGGTTCGCGCGCAGGCACCAGCCGGAATCGCCGGCGTTGAAACGTTTGCGCAGCGGCATGCGATTCATACGACCTCCCGTTCGTCTTGCACAGACAGGGCCGCGCCGTGCCGCGGCGGGCGGCGCGGTGCGGTTTCGGCCAGCCCCGACAGCAGGGCATCGAAGTCGGCGGCGACCTGCTCCGGGCGCAGGCCGGAGATCGCGGCGCGGCCGGCGCGCGACATCGCGCCGCGCAGCGCGTCGTCGCCGCCGATGCGGACCGCGGCGGCGACGAAACCGGCGTCGTCGGTGTCGGCGACCGCGGCGCCGTGCTCGCCGTCGCGCAGGTGTTCGTGGGCGGCGCCGTAGTCGAAGGCGACCGTGGGCACGCCGCTGGCCATGGCTTCCAGGGTCACGTTGCCGAAGGTTTCGCTGCGGCTGGGGAACAGGAACAGGTCGCCGCTGGCGAAGTGTTCGGCCAGCGCGGCGCCGCGCTGCACGCCGCAGAACACGAAGTCCGGATGCTCGCGCTGCAGTCTGGCGCGGGCCGGGCCGTCGCCGACCCAGACGAAGCGCGCCTGCGGGCGTTGCTGCTGCAGGGCGCGGAAGGCGCGCACGGCTAGGTCGAGATTTTTCTCCGGAGCGATCCGGCCGACGTAGATCGCGACCGGGTCGGCCGCGTCGGCGCCCCAGGCCTGGCGCAGGGTTTCGCTGCGGCGGCTCGGATCGAACAGCGCGGTGTCGACCGCGCGCGGCAGCCGGACCACGTCGGAGAAGCCTTGCGTGCGCAGGAACTCGGCCAGTTCGCGGGTCGGCACCAGGGTGGCGTCCGCGCCGTTGTGGAAGCGGCGCATCCAGCGCAGCGCGGTGCCGACCAGGAACGGCGCGCCGTAGTCGCGCATGTATTCGTCGAAGCGGGTGTGGAAGCCGGTCGCGACCGGCACGCCCAGGCGCCGCGCCGCACGCAGCGCCGACCAGCCCAGCGGGCCTTCGGTGGCGACATAGATCGCATCCGGCGGTTGCGCGCGCCAGGCTTCGGTCAGGCGTCGCGTCGCCGGCAGGCCCACGCGCAGACCGGGGTAGCGCGGCAGCGGCAGGCTGCGCACCAGCAGCTCGTGGGCGGCGCTGCTGCGTTCGTGCAACTGGCGCGGGCGCACCAGGGCGACCTGGTGGCCGCGCGCGCGCAGACCCTGCTCCAGACCTTGCACGGTCAGAGCGACGCCGTTGATTTCCGGCGGGTAGGTCTCGGTGACGATCGCGTAGCGCATGCGCGGCTCCCGGTTTGGGCAAGCCTGTTCGCAAGTCGTTAAGCGGCTATGTCAGGGCCATGACCGCGGCGTGACGCGCGATGGCCGGGCTTTGCGACGAAACCCTGGATACGGCGACGAACCGGATTGACAGGAAAGGCCGTTTCGACTGTACTAGTTACAACAGTACAGTTAGTACAGTCCAGGACGCCCTGATGGCCCGTACCAGCCCCCTGATGATCCAGATCGCGACCGGCGATCCGCGCCCGATCGGCAAGCAGATCGCCGACGGGGTGCGCATGAAGATCGCCACCGCCGAACTCGTTGCCGGCGACAAGCTGCCCAGCGTGCGCGGCCTGGCCCAGCAGCTGGCGATCAATCCGAACACGGTCGCCAAGGCCTACGCCGAGCTGACCGCGGAAGGCTGGCTGGAGTCGCGCCAGGGCCTGGGCCTGTACGTGGCGCCGGTGCGCCAGCGCCTGAGCGAGTCCGAGCGCGAGCGCCGCCTCGAGGACGCCGTGCAGCGCTTCATGCAGGACGTGATCGCGCTGGGCTACGCGTCGGAGGAGCTGCAGGCGCGCCTGCAGCGAGAGTTTCTCGCGCTGGTTCCACGCAAGACCGCCTGAACCCTGACGTCCGCTCCCACCCAGGCCCGCCGCCATGTCCGACAGCCACGACTACGTGATCCAGACCCAGGCGCTGAGCAAGCGCTACGGCCGCAAGCTCGCGCTGGACCGCCTCGACCTGCGCATTCCGCGCGGCGGCATCCACGCGATCGTCGGCGCCAACGGCGCCGGCAAATCGACCCTGTTCCGGATCCTGCTCGGCTTCCTGCCGCCGAGCGCGGGCACGGCCGCCATCCTGGGCCGCGACAGCCAGCGGCTCACGCCTGGCGACCGCGAGCGCATCGGCTTCGTCAACGAGGAGCACACCCTGCCGGGCTGGATGCGGGTCGCTGCGGTGGTCGACATGCACCGGCGCCAGTACCGGCGTTGGAACGAAGCCGCGTTTCGCGGCGTGCTCGACCACTACCACGTGCTGCCGGAACAGAAGGTCGGCCAGCTCTCTCGCGGCGAACGCGCCGGCCTGAACCTGGCGATCGCGCTGGCGCAGGGGCCGGAACTGCTGGTGCTGGACGAGCCGACTCTGGGCCTGGACGTGGTCGCCAAGCGCGCGTTCCTGGAGTCGCTGATGTACAGCAACAGCGGCGACGACTGCACCGTGGTGTATTGCTCGCATCAGATGGAGGAGATCGAGCGCGTCGCCGACAACCTCATCATCCTTGAGCGCGGCCAGCTCAAGAACATGTCGGCGCCGGAGGATTTCTGCGCGCGCGTGCGGCATTGGATCGCCGATATCCCGTTCAAGGGGCCCGATCCGCGGACCGTGCCCGGTCTGTTGCAGGCGCAGCGCCTGGACGGCCTGCATCACTACCTGGTGCTGGACCAGGACGAGGACTTCGCCCAGTTCCTGCGCGCCAACGGCGCACGCTCGGTGCAAAGCATGCCTGTCGGCCTGGACCGCGCGGTCAACGGCTTCCTGGCCAAGAACCACGCCGCACCGCCCGCCGCCATGGACGCGGCGGGCTGACACGGCTCGCTCATTCGGGGAATTCGCCATGTGGGATTTGTTCAAGGCCGAACTGCTGCGCTTCCGCGCCTGGGCCATCGCCTACGCCAGCCTGCAGCTCATCGTGCTGGGTTTCATGGGCCGTGTTCTCGACATGGCGCAGCAGTCGTACGTGGTCTATCAGGCTATCGGCACCGCCTATGCGGTCAGCGGCCTGTTGCTGGGCCTGTACCAGATGGGCGGCTACCGGCGTCCGAACGCCTGGTTGAACCTGCTGCACCGGCCCTTGCCGCATTGGCGCGTCGCGTCGGCGCTGTTCGGCGCCGGGGCGGTCCTGCTGACGGTCGCGGTGCTGCTGCCGCTGTTGCTGGCCGCGGCCTGGCAGGAGTTCATGACCGCGCGCGTACTCGACCTGCGTCATCTGTGGCTGGCCTGTTCGGGCCTGCTGGTCGCGCTGTGCGCCTACCTGGCGGGCAGCTACGCGATGCTGGCGGACAAGCGCTACGGCTGGTCGGCGCTGGTGCTGTTGCTGGGCCTGTTGGTCGCGCGCGCCACCGGGCTGGGCGCGATCGCCTTGCAGTCGTACCTGCTGATCTTGCTGGCGGCGATGCTGCTGGTCGCGTTCAAGCCCGACCTGAGTGCGCCGCCACGCACCGCCGCCGGCACCCTGCTCATCGCGATACCGCTGCAGTTCGCGATGTGGTTCGCGCTGGTGGTGGTGGGCTTCGGGGTCGAGTTCGTCTGGATCGCGCAGGGCTCGCACCCCAACAACATCGCCGTCGCGCCGCCTGGCGGCGAGAAGGAGGCCGAGTTCTCCGAGGGCAAGGACCTGATACGCAAGGGCCTGGAACGCAGCCGCGATCCGCAGGCCGTGCTGTGGCGCGAGCAGGCGCAGATATCCGAGATCTTCGGCGCCGGTCCCGGCCTGCGCGGCTTGCCGCAGCGCAACCAGCTGGGCAACGCCGTGCCGATGGAATTCGACGACGCGGAGCGTCGGGTGCGCTGGGTGTTCAGTCACGACAGCATGCGCTTGCAGGGCTACAGTCTGGTCGACAGGCGCGCGGTCGGCAGTCTCGGCGTCGACGGCCAGGCCGCCTTCCCGGAGCCGGTGCAGCCCGGCCCCGAAGGTCTGCTGGTCGGCCGCAGCGCGGTCTATCAATACGACAGCGACGAGCAGCGCGTGCTGCTGCGCGCACGTCTGCCGCAAGGCGAAGTCCTGACCGGGATCGACAAGATGGGCGACAACGCCGCCCTGCTCAGCAATCGTGCGCTGTACTTCTACGACCTGGCCGAACTGGACAGCGCCGACGGCGTGCTCACGCCGCGCCAGCGCGTGCCGCTGCCGGGCCGCTCCGGCGACCTGGTGCGCGTCGATCTGATGGAACTGCTGGACGGCTATTTGATCTCGTTCCTGTTCACGCATTCCTCGTACAACGCCGAGGGCGCCTTGCCGTATCAGGTCTTGATGCGCGTGGACGCCGCCGGCCGGGTGGCTACGGTGGCGCGCCGCGATCTGGCCATGGACTATCCGGTCGCCTGGCGTTATCAGAACTGGTACACCTCGCCGTTGCTGTACCAAGTGCAGAAGGCGGCGCGGGGCTGGTACTCGGGCTACCTGCCGTCGCTCGACATGGCGACGCCACCGGTGCCGCGCGAGGCCAAGTTCATCGCCGGCGCACTGCTGCTGTTGTCCGTGCTCGGCGCGCTGTGGCGTTTGCCGCGCACCACGCTGTCGCTGCCCGCCAGGATCGCCTGGGTTGCGGCCTGTGCGGTGGTCGGCCTGCCGGCGCTGATGAGTCTGTGGTTGATGTGCCGGCCGCGCGAAATCCTTGACGAAGGACCGCTGGCGCTGGCGGCGCCTGCCTGAGCTGCTCCGAATCAATCCGCACATCCATGGCCGACCCGCCGCGCTGCGGGTCCAGCAGGAGAGGCTCCATGAACAAGTTCCCGATCGCCGCCAAGGCGCGGATGCTGTCGGCTGCGCGTTGCGTTATAGGTGCGCGCAAAGGGTGGCGGGCCGCGATGGTCGCGACGCTGCTGTGCGCGTTCGCGACCGCGCAGGCCGACGATGCTTCCGACTTGCGCGCCGCGGTCGCCGTCGAGCGTACGCGCGCACCGGCGCCGCAGTTCGGACGCGCCCGGTTCCTGGCCCGGGCCGCGCTGCTCGGCGCCTGGCTGTCGCCGGACGGCCGCAACGTCGCCTATCTGCTTCAGGGCGAACGCAACCGCGGCGTCTGGTTGCTGCCGACCGCGGGCGGCGCGCCGAAGCGGCTGCTCGCGCATACCGAGGCGAATGCGTTGAACTGGTCGCACGACGGCCGCTGGCTGTTCCTGCCTTCGTCCGGGCAGCTGTACGCCCTTGCCGCGGCGGGGCAGGCCGGCTCGGGCGCGATCGCCAAGCTCGGCGGCCGCTGGGAGCGCAGCTTCGAGGCCGTAGACCCGGTGCGGCCGGCCGCAGCGATCATATTGGAGAGCCCGCCGTCGGTGTCGCGCCTGCCCAGGCGCTGGCGGCTCTATCGCATCGACCTGCACGGCCGCCAGACCCTGCTGCACGAATCGGCCAAGGAGATCGTCGACAGCGCTTACGCGCCTGACGGACAACTGAGCCATCTGACCCTGGTCGAAGGCGAGGGCTACACGATCTATCGCAAGGACGGTGCGCGCATGCGCGTGGCGATGCGCTGCGAGCGACTGCAGCGGTGCTCGATCCTCGCCGACGACGGTGACGGCCTGTGGTTGAGCAGCGATGCCGGTCACGGATACCTGCGCCTGGCGCGGCTGGGCGAGGACGGCGGTCTGCGCACCGCCCATGCCGACCCGCGGGCCGAAGCGGACCTGGACCAGGTGGTACTGGACCCCGCGACCCGACAGCCGCTGATCGCCAGCTACCGCAGCACGGTGGCCGCCAACTACGGCCTTACGCCGCAGGCGCAGCGCCATGTCGCCGCGATCGAACGCCGCTACCCCGGCCGCAGCTTGCGCATCGAAGTCGGCGGCGGTGCGGGAGCGCGCTGGCTGGTGCACGAGCGTGCCGGCTCGCAGAAGGGCGAGCGCCTGCATCTGTACGACCCGGCCGGCGGCGATTTCCGCGAGATCCTCGCCGATGCCGGTTTCCGTCACGGCCGCGTCCCGGTGGAGCGGATTCCTGAATCGGCCCTGGCGCGCAAGATCGCTTTCGCCTACCGCGCCTCCGACGGCATGCGCCTGCACGGTTTCGTGTCCGTGCCGCCGGGCGTGGATGCCGCACGCGCGCCGTTGGTGGCCAACGTGCATGGCGGTCCCTTCAATCTGACCCGGCCGGAATTCAGCGCCCAGACGCAGTTGCTGGCCAATCGCGGTTACGTGGTGTTCGAACCCAATTTCCGCGGCTCCACCGGCCACGGCCGCGATTACATGACCGCCGGACGGGGCGATTTCGGCAACGGCCGCGTGCAACAGGACATCGTCGACGGCGTGCGTCACCTGCTGGCGCAGGGCGTCGGCGATGGCGAGCGCGTGGGCATCGTCGGTGCCTCCTTCGGCGGTTACTCCGCCTTGCAGGGCGTGACCTTCCAGCCGGAGTTGTTCAAGGTCGCGGTAGCCGCGGTGCCGCCGGCCGACTTCGGTTGGGTGCTGCGCTCGTACGCGCGCAGCCAGGATCAACTCGCGCGTGGCATTCCACTGTCGGTGACGATGCGCCTGCTCGCGCTGGATCCGGCCGACGCCGCGATCGCCGAGAGGCTGCGCGCGCAATCGCCGGTGACCAATGCGCAGCGCCTGCGCCGTCCTGTGCTGCTTCTGGCCGGTGGCGACGACGAGCGCGTGCCGATCCGCAGTGTGCTCCATTACGCTGCTACGCTGCGCGCCCTGGACAAGGACGTGAGTCTGTTCGTGGACGCCGAAGGCGGCCATCAACTGGTCGATCCGCGCACCCGCGAGGCCTATCTCTACCTGCTCGAACGTCTGTTGCATCGTCGCCTCGGCGGCGCCGCGCCGCACGCCCCGGATGCCGAACTGCGCGCGCATCTGCGCAAGAACCTGCGCTTGGCCGGTCGCGACCTGGCCGAACTGCGCGCACCGTCCAGCGCGTCAACCGCCGCCACCCGCGTGCGTTGACGCCCGGTCACCGATTTTCGAACCGACGCGCGATCGTCTTGGTTCGTCCCCCAGACCCCGGCGCAAGCCGGGGTTTTTTTCTTGCGCGCGGATGCCGGCCTGTAAACGATTACTTGCAATCGAGGGCACATTCGGAAGCTGGACCAGGCCGCAAATCGCGGCTTCCTTAACAACTCAGTCCCTACAATCGCGCCCAGACGTAGTGAAAGGAGCGCGCATGCGCCGAAGAGAAGTGATCCTGGCCGGACTGTCGTGGCCCTTGCTGGGCCTGTGCGGCGCGGATGCGCATGCGGAGAAGGCCGCTGCTGCGCCCGCGTCCACCGCGTTCGGCGAGGACACCGTGCCGGCGCTCGCCCGCGCCCTGGCCGCGCAGCCGTTCAAGCCGCAGTCCAAGCAATTGCCCGCCTCGCTGGAGAAGATCGGCTACGACCAGTACCGCGGCATTCGCTACAACCCGGATCAGGCCTTGTGGCGCGGCCTGGGCCTGCCGTTCCAGGCGCAATTCTTCCATCGCGGCTTCTTCTTCCGCGACCGCGTCGATGTCTACGACGTCAGCGGCGGCCGCGCCCAGCCGGTGACCTATCGACCTTCGCAGTTCAGCTTCGCCGGCACCACTGCGCCGACCGAGAACGACCTCGGCTACGCCGGCTTCCGCCTGCATGCGCCGCTCAACCGGCCCGAGTATTTCGACGAGGTCTGCGCCTTCCTCGGCGCGAGCTACTTCCGTGCCGTCGCCAAGGGCCAGGCCTACGGTTTGTCCGCGCGCGGCCTGGCGATCAAGACCGCCGACCCGGCCGGCGAGGAGTTCCCGGTATTCCGCGCGTTCTGGCTGGAGCGTCCGGCGCGCGATGCGCGGCGCGCGATCGTGCACGCGCTGATGGACAGCCCCAGCGCCGCGGCCGCGTTCCGTTTCGCGATCGCCCCGGGCGCGGAAACCGTATTCGACGTGAGCATGCGCCTGTACCCGCGCGTGGAGCTGGACCGCGCCGGCATCGCGCCGCTGACCAGCATGTACCAGTTCGACGCCAGCGATCGCAACGGCATCGACGACTACCGCCCCGCGGTCCACGACTCCGAGGGCCTGGCCCTGTTCAACGGCCGCGGCGAGCAGATCTGGCGCCCGCTGCACAACCCGTCGGTGCTGCAGGAGAGCGCGTTCGAGGACCTCAAGCCGCGCGGCTTCGGCCTGATGCAGCGCAAGCGCGAGTTCGCCGACTACGCCGACAGCGAAGCCCACTACGAGAAGCGGCCGAGCCTGTGGGTCGAGCCGGTCGGAGACTGGGGCGCGGGCGGCGTGCGCCTGATCGAGATTCCGACCGCCGACGAATTCCACGACAACATCGTCGCCTATTGGCGGCCGGCGCAGCCGCTCGCGGCCGGGCGCGAACACCGCTACGACTATCGCCTGCATTGGTGCGACCGCCACGAATGGCTGCCGAACCTGGCGGCCGTGTCGGGCACGCGCATCGGCGCCGCCGGCAAGGGCGCGCGCCGGGTGGTGATCGATCTCGCCGGCGGCGCGCTGGCCGCGTTGCCGGCCGGCAGCGAGCCGCGCGCCGCGGTGACCGCGTCCAAGGGCACAGTCGCCAACGTGGTCGCGCATGCGATGCCGGCGCCCGGCACGTGGCGGGTCGCGTTCGAGCTCGACCCCGGCCAGGAGCGCAGCATCGAGCTGCGCATGCGCCTGGAAGACGCGCGCGGGCCGTTGTCCGAAACCTGGCTCTATCGTTGGACCGCATGAGCACGGCGGCCATGAGCGCGACCGCCAGCGCCGAACCCGTGCCGGCACTTCCGGCGGAAACGCCGCTGGAGATGCCGATCCAGACCTTGGGCGAGGGCGCCTTGACCAATGCCTCGCTGCCGACCACGCCGCACGGCATGGCCTGGCGCCGCGCCTACATTCTGGGCGGCTCCGCGTTATTGACGTTCGTGGCGGCCTACCAGATCTGGTGGGTGCTGCGCGGCAACGGCCTCAACGTACTCGAGGCGCTGCTGCTGGTGCTGTTTGTGGCCCTGTTCGCCTGGATCGCGCTGGCCTTCTTCAGTGCGCTGGCCGGTTTCGTGCAGATCGTTTCGCGCCGGCGCGCGCGCCTGGGCCTGGACGCCGTCGGCCCCTTGCCCGAGCCCGGCGTGCGCACCGCCCTGCTGATGCCGACCTACAACGAGGACCCGCAACGGCTGATGGCCGGCCTGCAGGCGATCTACGAGTCGGTGGCGGCCACCGGCCATCTGGACCGCTTCGATTTCTTCGTCCTCAGCGACACCACGCGCGAACCGATCGCACAGGCCGAACGCGAGGCGTTCGCCGCCCTGCGCGAACGCACCGGCGGCCATGCGCGCCTGTACTACCGCCGGCGCGACGACAATGCCGAACGCAAGGCCGGCAACATCGCCGAATGGGTGCGCCGCTTCGGCGGCGCCTATCCGCAGATGCTGATCCTGGACGCCGACAGCCTGATGACCGGCGAGGTGATCGTGCGCCTGGCCGTGGCGATGCAGCGCCATCCCGACGTAGCCCTGATCCAGACCCTGCCGATGATCGTCAACGGCAACACCCTGTTCGCGCGCATGCAGCAGTTCGCCGGGCGCGTGTACGGGCCGGTGATCGCGCACGGCGTGGCCTGGTGGCACGGCGCCGAGAGCAACTACTGGGGCCACAACGCGATCATCCGCACCGCCGCGTTCGCCGCGCATGCGGGCCTGCCCGAACTGCGCGGCTATCGCCCGTTCGGCGGCACCGTGCTCAGCCACGATTTCGTCGAGGCCGCGCTGCTGCGTCGCGGGGGCTGGGCCTTGCACATGGTGCCGGGCCTGGCCGGCAGCTACGAAGAAGGCCCACCCTCGCTGACCGACATGCTGGTGCGCGACCGGCGCTGGTGCCAGGGCAACCTGCAGCACACGGCGGTGTTGCCGGCCAAGGGCCTGCACTGGGTCAGCCGCTGGCATCTGCTGATCGGCATCGGCCATTACTTCACCGCGCCGATGTGGGCGATGCTGATGCTGATCGGCCTGGCGATACCGCTGGAGCGCGCCGGCTTCGTCTGGGGGCAGATCTCGCTGCCGGGCTTCTCGCCGACCCAGTACTGGCGCGAGCAGGACCCGGAGCGCTTCACCTGGGTGTTCGTGGCGACCATGGCGGTGCTGCTAGCGCCCAAGCTCATGGGCTACGTCGCCTCCATGACCGACAGCGCGACCCGGCGCGGCTGCGGCGGCGCATTGCGCGCGCTGCTGAGCATGCTGCTGGAAACCCTGCTGGCGGCGCTGATGGCGCCGGTGACCATGTACGTGCAGTCGCGCGGCATCGCCGAAGTGCTGGCGGGCAAGGACTCGGGCTGGGAATCGCAGCGCCGCGACGACGGCACCTTGCCGCTGTCGGGGTTGGTGCGCAGTTACGGCGGCTCGACCCTGCTGGGGCTGTTGGCGCTGTTCATGGCCTATGCGGTGTCGCCGTCGCTGGCGGCGTGGATGTCGCCGGTGATCATCGGTCTGCTGCTGGCGATGCCGATCGTGGCCTTGACTTCGGCGCGCGCGCCGGGGCGCTGGCTGCGCCGGATCGGCATCTTCCGCACGCCCGAAGAGATCGCGCCGCCGGAAGTGTTGCGGCGCGCGGCGGAGCTGCGGCGCGGCCTGCAGACACCGCAGTGAAGCGGCGTCCGCGCCGGGCGAGCGCGCTCAGCCGCAGTGGCCGCCGCCGCCCTTGAGGGTGATGCGTTCGTAGCCTGCGGCCTTGAGCGTGCGCAGGGCGAAGGCGATGTAGCGGTAGTCGAGGTCGGCCTTGCAGCCCTGCAGGATCACTTCGGTGGTCGCAGGAGGGCCCAGCGCGCGGATCGCCAGCGGCAGTTCGACCGGACCCTGCGGGCTGTACACACGGCCGTCGTCGAGCAGGTACAGCGTCCGGCTGGCCGTCGCCCCGACCGCGGCCGGCGCGGTGGTCTTGGGCAGTTCGACGTCGACCGTGTGCCCGGCATCGCAGGCGCCCAGCACCGAGGCGGCCAACAACAGCGAGCCCCAGACCAGGGCAGGGCGTAGACGGGACAGGGGCATGGGCGGTTCCGATGGCGCAGACGGTCGGCATGATCGGCCAGCGCCGCGGCGCGCGCAATCGTACGGCTCAGCAGCTTTCATCGCCCGCGGCGGCCCGTCCTGGCTGCCGGCATGGCCGCCGCCTTCGGGTTCTCAGGCCGCCAGTAGTTTCAGCGCGATGCCCAAGCCTGCCACGTCCTGCGGCTCGCCTTCGAGGTCGGCGCGCACCAGCGGACGCGAGTCCAGCCAGCGCTTGGACACGGTCAGGGTCAGGGTGTTGCCGTCGGCGTGCGCGTCCAGCTGCGGGATCGGGTCGGCCTCGTGGGCGCGGTGCAGCAGCACTGCCAGGCGCAGCAGCGCGGCGCTGCGACGTACGGTCGCGAGCAGGCGGTCGGGCAGTGCGTCGAACGCGCTCTTGGGAATGCTGCGGCGGTGGGTGCGCAGCAGCGCGGACAGGAACTGCTGCTGCTGGCGCGAGAAGCCGGAAATGTCCGAATGCTCGACCACGTAGGCGCCGTGCACGTGGTACTGGCTGTGCGCGATCGCCAGGCCGAGCTCGTGCAGGCGCGCGGCGCGGCTCAGCATCAGGCGGTCGTCGGGGTCCAGCGCCCAGGCGCCGGCGACCTGGTCGAACAGGCGCAGCATGGTCGCCTCCACGCGCGCGGCCTGGCCTTCGTCGATGCCGTAGCGCTGCATCAGCGCGGCCACCGACGCGTCGCGCGGATCGTCCGCGCCGCCGCGGCCGAGCATGTCGTAGAGCACGCCTTCGCGCATCGCGGCCTTGCTCACCGCCATCCGGTTCAGGCCGAGCGCGTTGAACGCGGCCTCCAGCACCAGGATGCCGCCGGCGATCACCGGGCGACGATCGGCGGACAGGCCGGGCAGGTCGATCAGGTCGATGCGCTCGGCCTGGAGCAGGCGCTCGCGCACGATCGGCAGCGCTTCGGCGGTGACCGCGCCCTTGGTCAGCTTCATCGCCGCGCAGATCTCGCCGATCGCCTTGTTGGTGCCCGACGAGCCCAGCGCTTCCTGCCAGCCCAGCGCGCGGTAGGTGCCCGCGAATTGCTGGAACTCGGCGGTGACTTCGGTCAGGGCGTCGCGCCATTTCTTCTTCGACAGCTTGCCGTTTTCGAAGAAGCGGCGGGTGGTGGCGATGCAACCCAGCTGCAGGCTTTCGCGTTCGATCGCTTCGAAGCCGCTGCCGATGATGCATTCGGTCGAGCCGCCGCCGATGTCGATCACCAGGCGCAGGTCGCCGGGCTTGGACGGCTGCGCATGGGCGACGCCGAGGTAGATCAGGCGCGCCTCTTCGCGGCCGGCGACCACTTCGATGGCGTGGCCGAGCGCGGTTTCGGCCGGCATCAGGAAACTTTGCGGCGCCGCCAGGCGGCGCACGGTATTGGTGGCGATCGCGCGCACCCGCTGCGGCGGCACGTCGCGGATGCGCTGGCCGAAGCGCGACAGGCATTCCAGCGCGCGCTGGCGCACTTCCGGGGCGAGTCCGCCCTTGCGGTCCAGGCCCTCGGCCATGCGCACGGTCTCGCGCAGACGGTCGACGGTGCGCAGTTGGCCCAGCACGTAACGCGCGACCACCATGTGGAAACTGTTCGACCCCAGGTCGACGGCGGCGAGCAGGTCGCCGTCTTCGAGCGGCAGGGCGGTGGTCGGGTAGGCGTCGTTCATCCGCAGATTTTCGCCAATAAAGCACCCTGAGCGGAATGGGGGGCGGCATCGCCCTGCGGTACCACGCGTTCGTAGGCGCCGTCCGCGCTCAATGCCCAGGCGCTGGTGTTGTCGGCGAGGTAGTTGCTCAGGGCCTCGTCGTAGACGCGTTCGGCCAGGCCGGGGTCGAGGATCGGGAAGCCGGTCTCGACCCGGCGCAGCAGGTTGCGTTCCAGCCAGTCGGCGCTGGAGCAGAACAGGTCGGGCTCGCCGTCGTTGTCGAACCAGTAGACGCGATGGTGTTCGAGGAAGCGGCCGACGATCGAGCGCACGCGGATGTTCTCGGACACGCCGGGCACGCCGGGACGCAGGGTGCAGGCGCCGCGCACGATCAGGTCGATCTGCACGCCGGCCTGCGAGGCCAGGTACAGCGCGCGGATGACCTGCGGCTCGTTGAGGGCGTTCATCTTGGCGACGATGCGCGCGGGCTTGCCTGCGCGCGCGTGCCTGGTCTCGCGATCGATGCGCTTGAGCACGCCGGCGTGCAGGGTGAACGGCGATTGCAGCAGGCGCTTGAGCTTCAGCGACGGCGCCAGGCCGGACAACTGCTGGAAGATCAGGTGCACGTCGTTGCCGATGTCCGCGTCGGCGGTGATCAGGCCGAAGTCGGTGTAGGCGCGCGCGGTGCCGCTGTGGTAGTTGCCGGTGCCCAGATGCACGTAGCGCTTCAGCTTGCGGCCTTCGCGGCGCACGATCAGCAGCATCTTGGCGTGGGTCTTGTAGCCGACCACGCCGTACACCACTTGCACGCCGGCTTCCTGCAGGCGGTCGGCGAGGCCGAGGTTGGCCTCTTCGTCGAAGCGCGCGCGCAGTTCGACCACCACGGTCACGTCCTTGCCGTTGCGCGCGGCCTGGACCAGTTGTTCGACGATCGGCGAGTCCTTGCCGGCGCGGTACAGGGTCTGCTTGATCGCCAGCACGTTCGGGTCTTCGGCCGCCTGGCGGATCAGTTCCAGTACCGGCGTGAACGCTTCGAAGGGGTGGTGCAGCAGCACGTCGCCGGCGGCGACCTTGTCGAACATGTTCTCGATGCCCGGCAGCTGGCGTTGCTGGTAGGGCGGGAACTTGAGGTCGGGGCGCTGGACCAGGTCGTAGACCTGGATCACGCGATTGAGGTTGACCGGGCCGTTGATGCGGTAGACCGCGTTCTCGGGCAGATCGAAGTTCTCGAGCAGGCTGCGCACGATCGGCTTCGGGCACTGCTCGGCGATCTCCAGCCGCACCGCGCGCAGGTAGCCGCGCCCGATCAGTTCGTCGCGCAGGGCCAGGGCGATGTTGTCGACTTCTTCTTCGTCGACCAGCAGCTCGGAGTTGCGGGTCACGCGGAACTGGTAGGCGCCCTTGACCTTCATGCCCGGGAACAGCTCGTCGACGAAGGTCGACAGCACCGAGGACAGGAATACGAAGTCGTGGCTGCCGCCGGAGACGTTCTCGGGCATCTGGATGATGCGCGGCAGCGAGCGCGGCGCGCGCACGATGGCGAGGTTGCCGGCACGGCCGAACGCGTCCTTGCCTTCCACCACCACCACGATGTTGAGCGACTTGTTGAGGATCTTCGGGAACGGATGCGCCGGGTCCAGGCCGAGCGGCGACAGCACCGGCATGATCTCGTCGCGGAAATAGGCGCGCAGCCACTGGGTCTGGGCCTCGTTCCAGGAGTCGCGGCCGAGCACGCGCACGCCGGCGTCGCGCAGGGCCGGGCGCACGACCTCGTTCCAGCATTCGTACTGCGCCTTGACCAGTTCCGCGGCGCGGTCGTGGATGCGCGAGAGGACGGTCGCCGGCGCGAGGCCGTCGGCGCCCGGGGTCAGGCCCAGGTCTTGGGCATGGCGCAGGGTGCCGGCGCGGATCTCGAAGAATTCGTCGAGGTTGGTGCAGGAGATGCACAGATACTTGAGGCGCTCCAGCAGCGGCACCTGCGGATCCTGCGCCTGGGCCAGCACGCGGAAGTTGAAGTCCAGCTGCGACAGTTCGCGGTTGAAATACAGGCCGGGGTCGCGCAGCGGGTCGTTGCTGGCGTCGGACAGCGCGTTGGTGAGGGCGGCGTTCATGGCGGACTCGAGGTTCACAGGCTGGGCGCGCTGGAGGGGTTCAGGGCAAAGCTTCGGACAGGTTATCTAGATAGGCGTCGCGGCTGCGTACGCGGTCGCTGCCGAAATGGCAGGCGAAGGTGCTGCCGCGGCCGACCTCGCTGACGATTTCCAGCCGCGCCTGGTGCAGGTTGAGCACGTGCTTGACGATGGATAGGCCCAGGCCGGTGCCGCCGCTCTCGCGCGAACGGCTGGTGGACACGCGGTAGAAGCGCTCGGTGATGCGCGGCAGGTGCGCGGCCGGAATGCCGTAGCCGCTGTCGATCACTTCCAGCACTACCCCGCGCCCCATGCCCTGATGTTCGGGGCGGAAGCGGATCCGGATCGAGCCGCCGGCGGGGGTATAGCGGATCGCGTTGCTGACCAGGTTCGAAAACGCGCTATGCAGCTCCTTGTTGGAGCCCCACAGGTCGACCCCGGCCAGGTCTTCCATCGCAATCTCGTGCCGGCCCTGGCTCAGCGCCATGGCTTCGCGCTTGAGCGTGGACAGCATCGAGGACATGACCACGGTCTCCTCGGCCGGCAGGCTGTCCTGCGACTCCAGCCGCGACAGCATCAGCAGGTCTTCGACCAATTGGGTCATGCGCTGCGACTGGCGCTGCATCTCGGCCAGCATCGGCGCCCAGTCCGGGTGTTCGCTGGGGTCGAGCATGTCCAGATAGCCGTGGACCACGGTCAGCGGGGTGCGCAGTTCGTGCGAGACGTTGGCGACGAAGTCGCGGCGCATCTGCTCCAGCTGCAACAGGCGGCTGACGTCGCGGGCGACCAGCAGCCACAGATTTTCGGAGTAGGGAATCAGGCGCAGGCTCAGGGTCGCGGCCGGGTTCCACGGCGAGGACGCTTCCAGCGGCTCGGCGTTACGTCCGGCGGCCAGCCAGTGAGCGAGCTGCAGCGGCTGCAGCTTCTGCGACAGCGAACCGCCGATATCGCGCGGGTAGCGCAGGCCGAGCAGGCCGTTGGCGGCTTCGTTGAACCACTGGATGCGCTGGCTGTTGCGCTCCACCACCACGATCGCGTCGGGCAGCGCCGCGGCGGCGGCGCGGTAGGCGCGCAACATTTCGATCAGGCGGCGCTTGCGGCCGCGCATCTCGGCCTGGCTGCGGTGCAGCAGCCGGTCCAGTTCGTTCCAGATGCCTTCGCCCAGCGGCGGGGTCAGGCGCTGGCGCGCGGTCAGCCGGATCAGCACGCGCCGCAGCCGCCAGTAGTGCCAGGCGACCACGCCCAGCGCCGCCAGGGTCACGGTCGGCCACGGCTGGCCGATCAGCAGCCCGGCCACGGCCGCGGCCGCCAGGATCAGCAGCAGCTGTCCCAGGGTGCGGAACCAGGCGGATCGGGCGCGGGGTGGCATACCCGCCAAGCTTACGCGGCGAGTGAGGCAGAAAAACGATAACCGGCGCCGCGCACGGTCTGGACCATGCCGTCGAGACGGTGCGGTTCCAGGGTTTTGCGCAGGCGGCGGATGTGCACGTCGACCGTGCGCTCCTCGACGTAGACGCTGCCGCCCCAGACGTGATCGAGCAGCTGGGTGCGCGAGTACACGCGCTCGGGGTGGGTCATGAAGAAGTGCAGCAGGCGGTACTCGGTCGGACCGATCTGCACCGCCTGGTCGCCGCCGTCGCCCTGGGCGAACACGCGGTGGGCGGCGCCGTCGATGCGCAGCGGGCCGATGCCGACGCTGCCGTCCTCGTCGTCCTCGCGCGAGCGCCGCAGCACGGCACGGATCCGCGCCAGCAGTTCGCGCGCCGAAAAGGGTTTCACCACGTAATCGTCGACGCCGGCCTCGAGGCCGCCGACGCGGTCGTTCTCTTCGCCGCGCGCGGTCA
The DNA here is from genome assembly GCF_001427715.1 of Lysobacter sp. Root667. Classification (NCBI taxonomy): domain Bacteria; kingdom Pseudomonadati; phylum Pseudomonadota; class Gammaproteobacteria; order Lysobacterales; family Lysobacteraceae; genus Lysobacter; species Lysobacter sp. Root667. The sequence continues at coordinate 277,891 of NZ_LMHF01000014.1, forward strand.
GCATGATGATCGGGATTTCGCGGGTCAGCGATTCCTTGCGCCAGCGCCGGGCCAGTTCCAGGCCGCTGGTGCCGGGCAGCATCCAGTCGAGCAGGATCAGGTCGGGGACGCGGTCGGCGATCGCCGCCTGGGCCTCGCGCGCATCGCCGGCATGGATCGGGTCGTACTCGCCCTTGCGCAGGGCGAAAGACACCATGTCGCGGATGGCGGGTTCGTCTTCGACTATCAAGATGCGCTTCTGCACGCGGTCACCGGGGGGAGTGGAAACGGGGCTCTTCCTTGAAACCGCGTCAGTACACTACCGTTTTATGACGTCCGCGTGACACTGTCGCAAAGGCCGGTGCGCGGGATGCGGGATTTGGGATTGGCTGGGCAAAAGCGGCCGCCAAGGGCGCCCGTCGCGAGCGGACCGGCGACCCTCGAGCAGACTGTCACACGTTACAAATCCGGTCAGGAGCGGCCAGGACCGGTCAAGGACCGGCGAGAGCCGTTCAGCGACGCCGCAGGTCCTCGTCCTTCACGCCCTGGCGCCGCAACTCCAGCACGGTCGGGGTGATGGCGGCGATCCGGGCTTCGATCCGGGCGCGCGAGTAGTAATCCAGCTCCGGACGCTTCTTCAGCGTGTTCAGCTGGACCAGGGCCTGTTCCGGGCGACCGCCCAGATAGGCGGCCTCGGCATAGGCCTCGCCGGCGCGGATCGGGTCGCCCGCAATCTCACAGGCGCGTGCGAACACTTGCTGGAACACCGCGTCCTCGCTGGCCGCGCCCAGCAGCGGACGCAGCACCGCCTGGGCGCGCTTGCCGGCCTCGACCGTATTGCGCTCCGACAGGGAGCGGGCATAGGTCAGCGCCACGGCGCGGTTGTTCGGCATCTGCCGCAGCAGGGAGTCGAAGCGGGCGTCGGCCGAGACGGCCTTGCCGCTCAGCGATTCGGCCTCGCTCAGGGCCAGGCTCAGCCACAGGTGGTCGGGGTGTTCCTGCAGCAATTCGGCGAACACCGGCGCAGCGGCGGCGGCCTGGTTGGCGCGCATCCGCGCCACCGCCAGGCCATAGCGCTGGGCGTCGTCGAGCTTGCCCTTGCCCAGGCGCTCATATTCGGCGATGGCGTCGCGCGGCGATTCGGCGCTGAGCACGCGCATGCGTTCGCGGGCGAACTCGAAGAAGCCGGTTTCGCCGCCGGACAGCTCGTAGCCCTGCAGCTTCAGCGTGCCGGGCAGCAACGGGTTGTCCAGGCCGCGCGCGTCGCCGGGCAGGCTGTAGCCGTTCTTGGGGATGCGTTCGTTGCGGGTGGCGTTCGGCGTCGCCGTGGTCGCGACCACGGTGCTGCGGGCGATCTGCTCGGCGCGCGCCTTGGCCTCGCTGATGCGGGTGGTGGTGACCGGGTGGGTCAGCAGGTAATCGGGGGTGGGGCCGTAGTAGCCGGCCGCGTTGCTGCGCGACTTGGCCTGCATCTTGGCGAAGAAGTCCGCCATCGCGGCCGGATCGTACTGGCTGCGGGCCAGGGTCTGGATGCCCAGGCGGTCGGCTTCGGACTCGTTGGAGCGGGTGTAGTCGATCTGGCGCTGCTGCATCAGGCCCATCGCCGAGACCATCGCGGCCTGGGCGGCGTCGTCGGCGGAATTGCCGCCGGCGGCCTGGGCCGCGACGATCGCGCCCAGCATCGCCAGCAGGATCGGCAACTGGTCGCGCTGGGCGCGCTCGACCCCGCGCAGCACGTGCTGCTGGGTGACGTGGGCGATTTCGTGCGAGAGCACCGCCGCCACTTCGTCCTCGCGCTCGGCCGCCAGCACCAGGCCGACGTTGACGCCGATGTAGCCGCCCAGGGTCGCGAAGGCGTTGATCTGGCGCTGGCGCATCACGAAGAAGGTGAAGGGCTGGCGCGGGCGGTCGCTGCTGGCGGCCAGGCGCGTGCCCAGGGTATCGAGCCAGCTGTTGATCAGCGGGTCTTCCAGCAGGTAGTCGTAGTGGCGCAGCTGCGCCAGCATCATCGCGCCGTATTCGCGCTCCTGGGCCGGGGTCAGCAGTTCGCCCGCGGACGAGCCGATGTCGGGCAGGCTCGATTCCTGGGCCGGCGCGCAGACGCTGGCGACGGCGAGGGTGATGGCGGCGGAGAGCAGGGCGATGCGGCGCAAGCAGGCGTTCCTCGGTCGCGGGTGGCGCGGACGGCAGGTGCACGTTCGCACGGCAGGATGCGGTCCGCCATGCCCGGCGGGGTGAATCGTCCATTAATCGGAGCCCGGCCGGGCCGCGGAAGGCACCGGTGGACGACAGCGTTCCGCAAGCGCGGTTTAATGGCGCACCGTGCGGGCCCATATTCGACCGCAAGCACCCCGCCGAGTTTCATCAGGAGAATCGTCTTGAGCGTCACCGACACCGCGCCGACCGGATCGGCCGAGAAGATCGTGATCTACACCACCGCGATCTGCCCCTATTGCGTCGCCGCGAAGAACTTCCTCAAGAGCAAGGGCGAGTCCTGGACCGAGGTCCGGATCGACCTGGACCCGGCGCAGCGCGAGAAGATGATGAGCCTGACCCGCCGCACCAGCGTGCCGCAGATCTTCATCCGCGGCACCCACGTCGGCGGCTACGACGACATGATCGCGCTGCATCGCGCCGGCGGTCTCGAACCCCTGCTGGCGGGTTGAGCGGGCGGCACGGCCGCCTGCGCCCGCGAACGCCCGGCCGGGAATGAACCAGCCGGACGATCCGCACGCCGAAACGCTGACGCCATCGACGGCAAGCGCGCCCCTCATCCAGCGTCCCCTCATTCAAGGAGTTTCCGTGAGCAACGACAGTACCGAAAGCGACCGCGTCGCCGAGTTCACCGCGTTCCGCAAGCGCATGAACGAACGCATCCTGGCCGAACCCAACCAGGTCGTGCGGCGCTTCTTCGCCCTCGACACCCAGACCTACCAGTCCGGCGCGCTGGACCTGAAGACCAAGGAGCTGCTGGGCCTGGTCGCCTCGATGGTGCTGCGCTGCGACGACTGCATCAGCTACCACGTCGCCCAGTGCAAGGAAGCCGGGGTCAACCGCGACGAGATGTTCGAGGCCTTCTCGGTCGGCCTGGTGGTCGGCGGTTCCATCGTGATCCCGCACCTGCGCCGCGCGGTCGATTTCCTCGACCGGCTGGAGCAGGGCGACGCCCAGGCGCCGGCCGGTCACGACCACGGCTGATTCCCGGTCGATTCCTGTAGGAGCGGCGTGAGCCGCGATCGCGATATCTCAACGACGGCGCCAGTTGGATGCCGCGATCGCGGCTCCCGCCGCTCCCGTCGCAGGCCGTCCTGCTGCGCACCCGCCTGAACGACGTCCCCGACCTGGCCGAGTCGGGCCGTTGGCTGCCCCCGACCATCGTCCAATACGCCGCCGAATGCAGGGCGGAGCCGCTTCCGGCATAATTACGGGGCTCACACCTCGTGCGCCGCGCCGCTTGCGCCGCGCCCTATCGTTGGAAGACTTCCCTCATGACGCAAACCATTACGGTCATCCGTGGCGACGGCATCGGCCCGGAGATCATGGACGCCACCCTGCACGTGCTCGACGCGATGAACCTCGGTCTGAGCTACGAATTCGCCGATGCCGGCCTGGTCGCACTGGAAAAGCACGGCGAACTGCTGCCGGCCGCGACCATGGACTCGATCCGCAAGAACCGTATCGCCCTGAAGAGCCCGCTGACCACGCCGGTCGGCGAAGGCTTCAGCTCGATCAACGTCGAGCTGCGCAAGCGCTTCGACCTGTACGCCAATGTGCGTCCGGCCAAGTCGTTCCCGAACACCAAGTCGCGCTTCCCTACCGGCGTCGATCTGATCACCGTGCGCGAGAACACCGAAGGCGCCTATATCGGCGAAGGCCAGTCCTTGTCGGAAGACGGCGAGACCGCACTGCTGACCCAGAAGATCACCCGCCGCGGCTCCGAGCGCATCGTGCGCTACGCCTTCGACCTGGCCCGCAAGACCGGCCGCAAGAAGGTCACGGTGGTGCACAAGGCCAACATTCTGAAGTCGACCTCGGGCCTGTTCCTGAAGACCGCGCGCGAAGTGGCGCAGCAGTATCCGGACATCCAGTGCAACGAGATGATCGTGGACAACACCTGCATGCAGCTGGTGATGCGTCCGGAGCAGTTCGACATCATCGTCACCACCAACCTGTTCGGCGACATCATCTCCGACCTCTGCGCCGGTCTGGTCGGCGGCCTGGGCCTGGCCCCGGGCGCCAATATCGGCACCGACGCGGCGATCTTCGAGGCCGTGCACGGCTCGGCCCCGGATATCGCCGGCAAGGGCATCGCCAACCCCTGCGCATTGCTGCTGGGCGCGGCGCAGATGCTCGACCACCTCGGCCAGCCGGAGAAGGCGACCAAGCTGCGCGAGGCCATCGTCGCCACGCTCGAAGCCAAGGATTCGCTGACCCCGGACCTGGGCGGCGAGGGCAATACGCTGTCGTTCGCCAAGGCGATCGCGAGCCGCGCCACGGCCTGATCTCGGCCGACGCGGTACCGCAACGGGGCGCCTTCGGGCGCCTCGTTGCGTTTGGGAGGTAAGCGACGCATCCGCGCCTAAACCCCTCTCCCGCAAGCGGGAGAGGGGTTGGGGTGAGGGCCGCACATGCCAGGGCTGCATGAACCCCAACCCCAGCCCCTAGCCCCAGCCCTCGACACCGCCCATGTTGCACTGCAAAATAGACGGGTAAATTGTTCCATTCGGATGAAGCGATGAATGCCCCGGTCCGCCCCAGCGCGCTCGCGCTGACGCCCCTGCTGCTGTTCCTGGCCCTGTTCTTCGGTGCCGGGATCTACTTCACCACCCACGGCGAAGCGATGGGCTTCTATCAGCTGCGCGCGCCGGTCGCGATCCTGCCGGCGCTGGCGCTGGCCGCGTTCATCGCCTGGCGCCGCAAGCTCAAGCCGCTGGACACGCTGCTGGAAGGCATGGGCGACAGCAACGTGGTGCTGATGTGCCTGATTTTCCTGCTCGCCGGCGGCTTCGTCGAAGTATCCAAGGCGATCGGCGCGGTCGACGCGATCGTCTCGCTCGGTATCGGTCACGTGCATCCGGCGCTGCTGCTGCCGAGCCTGTTCGTGGTCGCCGGCTTCATCTCGCTGTCGCTGGGCACCTCGATGGGCACCATCGCCGCGGTCGCGCCGATCGCGCTGGGCGTGTCCGACGCCTCCGGCCTGGACCGGGCGCTGGTGCTGGGCGCGGTGATCGGCGGCGCTACCTTCGGCGACAACCTGTCGGTGATCTCCGATACCGCCATCGTTGCCACCCGCACCCAGGGCTGCACCATGCGCGAGAAGTTCCGCGAGAACTTCAAGCTGGCGCTGCCGGCCGCGCTGCTGACCGTGGTCGTGCTCGGCTTCGTCGGCGAGACCGCGCCGGTCGCGCCGCTGGAGCCGGTCTCGGCCTGGCTGATCGTGCCGTACCTGATCGTGCTGGGCCTGGCCCTGGCCGGCGTCGACGTGATCGTGGTGCTGAGCGTGGGCCTGGTGGTGGCCGGCGCGTTCGGCGCCTTCCTCGCCGAGGATTTCGGTCTGGCCGCCTATGCCGGGCATATCTGGGACGGCTTCGAGAGCATGATCGAAATCACCCTGCTGTCGCTGCTGGTCGGCGGCCTGGGCGCGCTGATGAAGGCGACCGGCGGCCTGGCCTGGCTGGCGCAGGCGATCGGCCGCTTCGCGCGCGGGCACAAGAGCCGGCGCGCCGGCGAGCTCAGCATCGCTGCGCTGTCGGCGACCACCGACGTGTTCACCGCCAACAACACCGTCGCGATCCTGATCAGCGGCGGCCTGGCCCGCGACATCGCCCAGCAGCACGGCGTGCCGCCGGCGCGCGCGGCCAGCGTGCTCGACATCTTCGCCTGCGTGACCCAGGGCGTGCTGCCCTACGGCGCGCAGATCCTGCTGGCGGCCTCGCTGGGCGCGGTCTCGCCGCTGGCGCTGGCCGGCAGCGTCCATTACAGCTGGCTGCTGGGCGCGATCACCCTCGCCGCGATGCTGTGGTCCTCGCGCAAGCGCGCGCCGCAGCTGCTCGCGCAAGCGGCCGAAGGGCAGGCCTGAGCGGCCGCCCGTCAAAAGAAGGCAGGCAAAAAAAGGGGCGCGATTGCGCCCCTTCTTCGTTGCGACCCGGCGTCGGGCTCAGTTGCGCGATTGCAGCTTCGACAGCAGGCGCAGGAACTCGACGTACAGCCACACCAGGGTCACCATCAGGCCGAACGCGGCGTACCACTCCATGTACTTGGGTGCGCGCTGCTCGACGCCGGTTTCGATGAAGTCGAAGTCCAGCACCAGGTTCAGCGCCGCGACCACGACCACGAACAGGCTGAAGCCGATGCCGATCAGGCCGGACTCGTGGATGTAGGGGATGTTCTTGCCGAACAGGCTCATGCCGAAGCTGACCAGGTACAGCAGGAAGATGCCGCCGGTGGCCGCGGCCACGCCCAGCTTGAAGTTCTCGGTCGCCTTGATCAGGCCCGAACGGTAGGCCAGCAGCAGCGCGAACAGGGTGCCGAAGGTCAGCATCACCGCCTGCATCACGATGCCCGGGAAGCGCGCCTCGAACATCGACGAGATCGCGCCCAGGAACAGGCCCTCGACCAGCGCGTACGCCGGCGCGGTCACCGGCGCCCAGGTCTTCTTGAACACCGTCACCAGGGCCAGGACGAGGCCGCCCAGGCCGCCGATCAGCATGAACGGCATCAGGCCGGTGGCGCCCTCGGGGGTGATGCTGATCTGGCTCCAGGCGTAGGCCGCGGTGATCACGGTCAGCAGCAACAGCAGGCCGGTCTTGTTGACCGTGCCGTTCAAGCTCATCGCCTGGCTGTCGCCCTGGACCACCGAACCGGTGCCGAGGTCGAGAAAGGTCGATTCCTTCAATGCCGGATTGCCGCTGCGCATATCTATGCCCCTGATGTGCCGAATGAACGGATGTTCACGATGCCGGGAGCATACACGCCGCCGGATCGTCGCTGCCTCGTTGACAGCGGCGGTGCCGCCGCCCAAACTACTCGACCTTTCGCGGCGTTGGCGCGCAACGGAAGCCCCGGCTCGGGGTATAGCTCAGCCTGGTAGAGCGCCAGCTTTGGGAGCTGGATGTCGTGGGTTCGAATCCCTCTGCCCCGACCATCCGCTACTCAGGCTGGGGCGTCAGTTAAGATGGTTGGACTGGCGCCCGTAGCTCAACTGGATAGAGCACCGGCCTTCTAAGCCGGTGGTTGTGGGTTCGATTCCCGCCGGGCGCGCCAAGTTCGCAACAGATTTGCGTTGTATGTCTACGTTTTACGGTGGCTGTAGCTCAGCTGGTTAGAGTACTGGATTGTGATTCCAGATGTCGGGGGTTCGAGTCCCCTCAGCCACCCCATTGTTGTAAGGACCGAAAAGCTTCTGATACAATTTCGCTCCTGATGCACCGGGCCGTTAGCTCAGTTGGTAGAGCAGTTGACTCTTAATCAATAGGTCCAAGGTTCGAATCCTTGACGGCCCACCAAATCGAAGAGGCACCTGGACGCGAGTCCAGGTGCTTTTTTCTTTTCTGGGCTCGGCGCCGAGAATTCCGGATCGGTGGATCGTTCGCAGGCGCCGCGCATCCTGTTATCGCCCCCGCAGCGCATCCGCTCCGTCTCGCGCGTGGCCTTGCTACAGTGTCTGCGTCGCAGGGACGCCGCTGGCGTGGGGACGGGCATGAAGGGGCTCACGGGATTCGTTCTGGTCGCCACGCTCTGCGCGTGCGCGCTGGTGCGTGCCGGTGAAGCACCGCTGCTGCCGCCGCCTTTGCCCTGGCACGTGAACGCCTACATCGGCTTCGAACGCGCCGCGGAGTTCGATCAGGCGGGTATACCCGAGCGCTGGTACTACCAGAACGCGCTCCAGATCGACAGTGCGCTCGTGAAGTTGCATAAGCAGACGGTGGTCTGCAAAGCCGGCCGTCTTTACGCTTCCGAGGGCGACGGTGGTGCGATGTTTTACGAGGGCGAGATGCTGGGCTCGCTCGAAGAGGGTCGGGCTGTCCTGCGTTACGCCGGATGCGACCAATGCATTCCTCCGACGACAGCGCCGGAACCGCTCGATTTGCCAGTTCGTCGGGTGTCGCCGAGCGTGATCCTGCTAGGGGCGGCCTCGTACAGCCGCGAGGCCGAGCCTTATCCGAAGCGCTGCCCGTCCGGCCTCTAGGTATGCAGCGCGGGCCGGTGCGATCGTCCGGGTCGCAAGGTTTTCAAGGTAGGCCCTAGCGACGCAGCTGCTGCACGCGCGGCCGTTGCCGCGGCCGAACGCGTAAGGACGAAATGCACCGCGGCAGACGTGAATTAGTACTCTGGCCCCTGTTCCCTCGCTACTGGAGCAGCGGGTGCTCACGTCCGCTACCGACTCAGAGCCAGCTCTGGTGCCGAATTTCTGCCATTGTTCTTTGCTGGGAGGGAAGCCATGGACGTTTCGACCGAGACACTGCGCAAGTCTTTCCGTGAGATGCCAGATAACCAACTCGTCAAGCGCTGGCGGGACCAGTCCTTCACCGAAGACGCCCTGCCGATCGCCAAGGCCGAGATTGAAGCTCGAGGCTTGGACGTCTCCACCGCTGCAATAGATCGTGTTCGAGAGGAAGAGCGCGAGCAGGATCAAGCCATCCGGCGCCGTCAGGTGGGATATGCGAAGGAGATTGGCCTTTCCTTTCTGGTGCGGTCCGGCTTGGTTGGCGCTGGCATCCTTATCTTGCTCGGTATTGTCCTGAGCCTATTCCGCTAACAACGTGCGTCGGTTGCTTGTGTAGCGCTCCCATTGAGGTTCCAGCGCCTTTGGGGACGGATGACCACATACGCGCATTGCCAGAGCAGCAGGCGCCTATGCGAGCGAAGCGCTAGGATGCTTCAACAAATTCTGGAGAAATGACGATGGGCCAGTCAGTCGATGAGTTCTTTGCGCAGGTGAACGGGACGCAAACGGCGCTTGTTCAAATTTGCACATTGCTGCTAGCCACTAGTCCGCACAGAGTTCAGCTGCTTGAGCTTTTGAAAGCACGCTTAGGCGAGCTAATTTCCGACGCCGGCGATACAGCGCCCGAAGCGGCGTACAAGCAGGGAGTACGCGATGTGATGGAGTATTTCGCTAAAGGTGTCGAGGTGGCCAGCCTTGCACAAGAAGTGTCCAACGCAAAAGCAACCGGCGGCGTTCAATAGGCGAAAATTCAATTTGTGCGCACTGGGAAACTTGGCCCTAAGATCGACCCGTATCAAAGGGGATAGCCCACTATACGGTGCGCTGTGGAAAAGTCGTATAACGGAACCCCGGGATCCGGCTAACTGGAAGTTTGGCCTCAAGGAGACATCGCATGCGATCTGAAGAAGCGGCTGCGGTAATCGACGCGCTGAGAGAATCGTTCCAGAGCAATCCCAGCCAATTTCACTTTGCCGTCAACGTGACAACGATCGGAACTCAATCCATCGTAAATGGCGGTGGAACTGGCATCAACGTTAGTGTTAGCGGCGGCGGACCTGGTTCAAGCACTACTGGCTTTTCGAGCACAGCCAGCTCGGGCAAGACAAATGTCCAGATCGCCCAGCAGGTCGCAAATGAGGAGATCCAACGCCAAGCTCAGCAAATCATCAAGTCACTGTCGGATCTTGCAACTGAGCTGCGTTGCACAACGCCGCAACAAAGCAACATCTCCAAGTGCATCTCTGCTCTGTCGTCAACATTCGTACCTGCACTTGTCTTAGCGGCTGTTAAAACAGTACTCGCGCTCTCCGGAGTTGTGGTTTAACAATTTGTTCAAGCCGAAGCCACTGCGCGGCGCGGCTTGGTTGAGGCGTTCGCGCGATGTCCGCTTCTGGCCGGAAGCCGACGTGGACCGGGATTAGGGAGGGTTATCGGGGGTAGGAGAGGGCAGCTTCCGACCCGAAGCGGACACCGGTGGGGGAATGAGCGGTGTCAAATCGATCTCGCGGCTGCGCGAAAACCTCTGGAGCTGTGTCCGAGCCTACAGGCCTTGCCGACGACGGAACGTGCTAAACCGCGATTGGGAACATCATCGCCTGGCCCGCGTCGTATACAGGGCTTCCTATGCGCCTCTCTTTCGCCTCCGCCCGCCGCCCTTTCCCTGTCCAACACTCTTGAACGTAGCTCGGTAACGCTCGTACATCTCTTCCATGGACGGAGAGGGCGTCGCGTCCCGCTGACTGGCGAATATTGCGTAGTAGGCCGAGTACAGCTTCCTATCCCTCGCCTTGTTCCACGTCCAGCCCAGCCCCACTGCCTGCGCTCCTTTTAGCCTGGAAGTTGCCGCACGGTTTAGAACAAACCGAAACGCCTCGTTGTTGAGAGACTTAACCAGGACGAAGAGTAAGTCGACGATGGACTCCATGTTCGACCGGGTCAGCAGGATGGGCTTCTCCAGGTACTTCTTGTGGCTCTCAAGCCCAAGCTCGACCGCATTTTTGGTGCCGAGCTTCCCGAAGCGATGGACGCAGCAGTGCCGCAGTTCACATACGGCGTTATAGCGCGTGAGGAGGTCCTCGAACGGCTTGTTCCCGTTCAAATTCCAGCTCAGAAATTTTTGAAGATTTGCCAGTATCTGCTTTTGTCCAGAGAACACGACTTCCTCGAGGAGCGCCTCGGGGAGGAGGTCCTGCCGCTGATGACGCGCGGCTGCGTATGTCAGTGTGAAGGTCTCGCAGTGTAGCTGCGAGTAGGGATCTACCATAACGATGCGCCTTATAAGCGCTCGAAAAAATCCTTCAACGGCTGAAACATAGCCCAGAATTAGCAGCATCCCCAGTTCCCGCTCCAGGAAGGCGTCGTCCCCTTTTCCTACCCACATCTTGTTGAGGCTTACCGCGTTATCGATGAACTGATCAATCGGCGATACATCGGAATCATCGTGGTCAGCATGAAACCACTGCCTGGTATCAAGCTCGCCCGCGAGCTGACGCACCATCAGAATCGCCGAGAAGTCGGCCGTAGGAGCAGGTTTCGGAGGCATGGCTAGGACAAATACTCGTCAACGAAACCGTTGAGAACATCCACAATTTTCGCAGTTCTGCGGCGCCCGAATCCTCGGACGGTGAGCAGGTCGGCGGCCGGATCTTGCTTTGCCAAAAAGTCTCGAAGCGTCTTCAAGTTTGGCAAGTGTTCATCGATCTGAGCGCGTTGCCAAACTGTCAGCCCTGGCACCTGCGCGATGGCCGTCTCCAGGCACTGCGAAAACGTAGATGCATCAACGAGCTGCTGTCCACAGTTGTGACAGAATCGCTGACTGTCAGCCAGTCGTGGCGTATGGCATGAAGCGCATTTTGGAAGCGACAGGCTCAAGCTGCCCAAATCCACCTCCGGAACAATGCGCTGAAGGCTCTTTCGCACCGGATGCTTTGCCGACTTGAACCCGATCGCTTCAACAGTTTGGCGCATGCTGCCGCCGCTTCCGCCTCCACCGATTGCTCTGATAGAAAGCAAGTTCGCGGCATGCGGTATATACCGGCGATAAATCCGCGAAGGAGTGCCATGCTTTACGGTCAAGTTGTCGTAAGTGAGCCCTGCCTCGACCAACAAATTGAACATGCGCTCGACTACCGGCGTCAGTTCACCTTCTACGACTCCGACCGTAAGCTGCCGATAGCCTTTGCCCCCGACGCCTTCGTTGAATAACTTGATCTCACGAACGATTCCATCGAGCACTTTCTCTCCGGCCTCAACCAGAGACGCGAGCTTTGGAACCTTCTTTCCTAGCGAGCGGAACTCCGCCAACCTTGCGTCAAGGTGCTCCTGAATCGTCCGCGTTACGCCTTGCTGGGCCGTGCGGTGATCACCGCGATGAAACTCGTCCAGCATGGTTAAGTAAGCTCGCGGAATACCGAATGCAGCGAATCGCAACATGACCCGGACGTCGGCGGGAGTGGACTGAAAATCTTTCACGCGAGTGTCGGCAATGCCGTCCATCACGTCGTCATACCCGGGATCCTCAATGCAAACCCATACCGGGATTGCCACCGAGTCCTGGCCTTGGTGAAACTTTGGGCTTACCTCCGTCGTGCCAGGATAGACCGAAGCCTTCGGCGCCAAATCGATGGACTTCAACGACCGTACGATATCCAGGAACTCAATCAGATATTCGGGGGTAAGCGTCAGCGCCGCATCATCCATTAGCAGAACACTGAACTTGCGCCCAGCCTGCACTCGAGCGGACGCAATTAGTGCTTGCACGCGCTCAATGGAAAGCGCGTCAGCAACAACCTTCATGTCGTCATCGAGCGGTAGGTTGCGCTCCGTCCTGGACACGAAACTTTGAAGCCCGTGCAGCGTTAACGGCGCTGGAAGCTCGACCGAAAATTCGGGCTGCCAAGACTGCGCGCTATCAATGAGAGACAAGATGATCCTGGCAAGCACCCACGAGTGAAACTGCTCGAGCGCGCTCGCGTGGCTCGAAAGCAGGGGCTCAAGTCGGAAGTAGCGATTGAAACTTACGTACACAGCGAACGGCATAGAACTGTCGTCACGACACTTCAGCCAAGCGAAACGCATCATGTGCGTCTTTCCGCAACCTCGCGGGCCCACGATGGTCCGCAATCCGCGATTTGTCAGCTCTTGGGTGACCTTATTAAACAGATCACCCTGCTGCGAAGTTTCGCTCAGTAGGTCCTCAATTGGAATGTAATCCGCCCGCTGCTGGAGAGCAGACTCGAGCTCAACACCGTCAGTTCTATTTGCCATGCCTAGGACTCACAAACGTAGCGTCATTAACGCATTGGCGGTGATGAATCTGGCGCCGACTCCGTGCGCAATTGCATCAATGGCTGATCGGCCACGAGGACTAGTCAGAACTTTGAACAGCTTGTCCTCCTCGCCTGGATTCGGCCGCAGGACAAGGAAACAGTCCGACACAACAATGACCCCTCGACCAACCCGACAGATTTTGTCTGACAAGTTTCTGCCGACCCTGGCGACAAGCACGTCACCCGCTCGCGCTGTTGTACCGGCTACCACTCTCCGATGCTCCTTGTTGAGCACGAATCTGCGGGGCACCTCAGTCATGCCATCCGCAAGGTCGGTCGTGTGAAAGACTGGATATGCGACAGTCTGTCGAGTCCGCGATGAGAGCACGCCACGCGAGATCGAACTAACGAGCTGCGATAGCTGGACGCTTCGCAAAGCGCGTGACGGCTTCGCCAATGAATGGAATCCATAATCCAGGCGAAGGATTGCCCGCTCTGGCGATATCGCCATTGTGTCTGATAGTTCACCGGTCGCGGAAAGCTGTCGAACAGGAATGGTCGATTCCTGCGTCGCGCCCTTCGTAAGAATGACTATATGAGCCTTGGCCTCAGTTCGGCGAAAAATATTACGCGGCAACTCGATGACCTGGTCAATTGCATGGCTTTCGATGAGTGACTGACGAAAACGCATGAAGCGCTCTCCGGAAATCAGTCCATCCGGAATGATCATTCCAAGCCGTCCGCCCTTCTTAAGCAAACGCAGGTTTTGAGCAATAAAAAGGATATCTGCCGGGACGTCATCCGCATGCGGCAGAACGTGACTAAGGCCAACCTCCTCCATGATTTCGCCGAAATGGCAGCGCCAGCGAGGCTTGATATAGGGTGGATTGCACAAGCCCACACAGGCTCTTCCCCAATGAAGGCCGAGCCGATGGTTTAGACCAACGTCCAAGGCATCGCCTGTGAAATGACGGAATGCGTCTCCCCTCGTTGCCGGCAGGCGACTGCTCTCGGCTCTTTCGTCGATATCGACGGTGACGAAGCGCGCCTTGCTCCAGAGCTTCGCAGCCGCATCGACGAGTGTGCCGTTGCCGGCACCGAGGTCAATAACGGTCTTTGGGGCGGTTACATCCATCGATGCGACCAACAACGCCGCGACCTTCCCATGGGTGTAGTACCGCCCAAGGCTGTCCGACTGCCTGCTCCCAAGCACCATTTTCAAAACGCACCCCTCTAGCCGTTCTCGCAAAATTTACAACAATTCCGACGGCGATAGCCTGCAGCGCCGCCGCCCGACGCTTCTGCATACGCTCCGCAGGTAGGCGGGAACTTCAGTTCGCGGTCTTTTATGAGCTTCCGCCAGTCTCCCGGTCGACAAGCTGGAGCCGTAGCGGCGGGGTCTGCTCGGACCCGACCGCTCACGGCAAGCACGCCAGCCCCTTCCGGAGACACACGGATACTGGCGGGAGCGACCGCTCTTGGCCGATAGCGGACACCGGGAAAATGACTGGTAGGATGCTGATCTGGAGGCGTTGCGGGTGAGCGCCACCGGGAAATTGGAGCGGCCTAAGCCATTGATTCAATAGCAAAGTTGCCCAAACTCTTAATCAATAGGTCCAAGGTTCGAATCCTTGACGGCCCACCAATTCAAAGGCACCCGCGACGCAAGTCCGGGTGCCTTTTTCTTTGTCCGGAGCTTTGCGTCAGGCCGGGAGATTCGGGCGCTACGCCGATGCCGTGCGAGCGGCCGGCCGTTCTAGAATCCTGGGACGACGGACAAGGAGCAGGTCATGCGTAAGCGGCAAGGAATCGCGGTCGTGGCGTTCGCGGCGTTGGCGATGATGTTCAGCGGCGGCGTCGGCGCCATCGACAGTCGCGGAGCGGTGCGTGCGGCCAATGTCTGGACCAAGTTCCATCCGGGCGACGATATCCGTACCGATATCCGGGCGAGCCGCGTCCAGATCGCGGATCTGGATCGCGACGGCGTGGACGAAGTGGTCTATCTGCTCACCGCGACCTGCATCGGCGCGAGCTTCGACTGCACCAACGACGTCGTGGTGATGACGCCGTTGCGCAAGGGCGATCCGCGCTTGCGTACCGGCCGTCTCGATAACGATTACATGACCGACCTGTGGCGACGCGCCGAGCAAAGCGGCTATGGCGACGATACGTCCTTGCATGTGCCTGGCGACGTGCGCGCGCTGGCGATCGTGGGCGACCGCGTCCAGGTCACCTTCGACGTCGTGCGCGATTCGCCGATCTGCAAGCGCTCCCTCGATCGCGGCTCGGCAGGTCCTTGCCCAGAGCCGGGTCGTTACCGCTGGACGTTGTCCTGGCGGGAGGGCGCGCTGTCGAAGACGCGCGAGATTCTATTGGGTCGGGACGACTGAAGCGGCGACCGCCGCCGCGCGATAGGCGCGCTGCTTCTTCCAGCCAGAACGGTCCCAACGCGCAGGATGCGTGGTTTGTTCAAGCCACGCGAGCGGCATGGGCGCCAGCATGCCGGCTCCCCGGTCGCCTGGAGCGAAGATGAAACGCTGGATGCTGCGCCTGTACGCGCCCTTGTTCCTGTTCGGCTTCGTCGGCACGGCGGTGTGGTGGGTCGCCCACCGCGACGGCGATGCGCTGTGGTTGCTGCCGTTGCTGGGCCTGGCGGCGCTATTGTCCTTCGTCGCCGAGCACCTTTGGCCGTACGACCGGAGCTTCAACCGGGACCACGGCGATCGCGGCCGCGATGCCTTGCACGTGCTGGTCAACGAAGGCTTGAACCTGCTGTCGATCGGCCTGATCCCGCTGCTCGCGGGGTGGATGCCGTGGCGGTGCTGGCCGACCCAGTGGCCGTTCGCCGCGCAACTGCTGTTGGCCATCGTCGGCGCCGATCTGGGCCTGACCCTCATGCACTACGCCAGCCATCGCATCGGCTGGCTGTGGCGCTTGCATGCCGTGCACCACAGCGTGAGCCGGATGTACGGCTTCAACGGTCTGATGAAGCATCCGCTGCACCAAGCCACCGAAGCCGTGGGCGGAGTGCTGCCATTGCTGGTGCTGGGCATGCCGTATCCGCTGGCGGCGGTGCTGGCCTTCGCCATCGCCATCCAACTGCTGTTGCAGCATTCCAATGTCGACATGCGGCCTGGCTGGCTGGGCCGGGTGATGGCATGGGCGCCGCTGCACCGCTTCCATCACCTGCGCTACGGCAGCGCCGGCGACGTCAACTTCGGGCTGTTCTTCACCGTCTGGGATCGGCTGCTGGGAACCGCCTTCGATGCGCCGGCTTATCGCCTGAGCGGGCGCGACCTGGGCATCGGCAGCCAACCGGATTACCCGCGCGACTATGTCGGCCAGTTGCTGGCGCCGTTTCGCGAGCTGCCGCATGCAGAGGTGCCGGCGTTGCCGCCGCAGCTCGCGCAGGCGCGCTCGCGTTAGGCCTGCACCTGCAGGCCGCGCAGCTGCGCGGCGCTGATGCCGAACATGCGCCGCAAGCTGCGCGACAGATGCGCCAGGTCGGCGAAACCGGCGGCGTGCGCGCTGGCGGTCAGGCTGTCGCCGGCGAGGTGGTGAACTAAGGCCTGGTGCAAACGCCGCCACAGCACCCAGCCACGCAGGCTGACCGCCAGGTCGGACTGGAAGCGCCGATGCAGCTGGCTGGGGGAGAGGTGCGCGGCCTGGGCGATATCGGCGGCAGCCACGCTATCGGGCAGGCGTGCGCCGATTTCGGCGATGGCCGCCTGCAGGCGCCGGTCCAAGGCTTGCGCCCGGCAAAGGCCGGGCAACCGCGATCGTAGCGCCGGCAGCCGGGCCGGCAGCTGCGGCAATTGCTGGGCTATCGCCTCGACATCGGCGTGGCCAGGTTCGAGGAACACCGTGCAGCCTTCAGCCGGCGCGGCGAGCACGGCATGCGGCTGGAACGACGGCAGCCACAAGCGCTGGCCCTGGCGTCGTTCGCCGTCGATCTCCACTTGCCACGGCGCGCCCTCGCTGAGCAGCAGCTGGTGCGCGTAATGGGCATGACGGAGGCTGCCGCCGGCCCGGCCTTGCAACACCGCCACGTGCTCGCCGAGCAGCAGGGTACCGGTCCAGGCGCTGTGGGATGGCAATGCAGGCATGCGGGATTGGGCGGAGCGAGCGGCGCTCGCGAACGACCGATTGTGGCCGATATCGGGCATTACGAAAACGCCGGCGCGCCGCTGGCGTCTCGCAGGCGCTCGTTCGCCGACCCTACTCGCGGCGCTTGCGCGGCTTGCGGGTGCGCGGCTTGCCGCTGTCGCGTTGCGGCGGCTCTTGCGCAGCGAGGACGCCGCCTTCGTTCATCTGTTCCAGCCACGACAAGGCGTCGACGTAGGCCAGGAACTGCTGCAGATAGCCGGGCGAAAGTTCACGCATCAGGCTGAGCGAGCGGTGGACGAGGCGGCTGGAATTGAGCGGGCCGGCATTGCTGGGTGCGTCCTCCAGCGAGCGTCGGACCTGACTGTCGCTGCGCACGCTGGCCCAGATCTTGCGGAAGTCGTCGAGCATTCCCAGTTCCGGAAGCACGGCGCGAGCGGCGTTGTCGTCGGCGACCTTGCCGCCGTTGCGCGACGCGGCGCGACCGGCGAGTTCGTCGGCCAGTTCGCCGAGCATTCCGCGTGCGGGCATGCCGATGGGGCTGGCATCGGCAGCATGAGCGGCGGTACGCGCGAGATCGCCGGCATAGGCCGCGATCAGATCGGACAGGCGGCGCTCCAGCTCGCGCCGGGCATCGCCGTCGCGGTCGATCGCGCGCCGCCGCAGCGCCACCAGGTAGTGGAAGGCGAGGGGATCCATGCGGTCGGCGCCTTGTTCGCGCCAGGCATCGAGGATCGCGTGGTCGGGGACCGGGTTATCGCGCATCGGAAGACGCGGTGGCGTGCCGCAATCGTGGCACCGGCGCCATCTCCACGCGCCGGTTGCTGGCGCGTCCGGCTTCGTCGGTGTTGGCAGCGACCGGCTGCTCGGCGCCGAACGCGGCGGCGAATACCGAGGACGAGGGCACGCCTTCGGCGATCAGGGCGCGGGTCACGGTCAGGGCGCGCTGGGCGGAGAGTTCCCAGTTGTCGGCGAACTCGCGGTTGCCGTCGCTGACCTGGCGGTCGTCGGTATAGCCGCTCACCATCAGCGCTTCGTCGCGTGCGCGCAGATATTCCGCAAGCGGGCCAGCCAGGCTCTTGAGCACTTCGCGGCCTTCGGGCTGCAAGCGATCGGAATTCAAGGCGAACAGCACGCTGCCGCGGATACCGATGCGCCCGTCGACCAGGGTGATCCGGCCCGCCGCCAAGGGCACGGCCAGCGCACGCTCCAGGGTCAGGCGGCGCTGGGTCTCGATCTTGCGCTGCGCGATCTCCTGGTTGAGCTTGATCTCCAACTGCAGTTGCACGGCGATCACGCCGACCAGGATCAGCACGAACGCGCCGAGCAGGATCGACATCAGGTCGCCGAACGCGGCCCAGACCGAAACCGAGGCGTCCGCGCCGCCATCGACCTCGCTGCTGATGTCCGTGCTCATGCCGCTGCGGCGTCGTTCGACGCACGCGAAGCGGGCAACTGTTGCAGGTCCTCGACGATCTGCTTCTGCGCGAGCAGGCTCAGGTCGATGACCTCGCGCGCCTGGGCGACGTAGTACGCCAGTTGCTCGTCGCTGCGTACCAGCGATTTCTGCAGCGCGTCTTCGATCCCCTGCAGGCGGTCGGCGAGCTTGTCGTTCGAGTCGCCGAACACGCGCACGGCGGCGCCGAAGGCTTCGCCCAGGCTCGCCACTTCGACCGCGCCCACGCTGACCTGGTGGGCGACCGCGCCGAGCTTGCCGGTTTCGGATTCGATATGGCCCATGAAGCGGGTGCCGACCCGGTCGAGCAGCTCCGCCGAAGTCGCGACCAGCGCATCGATGGCGCCGCGCTGTTCGGTGGAGGCGTGATTCACGGCGGACAGGAGGGTGTCCAGCGTGGACAGCAGCTGGGTGCGCTCTTCCAGCACCGCGGTATCGCGGGCCATGCTCTCGGACAGGTTCTGGCGCAGCTCGGCGATGACTTCGGCGGCGGCCTTGGGCGCTTCAGAGGCGGTGTCCACGAGTCGCGAAATCTCGGCGATCGTTTCGCTGGCATGCGCCTGCGTGCGCGCGCCGATCTCGTCCGCGGTGCGGGCCAGGCTGTCGCAGATGCTTTGCTGGCGGCTCGCCGTGTCGATGCCGGCCTGCGCCCAGTCCTCGCGCAGGGCGCTGCTCATCGACGCCAGGGATTCGGTCCAGGCGGTCAGGCGCTGTTGATCCTGAGCGGCCAGCGCCGTCCGCAACTCGCCATGAGACTGATCGACACTGCGCAGCAACGAAGCCGAGTGCTGCGCGAAGGTAGCGGCCGCCGCGGTCAGCGCCTCCTGATTTTGGCTGGACAGGGCCGCGTTGACGTCCTGCTGCTGCGCCAGCGCCTGGGTCCAGGCCTGCGTCACGGCGCTTGCGGTGGTGTCGAGGCGGGCGCCGACGTTGTCCAGCAGGTCGGTCGAGCGCTGCTCGAAGCTGGCGCCGAATTGATCCAGCGCGTCGCGCAGTTCGCGGGTGAGGGTTTCGTTGCTTCGCTGCTGTTCGGCCAGCGACTGGTTCCAGATGCCCGCGACGTTGGCGGCGGCGGTTTCGAAACCGGCCGACAAGCCCTGCAATTGCCGCTCCACGGCCTGGTGGACCGTGCCGTGCAGCGCGGTGGTCTCGCGCGCCATGGCCGCCATCGTCGTCTCCATGACCGGTTGCAAGGCTTCGCTGGCGACGCGGACGCTGTCGGAGACGCTCTTCTGCAACGACTGCTCCACAGAGGACGCCAGTTGCGCGAACACGGCCTGGGTCCTGTCGTGGAAGGCCGCCTGGCTGGCGATCTGGCGCTCGTTGGTGGCCAGGCTTTGCTGTTCGATCGTCGCCATCATCGTCTGCAGGCGGTCGATCAGCGCGGGCATCAGCTCGGTCTGCAGTTGCAGCAGCCTGAAGCTTTCCTCGCGTCGATGGGTCTGCGAATGGCTGCGCAGGCTGGTCGCGATCTTCGCGTCCAGCCACTGCACCACCCGCAGCCGCTCGCGCCTGCACAGCGCGGCCAGCAGGCCCAGCATCGCCGAGGTCGCGACACCCGCGATCGAGGTGCCGAAGGCGAATCCGAGCCCCTTCACCGGTGCGGCCAGGGAGTCGCGGATCGCCTGCAGGTCGGTCGCGGTTTCCAGCGCCAGTCCGGTGCCCCTGAGCATCGCCATCATGCCCAGCAGCGTGCCCAGCATGCCCAGCAGCACCAGCAGGCCGACCAGGTAGGGCGTCAGCGCCGGCCCCGGCAGCGCCACGCGCTGGCCTTCGATGCGCTGGCGCGTCGCATTGCGCAGGGAAGGATCGAGCTGGGCGAGCCAGTCCTCCAGGCTGGACGGTGCTGCGGACAGCTCGCCGAGGCCGCGCTCCAGCGTGGCCGTGGCCTGTCGGTAGCGCAGCAGCTCCAGTCCTCCGGCCAGATAGCCGGCGCCGATCAGCAGGGTGACGGCCAGGCCCAGCGGGTTCGAGACCAGATAGCCGGCGCCGATCCAGCACACCGCGACCAGGCCGAGCAGGAAGACAACAAGATCAAGCAGTCTGAACATCAGGCACCAATGAGTGGCTGCGAAGCGCCGCGAGCAGGGCTTCCAGCGGTAAAAAACGCACATCCAGTTCGGCGAGCAACACGCCCTGCATGTCCTTGCGAAATACGTTCAGCCAGGCATCGGCCGCCGCGCCGGGCGTGCCGTCCGCGGCCGCCTGCGCGGCCGGGCGCAAGCGTTCGAAATGCGCGCCGAGCAAGGCCGGGACCGCCGCCAGCAAGGCCTGCTCGCGCGGACTCAGCACCGCTTCCATCAGCGCGTCCAGCTCGGCGAGGCGGGCGGTGTCCGCCGACAGGCCGACGAGCAGGTCGCGCAGCCGTCCGCGCAGCCGGCCGGTCGCCGTCAGCATCGCCCGCTGCGTGGCGAGGTAATGCTGCTGGAAAATCGCGTAGTCGGCTTGCGCGGGTTCGGCGTCGGCCTGGGTGGGGGCGGGCAGTTCCAGGCAGGCGGCGATCGCGCTGCCCAGCGAGGCGCGCGTAGCGGCGTACGCGGACTCTTCCGTGCCGTCGAAGACCGGTCCGCCCGGTTCTACCGCCGGCGGCTTGCCGTCCAGGACCCGGGACAAGGCCACGGCCCGGGTCCAGTCGATCCAATCGCTCAGCCGGTCCGACAGCGACGGCTGGGGCGGTGGAACGTCGATATCGGTAAGACGGGCGAGCAGGCGGATGAACGTCGGGCCACGGACCAGCGTCCGTTGTGAAGCTTCCAAAATACGAATGGCCAAAAAACGACCAGTTTACAGGCAGCGGGGATGCCGGGCGCTGCCGACTTCCGGCGCGCGGGTGGCCCGGGATTCAGGCCGGGTCTGCTCCGGCCCCGCGATCGGGGCGCGAGGGCGGATGCGGCGCCTGCCATGCCGATGCCGTCTCAGGGCCGGCTCGCGCGGCCGCAGCGGGCGTCCATACGCCGATCCGGACATTGCGGCAGCGGCTACCATTCGGCGGTTTCCCGATGCCATGCCGACCGATCCCATGACCGCACTGAAAGGCCTGCTCGACGCGCTGGAAGCGGACTCGGCGCTGCTGGAGCCGCTGCGGCTGCGTGAGCGCTCGCAGGCGCTGGATCGCCTGGAGCGGGCGCTGGATTTCGCCGCCTACGACCTGGCTGCCGTGGGCGAGCAGGCCCGCGCGCGGGGGCTGCTCGCCCGGCTGGAGGCCCTAGATCAGGCTTTCTATGACGAGCTGCGCGAGGACATCCGCCAAGGCGGTACGCGACTGTTGCAGTGGGCCAGGCAAACCGGCGAGGCGGCCACGGGCGAGCATTACGACCACCTCGACGAACTCGTCAGCGGCGTACTGCGCCTGCCAGCGCCCGGCGACGACGTGGGCGCGCTCGGCGAGGAGATGGTGTTCTACCAGCCGACGCCGGCACGGCACGCCTTCGACCTGCTGCGGCGATTGTCGCTGGGCGCCGACGACCTGCTGATCGACCTCGGCGCCGGCCTGGGCCATGTGCCGCTGCTGGTCGCCGCCTGCACTGGCGCCCACGCCCACGGCATCGAGATCGAGCCGGCCTACGTCGCCAGTGCGCGCGCCTGCGCCGCCGAACTCGGCCTGGATCGCGCCAGCTTCGCCTGCGCGGATGCGCGCGAGGCCAATCTGGACGCCGGTAACGTCTATTACCTGTACACGCCGTTCACCGGCGCGATCCTGCGGCAAGTGTTGGATGCGCTGGCGCAGCAGGCGAAAGGGCGCACGATCCGTGTCTGCACGCTGGGCCCGTGTACCTCGATGGTCGCCGCCGAGCCATGGCTCGACGGCGACGCACTGCCGCGCGGCGACCGTATCGCGGTGTTCGTCAGCCGCTGAACGTGTCGCCCGCGCTTAGAACGCGGTATGCATCGTTCCGCCCGGCGAGGACGATCGCTCCACCGGTTCGGCGCATTTCCCGAATCGGTTAAGCCTGCGCTGGGACGCGGGCCGTACTTTGGAGCGTATCCACGGACGAGGAGGTCGCTCATGCGTAACTTGGGATGGGGGCTCGCCTTGGGCCTGGTGCTGGCAGCGCCCGCCTGGGCCAGCGATTCGGTCGCCTTCGGCAACCGCGTCATCGTGCTCGGCGACGGCGTGGGGCAGGTCTATCAGGTTGCCGGCGCGCCGAGCCGGATCAAAAAGATCGAGAACAAGCACGGCGCCGAAGTCGGTGAGCGCTTCGAATATTTCCGCGACGGCAAGACCACGCTGATCACGATCAAGGACGGCAAGGTCGCGGCGATCGACGAAGTGCACGGAACGGCGGCCGGCCATACCGCTACCGTGCAAGCCGCGGACTAGCGGTCGCGGCGGCGGCCGGTCCACAGGCGCGTGTTCGCCCGCGCAGCCGGTTGCGGCCGCGCGCAGGCGCTCGCGCCATCGCCCTTTGCGCGCGCCCGCGTTGCGCGCCTAGAATGCCCGGCCCGCGTTGCGGGGCGGCGCGAACGCGAAAGTGGCGGAATTGGTAGACGCACTGGATTTAGGTTCCAGCGGGTAACCCCCGTGCGGGTTCGAGTCCCGCCTTTCGCACCAGCCCCGGCGCCGGCTACGAGGAGCGCCCAACGCGCATGCAGGACCTGTTCGCCCCGTCCGAGACCTTCGAAACCCTGGCGATGGACGGCGCCGATGTGTCGCGGCTGGCGCATCTGGACCTGGGCCGGCCCGACGCCGAGATCCTGGCCGAGCTGATCGAACAGGTGCCCTGGCGCGCCGAGCGGATCGTGGTGTTCGGGCGCGAGGTCGCGCAGCCGCGCCTGAGCGCGTGGTACGGCGATGCCAATGCCGCCTACACCTACTCCGGCCTGCACCTGCAGCCGCACCCGTGGACGCCGCTGCTGGCCGACCTGAAGAGACGGGTGGAGCGGGCCAGCGGCGCGGTTTTCAACAGCGTCCTGCTCAATTACTACCGCGACCACCGCGACGGCATGGGTTTCCACAGCGACGACGAGCCCGAACTCGGGCCGCGCCCGACCATCGCCTCGCTCAGCCTGGGCGAGCGGCGGGTGTTCGTGATGAAGCGCAGGGTCGCGCGCGGGGCTGCCCCCAGCGTCACCCCGCCCGTGCGGATTCCGCTGGATTCAGGCTGCCTGCTGCTGATGCGCGGCGACACCCAGCGCCACTGGCTGCACGGCATCGCCAAGCTGTCCCGGCCCTGCGGCCCGAGGCTGAACCTGACCTTCCGCCGGATCCTGCGCTGAGCCCGGAGCGGGGCGGTCGCGCCTGAGCCCGGAATTCGGGACGCCGGCCCGACCGGCTGGCAGCGCGGCCCGTAATCGGCGAAACTAGTAAGTTCCGCTGGAGGGCGCTGGCCCGGCCGGCGGTCGGACAGGTCTTCAACATCGTGCCGCGACGGGCCGTCGCGGTAGCAGGAGTGGATATGCAAGTTTCGGTCGAATCGCTGGGTAATCTGGAACGCCGTCTGACCTTCAGTCTCCCGGCGGATCGCCTCGAGAGCCAGGTCGGCGGTCGCCTGCGCGAAATCGCGCGCGGCGCCAAGATCAAGGGTTTCCGTCCCGGCAAGGTGCCGGCCAAGGTGATCGAGCAGCGTTTCGGCGAGCAGGTCCGCGCCGAAGTGCTCGACGGCCTGCTGCGCGAAGGCTTCAGCAATGCCGTGCGCCAGGAGTCGCTGCAGATCGCGGGCAACCCGATGATCGAGCCGGCGGCCGCCGAGGGCGGTGAGCTGGCCTATGTCGCCACCTTCGAAGTGGTGCCGGACTTCGGCGACATCGACGTCGCCAAGCTCAATGTCGTGCGCCACACCGCGGACGTCGCGGACGCCGACATCGAGGCGATGATCGAGAATCTGCGCCTGCAGCGCCGCACCTGGAACCCGGTCGAGCGCGCGGCCGCCGCCGGCGACGCGGTCGAGATCGAGACCTGGTCGCAGATCGGCGACGAGCGCATTCCCGCCGAAGGCGTCGAGCGCGGCGCGACCGTGATCGGCTCGGGCGCGATGTTCGGCGCCATCGAGGACGCGCTGGTCGGCCTCAAGGCCGGCGACGAGAAGATCGCCGCGATCGACTTCCCGACCGATTGGCGCGTGCCGCAGTTCGCCGGCCGCACCGTCGAAGTGCATCTCAAGGCCACCCAGGTGTCCGAGCCGGTGCTGCCGGACGTCGATGCCGCCTTCATCAAGAGCTTCGGCATCAAGAGCGGCGACGTCGAGCAGTTCCGCTCCGACATCCGCAGCAACCTGGAGCGCGAGCTCAAGGGCGCGCTGATGACCCGTCTGCGCCGCGAAGTCGGCGAGCAGTTGATCGCCGCCTACCAGAGCGTCGAAATGCCGCCGAAGCTGGTGGAAGGCGAGGCCCGCGACATGGCCCGCCAGACCGTCGAGCAGGCGCGCCGCCAGGGCCGCCACATCGAAGCCCCGGCCGACGCCTACCTGACCTTCATGGACAGCGCCCGCAAGCGCGTGCTGGTCGGCCTGCTGGTCGGCGAGATCGCGCGCCGCAACCAGCTGATGCTGGACCCGCGCCGCCTCAACGAGACCCTGAAGCTGATCGCCTCGACCTACGAGGAGCCGCAGCAGGTGATCGAGCTGTACCGCAACGACCCGCAGCTGATGAACAGCCTGCAGGGGCGGGTGATGGAAGAGCAGGTGATCGACTGGATCGCCGAGCGCGCCCAGCACACCGAGCAGCCGTTGTCGTTCAGCGAAGCGATCCGCCAGTAACCGTCGGGGCGACGATCCCGCAGGAAGCGAGCGCGCCAGGCAGGCGTCCCGGACCGCGGGACGCCCTTGCGTAGAGGCCCGACAGGCCCCAAGTTGGGCTTAACCGGGAACCTTCGGTACCGCCGAAGGCTCTGCAAAGCATTCAACGTCAGCCATAGGTGCCGTCGAGATGGACAACCGAATCCAAGCCCTGAACCTCGTTCCGATGGTGGTCGAACAGACCAGCCGCGGCGAGCGTGCGTACGACATCTATTCGCGCCTGCTCAAGGAGCGGGTGATCTTCCTGGTCGGCGGGGTCGACGACCATGTCGCCAACGTCATCGTCGCCCAGATGCTGTTCCTCGAGGCCGAGAACCCCGAGAAGGACATCAGCTTCTACATCAACTCGCCGGGCGGCGTGGTCACCGCGGGCATGGCGATCTACGACACCATGCAGTACATCAAGCCCGACGTGAGCACGATCTGCATCGGCCAGGCCGCCAGCATGGGCGCGCTGCTGCTCGCCGCCGGCGCCAAGGGCAAGCGCTACGCCCTGCCGAACTCGCGGGTCATGATCCACCAGCCGTCCGGCGGCTCGCAGGGTCAGGCCACCGACATCGAAATCCAGGCGCGCGAGATCCTGGCCCTGCGCCAGCGCCTCAACGAAGTCCTGGCCAAGCACACCGGCCAGCCGATCGAGACGATCGCGCGCGACACCGAGCGCGACAACTTCAAGAGCGCCGAAGCGGCACGCGAGTACGGTCTGGTCGACCAGGTGCTCGAGCGCCGGCCGGAAGACTCGATCCAGGCGGCCTGATCCCCAGGCTCCGACACCGGCGCGCAAGCCGTTGATCCGGAACCTGTTTTCGGCGACGAACAGACTCGGCGGCCGGCCCGAAGACGGGCCGGAGCGCTGTGTTATCCTCGGGCCGACAGCGCACTACGTACATCCGGATATGGCCCTTAGCGGCACATTCCGTGCACACCGCACCACTTGGGCAAAAGCATGAGCGACGATCGACAGGGACGCAGCACCGGCGATAGCAGCAAGATTCTCTATTGCTCGTTCTGCGGCAAGAGCCAGCACGAGGTCCGCAAGCTGATCGCGGGGCCGAGCGTGTTCATCTGCGACGAATGCGTCGAGCTCTGCAACGACATCATCCGCGAGGAACTCGAGGAGAAGGCGCAGTCGGCGCGTAGCCACCTGCCCAAGCCGCGCGAGATCCTGGAAGTGCTGGATCAGTACGTGATCGGCCAGCTGCGCGCCAAGCGTACGCTCGCGGTCGCCGTGTACAACCATTACAAGCGCATCGAGAGCCGTCAGAAGAACGACGACGTCGAGCTCGCCAAGTCCAATATCCTGCTGGTCGGTCCGACCGGTTCGGGCAAGACCCTGTTGGCCGAGACCCTGGCGCGCCTGCTCAACGTGCCGTTCACGATCGCCGATGCGACCACGCTGACCGAAGCCGGTTACGTGGGCGAGGACGTCGAGAACATCATCCAGAAGCTGCTGCAGAAGTGCGACTACGACGTCGAGAAGGCGCAGCAGGGCATCGTCTACATCGACGAGATCGACAAGATCTCGCGCAAGAGCGACAACCCCTCGATCACCCGCGACGTGTCGGGCGAGGGCGTGCAGCAGGCGCTGCTGAAGCTGATCGAAGGCACGGTCGCCAGCGTGCCGCCGCAGGGCGGCCGCAAGCACCCGCAGCAGGAGTTCCTGCAGGTCGATACCCGCAACATCCTGTTCGTGGTCGGCGGCGCGTTCGCCGGTCTGGACAAGATCATCCAGCAGCGCAGCACCGAGGCCGGCGGCATCGGCTTCGGCGCCAAGGTCAAGAGCAGCGAGCGCAAGGTCGAAGTCGGCAAGATCCTGGCCGAGGTCGAGCCCGAGGATCTGATCAAGTTCGGCCTGATCCCCGAGTTCGTCGGCCGCCTGCCGGTGGTCGCGACCCTGGAAGAACTCGACGAGCAGGCCCTGATCACGATCCTGACCGAGCCCAAGAACGCCATCACCAAGCAGTTCAAGAAGCTGTTCGAGATGGAGAACGTCGAGCTCGAGTTCCGTCCGGACGCCCTGGCCGCGATCGCGCGCAAGGCGCTCAAGCGCAAGACCGGCGCGCGCGGACTGCGCACCATCGTCGAGTCGGTGCTGCTGGACACGATGTACGAACTGCCTTCGCTGGAGAACGTCAGCAAGGTGGTGGTGGACGAGTCGGTGATCGATCACAAGACCGAGCCCTACCTGATCTACCAGACCCCGCCGGCCGCCGCGCCCAAGGTCGCCGCCGCGGACTGAACGCGGCCCCTGGCGACGTTCCCTGTGGACGTCGCATATCAGTCTGTAACCGGCTGATTCCGAAGCGTTTTTACTGCACGGCCCGCGCTGCGAAGCGCGGGCCGCTTGCATCCTATGGCGCAGGCCCCCATAACCGTCCCAAGGGGCCTTCAAGCCCACAATCGCAATCCGGGGCGCCGCCGTCGGCGCCCGGCTTTCCCGTACCGGTTTACCCGTATTCCTCCCCCCGGAGCTGTCATGACCGAACCCACCGAACGCGACGTGCTGGATCTGCCGGTGCTGCCGCTGCGCGACGTCGTCGTGTTCCCGCACATGGTCATCCCGCTGTTCGTCGGCCGCGATAAATCGATTCGCGCCCTCGATCTGGCGATGGAGTCCGACAAGCGCATCCTGCTGGTCGCGCAGAAGTCCGCCGAGACCGACGATCCCGGCGCCGAAGACCTGTACGCGATCGGCACCCTGGCGCATGTGCTGCAACTGCTGAAGCTGCCCGACGGCACCATCAAGGTGCTGGTCGAGGGCGTGTCGCGCGTCGACGTCGATGCCGTGGCCGAGCGCGATGGCGCCCTGGCCGGCCAGGCCCACGTGGTCGAGCCGGTGGTCGATCGCGAAGAACGCGAGGTCGAGGCGATCGCGCGCTCGCTGATGACCCTGTTCGAGCAGTACGTGAAGACCAACCGCAAGCTGCCGCCGGAGCTGATGCAGACCCTGTCGGGCATCGACGAGCCCGGCCGCCTGGCCGACACCATCGCCGCCCACCTGGGCGTGCGCATCGGCGACAAGCAGAAGCTGCTGGAGACGCATGCCATCGGCGCGCGCCTGGAGCAGCTGGTCGGCCTGGTCGACGGCGAAATCGACGTGCAGCAGCTGGAGAAGCGCATCCGCGGCCGGGTCAAGTCGCAGATGGAGAAGAGCCAGCGCGAGTACTACCTCAACGAGCAGATGAAGGCGATCCAGAAGGAGCTCGGCGAGATCGACGATGCGCCCAACGACATCGACGAGCTCACCCGCAAGATCGCCGAGGCCGGCATGCCCAAGCCGGTCGAGACCAAGGCCCGCAACGAGCTCAACAAGCTCAAGCAGATGTCGCCGATGTCGGCCGAAGCCGCGGTGGTGCGCAACTACCTGGACTGGCTGCTGGGCGTGCCGTGGAAGAAGCGCAGCAAGGTGCGCAAGGACCTCAAGGCCGCGCAGGATGTGCTCGACGCCGACCATTTCGGCCTGGAGAAGGTCAAGGAACGCATCCTCGAGTACCTCGCGGTGCAGACCCGGGTAAAGAACATGAAGGGCGCGATCCTGTGCCTGGTCGGCCCGCCGGGCGTGGGCAAGACCTCGCTCGGCCAGAGCATCGCCAAGGCCACCAACCGCAAGTTCGTGCGCATGTCGCTGGGCGGCGTGCGCGACGAGGCCGAGATCCGCGGCCATCGCCGCACCTACGTCGGTTCGATGCCGGGCCGGATCGTGCAGAACCTCAACAAGATCGGCACCAAGAACCCGCTGTTCGTGCTCGACGAAATCGACAAGATGTCGATGGACTTCCGCGGCGATCCGTCCTCCGCGCTGCTGGAGGTGCTGGATCCCGAGCAGAACAACTCGTTCAACGACCACTACCTCGAGGTCGATCTGGACCTGAGCGAAGTGATGTTCGTCGCCACCTCCAACTCGCTGAACATCCCCGGTCCGCTGCTGGACCGCATGGAAGTGATCCGGATCCCGGGTTACACCGAGGAGGAGAAGCTCAACATCGCGATGCGCTACCTGCTGCCCAAGCAGATCAAGGCCAACGGCCTGAAGGCCGATGAAATCAAGATCGCCGAATCGGCGGTGCGCGACATCGTGCGCTACTACACGCGCGAGTCCGGCGTGCGCAACCTCGAGCGCGAGATTTCCAAGATCTGCCGCAAGGTGGTCAAGGAAATCGCCTTGGCCGGTCCCAAGGCCAAGAAGAGCAAGGACGGCGCGCTCAGCGTCAGCTCGAAGAATCTCGACAAGTACCTGGGCGTGCGTCGCTTCGATTTCGGCCGCGCCGAAGAGCAGAACGAAGTCGGCCTGGTCACCGGCCTGGCCTGGACCGAAGTCGGCGGCGACCTGTTGCAGGTCGAAGCCACGCTGGTGCCGGGCAAGGGCCAGCTGCTGCTGACCGGCCAGCTCGGCGACGTGATGAAGGAGTCGGCGTCGGCCGCGCTGTCGGTGGTGCGTTCGCGCGCCGAGCGCCTCGGCATCGACGTCGATTTCCTGCAGAAGCACGATGTGCATCTGCACGTGCCGGAAGGCGCCACGCCCAAGGACGGCCCCAGCGCCGGCATCGGCATGGCCACTGCGCTGGTGTCGATGCTGACCAAGAATCCGGTCAAGGCCGATGTCGCCATGACCGGCGAGATCACCCTGCGCGGCCGCGTGCTGCCGATCGGCGGACTCAAGGAGAAACTGCTGGCTGCGCTGCGCGGCGGTATCCGCACCGTGATCATTCCGGACGAGAACAAGAAGGACCTCGCCGACCTGCCCAAGAGCGTGACCCAGGGCTTGAAGATCCTGCCGGCACGCTGGATCGACGAGGTGCTGGACATCGCGCTCGAGCGTCCGGTGACGCCCACGCCGGTGTCCGGTCCGGACGAAGTTCCGGTACGCGATGGCGGCCAAGCATCGACCCAGCCGGACGTCAAGCATTGACGGATTCCGTTGGTCGGAAAGCGAACGAATGGGCTGGAAGGCCCGTCGTTATTAGCTTTCAGGCTTGCACCCCCAAAATGCCGCTGGTATAACGACCGCAACCGCGCGAAAGCTGCCACGAGACGCAGTAGCGCGCGGCAAACTCGATCGGCGTGGTAACGCTCGCGCAGCGGCCACGCCGATTCTCAGAACACGCGGTAACACCGCACAGGGAGTCAAAGAATGAACAAGGGTGAATTCATCAGCGCCGTCGCCGATGCTGCCGAGCTGTCCAAGACCGATGCAGCCAACGCTGTCGACGCCGTGATCGGCGTGATCACCAAGGCGCTGAAGAAGGGCGATACCGTTACGCTCGTGGGCTTCGGTACGTTCCAGGTCCGCAAGCGCGCCGCGCGCCAGGGCCGCAACCCGAAGACCGGCGACACCATCAAGATCAAGGCCTCGAAGAACCCCGCGTTCAAGGCTGGCAAGGCGCTGAAGGATGCTGTAAACTAAGCGACTCGCTCGGGTGCTTAGCTCAGCGGTAGAGCGTCTCCTTTACACGGAGAGGGTCGGGGGTTCGAAACCCTCAGCACCCACCAGATTCACAGGCCCTACTGCTTAGCCGCCCTCCGGAAACGGTAGCGCCGCAAGGCTAACGAGCCAAGTTTCAAAGTGCGGAGTGGTAGTTCAGTCGGTTAGAATGCTGGCCTGTCACGCCGGAGGTCGCGGGTTCGAGTCCCGTCCACTCCGCCAGTTTCGCCAAAAGCGCCGGAAACGGCGCTTTTGTTTTAAGTGAGGGCCTTCGATTTTGTTGCGCGGCAACAGATGCGCAACCATAAGTCGGACGCGCCAGTTTTAGCGATAAGGTTTCTAGCGGTAAAGTTTCCAGCGGTAAAATTTCAAAAACGCGGAGTGGTAGTTCAGTCGGTTAGAATGCTGGCCTGTCACGCCGGAGGTCGCGGGTTCGAGTCCCGTCCACTCCGCCAGTTTTGCCGAAGGCGCCGGAAACGGCGCCTTCTTTTTTTCCGGCGCCCGCCCCCCCGATTCTGCAGACGCCGTCCCGATTCAGGGCCCGGCGGGGACCGCCCGCCGGCCCCGCCGCGGCCGGCCCGCGCGCCCGGCCCCAAGCGCGCTAAACTGTCCGGCTTACGACCCACGCGACCCGGATATGCTGCAGAAACTTCGCGACAAGACTTCCGGCTGGATCGCCACCGCGATCCTCGGCCTGCTGATCATTCCCTTCGCCTTCGTCGGCATCGAGCAGTACATGGGCCAGCGCACCGATACCTCGGTCGCGCATATCGATGTGCCGCCCTCGTACTGGCCGTCGGCGCCGGCGTGGTGGCCGGTGTCGATGCTGTGGCAGCACGAGAAGATCGAGTCCACCGACTTCCGCACCGCTTTCGAGCAGGAGCGCCAGCGCCGCCGTGCGGCCGAAGGCGAGGCCTTCGACGCGCGCGATTTCGAGACCAAGGAAAACAAGCTCGCGATCCTCGACATGCTGATCGATCGGCGCGTGCAGGAACTGGCGGCCAAGGGCGAAGGCCTGGCGGTCAGCGACGCGTTGGTGAAGAAGACCATCGCCGAAGTGCCGGCGTTCCAGGTCGACGGCAAGTTCAACCTCGACCGTTACCGCCTGGCCCTGGCCTCGCAGGTGCCGGCGCAGACGCCGAAACAGTTCCAGGAAACCGTGCGCCAGTCGCTGCAGCAGTCGCTGCTGGCCGGCGGCCTGGTCGAAAGCGAGTTCGTGACCAGCTCCGAGATGGATCGCCTGATCCGGCTGATGGGCGAGACCCGCGACGTCGGCCTGGTGATGCTGCCGCAGCCGGCGCCCGACACCGGCGCGGTCAGCGCGGCCGAACTGCAGTCCTGGTTCCAGGCGCACACCGCGGACTACCGCGCGCCGGAGAGCGTGACCCTGGAATACGTGGAAGTGAACGCGGCCAGTGTGCCGGCGCTGCCGGCGGCCGACGAGGCCACGCTGCGCAAGCGCTACGAACAGGAAAAGAGCCGTTTCGTCGCCCAGGAACAGCGCCTGGCTTCGCACATTCTGGTGCGCGTGGCCGAGGGCGCGGATGCCGCAGCGCAGAAGGCCGCCGAAACCAAGGCCGCGCAGCTGGCCGCACAGGCCAAGGCGCCGGGTGCGGACTTCGCCGCGCTGGCGCGCGCTAACACCGACGACACCGGCTCCAAGGCCGGCGGCGGCGATCTGGGCTGGGTGAGCAAGGGCATGATGGTGGCGCCGTTCGAGCAGGCGCTGTTCGCCGCTCCGCAGGGCGCGATCGTCGGCCCGGTCAAGACCGACTTCGGCTGGCACGTGATCCAGGTGCGCGAGGTCAAGGCCGGCCAGCAGCAAACCTTCGAGCAGGCGCGCGAAGCGCTGGCGCGCGAGCAGGCCGATGCCGACCGCGAGCGCGTGGTCAGCGATTTCACCGGCCGCCTGGTCGACCTGGTCTACAAGAACCCGTCGTCGCTGGGTCCGGCCGCGCGCGAGATGAACCTGCCGGTGCAGAAGCTCGGCCCGATCACCCGCCAAGGCGCGCGCAACGGTGCCCAGGGCCTGGCCGCAAATCCGGCGCTGCTGCGTGCGGCGTTCTCCGACACCCTGATCCAGGACGGCACGGTCAGCGATCCGATCGAACTCGCCCCGGGCCAGAGCGTGCTGATCCGCGTCACCGCGCACACCCCGGAGCGCTCGCTGCCGCTGGCGCAGGTGCGCGACCAGGTGATCGCCGCGGTCCGCGCCGACCGCGCGACCAAGGCCGCCGCCAAGGAAGCCGACGCACTGCTGGCGCGCCTGCGCGCCGGCGAAACCCTGGAAGCGGTGGCGACGTCCAAGCAGTTGCCGGCGCCGCACACGATTCCGAACCTGCCGCGCGGCGCGCCGATTCCCGACCCTAGCGTTAGCGAGGCCGTGTTCGCGGTCGCGCCGCCTGCGGCCGGCAAGGTCACCCCGGGCCGGGCGATGCTGCCCGATGGCCGCGCGGTGCTGTTCGCGGTCAGCAAGGTCACCCCGGGCGATCTGGCCCAGGTCCCGCCGCCGCAGCGCCAGCAGATGCAGACGCAGCTGGCGCAGATCAGCGGCGCCGACGACATCAAGGCCCTGGTGGCGGCACAGCGCAAGCGCATGAAGGTGACGGTGGTCGATCAGAATCTCTGATCGGTACTCGCGTTATCGCAGACGAAAAGCCCGGCAACCGCCGGGCTTTTTGTTTGCTGCGCTGGGTTTGAGGTTTCCTTCTCCCGCTTGCAGGAGAAGGTGCCCGAAGGGCGGATGAGGGTGGCGATTGAGGTTGGAGTTGCGTGCTTGCGGCGGCCCTCACCCCAACCCCTCTCAGCCTTGCACACCCTTCGGGCGCCGCAAGCGGGAGAGGGGGCTCAAGGCATGGATCTTAATTTTCTTCCCTCGGAAGAAGCGGGAGCGCCCAAAGAAAAAGCCCGGCATCGCGCCGGGCTTTTTCCTCATGCATCCGCGCCGAAGCGCGGCGCGATATCACTCGCCGTCGCCAATCCCAGTCATACCCAGGATGTTGTACCCCGAGTCGACATAGGTGACTTCGCCGGTCACGCCCGCGGCCAGGTCCGAGCACAGGAACGCGGCGACGTTGCCGACCTGTTCGATCGTGACGGTGCGGCGCATCGGCGCGTTCTCCTCGACGTGGCCGAGGATCTTGCGGAAACCGGCGATGCCGGCCGCGGCCAGGGTCTTGATCGGGCCAGCCGAGATCGCGTTGACGCGGGTGCCTTCCGGGCCGAGGTTATAGGCCAGGTAGCGCACGGTCGCTTCCAGGCTGGCCTTGGCCACGCCCATGACGTTGTAGCCGGCCAGGGCGCGTTCGGCGCCGAGGTAGCTCAGGGTCAGGATCGAGCCGTTGCGGCCCTGCATCTGCGGACGCGCGGCCTTGGCCATCGCGGCCAGCGAGTAGGCCGAGATGTCGTGGGCGATGGCGAAGTTCTCGCGGGTCAGGCCGTCGAGGAACTGGCCGGCGATGGCTTCGCGCGGCGCGTAGGCGATGGCGTGGACGAGGATGTCGAAGCCGTCCCAATGCTTGCCCAGCTCCTCGAAGCAGGCGGCGATCTGCTCGTCGCTGGTGACGTCGAGCGGAATCACGATGTCGTTGGCCTGACCTTCCTGGCGGTACTCGGCGGCGGCTTTCTCGACGCGCGACTTGAGCTTTTCGGTCTGGTAGGTGAACGCCAGTTGCGCGCCTTCGCGGTGCATGGCCTCGGCGATGCCGCTGGCGATCGAGCGCTCGCTGGCGATGCCGGTGATCAATGCGCGCTTGCCTTGCAGGAAACCCATGTGCACTCCCTAAAACTTGGTGGACGCGGCCGTCGCCGGACGCTTACGGAACCGCCCGACCGATGCGCGGTCGAGCAAAGGCTCTAGTGTACCCGCGCCATGGCGACGGACGGTCCGGTACGGTTCACGGCGCTGCGCCGCCCGTCCCGGTGTCGATCAGCAGCGCCTGGCCGGGCTTGAGCACCGCTTCGGCGCCCAGGCCGTTGCGTTGCAGCAGATCGGAGACGCGGATGCCGTAGCGCTTGGCGATGGTCCAGGCGTTGTCGCCGCGAGCGACGGTGTGGCGGCGCGGTTCAGCGGGGGATGCGGCGATGGCGTTGCCGGCGGCGGGCGGGTTCGCGGCAGGCAGGCTGGTAGCGGGCGTGTTCGCGGCAGACAAATCCGCGGCGGGCGCCGAAGCGGCGCTGGTCGTGCGCGCATCGCCTTCGCCGATCGCGCCGACCGCGGTCGCGGGCACCGCCAGCAGCGGCGCGCGCTTGCCGCCGGCCTGGCCGATGCGGCCGCCGGCGAACACCGGGTTGAAGCGCTGCAGCTGGGCCGGGTCCTGGCCGCTGCGGCGCGCCCAGGCGGCGATGTCGGCGACGTCGTCGGGCACGGTCACCGCCTGCAGTCGCGGCACCGGGCGATCGAGCGCGCGCAGCCATTCCTCGCGGTCGTCGGCCTGCTCCATCAGGCACGACAGCGCATGCAGCTTGCGCACGTAGGCCTGGGTGATGTCGGACAGGCCAGTCAGTTGCTCGGGCTTGGCGTCGCGCGCGGTCTGGCCGCTGCGCTTGAGCGCGCCGAGGATGCGGTATTCGCCGGCGTTGTAGGCCATCACCGCCAGCCGCCAGTCGCCGGCGAACATGCCGTGCAGGGTCTTGAGATAACGCACCGCGGCCTGGGTCGAATCGACCGGCGACAAGCGGCCGTCGTAGCCGTCGCGGATCGGTACGCGGTGGTTGCGCGCGGTGATCGCGATCATCTGCCACAGCCCGGCCGGGCCGGCGGCGCTGCGCGCGCCGGGCTTGTAGCCGCTCTCGACGAAGGGGATCAGCGCGTATTCGGTCGGCAGATGGGCCTCGCGCAAGGCATCGACCACGTAGCCGAACAGCGGCAGGGTGTCGTCGTTGCTGGCGGCCAGACGCTTGGGCGCGGTGGCGAAGTGCTGGCGCCAGCGCGTGCTGACGCCGGCTTCGCAGGTCGGGTCGGCCAGGCCTTCGCGGAAGCGCTGGTAGATCTCGCGGCCGTTGCGGGTCGGGCCGACGATCGCGGCCTGTGCGGGCGCGGCCTGTACGGACGCGGCTTCTGCGGGTGCGGCTTGTCCGGACGCGGCTTTCGCGGGCGTGGCCGCGGCGCTGGCGGTCTGGGTCGGCGCGGGCGCGTCCTGGGCGAGGGCCGGTGCGGTCAGCGCGACCGACAAGGCCAGCGCAGCGCCCAGGCGACGCACGCACGGGGCCCGGCTCATGCCTGGAACCCGTCTTTCCAGCGCCGCAGTTCGGCGAAGGCCTCGACGTCGTCCTCGGGTTCGCGACCCAGGCGCCGGGTCAGCGCCGCGCGCACTTCGGGCTGGGCCACGCGCAGGAAGGGATTGGCCGCGACTTCGTCGGCCAGGATGCTGGGCAGGGTCGGACGTCCGGCGTTGCGCATGGCCTGGGCTTCCTCGATGCGGCGCAGCAGCGCCGGGTTGGACGGTTCCACCGCACGCGCGAAGGCGGCGTTGGACAAGGTGTATTCGTGACCGCAGCAGACCCGGGTGTCGCCGGGCAGGGCGGCCAGGCGCGATAGCGAGCCGTGCATCTGCGCGGGCGTACCCTCGAACAGGCGGCCGCAGCCCAGGCTGAACAAGGTGTCGCCGCTGAACAGCAGGCCGTGCCCGCCCACGTCTTCCAGGTGATAGGCGATGTGGCTGAGGGTGTGGCCCGGCACCGCCAGCACGCGCGCGCTCCAGCCGCCCACGTGCAGGCGCACGCCGTCGCCGACGCGCGCGGTGGCGGCGCCGATGCGGTCGTCGTCGGGGGCGAACACCGGGATCCCCGGCCAGTGGGCGAGGATCGTCTCGACGCCGCCGATATGGTCGTGGTGGTGGTGGGTCAGCAGGATCCCGGTCGGGCGCAGGCCGTGTCCGGCGGCGCCCAGCACCGGTGCGGCGTCGCCCGGGTCGACGATCAGCGCGGATTCGTCGTCGGCCGACAGGGCCCAGATGTAGTTGTCGTTGAGGGCGGGCAGGGCCAGCAATCTCATTCGTTAGAGCTCCTGGGCGGCCGGCGCGCCGTACTCCCGTCGCATGCCGGGCATGCTGAACGGGGACCGCGCCGCCGGGCCTGCGAAGGGACCGCGCTTTCAACGGGATGTTCCGACAGAATGGCGACCATGCCCGCCCTGTCCACCGGCCGTCAACCCGATTCCGCCCTCGCCTGGTTCGGCGGGGTCGCCGGCCAGGGCCTGCTCGACGTCGAGTCCGCCGCGATGGCGCGGGTGGTGGCCGGCTGCCAGGCCATGCCCTGGGCCTGGATCGGCGTCGATGCGACCTCGCCGCCGGGCGGCCCGGACGCGCGCGGCGTGCGCCTGCGCCGGCAGGGGCTGCGCTTCAACGGCGCGTTCCGCAGCGCGCTGCCGCTGCCGCTGGCCAGCGAGGCGCTGGGCGCGGTGCTGCTGCAGCACGTGCTCGACGACGGCATCGACCCGCTGCCGCTGCTGGAGGAGTGCGCACGCATGCTCGCGCCGGGCGGCACCCTGTGGCTGGCGGCGCTCAACCCCTGGAGCCCGTACCGCGCGCGCTGGGCGCGCTCGGGCCTGCACGCCCACGACACCGGCAACTGGCAGTCGATGCTGCGCGGCGCCGGCTTCGCCAGCGAATCGGTCAGCCTGCAATGGCTGGGCCCGGTGTGGCGGCCGGCGCACGGCGCGGTCGGCATCGGCGCGGTCGATCGCCTGCGCGCGGGCATCGCCCTGACCGTGTCCAAGCGCGTGCCCGCGCTGATCCCGCCGGCGCGCCTGCGCAACCTGCGCTGGCAGGCCGGCGGCGCATTGGCCGCGCCGGGTGCGCGCCGTTCGGCGTCGCAGCGGCGATAATGCGCGGCCCTCTTACAGGACCGCAGGCTTTGCACGATCACGCATTGGCGACCGACACCAAAACCGTCGACATCCACACCGACGGCGCCTGCCTCGGCAACCCCGGGCCCGGCGGCTGGGCCGCGCTGTTGCGCTACAAGGGCCGCGAGCGCGAACTGTCCGGCGGCGAGCCGGACACCACCAACAACCGCATGGAGCTGATGGGCGCGATCATGGCGCTGGAAGCGCTGAGCGAGCCCTGCGTGGCGACCCTGCACACCGACTCGCAGTACGTGCGCAAGGGCATCACCGAGTGGATGGGCAACTGGGTGCGGCGCGGCTGGAAGACCGCCGGCGGCGATCCGGTCAAGAACCGCGACCTGTGGGAGCGCCTGCACCAGGCCAACCTGCGCCACAAGGTCGAATGGAAGTGGGTCAAGGGCCATTCCGGCGATCCCGACAACGAGCGCGTCGACGTGCTGGCGCGCACCCAGGCCCAGCGCTACCGCGGCGCCCGCTGAGTTCGGCGACAATCGACCCATGCGCCAAGTCATCCTCGATACCGAAACCACCGGCCTGAGCTGGGAACGCGGCAACCGCGTGGTCGAAATCGGCTGCGTCGAATTCGTCGAACGCCGCCCGACCGGCCGCACCTTCCACACCTACCTCAACCCGCAGCGCGAGTTCGAGCCCGGCGCGCAGGAAGTGACCGGCCTGACCTTGGAGTTCCTCGCCGACAAGCCCAAGTTCGAGGCCATCGTCGACGAGTTCCTGGCCTTCATCGACGGCGCCGAGCTGGTGATCCACAACGCCGCCTTCGACGTCGGCTTCCTCGACAACGAACTAGCCCTGGCCGGGCCCCAGTACGGCAAGCTCACCGACCGCGCCACCGTCGAGGACTCGCTGCTGCTCGCGCGCCAGCGTTTCCCGGGCCAGCGCAATTCGCTGGACGCGCTGTGCCGGCGCCTGGGCGTGGACAACGCCCATCGTCAGCTGCACGGCGCCCTGCTCGACGCCCAGTTGCTGGCCGAGGTCTACATCGGTCTGACCTCGGGCCAGAGCGACCTGGGCTTCGGCCAGGCCGAGGAGGGCGGGCCGCAGGCCGTGGCCGCGTTCGAGATCGACGCCAGCGCGCCGCGGCCGCGGGTCCAGGTCAGCGCCGAGGAATGGGCCGCGCACGAGGCGCGCCTGGAAAAGCTGCGCAAGAAGGCCGGCAAGTGCGTGTGGGACCAGATGGAAGCGCCGGCGGTCGCGTAGGGAGCGGGGTGCGGCGACAACCGCGCCGTCGCCATGCGCCGAATGCCGCGACGATGCGGTTCGCCTTCGGCTCACCACATCCTACGCATCGGGCCAAGTCGGTACGGCCGTAGGGTGCGGTGATAACCGCACCATCGTCATCGGCCAGGTCGCTCAGTGACTGCGAACCAGGATCACCGTGACGTTGTCCGAGCCGCCGCCGTCCAGCGCCGCCGCGACCAGGCTGTCGACGCATTCCTGCGCGCTGCAATCGTTGTGCGCGAGGACCTTGGCGATGCTGCGGTCGTCGACTTCCTCGGTCAGGCCGTCGCTGCACAGCAGCAACTGCATGCCGGGACGGAGTTCGCCGGTCATGGTCTCGACGTTCAGGTTGCGCGGGTCGGTCACGCCCAAAGCCTGGGTCACCACGTTGCGGTGCGGATGGCTGCGCGCCTGCTCGTGGGTGATGGCGCCGTTGGCGATCAGTTCCTGGACGTAGCTGTGGTCCTGCGAGAGCTGGGCCAGTTGGCCGTCGCGCCACAGATAGACCCGGCTGTCGCCGACCCAGGCCACTTCGAAGCGATTGCCGTTGACCCGCGCGGCGACCACGGTCGTGCCCATGGGCAGGGCATCGTTGCGCCGGCGCGAGGTGCGGATGATCTCCTCGTCGGCGATGCGGATGGCCTGGGCTAGCGGCGTGCCGTCGCGGACCTCGCGCACGATCGCCTCGCGCGCCAGCGCGCTGGCGACCTCGCCGTACTCGTGGCCGCCCATACCGTCGGCGACCAGCCACAGTCCCAGTTCGCTGTCACCGTAATAGGTGTCTTCGTTGAGCTCGCGGCGCAGGCCGACATGCGTCAGGTGTCCGAATTCGATCATGAGTCGATCATGCCGGTCGCGTAGTCGGGGGCTCTTCGGTAGGTAAACGGAATCATCGGGGCGTAGCGGCCGTGCAGCAAGCCAGGCCGCATCCCCTGCCGACCATGACCCGTGTTGCAGTAACGAAACATGACCGGGGCCGCGCATCATCGCGTAAAAACCATGCCTTGCGACACGGTTTGGCGCTAATCCGAGCAAGTTCCGCCATGTTCCGGCGCCCTCGACCGAGGCCGCGAGCAACAAAAAAGCGGGCCCGAACGGGCCCGCTTTGCGCAATCTGGCGGAGAGGGAGGGATTCGAACCCTCGGTACGCTATAAACGTACGCCTGATTTCGAGTCAGGTACATTCAACCACTCTGCCACCTCTCCGGGTGCAGCGAACCGAGAATGATACGGATCGCGAAGCCTTCCGACAAGGCATGCGCGTGCCCGCTACACTGTGGCCCCCTGAACGAAACGCTGCCATGTCCGAAATCCTGGTTCCGGTGTCCTTCGGCGAGCTGCTCGACAAGATCGCCATCCTGCAGATCAAGTCCGAGCGCATGAGCGATCCGGCCAAGCTGGCCAACGTCCGCAACGAATTGTCGGCGCTGGAGCAGACCTGGATGGCCCATCCCGCCGCCGGCCACGACATCGTCCGCCTTCGCGCCGAGCTCAAGGCCGTCAACGAACGCCTGTGGGTGATCGAGGACGACATCCGCATCAAGGAGAAGGCCCAGGCCTTCGACGACGAGTTCGTGCGCCTGGCGCGCAGCGTCTATTTCGAGAACGACGAACGCGCCCGGATCAAGAAGGACATCAACCTCGCCCTGGGCTCCAGCTACGTCGAGGAAAAGTCCTACCAGGACTACCGCAGCGGCGCCGCGGCGCCCTGAGCCGGTACGGCGCATGCCGGCCTCCCGGAACGGCGGCACCTCCGGGCCACGCGCCGCCGGTGCCTGGCTGTACGACGATCTGCTGGCCTGGCTATGCCCGGGCGGCCTGCTGCTGACCGCCTTGGCGCTGCGTTACCCGGACCCCCTGCGGATGCTGCGCGCGCAAGCGCCGGAACTGACCCTGCCCACCTGGTTTGCCGGGGCCTACGTGCTGGGCCTGGCCTTGAGCCCGCTCGGGCGCCTGGTCTACGCCTTCGCCCAGGCCATCGTCTGGCCGCGGCTGCGTCAGGCCTGGGCACCGGCGATCGCGTTCCTGGCCCAGCGCCTGCAGCGTGACGAAGGTCTGAACCTGCCCGACGCCGCGCATATGTCGACCGCGGTGTTCCACGACGTCGACCGGCGCATGCGTGAATATCTGGAGGCGGTCGATCCGTCCTCGCGGCCGGCGTTGAACCGCATGAAGGTGCTGTGCAGCCTGGCCTGCAATGCCGCCGCCGCGACCCTGGTGTTCGTCGCGGTCGACGCCGCGCTCGGCGGCTACCGTTACTGGAGCAACGCCCAGGTCGGCATCGCCGCGCTCGCGATCGCCTTGGCCCTGATCGCGGCCGTGTACCGCGAACGCCGGCGTCAGCGCACCCAGTTGTCGATCTGGCGACGGCTGC
This sequence comes from Lysobacter sp. Root667, assembly GCF_001427715.1. Classification (NCBI taxonomy): domain Bacteria; kingdom Pseudomonadati; phylum Pseudomonadota; class Gammaproteobacteria; order Lysobacterales; family Lysobacteraceae; genus Lysobacter; species Lysobacter sp. Root667. Next base: position 318,760 of record NZ_LMHF01000014.1, read on the forward strand.
AGGTCGGCGCCCACGGCTGATCGCCGCCGTTCGGTTGCGCCCACACAGCCACTTCGGATTGGACCGCAGCGCCAGCCGGCCCGGCATTCCGCCGCTTGCTTCGCTCCCGCCGCCGCATCGGCGCCACCCAGAGTGCCCCGGCGAGCGCGAGTCTCGTCAGCCTGTCCGCCTCCGGTAGCGGCCGCCGCCGTCCCCGCCGCGCGAGCCTGTGACGGCGGGCTGGCGCCGCCATGCCGGCCAGCCAGATTGGCCTGCGCGCGGAACCGCTGCGCATTTTTCGCTGGGGGCTGTCGCTAGGGTGGCCGCGCTCCGCACCGGCCCGCGCCCCACGCGCGCGCCGGGCGGCGCGCCAGCGGGCGGCTCCGGTGGCGTTTCGCTGCAGGACGCAGCCCGATCGATCAATGGATGGACGAATCAAGGAGCAACAACGTGAAAAAGGAACACGTGATAGGGACGATATGGATGGCGGTGCTGCTGGCCGTTTCGCCGCTGGCGATGGCCGACGGGTCCGAGGAGGAAACCCCCAAGGAGGAGCAGGACTTCAAGCGCAACGAACCGCCGGTGCCCGAGGCGGTGAAGGCGCATCTGGCCTACATCGAGGACCTGGACCGGCGCTATCCGGACACCTCCAAGGTCGATCCCGACCGCTTCATGGCCGAAGAGGGCGAGAAGGCCGCGCTGATCTACTGCCGCGCGCTGGGCTTCGACGGCCCCTGCGAACCGGACAAGAGCGGCCAGTCGATACTCGGCCGCGCCGGCTTCGTCGCCCTCGACGAGGAGCGCGCCGCCGCCATGGTCGGCCGCTACGGCTGGTTCGACTGGCTGTTCAACCTGCTGTACAGCGTCGGGGTGATCCCAGACAAGGCCTCGTGCCCGTCGCCGCACGTGCTGGTGCAGATGCACATGGACGATGAGGACCGCCGCAACGCCAACTCGCGCTGGGGCTGGATCGGAGCGACCGTCTCCACCAGCAACACCACCTGGCGTTTCTGCCGCCTGAGCTGGAACGCCTCGTTCGCGTTCCACCCGCTGGTGAACGGAGGCAACCAGTACGACTACGCGGTGCAGAACCTGGGCATGTTCTGCCCGCCGGGTTCGCGTCGCGTGCTGCGCCGCCACGACAACGAGGATTGGGCGAACGCCAACTGGTCCAGCGGCGGCGTGTTCCCCAGCTTCAACCTGGGCGGCAACTGGTGGACTTACACCTGCCAGTTCGACGGCGGCACGCCGGCGCCGCTGATGTCCTCGTTCCCGACGCTGGGCTTCGCCTACGGTGTGTTCTCGCCGACCAACCTGCCGTGGCCGTATGCGCTGGCCAACGGCTACGTCTACCAGGACGACGAGGATTTCCTCAATCTCAACTTCTGGATCGGCTCGCCCGACGCGGTGATGGGCGGCGGCGGCAACACCTGGCGCGGTCTGTCGCGCGTCAAGTAATCGTTACGTATCCAGCAAGCCCTGCTTCAAGCCCCTCTCCCGCTCGCGGGAGAGGGGTTGGGGCGAGGGCCGATGCCAGCGTCGGGCCGCGCTTCGCGCCTGCTCCGACACAGCGCGACTCATCGCGTCGCCGCCATTCCGGCGACCGCCCCCGTCGATTCCGCATGCCCCTCGGCGAGGCCATGCGGCGCATGCGCCGAGTCGGTCGCCTGCAGTATGTTGACGCCCCTGGGGTAATGCCGGCGCTGCCAGAGAGCCGGCATCATCGTGTACGGATCGCACAGGGGAGATCGCTACGGCCATGATCAGCGTTTACGAGTTGCGAGTGGGGAACCGATTCAAGGCGACACCGTGCGGGGCGTTTCCCGAAGGCGGCGAGATCGCGCTCGAACTGTCCCACATCGAGCGATTCGCCAGAGACGGCCAGGACATCACCCACTACCTGTCCGGCATCGAGCTGACGAAAGAACGGCTCACCCAAATGGGCTTCGTCTTTTCGTTCGGCTACCAAGGCTCGATCCAGTTCGCCTTCGCCATCCTGAACCATTTCATCCTGGTGCGCGGCAACGACCATCCACCGTGGTACGTCGCCACGGACCACGCCTATACCGGCGCGCGCGGCGGCGGCCAGGGCATGGTCTATGTCCATCAGGTGCAAGACGCCTACTGCTCGCTCCTGGGCCAGCCGCTGCCGCTGGCGCCCTAGAGGCCGCTGCCGCGGTTTCGCTTGGGCTGCGCCGAGCGGACCGGAGCGTACTGGCCAAGGCTGCGCGGTACGCCGCTGTCAGGCCTAGGAATGATCGGCGACGTAGCGCTCGAACGCCGCGATCCCGTCCTCGACCGAGATCAGGTCCATGACCCCGTCGTGTTCGATCTTGCTGCCCCACTTGAGTTCGCTGGCCGGCTTGCCCAGGTACTTGCGGGCGGCGTCGTCGTAGCGGTCGGCGCAGTAGCGGCGGTCGCTGTAGGGGCCGCTGCGGGCCGGGTTGCTGGCCGCGTGCAGGCCCAGCACCCGGGTGCCCATGGCGTTGGCGATGTGCATCGGCCCGGAGTCGGGCGTCATCAGCAGTTGGCCGCGCGCGAGCAGGGCCGGCAGTTGCTTGAGCGTGTCCTTGCCGACCAGGTCCAGCGCCGGCGCGGACATCGCGGCCAGGATTTCGTCGGCGGTGCGGCGTTCCAGCTCGCTGCGGCCACCGCACAGCACCACCCTCCAGCCGCGCGCGGCGGCGTGGTCGGCGACCGCGGCGTAGCGTTCGCTGCGCCAATTGCGCAGGGCATGGCTGGAACAGGGCGAGATCAGCAGGGTCGGCCTGCCGTCGTCCGGCCATTGCGCGCGCGCCCACTCGTAGGCCTCCGCCGGCACCGGCAGGTCCCAGCGCACCTGGGTCTGGCGCAGGCCCAGCGGCTCGCAGAAGCTGCCGATCGCGTCCAGCACGTGGATGCCGGGGCGGTCGGGGATGCGCTCGTTGACGAACAGGCCGTGCAGATCCTTGGCGCGCGAACGGTCGTAGCCGATCCGGCGCCGCGCCGGCACGAAGGCCGAAAGCAGGTTCGCCCGCGCAGCCACCTGCATCTGCAGCAGGGCGTCGTAGCGGCGCTGTTCGCCCAGCCGGGCGCGCAGTTCGCGACCCAGCGCACGCATCCCGGCCCAGCCGGTCTTCTTGTCGTACTCGACGAAGCTCACGCCTTCCAGGCCTTCCAGCAGGCGCCGTTCGCCCTTGCCGATCACCCAGGTCAGCGCCACCTGCGGCCAGGCTTCGCGCAGGGTGCGCACCAGGGGGACCACATGGGTCACGTCGCCCAGGGCGGAAAGCCGCAGCAGGCAGATCGAGCGGGGTGCGTTGTTCACGTGACTTGTTAGACTCCGGCGGATGACGGGCTACGACGCCGCCGAAGGATTGACGCCGTTCCGCGACGACAGCGGCTACGGCGCGATTCTGTTCGACCGCACCCGGGTGCGGCAAGCGAGCCCCGAATGGTTCTCGCCTGCCTTCTGGGGCGAACGCGCGCGTCCGGTCGACAGCGGCGGCCGCGGCGGTGCCTGGTTCGTCGATGCGCCGTTCGGGCCGACCGTGCTGCGGCGCTATCTGCGCGGCGGCCTGGTCGCGCGCTTCAACCGCGACCGCTACTGGTGGCGCGGCGCCAACGAGACCCGCAGCTTCGCCGAATTCCGCCTGACCCGCGCGGTCGCCGAGAAGGGCCTGCCGGTGCCGCGTCCGATCGCCGCCTATTACCGCCGCGACGGCTTCTACTACTACGCCGCGATCTTGCTGGAGCGCCTCAACGACGTGCGCTCGCTGGCCGACCGCGCCGCGGTCGCCGGCGACGGCGCGCCCTGGGAAGAAGCCGGGCGCCTGATCGCGCGCTGCCACCGGGTCGGTCTGGATCACGCCGACCTCAACGCCCACAACCTGCTGTTCGACCCGACCGGGCGCGGCTGGGTGATCGATCTGGATCGCGGCCACCTGCACATCCCCGCCACCGGCTGGCGCGAGCGCAACCTCGCCCGGCTCAAGCGCTCGCTGCTGAAACTGCGCGGCGCGCGCTCGGTCGAGGACATCGAACGCGACTACGGCCGCCTGCGCACCGCCTACGACCGCGCCTGGGACAAGGGATACTGATGACCTGGCATCTGCGCCTGCACGGCGTCGGCAACGCCTCGGCGGTCGAGCTGGGTTCGGCGATGGCGACCATCGAGCGCGACGGCACGCCCTGGCTGACCATCGACTGCGGCGGCGAGGGCCTGACCGCCTACCTCGATCATTACGGCGAGGCGCCGCGCGCGCTGTTCCTCACCCACACCCATCTCGATCACGTCGCCGGTTTCGAGCGCCTGTTCGTCTCGACCTATTTCGACCCCGAACGCCGCGGCCGGGTGAAGCTGTACGTGCCCGCGCCGGTGGTGCCGCTGCTGCACCAGCGGGTGGGCGACTACCCCAATGCCCTGGCCGAGGGCGGGGTCAACTTCTGGGACGCGTTCCAGGTGATCCCGGTCGGCGCCGCGTTCTGGCACCGGGGCGTGCGCCTGGAGGCGTTCGCCACCCGCCATCATTGGCCCGATACCGCCTTCGGTCTGCGCCTGCGCGGCAGCGTGGTCTGGACCGGCGACACCCGGCCGATCCCGGAAGCCCTGGCCAAATACGCCGACGCCGGCGAACTGATCGCCCACGACTGCGCCCTGCACGGCAACCCCTCGCACAGCGGCATCGAGGACCTGGAGCGCGAATACCCGCGCGAACTGCTCGCCCGCTGCCTGCTCTACCACTACGCCAGCGCCGGCGAGGGCGACACCCTGGCCGCACGGGGGTATCGTGTGGGCAGACCGGGCGAATGCGTCGCCCTGGCCGAGTCCAGCGCAGAACAGGTGCCGCCGCCGTGAGCGCGTTGCCGGATCCGAAACAGACGCCGTTGCCGCAAGACGCCTACGGGCGTCCGCTGCGCGACCTGCGTCTGTCGGTGATCGAGGCCTGCAATTTCCGTTGCCCGTACTGCATGCCGGCCGAGCGCGTGCCCGACGATTACGGCCTGGACGCGGCCTCGCGCCTGAGCTTCGACGAGATCGAGACCCTGGTGCGCGGCTTCGTGCGCGTGGGCGTGCGCAAGCTGCGCCTGACCGGCGGCGAGCCGCTGCTGCGCAAGCGCCTGCCCGAGCTGATCGCGCGATTGGCAGCGATCGAAGGGCTCGACGACCTCGCCCTGACCACCAACGGTTCGCTGCTCGCGCGCCAGGCGCGCGCGCTGCGCGAGGCCGGGCTGCGCCGGCTCACGGTGAGCCTGGATGCGCTCGACCCCGAATTGTTCAAGCGCCTGTCCGGCGGTCGCGGCGACGTCGCTGAGGTGCTGGCCGGCATCGATGCCGCGCGCGATGCCGGCTTCGAGTCGATCAAGCTCAATTGCGTGGTCCAGCGCGGCGTCAACGACGACCAGGTGCTGCCGCTGGCCGAGCGTTTCCGCGGCAGCGGCCACGTGCTGCGCTACATCGAATACATGGACGTGGGCACCTGCAACGGCTGGGACGCCGCGCGCGTGGTGCCCTCGGCCGAGCTGCGTGACCGCCTGCACCGGCGCTGGCCGCTGCGCGCCCTGGACGCGCACTACCGCGGCGAAGTCGCCGCGCGTTACGCCTACGCCGACGGCGCCGGCGAAATCGGCTTCGTGTCCTCGATCAGCGCGCCGTTCTGCGGCGACTGCCACCGTTCGCGGGTGTCCGCCGACGGCCGCCTCTACACCTGCCTGTTCGCCGCCGACGGCGTCGACCTGAGGCCGACCCTGGCGCAGGGCGAGTTCGACCTGGCCGACCGCGTCGCCGCGCTGTGGTCGCGCCGCGCCGACCGCTACAGCGAACTGCGCGCCGCCGACGCGCCGCGTCCAAGCCGGCACGTGGAGATGTTCCTCGTCGGCGGTTGAGCGTCGCGGCGTATCATGCCGCCAGGTGGCTGCACTCTGCGCCGATGTACGTCCTTCCCCGCTGCGCGACGTTTGCGTCCTGCCGGAGCCCGATTCTTTGAAAGCCTCCAAAGCCAAGCCGGTCAAGGCGCGCCCCGCGCTGACCCACCTCGACCCCGACGGCCGGCCGAGCATGGTCGACGTTTCGGCCAAGGCCGCGACCGCGCGCGAGGCGCGCGCCGAGTGCCGGGTGCGGTTTCCGGCGGCGGTCGCCACGCAGTTGCGCGCCAGCGGTTTGCGCAGCGCCAAGGGCGGCATCGTCGATACCGCGATCGTGGCCGGCACCATGGCGGTCAAGCGCACCGCCGAACTGATTCCGTTCTGCCATCCGCTGCCGATCGACGGCTGCCGGATCGCGATCGACTGGTTCGACGAGAACTCGCTGCGGATCGACTGCTCGGTGCGCACCACTCACCGCACCGGCGTCGAGATGGAAGCGCTGACCGGCGCGACCGTCGCGGCGCTGACCGTCTACGACATGTGCAAGGCGCTGTCGCACCGGATCGTGCTGGGGCCGGCGAAGCTGGTCGCCAAATCGGGCGGCAAGCGCGATTTCGGGAGCGCGGCATGAACCGCCTCACCGTGCTGTACTTCGCCAGCCTGCGCGACGCCGCCGGCCGCGCCGACGAGGCCGTGGACACCGATGCCGCCGATCTGCTTGCGCTGTACGACGGCCTGCGCGAGCGTTACGGCTTCGCCCTGCCGGCCGAGCGCCTGCGGGTCGCGGTCGACGGCGCGTTCGCGCGCTGGGACGACGCGCCGCTCGCCGGCAGCGAGGTCGCCTTCATCCCGCCGGTGTCGGGAGGCTGAGATGATGCGCTTCCGTTTGTCCGAAACCGCCTTCGATCCGGCCGCCACGCGCGAATGGATGATGCGCGACGAAGCCGGCGCCTACGCCAGTTTCGAAGGCTGGGTCCGCGATCACCACGCCGGACGAGCGGTGGCCGGCCTGCGCTACGAAAGCTATGCGCTGCTGGCCGAGCGCGAAGGCGAGAAGATCGTCGCCGAGGCGCTGCAGAATTTCGCCATCGTCGAGGCGCGTTGCGTGCACCGGGTCGGCGAACTCGGGGTCGGCGAACTCGCGGTCTGGGTCGGGGTCAGCGCGGCGCACCGCGATGCGGCGTTCGCCGCCTGCCGCTACATCATCGACGAGACCAAGTCGCGGGTGCCGATTTGGAAGCACGAGCGCTATGTCGAAGGCGATGCGGGCTGGCTGCATCCGGAACCGCCGGGGGCGCAGGGGTAGGGGGTCGCCGCGGTCTTCGGTTGCGGTCGCGCCGTAGCTGCGGCGACGCGGTCGCGGCTTGCGCCGCTCCTACCCCAAAGCCTGGGATTGGGTTCATTGCGAAGAGGGTGTGCGAAGCGACTGCGATGGCTGGCGGCTTCCCTGGCCCTGACTGCGACCTTGCTCGCGGGGCAGGACCGGCCCGGACGGGCGGGGCGGCGCCATAAAGGCGGCGGCCCCGCCGGCTGACCTCGGCGCCCGCGTCAGTCGATACCGTTGCTGCCTTCCGGCCCTGGCGGGATTTTCGACCTAGCGTCGCGAGGGGCCGACGGGGCCGCCATAGGACGTGCGCATCTTGCGCATGACGTGCTGCGGACTGCGGCAGCACGATGTGGATCTGGACACTGCGGAATCTGGCGGAGAGAGCGGGATTCGAACCCGCGAAGCGCGGTTTAGACGCTTACACACTTTCCAGGCGTGCTCCTTCAACCACTCGGACACCTCTCCGGGCCTGGGCCGACAGCGACGTCCGGTCGGGCTCAGGGCCGAGAATTCTAGCTGTCGCGGCGGTTTGCCACAAGTCGAGGCGATACGGTGGCGGCCGTCGCGGACGGGCGTGGCACAATGACCCGATCCGTTCCTGCGCTGCGCCGGCCGCTGCGGCAGGGGCCGCGCCGGCAGCGCGCAGCGGCTTCGAAGCGGTCGGTCCGACGCAGCCGGTCCAACGCAGCAAGTCCAACGCAGCCAAGTCCAGCACACGCAACCAAAGGGTCCGATGTCCTACCTCGTCCTCGCCCGCAAATGGCGCCCCAAGCGTTTCGCCGAGCTGGTCGGGCAGGAGCACGTGGTGCGTGCCCTGACCAATGCGCTCGACACCGGTCGCGTCCACCACGCCTTCCTGTTCACCGGCACCCGCGGCGTCGGCAAGACCACGATCGCGCGCATCTTCGCCAAATCCCTGAACTGCGAGCGCGGCACCTCGGCCGACCCCTGCGGCGAGTGCAATTCCTGCCGCGACATCGACGCCGGCCGCTTCATCGATCTGCTCGAGATCGACGCCGCCAGCAACACCGGCGTCGACGATGTGCGCGAGGTGATCGACAACGCCCAGTACATGCCCAGCCGTGGCCGGGTCAAGGTCTACCTGATCGACGAAGTGCACATGCTGTCGAAGTCGGCCTTCAACGCCTTGCTGAAGACGCTGGAAGAGCCGCCGGGGCATGTGAAGTTCCTGCTCGCGACCACCGATCCGCAGAAGCTGCCGGTGACGGTGCTGTCGCGCTGCCTGCAGTTCAATCTCAAGCGTCTGGACGAAGCTCAGATCGGCGGCCAGATCGGCCGCATCCTCGAGGCCGAGGGCATCGCCGCCGAGCCCGGAGCGATCCGCCAGCTCAGCAAGGCCGCCGACGGCAGTCTGCGCGACGGCTTGTCGCTGCTGGACCAGGCCATCGCCTATACCGGCAGCCAGCTCACCGACGCTGCGGTCGCGACCATGCTCGGCACCGTCGACCGCACCCGCGTCGGCGCGCTGCTGCAGGCGCTGGCCGACGGCAACGGCGCCGGCCTGCTTGCCGAGGTCGCGGCGCTGGCCGAGTTCTCGCCCGACTGGGGCGGCGTGCTCGACACCCTGGGCGAGGCCCTGCATCGCGTGCAGGTGCGCCAGTTGGTGCCGGAGGCGCCGATGGACACCGACGGCGTCGATGTCGATGCGCTCGCCGCGCAGCTGCGGCCCGAGGTGGTGCAGCTGTGGTACCAGATGGCGCTCAACGGCCGCCGCGACATCCCGCTGGCGCCCAGCCCGCGCGCCGGGTTCGAGATGAGCGTGCTGCGCATGCTGGCGTTCCGTCCGGCCGGCGGCGACGAGAATCGCGGCGCCGCGCCTGCGGGCTCCGGCGCGGGCGAGACGGCGCGCGGTTCCGCGGCGGCCGCGGCCGTCGCGGCGCTGGCCGCACCGTCGGCGCCGACGCGCGCCGCGCCGGTCGCTGCCGCGCCGGCGCTGGAGCCCGTGCGCGCGACTGCGCCACGAGTCGAGGCGCGAGTCGAGGCGCCTTGGGCTGAAGCGCCGCGTGCAGAAACCCCGCGTGCGGTCGAAACCCCGCGATCCGACGCCTCGGGCGTTGAGGCGCCGAGGGTTGAGCCGGCTCGCGTTGAACCGGCACGCATTGAAGCAGCACGCGACGAGGTTCCCTGGGCCGAACCGGCAGCGCCGCCGCGGCGCCCAGCATCCGCGCCGGAATCCGAGCGTCCCGCGCAGGACGTGCGCGAATCCGCTCCCGACTATTTCGCGCCGCCGGCAGCGGCCACGCCGCGCTCGGGCGCCGCCGGCATCGCCGATGCCGACGCCTGGCACGACCTGGTCGCCGGCAGCGGTCTGCGCGGTCCGGCGCGCCTGCTGGCCGAACACGCCGGCTTCGTCGGTTACGCCGACGGCGTGCTGCGGCTGTCGCTGCCCGCCACCGACGAGCACCTGCAGGCGCCGGCCCTGATCAAGATGGTCGCCGACGCGCTCGCGCCGCGGCTCGGCGGCGCGCCGCAGATCCGCTTCGAGTCCGCCCAGGCCGGCGAATCGCTGCGCGAGCGCAACGAGCGCGCGCGCGACCAGCGCCAGGCCTCGGCCGAGGACGCGTTCATGAACGATCCCGACGTGCAGCGCCTGATCTCGCAGCATGGCGCGCGGGTCGTGCCGGATTCGATCCGTCCCTTCGACGAGGCTTGAGGTCGGCGTCCGCCGGCCTTATTCCAGCTGTATCGCTTCCCCTTGCAGCGCGCCGCGTCCACCCGCGCCGCGCTATCCCCACCACCACGAAACAGGCAGGACACCATGCGCGGCAATATCGCCCAACTCATGCAGCAAGCGCAGAAGATGCAGGAAAACGTGCAGCGCGCTCAGGAAGAACTGGCCAAGATCGAAGTCACCGGCAACGCCGGCGGCGGCATGGTCAGCGTGACCATCACCGGCCGCATGGAGTGCCGCAAGGTGCGCATCGATCCCAGCGTGCTGACCGATCCGGAAATGGCCGAGGACCTGATCGCCGCCGCGTTCAACGACGCGGTCAACAAGGTCAACACCGAGTCGCAGGCCAAGATGTCCGCCGCCACCGCCGGCATGCCGATCCCGCCGGGCATGAAGATGCCGTTCTGAGCCATTCGGACACGTCGACATGAACCTGCATTTCGGAATCACCGCCGCGGTCGTCGCGGCCGGCCTGCTCGGCCTGGACCTGTACACGACCTGGGCGATCTGGCGCGAGCCGGACCTGACCGGCGCGCAGAAGGGCCTGCAGTCGGCCTTCGTCTGGCTGCTGCCGCTGCTGGGCGCGATCGTCTGCCTCAACGTGGTGCGCGCGATGAACCGCGAGCCGACCGCGCGCAGCACCTCGTTCACGCCGTCGGAGTGACGCAGTCGTCATGAGCAGCGCCTTGCTGGAGCAATTGATCGAGGCCTTCCGGGTGCTGCCCGGGGTGGGCCAGAAATCGGCCCAGCGCATGGCCTACCACGTGCTCGAACGCGAGCGCGCCGGCGGCCGGCGGCTGTCGGGCGCGCTCGCTGAGGCGATCGAGAAGGTCGGCCATTGCAGCCGCTGCCGCGACTTCAGCGAGACCGAGGTCTGCGCGACCTGCGCCAGCGCCGCGCGCGACGCGCACCTGCTGTGCGCGGTGGAATCGCCGGCCGACCGCCTTGCGATCGAGCAGGCCACCGGCTACCGCGGCCTGTACTTCGTGCTGCAGGGCCGGCTCAGCCCGCTCGACGGCATCGGCCCGCGCGAGCTCGGCCTGGACAGCCTGGGCGCGCGCCTGGCCGAGGGCGAGATCCAGGAACTGATCATCGCCACCAACCCGACCGTCGAGGGCGAGGCCACCGCGCATTACCTGGCCCAGCTCGCGCGCCAGCACGGCGTGCGCCCGAGCCGGCTCGCCCACGGCGTGCCGCTGGGCGGCGAGCTCGAGTACGTCGACCGCGGCACCTTGTCGCACGCCTTCGGCAGCCGCAGCGAGATGGGCCCCTGAGCCCCGATCACCCCCAGGAACCCGCCATGACCGACTCCACCATCTTCGGCAAGATCATCCGCCGCGAAATCCCGGCCGACGTCGTCTTCGAGGACGAGCACATGATCGCGTTCCGCGACATCGCGCCGCAGGCGCCGGTGCACGTGCTGTTCGTGCCCAAGACCCACGTGCCCACGCTCAACGACCTGCAGCCCGAGCAGGCCGACGTGGTCGGTCGCCTGGCCCACGCCGCGGCCGCCTACGCCAAGCGCGAAGGCTTCGCCGAAGACGGCTACCGCATCGTCATGAATTGCAACGGCCACGGCGGCCAGACCGTGTTCCAGATCCACCTGCACCTGCTCGCCGGCGCCCAGCTCGGGCGTTTCGGTACGCCGCGCTGAGGCGAGGATCCGGGCTGCATGTGGGAGCGGCGTAAGCCGCGACGCGAATGGGCGGCATGACGATCGCGGCTTACGCCGCTCCCACAGGAGGCGGCATCGCCGTCAGGGCCGCAACGCAGCCGGTGAACACCGATCCGAGACGCAAACGAAAAACGCCCGGGATTTCCCGGGCGTTTTCGTTATCGGCAAGGTGCAGCCGTTTTCACCACCAGCCCCACCACGGCCACGGCGCCGGACGCGTCATCACCACGTCGACCTGTTCGCGCACCGGCCACAGGTAGACCACGTCGGCGTCGACCATCGGGAAGCGGTAGTCGTACTGGCCGATGCGGCGGTTCTCGTAGCCGCTGATGCGGCCGGTGAAGGTCACTTCGCGGTTCTTCTCGAACAGGGCTGGATCGTAGAAGCCGGCGCGGCAGGCCAGGAAGCGGCCGCCGATGTCGTCGTTGGCCCAATACGGTCGGCCGCTGCCGCCCAGGCGGGTGGAGATCATCACGAAGCAGGTGCGGTTGGCCTGCGGTTCGACTTCGACCACGCGGCCGCCCCAGCGCACGGTGGCGCCGGTGCTGTCGTTGGCGACGGCGTCGGCCGGGGTGATCGGATTGAACGCGCCCTGCAGCGGTTGCGGCTGGGTCGCGCAGGCGGTCAGCAGGCCGATGCTCGCGGCCAGCAGTACCAGGCGGGGGTTAAGACGGACGTTCATCGGCCTTCTCCATTGGGGCCCGGGCGATGCGCGCGCAGCGCCCTGATCAGATCGCGCTTTTCACGGGCGTCGCGCCGCCCGGGTTCCGCTACAGCGTACCGCCAATCGGCGAAACGGTGGCTGAGCGACGCCAGCGCCGGACCCAACTCGGGGCGGCTGCGTGCGACCCGGTCGGACCAGTCCTGGGCCGGCTCGTGCGGTTCGCGCGCCAGGCCCAGGCGGCGGTAGCGACGGCCGAGCGCGTGCCAGGCGCGCAGGACCGGGTCGCGCTCGCGCTCGCCACGGCTGCTGAGCCAGACCATCCACAGCAGGGTCAGGCCGGCGGCTGCGCCGAACAAGGCTACCAAGCGCGTCGTGTCGAGCCTGTCGATGCCCAGCGGGCGCAGCAGGCTCTGCTGGCGGTTGGCGTCGAAGCCGAGCACGAAGTCGTTCCAGCCGCGCCGGGCCCAGTCGCCGAGGTTGAAGATCGGGGTCGCCACGGTCAGGCCGCCGAGCAGGCCGGCGCCCGGCGCGCGGTCGGCGAGGGTGTCGTAGACGCGTTCGGGGGCGACCGCGGCGGTCGGGTCCACGCGCACCCAGCCGCGCTGCGGCAACCAGACTTCGGCCCAGGCGTGGGCGTCGGAACGGCGCACCAGCCAATAGTCGCCGATCGGATTGCGGTAGCCGCCGGCGTAGCCGGTGACCACGCGCGCCGGAATCCCCGCGCCGCGCATCAGCACCACGAACGAGGAGCTGAAGTGTTCGCAGTAGCCGGCCTTGTAGTCGAACAGGAACTCGTCGACCGAATGCCGTCCGGGCAGGGGCGTGTCGAGGGTGTAGACGAACTCGCGATGGACCCAGTCCAGCGCGCGTTGCACCAGCGCGGCGTCGTTGCCGCCGGCCTCGCGGCGCCAGCGCTGCGCCAGGGCCAGGGTGCGCGGGTTGTAGCCCTTGGGCAGGTCCAGCGCGGCGGCGCGGAATACGCCCTGCAGTTGCGGCTGGTAGCGCAGCGGCGGCGCCGAGCGGATCCGCCAGCGGCTCAGCGCGTTCAACGGCCGCGCGGTGAACAAGCCGTGGTCGATCGATAGCCGCGTGTCCGGCGGCGCCGCCAGCGGCAGGTCCAGCGCGACCAGTTGGCGGCCGTCGGTGGGTTCGAGTTCGAGTTCGTAGTCCCAGCGCGTCCCGCCTGCGAGCGTCTGCGCCGGCGGCAGGCCGCGGTACCAGCGCGGCTGGGTCCATTCGCGGCCGTCGAAGTCCCACAGCACCGGGCCGCGCCAATACATCTGCGAGGGCTGCGGTACCGCGCCGTGGAAACGCACGCGCAGGGCCGGGGTCTCGTCGTTCATCAGCTCGGCCCAGCCGCCGGGCGTCATGCTGCCGGACAGGCCCGGCCGGCTCAGCGAGCGGTCGGGCACGCCCCACAGCGGCGCCCCCAGGCGCGGGAACAGCCAGAACGCCGCCAGCGCCAGCGGCAGGCCGATCGCGACCAGGCGCGCGATCCCGGCCAGGCGTTGCCAGTGACCGAGCCGGCGCACGCGCTCGCCGGATTCGAATTCGGCCAGGCGCTGCAGGGTCGCCAGGGCCAGCAGCGCCGCGATCAGGCCCAGGATCAGCGACAGCGGGCCCTGGTCGAGCAGGAAGGTGCCGAACGGCGCGAACAGGGCGAAGCCGATCAGGCTGCGCGCATCGCGCAGGGTCGACGTCTCGGCCGGCTTGATCGCGAGCATGGCCGCGAGCAGCGCGCAGCCGGTGTCGCGGCCGAGGCCGAAGTTCATCTGCATCATCACCGCGGCGATCAGCACCAGCGCCAGCAAGGCGCGCACCACGAAGTCGAGCGGGCGGCGCCACGACAGCGCCGCGATCGCGATCCCGCACAGGACGATCAGCCCGCCCAGCAGCGGCGTCAGCTGCAACAGCAGGGGCAGCATGCAGGCGGCTGCGGTCGACAGGGTCCAGCGGCGGCTGGCCGCATCCAACGGCATGGAGGACGGCTTAGCCATGCGGCATCAGCGCCAGCGCGCGCAAGCAGGCATGACGATGCTGGGAACCGCTGCTCGGGCCCAGTTCGGGTTGGCCGGGCAGCATCAGGCGGTAGCGGCGGCCGTCGCGTTCGGCTTCGTCGATCCAGCGCGCCAGGCGCGCGATCCGCGCTTCGTAAGCCAGCGGCAGCACCGCGCGCCAATCCAGGACCACGTCCGCGCCCAGCGGTTGCTCGTACTCGCGCACCAGCAGCGAATCGCGGCGCGCCGAGGGTTTCCAGGCGATCGCGCGGCGCGCGTCGCCGGTGCGGTAGCTGCGCAGATGATGGACGTCGTCGCCGCTGGGATGCAGGCGGGCCTGGATCTGATCGCCGCTGCCGGTGGGCAGCGGCGGGCCGTGCGGCTCGGGCGCGGGGTATACCAACAGCGGAGCGTCGGGCCATACGTAGGCCCAGGCGCGCGCCAGGCCCAGCGGGCGGGTGGTCGATACGCGCAAGCGCGGCAGGTCGAACCAGCCGCGGCGGTGGGTCGCGAATTCGAGTTCGGCTTCGCCGCCGCCGGCTTCGAGGTCCAGCGGAGCGAGGGTGTCGGAGTCGCCGTCGTCGTCGACGCGCAGGCCGCGCCGCGCGCGTTCGGGCGGCGCCTTGGCGTGCACGCGTACGCGCAGCGGCTGGCCGGCGGCGATCGGTTCGGCGTCGATCGCGACCACGCTCAGGCCGGTCAGCTGCATCTGCGCTGCTATCAAACTGGCCAGGCCGGCGCCGGACAGCAACAGCGCCAGCAGCAGGGCCGGGTTGTTGTTGTAGTTCAGCGCGCCCAGCAGCATCGCCATCAGCAGGATCGCGAAGAACAATCCGAAGCCGGTCGGCAGCACGTAGACGCGGCCGCGGTGGAGCAACGCGGGCAAGGCTTCGGGTTCGCGCGGACGCGCGAACTTGCGCAGGCGCGCGCGCAGTCGCGGAGTCTGCGCCATGCGCTCAGTCCACCGGCACCGCGTGCAGGATCGCCTTGGCCAGCGCGCCGTCGTGGCCGGCATCGGCGTCGGCGACCAGGCGGTGCGCGGCGACCGAAGCGAACAGCGCCTGCACGTCTTCCGGCAATACATGCGCGCGACCGAGCAGCAAGGCGTAGGCGCGCGCGGCGCGCAGCAGGGCCAGGCCGGCGCGCGGCGACAGACCCACGCGCACCCCCGGATGGCGGCGGCTGCGCGCGAGCAGTGCCTGCACGTAGCCGATCAGCGCATCGCTGGCATGCACTGCGTTCACCGCGCGGCGCGCGGCCAGCACGTCGTCGCTGCCCAGCAGCGGCATGGTCTGGGCGATCAGGTCGCGGCGATCGGCGCCGGCGAGCAGGTCGCGTTCGGCGGCTTCGCCGGGATAGCCCAGCGCCAGCCGCAGCAGGAAGCGATCGAGTTGCGAGTCCGGCAGCGGATAGGTGCCGGCCAGATCGACCGGGTTCTGGGTGGCGATGACGAAGAACGGATCCGGCAGCGGATGGGTGGTGCCGTCGACGGTGACCTGGTGTTCGGCCATGGCTTCCAGCAGCGCGCTCTGGGTGCGCGGCGGCGCGCGGTTGATTTCGTCGGCCAGCAGCACCTGGGTGAACACCGGGCCGGGATGGAACTGGAAGCTGCGCGCCTGCGGATCGAACACCGACACCCCGAGCACGTCCGCCGGCAGCAGGTCGGAGGTGAACTGCACGCGCTGGAAGTCCAGGCCCAGCGTCGCCGCCAGCGCATGCGCGAGCGTGGTCTTGCCCAGGCCGGGCAGGTCTTCGATCAGCAGATGGCCGTCGGACAGCAGCGCGACGAACGCGAGCCGGACTTCGTGCGGCTTGCCCAGCACCAGGCCGTTGACCTGCGCCTGCGCGCGATCGAGGGCGCTGCGCAGGCCATCGGTTAGCATGGATGCCGTCGTGGGGGATGCCGCCATCGTGCTCGTCTCCTGAAGATCACGTCGAAAATCCGGATGGGCGCGAACTGCAGGTGGTTCGGGCGCCGCCCGGTGCCGGACCGGCGCTGCGCTCCTGCGCGGCGTCCGTCCGAGTCGAGTCCATCAGAGTGTAGCGAGGTCGCGAGTCGATGCGGGATGCAAACCAGGCCGACGCACATCAGGCCGACGCGATGCGCCGCGCTTTTTGGGGTCTGTGGACCGTCGTGCTCGTGCTCAAGCTGCTGGTCGCCGCGCGCCTGCCGCTGTTCGTCGACGAAGCTTTCTATTGGTGGGAGGGCCGGCATCCGGCCGCTGCCTACTCGGACCTGCCCGGGCTCACCGCATGGCTCACCCGCATCGGCACGGCGCTCGGCGGCGAGCACGCGCTGGCCTTGCGCGCGCCATTCCTGCTGATCGCCGCGCTACTGCCGCTGCTGGTGCAGCGCATCGCCGCGCGCGAGTACGGCGCGCAGGCCGGTTGGCAGGCGGCGTGCTTCGCCTTGCTACTGCCCTTGGGCGGCACGCTCGGGCTGTTGGCGCTGCCGGACGCGGCGATGGCCTTGGCGACGCTGCTGTGCATGGACGCGGGTGCGCGCCTGTTGCGTCGCGTCGATTCGGCGGCCGCGCTGGAACTGGCCGCCGGCCTGAGCATCGGCGCGCTCAGCCACTATCGTTTCATCGCCGTGATCGGCGTCGGCTTTCTGGCTTTGCTGATGTTGGCCGATGGCCGCCGCGCCCTGCGCGACGCGCGCACGTTGACCGCGATCGCGATCGGCGCTTCGGCATGGGCGCCGCTGATGTTCTGGAACGTCGCCAACGCCGAGGCCGGCCTGCGCTTCCAGCTGGTCGACCGCCACCCCTGGGCCTTCCATGCCGACGGGCTGTGGTTCATCGCGATCCAGGCGCTGCTGGTCACGCCGCCGCTGTTCCTGGCCCTGGCCGTCGCGGCCTGGCGCGGGCGCGGCGCGCAGGCGCATGCCACGCGTTATTTCGCCTTGCTCGGCGGCTTGCTGGTGCTGGGCTTCTTCGCCTTGGGTTTCTTCGCCGACACCGAGCGGGTCAGCTTCCACTGGCCCTTGCCCGGCTATTTCGCCCTGCTGCCGCTGCTGCCGGCAGTGCTCGCGGGCTGGCCGCGCTGGGCCCGGCGCGGCACCTGGATCGCCGCTGCACTGGGCCTGCTGTCGATGCTGGGCTACTACGTCGCGGTGTCGGTGCCGGAGTTGCGTGCGCGCAGCGCTGCGGAGAAGTGGTACCCGGGCAACTTCGCCGGTTGGGACGAGCTCGCCGCGCGCGTGCAGGCGGCGCGCACGCGCATGCCGGCGGGCACGCGCTTGGTCGCGGACAATTTCAAGGTCGCCGCGGAACTCGGTTTCGCTCTGCGCGATCCGCGCATCGCGGTGCTGGACCATCCGCTCAATCGCAAGCACGGGCGCGCGCCGCAATTGCGCCTGTGGGGCCTGAGCAGCGCCGGCCGCGCCGATTGGGGCGACGCGCCGGTGTTGCTGGTGGTCGGCGCCAGCGAGGTCGAATACAAGAACCTGCTCGACCGCTACCACGCCTTGTGCGCGATGGTCGGTCCGCTGCCGGCGCCGGACGTGCTCAACGTCGATCACGGCCGCCAGCGTTTCCTGTTGTTCGCGCTGGACCGCCCGCGCAGCGGCCCTTGCACGACACCGGCGATGGCCTGGATCGATGCGCCGGTTTCGCGCGCCCAAGTCGGGCGCACGTTCGCGCTGCGTGGCTGGGCGTTCAAGGACGGGGTCGGCCTGGACGGCGTCGAGATCACCTTGGACGGCCGCCCGCTGGCGCAGGCGCGCTACGGTCTGGAGCGCCTGGACGTGCAGGCCTATTGGGCGCGCTCGCGCGATCCGCAGCAGCCCATGGTGGGCTTCACCGCGCAGGCGGCCCTGGATGCGAGCGTGCGGCCGGGCCGGCATTGGCTGGGCCTGCGTTTGCGCGGCCGCGACGGCAGCGTCGAGACCTGGTCGGAGCAACCGATCGAGATCGTCGCAGCGGCGCCCTGAGCGCGCGACGCCGACGCGGAGCGACCGCGTCGGCGCGCGGGTGCGGCCCTTATTCCTGCGGCGCGACGTCGAGATAACCGCCGGCTGCGGCCACCGCGGCCCACAACTCCGGCTTGGTCTTGAACGACTGATCGAACATGCGCTCGGCGGTCGCGCGATCGCCCTGCATCAGATAGTAGGCGCCGATCTCGGCCAGCTTGGTCTGATCGTCGTCGGTGTCCTTCAAATAGCGATCGAACATGGCCTTGGCCTTGTCCCACTCGCCGGCTTCACGGTAGACGCGGGCGATGCGGTAGAAATCGGTGTCTTCGGCCTTGCCGGCGAGCACCTCGTCGAAGATTGCCTGGCCATCGGCCTTGAGCCCGCCGAGGTAATAGACCCGGCCGACCGCGATGCGCTCCCAGCTGCCCTTGCCGGCCAGCGTCCTGGCGGTCTGCAGCAGGGCCTTGGCGGCTTCCTGCTTGGGCTGGCCGTGGTAGGCCGGCTTGGCGACCTTCTGCGCGGCATAGCCGACCGCGATGCCCGAGACGAACAGAACCCCCGCGACCGCTGCGGTACGAATCTTCATGCTGGTTTTCCCCCTGGATAGTCCGACGAGCATAGCCAAGCGCCGCGGCCGCGTCAGGCCTGCGATGCGGTGATGCGGCGAAACGTGAGTGGGGCCAGGGCAGGGCTAGGGCAGGGCGTAGCCGGCCGCGCGCAGCAGGCGCGCGGTCGCGATCAGCGGCAGACCGATCAGGGCGCTGGGGTCGTGGCTGTCGATCGCCTCGAACAGGGCGATGCCCAGGCCTTCGGACTTGAAACTGCCAGCGCAGTCGTAGGGCTGCTCGGCGTCGACGTAGCGTTCGATCTCGGCCAGGCTCAGGTCGCGGAAGCGCACCACGGTCAGGTCCAGGGCCTGCTGCGGCGCGCGATCGGCACGGGCCAGGCAGAGCGCGGTCTGGAATCGCACCTCGCGGCCCGACATCGCGCTCAGCTGCGCGATCGCGTTGGCGCGGTCGCCGGGCTTGCCGATCGGCCGGCCGTCGAACTCGGCGACCTGGTCCGAGCCCAGCACCCAGGCCCCGGGCATACGCCCGGCCACGTCTTCGGCCTTGGCCCGGGCCAGGCGCACGGCCAGGTCGGGCGGCGGCTCGCCCAGGCGCGGGGTCTCGTCGGCCTGTGGGCGGGCGCAGTCGAAGGGCAGGCGCAGGCGCTGCAGCAGCTCGCGCCGGTAGGCCGAGGTCGAGGCCAGGACCAGCGGGGAGGGAGCGCTCATGGTGGCGCCGTTCAGGCCAGCGGCGCGCGGGCGCGCTCGATCTGCGACAGCTGCTGCTCGATCCGGCCGCGCGCGGTGTCGATCGACAGGCGCACCTCGGCCAATTGCTCGACGCTGGCCGAATCGCCGTGGTCGCGCAGCCACAGGCGCTGGCGCAGCATTTCGCGCATGGCGTCGCCGACCGGGTCCAGGGCCAGGTCGCCGGCGACCGCCTCGATCTCGGCCCGGGCCATGCGCAGGCGGGCCTCCAGGGCGTCGGCGGCATCCAGCAGTTCGCGCACCGCGCGCTGGCGGCGGCCGGAGCCCGCGCGGCGCAAGCTGAACGCGACCACGGCGGCCGCGAGCGCGACCAGAAGCAAGGTCAGGGTGGTGGACACGGCGGGTCGGCTGAACGCTGGGAAGATCCGGAGTCTGACCCGACGGCCCCGCCGGCGGCAAATCCCCGCCCCGTCTGGCTTTCCGGTTTGACATCAGGGGGTTGGGTCTCTAACATTCCGCGGCTTATGTCAGCGGACGTGCCAGCCGGGCGGGTGCCCGAAGTACTCGATGCCTGGCGCCTGGTAGCCGCAAGGCGCGGCGTCGAGGGGCGCGTGCCGTTGTCGTCGTTCAAGCGGCTGCAGGACAGTCTGCTCGATACCGAGGGTGACGTGACGTTCTCGTTGGATTTCGCCAACGACGAGCTGCAGGTGCCCTACGTCGAGCTGAAGATCGATACGGCGTTGCCGCTGCTGTGCCAGCGCAGCCTGGAGCGGTTCCTGCTGCCGGTGCAGATCGTGCAGCGCCTGGGCTTGATCCGCGAGGAAGCGGACGAGGCCGGGTTGCCGCCGGGTTACGAACCGCTGCTGATGCCGGAAGACGGCCAGCTGCGGACCATCGAGCTGGTCGAGGACGAACTCATCCTCGCCGTTCCGGTGGTGCCGATGGCTCCTGGCACGGAAGCGATGGAGCAGGACTGGCCGGCCCCCGAGGCCGAACAGGAACGCGCCAATCCGTTCGCGGCGTTGTCGACGTTGAAGAACAAATCGAACTGATCCATCGCGACGCGCTTCGCAACACGCGTCCGGGCACCACCGGCAAATCCCGCTTTTGATCCGAATTTTGATCCGAATATCCGTCTCTTTCGGTTCCTAACAGTTTCAGTTTCCACAGTTTCTCTTGGAGCAAGACCATGGCTGTCCAGAAGTCCCGCGTTTCCCCGTCCCGCCGCGGCCAGCGCCGCGCCCACGACGCGCTGACCAGCAAGCAGCTGGCCACCGACCCGACCACCGGCGAAACCCATCTCCGCCACCACGTCACCGCCGACGGCTACTACCGCGGCAAGAAGGTGATCAACACCCAGACCACGGTCGCCGACGAAGAGTAATCTTCGGTCGCCCGTCGCGCCGCGCGCACGCTCAGGCGGCGCGCGGGGCCGTCGCCGATCCGGCCGCTGCTAGAACCACACAGCACGAGGACCTGCGGCCGCCACGGCGGGGTTCCGCCGCCAGCGCGTCTGGCGGAATGGCCCGAGAGGGGCCTGACTAGGGTTCCGCAGCGGAGTGGTGATGACTGAGCAGCGCAAGCAAGACAGGGTCTATTCGCGTATCGCGGGCACCGGCAGCTATCTGCCGGAGAAGATCCTGACCAACGACGACCTCGCCAAGATGGTCGACACCAGCGACGAGTGGATCGCGGCCCGTACCGGCATACGCGAGCGCCACATCGTCGCCGAAGGCGAAACCACCTGCGATCTGGCGTATCACGCCTCGATGCGCGCGCTCGAAGCCGCCGGCGTCGATCCGCAGGACCTGGACCTGATCGTGCTCGGCACGACCACGCCGGATCTGATTTTTCCGTCCACCGCCTGCCTGCTGCAGCACCGCCTGGGTGCCAACGGCTGCGCCGCGTTCGACGTCAACGCCGCCTGTTCGGGCTTCGTCTACGCCTTAACCGTGGCCGACAAGTTCATCCAGTCCGGCGCGGCCAAGACCGTGCTGGTGGTCGGCGCGGAAACCCTGACCCGCATGATCGACTGGAGCGACCGCGGCACCTGCGTGCTGTTCGGCGACGGCGCCGGCGCGGTGGTGCTCAAGGCCGACAGCGAAACCGGCATCCTCAGCACCCATCTGCACGCCGACGGCGGCAAGAAGGAGCTGCTGTGGAACCCGGTCGGCGTCTCGGCCGGCTTCAAGCTCGACGAGCCCAACGCCGGCGTCAAGGTGCTGATGACCGGCAACGAAGTCTTCAAGCACGCGGTCAAGGCGCTGGATTCGGTGGTCGAAGAGACCCTGGACGCCAACGGCCTGGACCGTCACGACATCGACTGGCTGATCCCGCATCAAGCCAATCTGCGCATCATCGAAGCCACGGCCAAGCGCCTGGACATGCCGATGGAGCGGGTGATCGTCACCGTCGACAAGCACGGCAACACTTCTTCGGGCTCGGTGCCGCTGGCGCTGGACGAAGCGGTGCGCTCCGGCCGCGTGCAGCGCGGCCAGCTGGTGCTGCTGGAGGCCTTCGGCGGCGGCTTCACCTGGGGTTCGGCGCTGCTGCGCTACTGACCCGCGCCGGCCATCGCCGAACGCAACGAACGCGCCCGCACCGTCGGGCGCGTTCGCTTTTGCGCGTCCGGATTCGCGTCATCGGAACTGTCGCAATGCGTCACGATACGCGCGGGTACAGACGATGACGCGGTTTCGCTCGTATCATGCCGGTCCTTACTCGGACTGGACCGGCGTTCGCGCCACGACTCGATGAGCCACGACTCCCTCGCCTTCGTGTTTCCCGGACAGGGCTCGCAATCGCTGGGCATGCTCGCCGAGCTGTCCGAGCTGCATCCGCTGATCCGCGAGACCTTCGCCGAGGCCAGCGACGGCGCGGCCACCGATCTGTGGGCGCTGAGCCAGGCCGGCCCGGAAGAAATGCTCAACCGCACCGAATACACCCAGCCGGCGCTGCTGGCCGCGGGCGTGGCGGTGTGGCGCCTGTGGCAGGCGCAGGGCGGTGCGCAGCCGGTGCTGCTGGCCGGTCACAGCCTGGGCGAGTACACCGCGCTGGTCGCGGCCGGCGCCCTGTCGCTGAAGGACGCCGCGCACCTGGTGCGTCTGCGCGGCCAGTTCATGCAGGACGCGGCGCCCGCGGGCACCGGTGCCATGGCCGCGGTGCTCGGCGCCGAGGACGCGCTGGTGCAGGAGGTCTGCGCCGCCGTGTCCGGCAAGGACGTGGTGGTACCGGCCAATTACAACTCGCCCGGCCAGATCGTGATCGGCGGCCACGCCGCCGCGGTCGATGCCGCGCTGGTCCAGCTCGCCGAACGCGGCGTGCGCAAGGCGGTCACGCTGGCCGTCAGCGTGCCCTCGCATACGCCGCTGATGCGCGACGCCGCCAACCGCCTCGGCGAAGCGATGGCCGGCCTGAGCTGGCACGCGCCGAAGCTGCCGGTGGTGCAGAACGTCGACGCCCAGGCGCATGCCGGCCTCGACGCGATCCGCGACGCGCTGGTGCGCCAGCTGTACCTGCCGGTGCAGTGGACCGGCTGCGTGCAGGCGCTGGCCGCGCGCGGCGTGACCCGCATCGCCGAATGCGGCCCGGGCAAGGTCCTGGCCGGCCTGGTCAAGCGCATCGACAAGTCGCTGGACGCGCGCCCGCTGGGCACGGTCGGCGATTTCGAGGCCGCCCTGGCGGACTGGCCGCAGGCCTGACCCTTATCCTCGTTGGGCCGGCTGCGCGATACGCCCGTTTCGGGCGATGATCGCGCCGACGCCGCACCGAACCG
The DNA here is from genome assembly GCF_001427715.1 of Lysobacter sp. Root667. NCBI lineage: Bacteria > Pseudomonadati > Pseudomonadota > Gammaproteobacteria > Lysobacterales > Lysobacteraceae > Lysobacter > Lysobacter sp. Root667. The sequence continues at coordinate 341,884 of NZ_LMHF01000014.1, forward strand.
TACGCACCGAACCGTAGAAACGGAGCACACATGAGCACTGGACCCCTCGCGGGCGAAATCGCCCTGGTCACCGGCGCCAGCCGCGGCATCGGCGCCGCCATTGCCGACGAACTGGCCGCGCAGGGCGCGACCGTGATCGGCACCGCGACCAGCGATGCCGGCGCCGCCGCGATCGGCGAGCGCCTGGCCGCGCAGGGCGGCCACGGCCGCAAGCTCGACGTCGCCGACGCCGCCTCGATCGAAGCGGTGCTCGACGCGATCGCCAAGGACATCGGCGCCATCTCGATCCTGGTCAACAACGCCGGCATCACCCGCGACAACCTGCTGATGCGGATGAAGGACGAGGACTGGCAGGCGATCCTGGACACCAACCTGACCAGCGTGTTCCGCACCAGCAAGGCGGTGATGCGCTCGATGATGAAGGCGCGCAAGGGCCGCATCGTCAATATCGCCTCGGTGATCGGCGTGACCGGCAACGCCGGCCAGGCCAACTACGCCGCGGCCAAGGCCGGCATCATCGCCTTCAGCAAGTCGATGGCGCGCGAGATCGGCAGCCGCGGCATCACCGTCAATGTGGTCGCGCCCGGCTTCATCGACACCGACATGACCCGCTCGCTGCCCGAGGACGCGAAAAACGCGATGCTCGGCCAGATCGCGTTGGGCCGTTTCGGCGAACCGGCCGACATCGCCCGCGCGGTGGCGTTCCTGGCCGGCCCCTCGGCGGCCTACATCACCGGCGAGACCCTGCACGTCAACGGCGGCATGTACATGCCATGAGCCGTCGTTGCGACGCGTAAACGATTGAACCAAAAGGGGTTTCGCGCATGCTCGCGAACGCCCTCGATTCCATTAGACTATTCCATCGAAAACCCCTCACGGGAGGAGCACAAACTCATGAGCAGCATCGAAGAACGCGTCAAGAAGATCGTGGTCGAACAGCTTGGCGTTAAGGAAGAAGAAGTCACCAACAACGCTTCGTTCGTCGACGACCTCGGCGCGGATTCGCTCGACACCGTCGAGCTGGTGATGGCCCTCGAAGAAGAGTTCGAGTGCGAGATCCCGGACGAAGAGGCCGAGAAGATCACCTCGGTGCAGCAGGCGATCGATTACGTCAAGGCTCACGTCAAGTCGTAATCGGACGAAGGCGGCGCGGCGGCCGGTACCAGCGGACCGTCGGCGTTGCCGGCAAAACCATACCGGGGCCGCATTGCGGCCCCGCGTTTTTAGGGCCGGTGGATACGCCGGCGTAGCGTCGAAAACCGCGTCAACAGTCGCATCAACAGTACGGAGTGCTCCATGTCCAACCGTCGCGTAGTGATTACCGGCCTCGGCATCGTTTCCCCGCTCGGCAACGACCTGGCCAGCAACTGGGACGGGATCGTCAACGGCCGCTCCGGCATCGGTCCGATCACCTGGTTCGACGCGTCGAACTTCACCACCCGCATCGCCGGCGAAGTCCGCGACTTCGACATCGGCAAGTGGGTCGGCCCGAAAGACGCCAAGAAGATGGACGAGTTCATCCACTACGGCGTCGCCGCCTCGATGATGGCGATGGAAGACGCGGGCCTGGTCGTGGACGAGTCCAACGCCGAGCGCATCGGCGCGCTGATCGGCTCGGGCATCGGCGGCCTGCTCGGCATCGAAGAGCAGACCATCAAGTATTACGAGGGCGGCCCGCGCAAGATCTCGCCGTTCTACGTGCCCAGCACCATCATCAACATGCTGCCCGGCCAGGTCTCGCTGCTGACCGGCATCAAGGGCCCCAATTTCTCCGCCGTCTCGGCCTGCGCCACCTCCAACCATTCCATCGGCATGGCGATGCGCATGATCCAGTACGGCGACGCCGACGTGATGATCGCCGGCGGTGCCGAGCGCGGCGCCTCGCAGACCTCGGTCGGCGGTTTCTGCTCGATGAAGGCGATGTCGACGCGCAACGACGATCCCACCCGCGCCTCGCGGCCCTGGGACAAGGACCGCGACGGCTTCGTGCTCGGCGACGGCGCCGGCATCCTGGTGCTCGAGGAATACGAACGCGCCAAGGCGCGCGGTGCGCGCATCTATTGCGAACTGGCCGGCTTCGGCGCGACCTCGGACGCCTTCCACATGACCGCGCCCAGCGAGAACGGCGAAGGCCCGGCGCGCTGCATGACCGCGGCGTTGAAGGACGCCAGGATCAACCCCGAGGACGTGGCCTACCTCAACGCCCACGGCACCTCGACGCCGCTGGGCGACGTCGCCGAAACCCTGGCGATCAAGCGCGCGCTCGGCGACCACGCCTACAAGACCATGGTCAGCTCGACCAAGTCGATGACCGGCCACCTGCTGGGCGCGGCCGGCGGCGCCGAGGCGATCTACTCGGTGCTGGCGCTGCACCACGGCATCATCCCGCCGACCATCAACCTGGATCAGCCGGGCGAAGGCTGCGACCTGGACTACGTGCCCAACGTGGCGCGCGAGAAGAAGATCGACGTCGCCGTCTCCAACGGCTTCGGCTTCGGCGGCACCAACGGCACCCTGGTGTTCAAGCGGATCTGACCCGCACCGCGCAGGGCAGGGCGGACCGGTCGCGATGCGGCCGGTCCGATCGTCGTACGCGGGCCGAATCCGCCTGCGGGAGCGACCTAAGCCGCCATCGGTTTCCGGCCGGCAAGGCATCGCGGCCCACGCCGATTCCTTCCGCGCGCGATTCGACCCCCAGCTCGCACCGCGTTCGCCGGTCCGCGTCCGGCGGGTATAAGGTTTCACCATCATGCTGCTGACCCGCGCGTTGCCCGTCCCCTTCGATCTGCTGTCGCTGCAGCGGCTGGCGCCCGAGCGCTATCCGATGCTGCTGGAGTCCAGCGCCGACGGCACCGCGCAGGGACGTTGGGATCTGCTGCTGGCCGGCAATGGCGAATCGCTGCGCCTGGACGCCGACGGCCGCGTGCGCGATCACCACGGCGAAGAACGCGGCCGCGACTTCCTCGGCGAACTGGACGCGCAATGGCGCGACCAGCGCGTCGCCCGCGACGAGCCGCGCTGGCCGTTCCGCGGCGGCTGGGCGCTGTTGTTCGGCTACGAACTCGCGGCCCAGATCGAACCGGTGCTGCGCCTGCCGCCGGCGCCCGGCGGCCTGCCGGTCGCTCTGGCCCTGCGCTGCCCCGCCGCGGTGCTGCGCGACCGCGCCAGCGGCGACTGCATCGCCCTGGCCGAGACCGGCCACGCGGACCTGCTCGATGCGATCGTCGAGGATGTCGCACGCGCCGCCGCGCTGGCGCCGCTGCCGCAGTGGCAGCCGCCGCGGACGGTCGAGGAAGACGAGCCGCAGCGCTACACCGACGGGGTCGCGCGCGTGCTCGATTACCTGGTCGCCGGCGACGTGTTCCAGGTCAACCTTTCGCGCGGCTGGCGCGCGCGTTTCGATGCGCCGCTGGCACCGGCGGCCTTGTTCCAGCGCCTGCGCCAGCACAACCCGGCGCCGTTCGCCGGCCTGTTCGCCGGCCGCGGCTGGGCCGTGGTCAGCGCCTCGCCCGAACGCCTGGTGTCGGTGCGCGGCGACGTGGTCGAAACCCGGCCGATCGCCGGCACCCGCCCGCGCGTGGCCGGCGACGACGATCTCGCGCGCATCCGCGAGCTGGTCGGGCATCCCAAGGAACGCGCCGAGCACGTGATGCTGATCGATCTGGAGCGCAACGACCTCGGCCGGGTCTGCACGCCGGGCAGCGTCGAGGTCGACGAACTGATGACGGTGGAGAGCTACGCCCACGTCCATCACATCGTCAGCAACGTGCGCGGCCGCTTGCGCGCCGATGCCAGCCCGGGCGAGATCATCCGCGCGGTGTTCCCCGGCGGCACCATCACCGGCTGCCCCAAGGTGCGCTGCATGCAGATCATCGCCGAGCTCGAAGGCGGCGGCCGCGGTGTCTACACCGGCGCGATGGGCTGGCTCAATCGCGACGGCGACCTCGATCTCAACATCCTGATCCGCAGCGCCGAACTCGAAAGTACGGAGTTGGAAGGCGCCGAACTGCGCTTCCGCACCGGCGCCGGCATCGTCGCCGACTCCGATCCGCAGCGTGAGCTCGACGAAACCCGGGCCAAGGCGCGCGGCATGCTGCGCGCGCTGGGCGTGGCCGGATGAGCGTGCGCGTCTACGTCGGCGAGCAGGCGGTCGACGCCCTGCCGGCGCTGGACCGCGGCTACGCCTACGGCGACGGCCTGTTCGAAACCCTGCGCGCGCACCGCGGCGCCTTGCCCTGGTGGGATGCGCATTGGCAGCGCCTGAGCCGGGGCGCCGCCCGCCTGCATCTGGCCCTGCCGCGCGCCGAACAGGTGCGCGCGGAAGCCGAACGCCTGCTCGACGGCGGCGACGCGGTGCTCAAATTGATCGTGAGCCGCGGTGCCGGCGGCCGCGGCTATGCGCCGCCCGCGGATGCGACGCCGACCTGGCTGCTGTCCACGCACCCGCTGCCGGCGCCGCCGCCCGTCGCCGGTCTGCGCCTGCGTTGGTGCGATACCCGCCTGGCGGCGCCGTCGGCGCTGGCCGGGCTCAAGCACTGCAACCGCCTGGAACAGGTGCTGGCGCGTGCCGAGTGGGACGAGGCCGGCATCGACGAGGGACTGATGCGCGACGGCGACGGCCATGTGGTCTGCGCGACCGCGGCCAACCTGTTCGTGCTGCGCGATGGGCGCTGGTGGACGCCGAAGGTGGACCGCTGCGGCGTCGCCGGGGTCTGCCGGGAGCGATTGCTGAATCTGCTGGCCGAGGAGGCCGTGGAAACCGCGACCCTGTCGCAAGACGCGCTGGAAAGCGCGGACGCGGTTTTCCTGTGCAATGCCGTGCGCGGTATCCTGCCGGTCGCCCGGCTCGGCGCGCGCGTCTGGCCCTCGCATCCTGCGGTGGCCGCGCTGCAGCGTCGCCTGGCCCGGACCCATCCCGCATTCGAATCTGCAGCCCTGCCGGGCTCGGAGGTGTCGTGAGTCGCAAAACCAAACGCCGTGTCGGCGGTTTCTTCCTGCTGCTGGTGCTCGCGGCCGCGGTCGCCGGCGGCTGGCTGTGGCAGCGCTACACGCAGTTCGCCGACGCTCCGCTGTCCGGGCTGCAGGCCGGGCAGAGCCTGATCGTCGAGCGCGGCGATTCGCTGCCGGTGGTGCTGCGCAAGTTGCGCGAAGCCGGCGTGCGCGGCGGCGATGCCCTGGAATGGCGCGCGCTGGCCAAGCAGTTGGGCGCCGCCGGCCGCCTGCAGGTCGGCGAGTACGCGCTGGAACCCGGCACCTCGCCGCGCGAGTTGCTGTCGGCGATGCGCGACGGGCGCGTGGTCAGCCACCGCTTCACCCTGATCGAAGGCTGGAACCTGCGCGACCTGCGCGCCGCGCTGGCGCGCACCGAAGGCTTGAAGCAGGAAGCCGCCAAGCTCGATGACGCCGCGCTGATGAAGGCGCTGGGCCGGCCGGGCCAGCATCCGGAAGGCCGCTTCCTGCCCGAGACCTACCTCTACACCGGCGGCGACAGCGACCTGGACGTGCTCAAGCGCGCCTGCGACGCGATGGACAAGGCGCTGAACGCGGCCTGGGAAGGCCGCGACAAGAACAGCGTGCTCAAGAGCCGCGAGGAAATGCTGATCCTGGCCTCGATCGTCGAGAAGGAAACCGGCATCGCCTCCGAGCGTCCGCAGATCGCCGGCCTGTTCGAGCGCCGCCTCAAGCTGGGCATGAAGCTGGAAACCGACCCGACCGTGATCTACGGCCTGGGCGCGGGCTACGACGGCAACATTCGCAAGCGCGATCTGCAGACCGACACGCCCTACAACACCTACACCCGCACCGGCTTGCCGCCGACGCCGATCGCGATGCCCGGCGCGGGCGCGCTCAAGGCCGTGGCCAATCCGGCGCCCGGCGACGCGCTGTTCTTCGTCGCGTCCGGCGACGGCAGCGGCAGCAGCCTGTTCGCGGCCACCTACGCCCAGCACCAGGCCAACGTGCGCACCTACCTGCAGCGCTACCGCGCGCAGCAAAGCCGCGGCCAGCCCGAGGAGGGCAAGGCGGTGCTGGAGGAGGCGCAGGAAACCGCGACACCGCAAGCGCCGGCCGAGAGCACGAGCCGATGAGCCTGCAGGTCCAGCCGCGCCTGATCACCCTGGAGGGCGGCGAGGGCGCCGGCAAGTCCACGGTGCTGGCGGCGCTGCGCGATGCCTTGCAGGCCAGCGGCGCCGAAGTGGTGTGCACGCGCGAACCCGGCGGCACGCCCCTGGCCGAACAGATCCGCGGCTTGCTGCTCGACACCCACCACGAACCGGCGACGCCCGAAGCCGAGCTGCTGCTGGTGTTCGCCGGCCGCGCCCAGCACGTCAGCGAAACCCTGCTGCCGGCGTTGCGCCGCGGCGCCTGGGTGATCAGCGACCGTTTCACCGACGCCAGCTACGCCTACCAGGGCGAGGGCCGCGGTCTGGACCCGCTGTTCATCGCCGAACTGGAACGGCGCGTGGTCGGAATCGAGCCCGCGCTGACCCTGTTGCTGGACGTGCCGGTCGCGATCGGTCTGCAGCGCGTGCGCGGACGCGGCGCCGCCGACCGCATCGAAGCCGAGCGCGAGGATTTCTTCGAACGCGTGCGCAGCGGCTATCGCGCGCGCGCGCAGTCGCAGCCGCATCGCTTCCATGTCATCGATGCGAGCCAGCCCGCGGACGTCGTCGCCGCGCAGGCGGTGGCGCGCCTGCGGCAGCTGATCGAGGCGCAGTCGTGAGCGCGCCGGCGTTCGCGCCCTGGCAGCGCCGCGTCTACGAGCAGGCCACCGCCGCGCTCGACGCCGGCCGTCTCGGCCACGGCCTGCTGTTCTGCGGCCCGCCGCAGTTGGGCAAGCGCGCGGTCGCCGAGCGCCTCGCGCAGCGTCTGCTGTGCCGCGATCGCGGCGCCGACGGCGAGCCTTGCGGGCACTGCCGCGGCTGCCTGCTGTACGCGGCGGGCACGCATCCGGATTTCCAGACCGTGTCCTTCATCCCGAACAAGGAAGGCACGCGGCTGCGCACCGAGATCGTGATCGAGCAGATCCGCAACCTGTCCGAGCGCCTGGCGCTGACGCCGCAGTACGGCGGCGCCCAGGTGGCGATCCTGGACCCGGCCGATGCGATCAACCACGCGGCCGGCAATGCGCTGCTGAAGACGCTGGAAGAACCGGTGCCGGGCCGCTACCTGTGGCTGATCAGCGCGCATCCGCTGCGCCTGAGCGCGACCGTCCGCAGCCGTTGCCAGCGCCTGGAATTCCGCCTGCCGCCGCAGGACGAGGCGCTGGCCTGGCTCAAGGCGGCCGGCCATGCCGAAACCGCGGCGCGCGAGGCGCTGGAAGCCGCGCGCGGCCATCCCGGGCTCGCCCACGAATGGCTGCAGGGCGACGGTCTGAAGCTGCGCCGCGACGTCGCCGGCGATCTGGCCAAGCTCGCGCGCGGCGACGCTTCGCCGTCGGAAATCGCCCAACGCTGGGTCGGCGACGAACACGCTGCGCTGCGTCTGCGCCACGCCGCCGATCTCGCCCTGGCCGAGGCTTCCGGCTTGACCGACCCGGTGCGAACGCGCAGTCTGGCGACTTGGTTCGATCGCGCCAATCGCACCCGCGATCTGTTGCGGACGACGGTGCGCGCGGACCTTGCAGTGGTCGAATTGTTGATGGCTTGGCGCGCTGGCGATGGCGCGCGAGCCGCCGGAGGACATCGGGGATGAGCGGAGCGGCAGGCGCGGGTGCAGCCAGGCAGGGCATTCTGTCCTTGGCGATCAAGGACAAGGCGGCGCTGTACGGCGCCTACATGCCGTTCCTGAAATACGGCGGCATCTTCGTGGCCACGCCCAAGCGGTATTTCCTCGGCGACGAGGTGTTCCTGCTGTTGACCCTGCCCGAATCCACCGAGCGCCTGCCGGTCGCCGGCAAGGTGGTCTGGGTTACCCCGACCGGCGCCCAGGGCAATCGCCCGGCCGGCATCGGCGTGCAATTCGCCGAAACCGCCGAGGGCGATGCGGTGAAGGGCAAGATCGAGGCGCTGCTGGCCGGCTCGCTGACCGCGGATCGCGCCACGCATACGATGTAAGCCGCCGCATCGCGGCCCGCTTTGGGTGCTTCCCCAAGTCCGGTCCGAACCCGCGACGGCGCAATCGTTACCGCAACCTACGGCGCCGCTGCCTTCTGTGGGAGCGGCGTAAGCCGCGATGCTTCTGAGCCGGGAAGCACCCGACGCGCGTCGATCGCAGGCTGCGCTAAGCCGAAGGCGAACCGCACCATCGCGAACGCTCGAAGCGCCGCGACGGTGCGGTTATCGCCGCGTCCCACGGCGTCTCAGGGACGCAGCGCCGGCGAATCCCAACCCGGTCGCGGCGCGAAACGGTCGCCGTAGCGCGCGTGCAGGGTCTTGAGGCGCTCCAGCAGCGCATCGGCGCCGGTTTCGCGCACGTACTGGATCGGGCCGCCGCGGAACGGGGCGAAGCCGGTGCCGAAAATCACGCCGGCATCGAGCAGGTCGGCGTCGCTGACCACGCCGTCGTGCAGGCAGGCCACCGCTTCGTTGACCAGCGGCAGGATCAGGCGATCTTCCAGGTCCGACGGGGTCTGGTAGTCCTTGGGCAGTTCCGGCTTCCGGGCGCGGCCGTTTTCCCACTTGTACAGGCCCTGGCCGTCCTTCTTGCCGCGCTTGTTCGGCTCCACGCCGCTCAGCGCCGCCGGCACGCTCAGGCCCAGGAACGGCGCCAGCTCCGCGCCCACGCCTGCGGCCACGTCCAGGCCGACGGTGTCGATCAGTTCGATCGGGCCCATCGGCATGCCGAACTTCACCGCGACCTTGTCGATCGCCGGGCCCGGAATGCCCTCGGCGAACGCGGTCGCCGCTTCGAGCATGTACGGGAACAGCACCCGGTTGACCAGGAACCCCGGCGTGCCCGCGACCGGCACGGGGAGCTTGTCGATGGCCTTGCAGAACGCGGCCAGGCGCTGCTCGGTCTCCGCCGCCATGGCGTCGTGGCGGATGATCTCGACCAGCGGCATCAGCGCCACCGGATTGAAATAGTGCAGGCCGCCGAACTGGGCCGGACGGCGGATGTGATCGCGCAGCTCGACCAGCGGAATCGACGAGGTGTTGGTGGTCAGCAGCGCGTCGGGCTTCATCTTCGGCTCGACCTGGTCGTAGAGCTCGCGCTTGGCTTCGGGCTTCTCGATGATCGCCTCGATCACCAGGTCGGCCTGGGCCGCGCCGTCGCCGGCGAGGTCGCCCTTCAAGCGCGCGGCCACCGCCGGACGCTTGCTCTCGTCCTTGACGCGCTTGGCGAACAGTTCCTGGGCGCGGGTCAGGGCGCCGTCGATGAAGCGCTGCTCGCGGTCGCTGAGGGTGACTTCGAAGCCCTTGTAAGCCGACCAGGCCGCGATGTCGCCGCCCATCACGCCGGCGCCGACCACGTGCACGCGCTGGATCCCATGATCCTTGCCGCCCTGGCCCTTGAGCCGCTCCTGCAGGAAGAACACCCGGATCAGGTTGCGCGCGGTCGGGGTCGAGGCCAGCTTGACCACCGACTTGCGCTCGGCCGCCAGGCGCGCCTGCACGCCGCCGCCGCTGCGCGCCCAGGTGTTGATCAGCGCGTAGGGGGCCGGGTAGTGCTCTTTGCGTGCCTTGCGCGCGACCTGCTTGGTCAGCATGCCGGGCAGGATCTTGCGCGCCAGCCAACTGTTGGTGAGCCAGCCCATGAAGCGTTGCTTGAACGGGCGCTGGGTGCCCTTGAGCGCCAGCGCGACCGCGGCGTCGATCAGCAGCGGCGCTTCGACCACCTTGTCGACCAGGCCGATCGCGCGCGCGTTCGAGGCCGACAGCGCACGCCCGGTCAGCATCATGTCGAACGCGGCCGGCGCACCGATCAGCGACGGCAGGCGCACGCTGCCGCCCCAGCCCGGGTAGATGCCCAGCTTCACTTCCGGCAGGCCGATGCGGGTGGAGGGGTCGCCGCTGGCGACGCGGTAGCGGCAGGCCAGCGCGATCTCGGTGCCGCCGCCCATGCAGAAGCCGTGGATCGCGGCGACCGTGGGGCAGGGCAGTTCGGCCAGGCGCTGGAACACCTGCTGGCCGCGCCGGATCGCGTCACCGACCGTGCCCTTCTCGTCGAAGGTCTGGAATTCCTTGATGTCGGCGCCGGCGATGAAGCCCGAGGCCTTGGCCGAACGCAGCACCACGCCCTTGGGCGGGTCCAGTGCGAGCCGCTCCAGCAAGGCGTCGAGCTCGATCAGGACGTCCTGTCCGAAGGTATTGACCGACGAGCCGGCGCGGTCGAACGACAGCAGCAGGACGCCGTCCTCCCGCAGCTCGGTCTGCCAATGTTGGAAGCGAAGTCCGTCGAGGCCAGCCATCATGACTGCACCATCCGTTCAGGTATGGATATCCCGCTATCATCACGAGGATGTTTCGTCGCCGTCAAATCGGCGCGACCCAGGTCCCGGTTTTGACGGCGTCGCCCGCGTCGCGGCGTGACCCTTGGGAGTTGCGCCGGCGCAGGCCCGGCCCCATTTATGATCGTGATTGAACTTTCTCCCGACAGGGTTGTCCCATTGTTCGGCCACGGCCGAGCTGACAGGAGTGCCGGCGCGGCATGGCCGAGAATGAGTTGGACCAAGAGCTGGTCAGGCGTGTCCAGCGTGGCGATAGCACGGCGTTCGATGCCCTGGTGCGCAAGTACCAGCACCGGATCACCGCGCTGATCGGGCGCTACATACCCGACTGGAGCGAATGCCAGGACGTCGCCCAGGAGACCTTCCTTCGCGCTTACCGCGCGTTGCCGAATTTCCGGGGCGATGCGCAGTTCTATACGTGGTTGCACCGGATCGCCGTGAACACCGCCAAGAATTACCTCGTCGCCCAGAACCGCCGACCGCCGACCGACGACATCGACGCCGGCGACGCCGAACAGTTCGAGACCGGCATCCGTCTGCGCGACAGCGACACCCCGGAACACGAGTTGCTGCGCCAGGAAATCGAACGCACGGTGATGCGCGCGGTCGAATCCCTGCCGGAGGAACTGCGGGCCGCGATCACCCTGCGCGAGGTGGACGGCCTGAGCTACGAGGAAATCGCGCAGAAGATGGGCTGCCCGATCGGCACCGTGCGTTCGCGGATCTTCCGCGCCCGCGAGGCCATCGACGTCGAGTTGCGGCCCCTGCTGGACAACCAAGACACCCGCGAGCGCGCCCACTGATATGACGTCGATTCCTTCCATTGACGAGTACGACCCCAACGGCCGCGAGGCCCTGAGCGCGCTGTTCGACGGCGAGCTCGATGCCGACGCCGCCCGTTTCGCCCTCAAGCGCCTCAGCCACGACGCCCAATGGCGCCGCGCCTGCGGCAGCTGGCAGCTGTGCGGCGACGCCCTGCGCGGCCAGGCCGCCGGCATCGCCGCGCCGGATTTCGCCGACCGTGTCGCCGCGGCGATCGCCGCCGAGACTGCTACGGTCCAGGCCGCGGCACCGGTGAGCGCGCCCGGCAACCGCCGCGGCTGGATCGGCGGCGCCCTGGCCGCTTCGGTCGCAGTGGCGGCGCTGTTCGTTGCGCGTCCGTTCTCCAACGACGCCGCACCCGATGCCGCCGCGCCGCAGACCCAGGTCGCCAGCGCGGACCAGGTACCGGCCGCGCCGCAGGCTCCGGGTCGACAAGCGCCCGATCAGCAGGCCGCCGGCCTCGCCGCCGCCGTCGCGGTGGCCGAAGTGCCGCGCCGCATCGCCGACCGCCGCAATTCGCGCGGCCAGAGCCAGCGCGCCGCCCTGCGCGCGCCGCGCCGCCAGACCCAGGCCGTCGCCGCGGCAGCGGCAGCGGCAGCGGCAGCGGCAGCGGCAGCGGCAGCGGCGACCGAGGTCGCCAGCGCCAATGCCGGCAGCGCCACGGCCAACCCGTTCCGTCCCCAGCACAGCGAAACCGCAAGCCGGCCGTGGCCGCGCGCGGTGCTGCCGAACTACCCGGCGACCGGCGGCTTCACCGCCAGCTACGGCAGCAGCAGCGCCAGCGCGCGCTCGTTCTACCCGTTCGAGCCCGCCACGACCGAAGCCGCGGCCACGCCACCGGCGCCGACGACTCCGTCGCCCGATGCCGAAGGCCGGATGCCGCAGCCCTAAGCGGCGCGTGCGACGCCGGACGACGCAGTACGTGACGATCCGGCGTCCCGCCCCCTGTTTCTCCGATCACGCGCGGCCCGGCGGCCGCGCGGCCAACCCACTGCAACCCCCGAGGCCGAATCCATGACTCGTCCGCTTCGCTCTATCGCCCTGGCCAGCGCCCTGGCCGCCGTGCTGCCGGTCGCCTGCACCGCGCAGACGCCGTCCACCCCGATCGCGCCGCCGCCGGTTGCGACTCCGGCCGCGCCGCTGGTCAGCGGCCTGCCCGATTTCACCGCCCTGGTGCAGCGAGTCGGCCCGGCCGTGGTCAACGTGCGCGCCGAGATCGCGCCGCGTCGCGCCAGCCGCACCCAGATGCCCAACGAAGACGAGATCCCGGAAATCTTCCGGCGCTTCTTCGGCCCCGACATGCCCGGCGGTCCGCAGGCTCCGCGCGGTCCGCGCGGCGGCGGCAATTCGTTGGGCACCGGCTTCCTGATCTCGCAGGACGGCTACGTGCTGACCAACCACCACGTCGTCGACGGCGCCGACACGGTCAAGATCACCTTGTCCGACCGGCGCGAGTTCACCGCCAAGGTGATCGGCAGCGACGAACAGTCCGACGTCGCCCTGCTCAAGATCGACGCCAAGAGCCTGCCGTTCCTGCGCCTGGCCAACGCCAGCCTGACCAAGCCCGGGCAGTGGGTGATCGCGATCGGTTCGCCGTTCGGCCTCGACCATTCGGTCACCGCCGGCATCGTCAGCGCGGTCGGGCGCAGCAATCCCTACGCCGATCAGCAGTACGTGCCCTTCATCCAGACCGACGTCGCCATCAACCAGGGCAATTCCGGCGGCCCGCTGCTCAACACCAGCGGCGAGGTGGTCGGCATCAATTCGCAGATCTTCTCGAATTCCGGCGGCTACATGGGCGTGAGCTTCGCGATCCCGATCGACGTGGCGATGAATTCGGCCGAACAGCTGCGCGCGACCGGCAAGGTGCAGCGCGGCCTGCTCGGGGTCGGTGTGCAGACCATCACCGCAGAGAGCGCCAAGGGCCTGGGCCTGACCGATACCCGCGGCGCCCTGGTCAACAGCGTCCAGGCCGGCGGCGCCGCCGAAAAGGCCGGGCTCCAGCTCGGCGACGTGATCCTGGCGGTCAACGACCGGCCGGTGAACATGTCCAGCGACCTGCCGCCGCTGATCGGCGCGCTGGCGCCGGGGGCCAAGGTCAAGCTGGAGATCAACCGCGGCGGCAAGACCCTGACCGAAACGGTGGTGCTGGGCGCGCTCGACGCCCAGGTCGCCGGCGCCCCGGGTCCGGCCGCCAACGACGACGAAGACGCCCCCGCGGGCGCCCCCGGCAGCAACCCGCTGGGCTTGGTGGGCCAGGACCTGACCCCGGCCGTGCGCCAGCGCCTGGGCCTGAAGGCCGGCGAGGGCGTGCTGGTGCAGGCGCCGGGCGACGTGGCCGGCGAGGCCGGTCTGCGTCCGCGCGACGTGGTGCTCTCGGTCGGCCGCAACTCGGTCGGCAGCGCCTCGGCCTTGAACCGCGAACTGGCCAAGGTGCGCCCCGGCGACACCGTGATGCTGCTGGTGCGGCGCGGCGCCGCGACCCAGTTCATCGCGGTCACGGCCGAGGCCAAGGCCGGTTGAGGCCGACCCACGCGCCCGCCCTCGTGGCGGGCGCGGGACGTGGGCGCTGCGGGGTATGCGATAATCTCCCGTTAACTCTCTGGAACCGGTGAGCCTCGCGCCGTCCCGCATGCAGCAGATCAGAAACTTCTCCATCATCGCTCACGTCGACCACGGCAAATCGACCCTGGCCGACCGCATCATCCAGCTCTGCGGAGGCCTGGAGGCGCGCGAGATGGAAGCGCAGGTGCTCGATTCGAATCCGATCGAGCGCGAGCGCGGCATCACCATCAAGGCGCAGTCCGTGTCCCTGCCGTACAAGGCGAAGGACGGCCTGGTTTACCAGCTCAATTTCATCGACACCCCCGGCCACGTCGACTTCAGCTACGAAGTCAGCCGCTCGCTGGCCGCCTGCGAAGGCGCGCTGCTGGTGGTCGACGCCGCCCAGGGCGTGGAAGCGCAGTCGGTCGCCAACTGCTACACCGCGGTCGAGCAGGGCCTGGAAGTGGTGCCGGTGCTCAACAAGATCGACCTGCCCACCGCCGACATCGCGCGCGCCAAGGCCGAGATCGAAGCGGTGATCGGCATCGACGCCGAGGACGCGGTCGCGATCAGCGCCAAGACCGGCCTCAACGTGCAGGACGTGCTGGAAGCGATCGTGCATCGCATTCCGCCGCCGAAGCCGCGCGACACCGACAAGCTGCAGGCGCTGATCATCGACTCCTGGTTCGACAACTACCTGGGCGTGGTCTCGCTGGTGCGGGTCATGCAGGGCGAGATCGTGCCGGGCAGCAAGATCCTGGTGATGTCGACCGGCCGCACCCACCTGGTCGACAAGGTCGGCGTGTTCACCCCCAAGCGCAAGGAGCTGCCCAAGCTGGGCGCCGGCGAAGTGGGCTGGATCAACGCCAGCATCAAGGACGTCCACGGCGCTCCGGTCGGCGACACCCTGACCCTGGCCTCGGACCCGGCGTCCAAGCCGCTGCCGGGCTTCCAGGAAATGCAGCCGCGCGTGTTCGCCGGCCTGTTCCCGGTCGATGCCGAGGACTACCCGGACCTGCGCGAAGCGCTGGAAAAACTGCGCCTCAACGACGCCGCGCTGCGCTTCGAGCCGGAAAGCTCCGAGGCCATGGGCTTCGGCTTCCGCTGCGGCTTCCTGGGCATGCTGCACATGGAGATCGTGCAGGAGCGCCTGGAGCGCGAGTACGATCTCAACCTGATCAGCACCGCGCCGACGGTGATCTACGAAGTGCTCAAGACCGACGGCACCACGATGCCGCTGGACAACCCGGCCAAGCTGCCCCAGGTCAACCTGATCGACGAGATCCGCGAGCCGATCATCCGCGCCAACATCCTCACGCCGCCGGACTACGTCGGCAACGTGATCACCTTGTGCGAGGAAAAGCGCGGCAGCCAGATCGGCATCACCTACATGGGCAACCAGGTCCAGATCAGCTACGAGCTGCCGATGGCCGAGGTGGTGCTGGACTTCTTCGACCGCCTGAAGTCGGTCTCGCGCGGCTACGCCTCGCTGGACTACCAATTCCTGCGCTTCCAGGCCGGTCCGTTCGTGCGCGTGGACACGCTGATCAACGGCGACAAAGTCGACGCGCTCAGCATCATCACCCACCGCGCCCATGCCGATCGCCGCGGCCGCGAAATCTCCGAGAAGATGCGCGAGCTGATCCCGCGGCAGATGTTCGACGTCGCCATCCAGGCCGCGGTCGGTTCGCAGATCATCGCCCGCAGCACGGTCAAGGCGATGCGCAAGAACGTGCTGGCCAAGTGCTACGGCGGCGACATCAGCCGCAAGAAGAAGCTCCTCGAGAAGCAGAAAGAGGGCAAGAAGCGGATGAAGCAGGTCGGACGCGTGGAGATCCCGCAGGAAGCGTTCCTGGCGGTGCTGCAGGTGGACAACAAGTGAGGCGGGATCGGGGATCGGCTGGTGCGGCGGGCGGCCTGAGGCCGCTGCGCGTCGCGCGCGACGTATTCCCGATTCCGAACGCCGGATCACGGCTTTCTAGGAGCTCGCATGCGCTGGTTTGAAATTATTCTGGTCTCGCTGACGTTGTTCTCGGGCGCCGTCTGGCTGCTCGACAAGCTGTTCCTGGCCAAGCGCCGCGCCGCCCGCGAAGGGCTGCTCGACGACGGCAAAGAGCCGGTGGTGGTCGATTACTCCAAGGCTTTCTTCCCGGTGCTGCTGGTGGTGCTGGTGCTGCGCAGCTTCATCGCCGAGCCGTTCCGCATACCGTCCAATTCGATGATGCCGACCCTGCTGACCGGCGACTTCATCCTGGTCAACAAGTTCACCTACGGCCTGCGCCTGCCGATCTCGAACAAGAAGATCTTCGCGGTGGGCGAGCCCCAGCGCGGCGACGTGGTGGTGTTCAAGCCGCCGCACCACCCGGACCAGGACTGGATCAAGCGCGTGGTCGGCCTGCCGGGCGACCGGGTCAGCTACCACGATAATCAGGTCACGGTGAACGGCCAGGTGCTCAAGTACACCCCGGTCGGCACCTACGAGGGCCACGGTAACGGCACCGAAATGACGGGTGCGCAGGAACTCACCGAAAATCTGCTGGGTCGCGAGCATCGCGTCCTGGAACGGACCAATTTGCCGTTGCTCGATCAAGGAGAGGGCGATTGGGTGGTTCCGCCCGGTCACTATTTTGTGATGGGCGACAATCGTGATAATAGCGAGGACGGTCGATACTGGGGCTATCTTCCGGAGCAGAACCTCAGGGGCAAGGCGTTCCTGATCTGGATGAACGTCGATGGGGGCGTGGATTTCTCGCGTATCGGCAACAGCATTCCGTGACGGCGTTGGCCGTGGCGGCACGGTGACACTCAACAAAATCGCGTCTAACGACGGGGGATGATCGGATGAAGCGTAATCAGAGCGGTATGACCCTGATCGGGTTTATCGTCGTGCTGGCGGTGGTCGGTGTGTTCGTTTACATGGGCATGAAGCTGATCCCGATGTATACCGAGTACTACGGCGTGAAGCGCGCTCTGACCGGACTGTCGGCCGAGCCCGGCATCGCCGACCAGGACCCGGCCAAGATCAAGAAGCTGTTCTTCCGTCGCCTGTACGTGAGCTACGCCGACAACGTCAAGGACGAGCACGTGAAGATCCAGCGCAAGGATGCGGGCTACGAAATCCTCGTGAACTACGAAGTGCGCCGTCCGCTGATCGCCAATCTCGACGTGGTCGGCCGATTCGAGGCCAAGCAGGACATCCGCCGTGGTAGCGGTGGTGCCGACTGACCGCATCGAACACCGGTTCGCGAATCCGGGCCTGCTCGATCAGGCCCTGACTCATCGCAGCGCCGGTGCGCCGCATAACGAGCGGCTGGAGTTCCTGGGCGACTCGCTGGTCAACCTGATCGTCGCCGAAGCCCTGTACGCGCGTTGGCCGCAGGCCGACGAGGGTGCGCTGACCCGCGCCCGCGCCGAACTGGTCCGCGAATCCGCCCTGGCGCCGATCGCCCGCACCCTGGAACTGGGGGCGCGCCTGACCCTGGGGCCGGGCGAGATGAAATCCGGCGGTCACCGCCGCGATTCGATCCTGGCCGACGCGCTGGAAGCGGTGGTCGCGGCGATCTACCTCGACGCCGGCTTCGAAGCCTGCCGCGCCCGCGTGCTGCCCTGGTTCGAGGCCGCGATGACCGCGCTGCCGCCGCCGCATAAGGTCGGCAAGGACGCCAAGACCCGGCTGCAGGAATGGCTGCAGGGCCGGCAGAAGCCCTTGCCGGTGTACGCGCTGCTGTCCGAGTCCGGCGAGGACCACGCCAAGAGCTTCCGGGTCAGCTGCGCCGTGGCCCAGCCGCCGCTGCAGACCGAGGGCGAGGCCGGCTCGCGCCGCGCCGCCGAGCAGCTCGCGGCCGAGGACATGCTGCGTCAGCTCAAGGCCGATCCCTGAGGCGCTGAAGACGGCATCGGTGCCCGCACGTCGATGTCCGCGCAGGGGTAGGCAGCTTCCATCGCAGACCCCGCATCGATCGCCGGCCGCTCAGGCCGAAGCCTCTCGGAGCCCTGTCCGGGCACCTCCGCCGATATCGGGTTTGCCCTTCGGCCCGCGCACGCGGACAATCCGCGCATGAACGCATCCCCCTATCGCGCCGGTCACGTTGCCGTGATCGGCCGCCCCAACGTGGGCAAATCCACCCTGGTCAACGCCCTGGTCGGCGCCAAGATCAGCATCGTCTCGCCGCGTCCGCAGACCACCCGGCACCAGCTGCTCGGCATCGCCACCTTCCCCGAAGGCCAGCTGCTGCTGGTCGACACCCCCGGCATCCACCGCGAGCAGAAGCGCGCGATGAACCGGATGATGAACCGTGCCGCGCGTGGTGCGATCGAAGGCGTCGACGTGGCGCTGCTGGTGGTGCGCGCCGGGCAATGGGACGACGAGGACTCGCTGGCTTTCGACGCGCTGCGCAAGGCCGGCATGCCGGTGGTGCTGGTGGTCAACCAGGTCGACCGGCTCAAGGACAAGACTGCGCTGCTGCCGTACCTGGCCAAGGTCAGCGACGGCCGCGAGTTCGCCGGCGTGCATCCGATTTCCGCGCTCAAGCGCAATGGTCTGGAAGCGCTGGTCAAGACCGTGCTGGGCTACCTGCCCGAGCAGGAAGCGCTGTACGGCGAGGACGAAATCACCGACAAGAGCCAGCGCTTCCTCGCCGGCGAGATGGTGCGCGAACAGCTGATGCGCCAGCTCGGCGAAGAACTGCCGTACGCGACCACGGTCGAGGTCGAGAAATTCGAAGTCGACGGCAGCATGCTGCGGATCGGCGCGGTGATCTGGGTCGAGCGCGACGGCCAGAAGGCGATCGTGATCGGCAAGGGCGGCGAACGCCTGCGCGAGATCGGTTCCAAGTCGCGGATCCAGATGGAACGTCTGTTCGGTGCCAAGGTATTCCTGGAGACCTGGGTGCGCGTACGCGAAGGTTGGTCGGACGACGAAGCCGCGCTGCGCTCGCTGGGTTACCACGACTGAGCGCCGTAATCGTGGCGTACGGTCGTTTCCGCGCGGCGCTGCTGCTGATCGTGCTGCCATGCGCGGCGCCGGTCTGGGCCAACATGGGCAAGCCGTGGCAGGAAGGGCCGCTGGTCGCCGAGCCGCAGGGCTTCGAGACGGTACGTATCGTCCATGAAGATCTGCGTATCGATCTGGGCGATCTATCGGCCGACTCGGTGTCGGCGCGGGTCCAGGTCGACTACCGGCTCGACAACACCGGCAAGGCGGTGCGGCTGCAGCCGGTGTTCGCGACCGGCGCCAGCGGCACCCAGCGATTCGAGGCCCGGCTCGATGGGCGGGTGATCGCAGTGCGGCCGCTGAAGCAGGCTGCGCTGCCCAAGAGCTGGCAGCCTCCCGCGACCACGCCTGCGCTGTCGGGCGAGCAGCCGCTATTCTACGAGGTCTCCGAACCTGCGAGCCTGGCGCTGGATTTCGTATTGCCGCCAGGCCGACACGACTTCAGGGTGAGCTACGACGCCGAGGCGATGCTGAGCAAGAGCCACGGTCCGACCTTGCTGTACCAGTTCGCCTACGTGCTCGCGCCGGCGCGCAGCTGGGCCGGCTTCGGCGGGCTGGACGTGCAGCTCACCGTGCCCGAGGGCTGGCGGGTCGCGACCGCGCCGGCGCTGGCGATAGACCCGCAGGACAACGATCCCTATCGCGATGAATACCGCGGTCGCTACGCGGCATTGCCCGCCGACGCCATCGCGATCACCACCCAGGCCGCGCCGGGTGCCGGCTACCACATGCTGAGATGGGCGACCTTGCTGTGCCTGGGCCTGACGGTGCTCGGCGGCTGGCTGTGGTGCGGGCTGGCCGGCGATGCGATCGCGCGCCGTGCGCGTCGGACCGCTGCCGCGGGACGCTGGCGTCGCGTATGGCCGTACGCGCTGGTGGCCGGCCTGGCCTGGGGCCTGGCGGTGACGCATGCGGGGCTGGCGGCGGTGTACGCGCCGGACGGTCTGCTGCCGGACGGGCAGGGCTACCGCTTCGGCTATGGTCAATCCTTGGCGGCCATCGCCGTGGTGGCGCTGGCTGCCTTGCTGAGCCTGACCGGCTTCGTCGCGGTGGGCATGCTCGCGCGCCGAAGGCTGCGTCAGGCCGACGCCGATGTCGCCTGAGCGCGTGCGCGGTTCGATCCCGGCGGCGTCGCGAACCTGCGGCCGGCAGGCGTCAGGCTTCGCGCGTCTGCGCTAACGTGTGGCATGCGTTATCTCGCCGAGCCCGCCTTCGTCCTGCACACGCGCCCCTGGCGCGAGACCAGCCTGCTGGTCGAGGTGCTGAGCCGCAACCACGGCCGCATCGGCCTGGTCGCGCGCGGCGTGCAGGGGCCGAAGAAGCAGTTGCTGCGCGCGGCGCTGCAGCCGCTGCAGTGGATCCGGTTCGACGCGGTGCAGATGGGCGAAATGGCGCGGCTGACCGCGGCCGAAGCGCTCGACGCCGCGCCGCGGCTGTCCGGCGACGGCATGCTCGCCGGCTTCTATCTCAACGAACTGACCCTGCGTCTGGCGCCGCGCAACGATCCGCTGCCCGATCTGTTCGCGGCCTACGAGCAGGCGCGCGCCCGGCTGGGCAGCGACGCCTCGCCGGGTTGGACCCTGCGCCGCTTCGAGCGCGACCTGCTCGAAGCGCTCGGATTCGGTTTCGACTGGCATCACGACGGCGACGGCGCCGCGATCGATCCGGCCGCGCGTTACCGCCTCGACCCCGAGCACGGCCCACGCCGCTTGCTCAGCGACCGCGGCCATGCCGACCGCAGCGGCGCGGCCACCGGTCAGGCCTTGCTGGCACTGGCGGACGATCGTCTGCCGAGCGCGGACGACCTGGCCGGATTGCGCCGCGCGATGCGCGGCGTGCTCGCGCATCACCTGGGGCCGCGCGGCTTGAAGTCCTGGGAGCTGCTCGCCGAGTTGGCGCGGGTTGCGCCACGCGCGAAGCCGGGGGCGAGCGCGACTGCGACCGACGAGACTACGACTGGTGAGGTCATGCCTGGCGAGGCCATGCCCGACGACGTAGTGCTTGATGAAGTCATGCCTGATGAAGTCATGCCCGATGATCGAGAACCGGACACCGATTCGCGCGACGGATGATCGTCGGCCACCCGCGAATTTCGCGGCGGCGATCAGGCGGCTATCGGTGGTATCGCACTAGCGCCGCGAGCGCGAGAACGCGATCGCGGCTCACGCCGCTCCCACAGAAAGCTTGAGGTGCGACCTCAGGGACTGGTCGCCAACGTGTCCTGCACCGCCTCGTCGAACCGCGCCAGATGCGCGCGCGAATCCGGCTCGTTCTGCAGCGCCTGCACCGCGTCGGCCAGCCGCGCCGCGCCGACGAAGCCGCAGCTCGCGCGCAGTTTGTGCAGCTCCGCGCGCACCGTGTCCTGGTCTTCGCGATGGGCCGCGCCCAGGACCGCCTCGTGCGTGGTCGGCAACTCTTGCACGAACAAGCCGCGCAGCGTGTCCACGTGGGCGACGTTACCGTTGAGCGCGCTGGCCGCGGCCTCGTCGTCCCACACCGGCCGTTTCGCGCCGGGCGCCGCGGTCGCGACCGCGCGCTGGTCGTGCGAGTCCAGTCCCAAGGTGCGCGCGATCGCCGCGCGCACCATCGCGGCCGGCAAGGGCTTGACCAGCACCTCGCTGAAACCCGCGGCGATCAATCCTTCCAGCACCGACCCGTCCGCCGCCGCAGTGTGCGCCAGCGCGGGCGTGCGCGGATGCTTGGCGCGCAAGCGCGCGAGCAGTTCGATGCCGCTGCCGTCGGGCAGATTGGCGTCGAACAGCCACAGGTCGTAATCCTGCGCATTGCCCAACGCGACCGCGGCGGCGACGCTGTCGGCGCCGTCGATATCGGCGGGCAGGTTCTGCGCCGCGGCGGTGAGGAAGGCGCGGCTGGTCGGGTCGTCTTCGACCAGAAGCAAACGCGGCATAGGCGACGAATTCATCGTGGGTTCCATCGGGTCGGGGGCTCCGCTGGTTATGCTGCTGGTATGTCGTCTCCGATAGTACGCCTGCTGCTGTGGATGTCGCTCCCGGGCCTGTGCCTGGCCGGCGGCGATGCGGCGGCGCGCAGTCTGAACGCCAAAATCGGCCGTATCGAGACCGCCGTCGCAAGTTTGCGCGAGGTGCGCGTGCGCCTGGACTGGCCGGCGCAGGCGCAGCAGGGCGAGCTGCAACTGCAGGCCGCGAGCGTGGTCGCGCCGGACCTGGGTTACCGCTTCAGCGACGTGAGCTGGCGTTGCCCCCTGCAGCGCGACGGCCGCGGCGGCTGGCGTTGCGTGGGCGAACTGCGTTCCGGTCGCGGCGCGCCGCTGCGGCTGGCACTGGACCTGGGCGTGGCCACGACCGATGCGCGCCTGTCGCGCGGTGCCGCGGTGGTGGCGCTGCACCGCAATGCGGCGGCGCCCGACGCGACCCGGATCGACCTGACCCGGGTGCCGTTGGCCTGGACCCAGGCCCTGGCCGCGCAGGCCTGGCCGGAAGCGCGCTTCAAGGGCGGCGAACTCGACGCCCAGCTCACGATCACCGCGGCCGAGCGCCAGCCGCTGCGCGTCGCCGGCCCGATCGCGCTGCGCGGCGGCGCCCTGGACACCCCCGACGGCGCGATCGCGGCCGAACGCCTGGGCGCCGAGCTGCGCCTGGACGCGCGTTTCGGCGATACCACCCGGATCGACCTGGACGGCCGCCTGCGCGGCGGCGAGCTGTTGTTCGGCAATGCCTATCTGGCGCTGCAGCAACGCAGCGTGGCGCTGGAACTCAGCGCGCAGCGCCAGGGCACGCAAGGCTGGCAGCTGCCGCGCCTGCTGTGGCGCGACGACGGCATCCTCAGCGCCGAAGGCCGCGCCGCGCTGACCCCGGACGCGGGCCTGGACGCGCTCGATCTGGACCTGCGCAGCGACGACCTCAAGCCGCTGCGCGACGGCTACCTCACCGGCTTCCTGGGGCTGGCCGGCCTCGGCCAACTGCAACTGAGCGGCGCGATGCAGGCGCGCCTGCGCATGGCCGGCGGCGAGCTGCGGGCCGCCGACGCCAGCCTGCAGAACGCCACGATCGACGATCCGCAAGGCCGGTTCCGTTTCGACGGCCTGACCGGCAACCTGCGCTATTCGGCCGATGCGCCGGTGGCGAGCGCGCTGGCCTGGCGCGGCGGCGCGCTGTACGGGCTCGACTTCGGCGCTGCGCAACTGCCGTTCACCAGCGGCGCCGGCGAACTGCGGCTGCAGCGCGGGGTGAGTTTCCCGATGCTGGGCGGGCAGGTGAGCTTCGACGGCCTGCGCCTGCGTCCGCCGGCGGGCGGGCGCGGGCTCGATATCCGTTTCGGCCTCGGTTTGGACCGGCTCGACATCGGCCGCATCGCCAAGACCCTGGACGGGCCGGCCTTTACCGGCGAGCTCAGCGGCCGCATCCCGCAGGCGCACTACGCCGACGATCGCCTCGACTTCGACGGCGGCCTGACCATGCAGCTGTTCGGCGGCAGCGTCAGCGTGTCCTCGCTGGCGATGGAGCGCCCGTTCGGGGTCGCGCCCACGCTGTCGTCCGACATCGTGCTCGACGACCTGGACCTGGAAGCGCTGACCGGCGTGTTCGGCTTCGGCAGCATCACCGGCAAGCTCGACGGCCGCATCGACGCTCTGCGCCTGGTCGATTGGCAGCCGGTCGCGTTCGACGCCGTCCTGCGCACGCAGCGTCATCGCGGCGTGCCCCAGCGCATCAGCCAGCGCGCGGTCCAGGACCTGTCCAGCGTCGGCGATGCGTCCTTCGTCGGCAGCCTGCAGGGCATGCTGATCGGCTTCTTCGACGACTTCGGCTACGCGCGGCTGGGCATTTCCTGCCGCCTCGCCGAAGAGGTCTGCCATATGGACGGATTGGGGCCGGCCAGTAAGGATTCAGGCAACAAGGCCTTTATTATCGTCCAGGGAGCGGGGTTGCCGCGTCTGGACGTGGTCGGCATCAACCGCCGGGTCGACTGGCCGACCTTGCTGGAGCGGCTCGAGGCCGTGGGCAAGGGCGACGTCAAGCCCGTCGTTCAATAAACCCGTCGTAGAACATTCTTCAAAAGGAAACGAACATGCGCCGTTGGATGGGTTTGCCGGTCGCCGCCGTGATGCTTACGGCCTGCGTCACGATCAATGTGTACTTCCCGGCCGCCGAGGCCAAGGAAGCGGCCAAGGAGTTCGTCGAGAAGGTGATCGGCGACGACGCCCAATCGAGCGCGCCGGCGCCGTCACCGACCCCGAAGCCGGGCGGACAGAGCGCCTCGCTGGCGCCACGCATCGACTGGCTGTCGCTGGTCGGCATCGGCAGCGCCTACGCGCAGTCGAGCCCGGACATCACCATCAAGACCCCGGCGATCCAGGCCATCCAGGCGCGCATGAAAGGCCGCTTCGACGGTCAGCTGCGCGCGCACTTCGATTCCGGCGCGCTCGGTTTCGGCAACGACGGCAGCATCGACGTGCGCGACGCGGCCAAGATTCCGCTCGCCGAGCGGGTCGGCGTGAATCAGGCGGTCGCCGACCAGAACCGCGATTCGGCCGCGGTTTACCGCGAGGTTGCGGTCGCCAACGGCCATCCGGAGTGGGAGCCGCAGATCCGCAAGGTGTTCGCGCGCCAGTGGATCGACAGCGCCCGCGGCGGCTGGTGGTACCAGGACGCCGGCGGCGGCTGGAAGCAGAAGTAAGCCCCGCCACCGCAACGAACGGCCCGCCCGGTGCGGGCCGTTCGCGTTTGGGGGCAGGGGCGACGGCATGGACAGGGCGCTTCCGCGTCGGAACCGGGAGTCCGGCAGCGCCGGCCCGCATCTGCGACAATGCGCGGCCTTTGATTCCTGCCAGCAGCTGTGGCCCGCATCGATCAAACCCCCTTCGAAGTCGCGATCACCGACTTCACCCACGATGGCCGTGGCGTCGGTCGACGCCCGGACGGTAAAGCGATCTTCGTTGCCGGCGCCTTGCCCGGCGAACGCGTGATGGCCAAACAGACCGCGCGCTCGCGCAGCTTCGACGAAGCGGTGACGCTGGAGGTGCTGGAGGCGTCCGCCGACCGCGTCGCCCCGCGTTGCCAGCACTTCGGCACCTGCGGCGGCTGCGCTTTGCAGCATTTGGCCGAGGATCGCCAGATCGTGGCCAAGCAGCGCGTGCTGCTCGACAACCTCGAGCGGATCGGCCATGTCGCGCCCGAGCGCGTGCTGCCGGCGCTGACCGATTCGGCCTGGGGCTACCGCCGCAAGGGCCGCTTCTCGGTGCGACGGGTCGAGAAGAAGGACAAGACCCTGGTCGGCTTCCGCGAAACCGATCCGCGCTTCGTCGCCGACATCGCGCGCTGCGAGACGGTGATTCCGCAGATCGGCGACCAGATCACCGCCTTGGCGGCGTTGGTCGACGGGCTGCAGGCTCGGCGCGAGATTCCGCAGATCGAATTCATCGCCGGCGACGCCATGCCCGACGACGGCCACGGCAATGCGCACAGCGGTGTGGCGCTGACGTTCCGCCATCTGGCGCCGTTGTCGGAATCCGACCGCGCGGCCATCGTCGCCTTCGCCCAGCAGCACCGGTTCGCGGTATTCCTGCAGCCCGGCGGCGTCGACAGCGTGCACCCGCTGTGGCCGGCCGATCCGCGGCTTGCGTTCACGCTGCCGCAGTGGAACCTGGAACTGACGTTCCGGCCGCTGGACTTCATCCAGGTCAACGCCGGCCTCAACGGCCGCATGATCCAGCACGCCCTGGATCTGCTGGCGCCGCAGCCCGAGGACCGCGTGCTCGATCTGTTCGCGGGCCTGGGCAACTTCACCCTGCCGCTGGCGCGCAGCGTGCGCGAAGTGGTGGGCGTGGAAGGCGAGGCCGGCCTGGTCAGGCGTGCGCGCGAAAACGCCGAGCGCAACGGGCTGGGCAACGCCAAGTTCTACGCCGCCGACCTGGGCAAGGACCTGAGCAGCGAGGCCTGGATGCGCGAAGGCTTCGATCGCCTGTTGCTGGATCCGCCGCGCTCGGGCGCCGATTTCGTCCTCACCCAGCTGCCCCTGAAGCAGTTCAAGCGCATCGTCTATGTCAGCTGCCATCCGGCTTCGCTGGCGCGCGATGCGGGGTATCTGGTGCGCGAGAAGGGTTGGAAGCTGCGCGCGGCGGGGGTGATGGATATGTTCCCGCACACCGCGCACGTGGAATCGATCGCCTTGTTCGAGCCCTGATCCGGGCCCGTCATATCGCAAAGAGAACCCGGCCGCAGCCGGGTTCTTTCGTTGCGCCGGTGCGGATTCAGAACCCGCTGACGTCCAGGCGTCCTCCGGTTACCGTCTTGCCGCTCAGCGAGGGCGTGGGCACGGCGGCGTTCATGATCGCCGCCTTGATCTGCTGCGCGCTGGAGCCGGGATGGCGCGAGGCGTACAGGGCGGCCGCGCCGGTGACGTGCGGGGTCGCCATCGAGGTGCCGTTGTAGCTGGCATAGCCCGACACGAGATTGCCCTTGGAACTGACCGGCACCGTCGAGGCGATGCCGTAGCCCGGCGCGCCGATATCGACGGTGGTGACGCCGTAGTTATAGACCAGGGCACCGGTGCTGCGCAGCGCCGCCACCGACAGGATGTTGCTGTTCGGATAGCTGGCCGGGTAGCAGGCCCCGGAGGTGTTGCCCTCGCAGTTCACGCTGTCGTTGCCGGCGGCGACCACAAACAGGATGTCGGCCTGGCCGGCGCGGTCGATGGCGTCGCTGAGCGCTTGTGAGTACGCGCCGCCGCCCCAGGAATTGTTGGTGGCGACGATGTTCAGGCCGTGCCGGGTCTTGAGATCGTTGAAGTAGTCGATCGCGCGCACGGCATCGGCGGTGCTGCCGCCGCGGCGGCCGAGGAACTTGGCGCTGATCAGCTTGACGCCGCTCCAGCACACGCCGGCCACGCCTTTGCCGTTGCCGCCGACGCCGGCGATGGTGCCGGAGACGTGGGTGCCGTGGTCGTCGCTGACGCCGCCGGAGTTGATGTTGTTGGTGTCGCCGTTGAAATCCCAGCCGCGCACGTCGTCGACGTAGCCGTTGCCGTCGTTGTCGATGCCGTCGGCGGCATCGTAGGGATTGGTCCAGATATTGGCGGCCAGGTCCTCGTGCTGCCAATAGATGCCTTCGTCGATCACGCCGACGATCACGTTGTCGCACGAGGTCGAGCCGGTATTCCAGGCCTCCGAGGCCTGCGAGCCGTACTGGTTGTTGGGGCTGCCGACGTCGCCGTACATGCCCCACAGCGTTCCGTTGGTGTAGTAGGTGTCGTTCGAGAACGCGTCGTGGTGCAGGGTCCAGTTGGGTTCGGCGTACTCGACGTTCGGGTCGTTACTGAGCGCGCTGACGGCGGTGGCGAGATCGACGTTGGCCGGCAGCTTGAGCAGGGCCAGTTCGCCGTGTCCGCGTTCGCCGCGACGCACCACCTGCAACTTCTGCGCGCCGAGGCCGCGCTGCACCGCGTCGCTCGCGCCGATGCCGGCGCCGTCGCGGTATTTCACCAGCAGTTCGCCGCTCGCATGGGCGCGGCCTTCTTTCAGAGCTTTCAGCGCCAGATCCGGCCGACCGCCGGCTTGCGCGGCGAACGACGTTCCCAGTGCCATGGCTACAGCGCCTGCGATCAAACCGACGCGGATATGATTGTTCATAAGGCTATGGACCCCATTGAGGCCGCCCAGGCAGAGGACGGCTGCGGCTGAATGTAGCGGGAAAAAAGCCGGGCGTTTGCTGCGTTGCGGCAGCCGGTGCCGATCGTGAATACGGAAGGCACGCCAAAGGCACATAAGCGGCACCTAACTGCCAGTCAGGTTCCGCTGTTCATGGAAATCCCGCCGGGTTCTAGGGGAAATCCCTCATATGGGCGCGGCTCGCAGGCGCGGCGCGATGCGCGGTTCGCCGCTGGACTGCGCGGCTCGCTCGCGTCCGTCTTTGGCGCGAGCGGCATGCGCGACGGTACTTCGTGAGGTCGCGATCGGGCTCGCGCGACGCTGCCTATCGATTCGCGATTCCATTCGGTTCCCGCCCACAGGCGAGGGCCGCGCTGGATTCCGCGCGGCGCGCGCGCGAACATCCGCGCAAGCGATAGAATCGCGGCCTCGGATTTTCGCCCTCGCGTATCCGATGTATCGCACAGGTGGACGATGGGTATCGAGATCGAGCGCAAGTTTTTGGTGACGGGCGACGGCTGGCGCGACGCCGCGCGCGAAACGGTGGCGATGGCGCAGGGTTATCTCAACGACCTGGCCGTGCTCGACAGCGGGGCGATGAAGGCCTCGGTGCGCGTGCGCATCGCCGGCGATGCGGCCTACCTCAACCTCAAGTCGCGGGAGCTGGGGCATACCCGGCAGGAGTTCGACTATCCGATCCCAGTCGAGGACGCACGGGCGCTGATGGCGCTGTGCACCGGTGGCGCCATCGACAAGCGCCGTCACTACGTCGAGCACCAGGGCCACCTGTGGGAGGTCGACGAATTCCTGGGCGACAACGCCGGGCTGGTGGTGGCCGAGCTCGAACTCACGCACGCCGACGAGGCCTACGCGCGTCCGGACTGGCTGGGCCGCGAGGTCACCGATGCCGCGCGCTACTACAACCTGGCCCTGGCCACGCGGCCCTATGCGCGCTGGAACGCGGACGAGCGCTCGGGCGAGGCGCCCTGAGCGGACGCGGCGCCGGTTTTCGTTGCGATTTCGTGAAACGGGCCTGAAAACCCATCCGCGCCCGCCGTATCGGGTCCGGGCTACGCCTGTAGCGGCTTCTGCGAGACAATGGCCCCTGCGCAGTCAGCGCAGCCATACCCGCTAGGAGTCCCCGCATGCTCGTGATCGGCGTCGCCGGTACCGAACTCACCGCGCAAGAGCGCGACTGGTTGCAGCACGATGCCTGCGCCGGCGTGATCCTGTTCACCCGCAACTTCGCCTCCAAGGCGCAGGTCGCGGAGCTGTCTGCCGCGATCCGCGCAGCCGCGCCGCGTCCGCAACTGATCTGCGTCGACCAGGAAGGCGGGCGCGTGCAGCGTTTCCGCGATGGCTACAGCGCATTGCCGGCGCTGGACGGTTTCGGCCGTCTGTACGCGACCGACAGCGCCGCGGCGCTGAAGCTGGCCGAAGAGCACGCCTGGCTGATGGCGCAGGAAGTGCGGGCCAGCGGCGTCGACCTCAGCTTCGCTCCGGTGGTCGACCTGGGGCGCGGCAACCTCGCCATCGGCGACCGCGCCTTCGACGCCGACCCGCAGGTGGTCGCCGAATTCACCCGCGCCTACGTGCGCGGCATGCATGCGGCCGGCATGGCCGCGACCCTCAAGCATTTCCCGGGCCACGGTTCGGTGCTCGAGGACACCCACTTCGACAACGCCGTCGACCGCCGCACCCTGGACGAAATGCGCGCGACCGATCTGATCCCGTTCGTCGCCGGCATCGACGCCAAGGCCGACGCGGTGATGATGGCGCACGTGGTCTACCCGGAGATCGCGCCCGAGCCGGCCGGTTACTCGCAGCGCTGGATCGAAGAGATCCTGCGCAAGGAGATGGGCTTCCGCGGTGTGGTCTTCAGCGACGACATCGGCATGGCGGCGGCGTTCTCGGCCGGCGGCGTCAAGGCGCGCATCGATGCGCACCTGGACGCGGGCTGCGACGTGGTCCTGGTCTGCCACCCGGACCTGGTGGATGAATCGCTGGCCGCGGTCGCCGATCGCAAGCTCAACACCATGGCCCTGACCGGCCTGATCGGCCGCGGCGCGATGGGTTGGGACGGCCTGCTCGCCGATGCTCGCTACGGCGCCAGCCGCGGTCGCGTCGAGGGTCTGGCCTGATGAGCGCCAAGACCGGCAACGGCGCCGACCTGGCCGCGGCGCTGGAGAACGCCGATCTGCTGTTCGACCGCGGCACGCTCGAACAAGCGATCGCGCGCATGGCCGACGACATCCGCAAGGATTACGCCGGCGAGCGTCCGGTCTACCTGACCGTGATGCACGGCGGCCTGCCGTTCGCGGCGCAGCTGGCGATGGAACTGGGCGAGCGCGGCCTGGACCTGGAGTTCGACTACCTGCACGCGACCCGCTACCGCGGTGCGACCTCGGGCGGCGAGCTGACCTGGAAGCATCGTCCGGGCACGCCGCTCAACGGCCGCCGCGTGCTGCTGGCCGACGACATCCTCGATGAAGGCCATACCTTGCATGCGATCCGCGAATGGTGCCGCGAGCAGGGCGCCAGCGAAGTGCGCATCGCCGCGCTCGCGGTCAAGGCGCACGACCGCTGCGTGCCCGGCATCTGCGCGGACTACGTCGGCGTGGAAGTCCCGGACCGCTACGTGTTCGGCTACGGCATGGACTACCACGAACAGGGCCGCAACCTGCCCGCGATCTACGCGCTGAAGGACTGAGATGGGCGACGCACGCATCGAACTGGCCGTCATCGGCGGCACCGGTCTGTACCAGCTGGCCGCGCTGCAGGACGTGGAAACGCATCAGCCGCTGACGCGCTACGGCGCGCCGTCCGGTCCGATCCGCGTCGGTACGCTCGGCGGTCGCCGGGTCGCGTTCCTGGCCCGCCACGGCGAAGGCCATTCGCTGCCGCCGCACCTGATCAACTACCGCGCCAACCTCGCCGCATTGCAGGCGCTGGGTGCGCAACGCGTGCTCGCGCTGAACACCGTCGGCGGCATCACCGAGCGTTACGGCCCGCGCGTGCTGGCCTGCCCGGACCAACTGATCGACTACACCTGGGGCCGCATTTCGACTCTGTGCGAAGTCGATAGCGAAGGCCGCGGCGGCGGCGATGTGTTGCACGTCGATTTCGGCGAACCCTACACGCGCAGCCTGCGTCAGGCGGTGATCGAGGCCGCGCGCGAGGCCGGCGTGGCGATGGTCGACAGCGGTTGCTACGGCGCGACTCAGGGCCCGCGGCTGGAAACGCGCGCCGAGATCGCACGCATGCGCCGCGACGGCTGCGACCTGGTCGGCATGACCGGCATGCCCGAAGCGGGGCTCGCGCGCGAGCTCGGTCTGGACTACGCCTGCCTGGCGATCGTCGCCAACTGGGCGGCCGGCGCAGGGCCGGATCCGGACGAGGTGATCACGCTGCAGGACGTGCTCGATCACGTCGCCGCGGCCACCGGCGAATTGCCCAAGCTGCTGGCCACGCTGCTGGCAAAGTGATCGGCATCGCAAATTTTCTGACGCTCTGCGTCAGTCCGCCGGTGCGAGAGCCGAATGTTGCTTGCCTCGTCGCCGATCATCGGTCAGACGCTTGTCATCCTCCTGTTCAGTTTGCATATACTCGCGATGCGTCTCGGTCGCCCCGACGCGATGGCGCACGACAAACGCATCCAGCATGAGGTCAATAAGGATATGCAGTACGGCACCGTGAAATGGTTCAACGACGCCAAGGGCTTCGGCTTCATCTCGCCCGAAGATGGCACCGCTGATGTATTCGTCCACTTCTCCGCTATTGCTGCGAAGGGATTTCGCAGCCTGCAGGAAGGCCAGCGCGTCAGTTATCAACTGACCCAGGGTCCGAAGGGCGCGCAAGCGTCCGAAGTGACTCCTGCAGCGTGATCGACTTGCTAGCCCGGTCCTCGCAGACTCGACACTCGCTGACGCGATCCGACTCGGACTGTTTCCAAGGCCCCGCTCAGGCGGGGCCTTTTTCTTGGTATCGCGTTTTTGAGAGTCGCGATACCAAGAGCCGCGAATTCCGGAACCGCGCATGAGCGCCGCGCTGCGCATCGGCATCGTCGGCTACGGCAGCGGCGGCCAGGCGGCCGCGCTGCTGCTCAGCCGCGACGGCCACCAGGTCGAAGTGTTCGAGCGCGCGCCGGTGCTCGGTCCGGTCGGCGCGGGCTTCCTGCTCCAGCCCACCGGCCTGAGCGTGCTTTGGGAGCTGGGCCTGCTCGACGCGGCGCTCACGCACGGCACTCGGGTGCGGCGACTGCACGGCGAGACCGTGGCCGGTCGCGCGGTCATGGACATGCGCTACTGCGAACTGCACCGGCGCTATTTCGGGCTGGGCCTGCAACGCGGCGCCCTGTTCGCGCTGCTCGACGAGGCCTGGCAGGAAGGCCGGCGCGTGCATTGCGGCCGCAGCATCGTCGCGGTCGATCACGAGCACGGCCTGCTGCGCGACGCCGATGGCGACGAGCACGGCCCCTACGACCTGGTGATCGTCGCCAACGGTGCGGCCTCGCTGTTGCGCGGCAGCGTCGCGCCGCCGGCGCTGGACCGCCCCTATCCCTGGGGCGCGCAGTGGTGCCTGGTCGAGCGCGGCGATTGGGCCTGGCAGGATGAATTGCGTCAGCGCTACGTCGGCGCGCGCCGCATGGTCGGCATGCTGCCGGTCGGGACGCGCCCGGGCGACGCCACGCCGCGCCTGAGTTTTTTCTGGAGCCTGCCGGTGGCGGCTTTGGACAGCGCCGCGAACCAGGACGAGGGCGCCTGGCGCAGCGCCGTCGCGGCGGTGTGGCCGCAGGCGGCCGAACGCCTGCGCGATACCGCGGTGCCGGAAGGCTTGGCGCAGGCACGCTACCGCGACACCGTGGCCCGGCGCTGGCATCGCGGCCGCGCGGTGTTGCTGGGCGATGCCGCGCATGCGATGAGCCCGCAGCTGGGGCAGGGCGTGAACATGGCGCTGCTGGATGCGCTGGTCCTGCGCGACAGCTTGCGCACCGCGCCGAGCTTGAACGATGCGCTGGCGGGCTACCAGCGCGCACGTCGCGCGCATGTCGGCATCTATCATTTGTGGAGCCGTTGGCTCACGCCCTTGTTCCAGTCCGAGTACGACCGCATCGCGGCGCTGCGCGACCGCATATTCCATCCGCTGTCGCGCGTGCCCGGCGGGCGCGGGCAGACGCTGCAGGTCCTGACCGGCCTGCGTCGCGGCTGGTTCGGCAGCATCAGGCAGGCGCCGGAGTTCCTCGAGGCCCTGGAGCGGCGCGCCGAGGCCTGAGCGCGGCCCGGCTCGCTGCGGTCTAGAATCGGATCATCGTCCGACCGGATCCGCCGATGTCCGACCTGCCGCCGTTCGCCACCCATCGCGTCGAGAACCAGCCGCCGTCGTTCGCCCCGCGCGATCTGTGGCGCGACGACCACGCGCTGCGCGAAGCGGTGACGCGCGAGGGCGGCGGCGAGCATGCGCAGCGGCTCGCGGCCTATGGCGAGCTGGCGGGCGACGCGCTGTATGCGCTCAGCTTCGACGCCCATCGCGACCGGCCGCGCCTGCGCAGCCACGATCGCACCGGCCAGCGCATCGATCTGGTCGAGTTCCATCCCAACTACCACGCGCTGATGCAGGCGGCGATCGAGCATGGCGTCGCTGGCTATTCCTGGCATCACGGCGGCGCCGGCGCGCATGTCGCGCGCGCCGCGCTCAGCTATCTGCACCATCAGGTCGAACCCGGCACCAGTTGCCCGCTGACCATGACCCACGCCGCCGTGCCGGTGCTGCGGCATGCGCCGGCGCTGGCGGAGTGGGCGGCCAAGGCGGCCGCGCCGCATTACGACGGCCGCGACCGGCCGATGCGCGACAAGGCCGGCGTGACCCTGGGCATGGGCATGACCGAGAAGCAGGGCGGCTCGGACGTGCGCGCGAACCAGACCGTCGCCACGCCGCTGTCCGGCGACGAATACCGCCTGGTCGGGCACAAATGGTTCTTCTCGGCGCCGATGTCGGACGCGTTCCTGGTCCTGGCGCAGGCGCCCGGCGGCTTGAGTTGCTTCCTGCTGCCGCGCTGGCGCGGCGACGGCAGCCGCAACGCGCTGCGGCTGATACGGCTCAAGGACAAGCTCGGCGATTGGTCCAACGCTTCGTCCGAGGTCGAGTTCGAAGGCGCCTGGGCGCAGCGCATCGGCGAGGAAGGCCGCGGCGTGGCGACCATCATCGAGATGGTGATGCTGACCCGCCTGGATTGCATGCTGGGCTCGGCCGCGGAAATGCGCATGGCCCTGGCCCAGGCGCTGCATCACACCCGCCACCGCCATGCTTTCGGCAAGGCGCTGGTCGAGCACGCGCTGATGCGCAACGTGCTCGCCGACCTGGCGATGGAGTCCGAAGCGGCGTTGCAGTTCTCGCTGCGGCTCGCGCGCGCGGTCGATGCCGCGCCGTCGGACCCGCGGCAGGCCGCGTTCGCGCGCATCGCCACTGCGGTAGGCAAGTACTGGGTCTGCAAACGCGCGCCGGCCTTCGTTAACGAGGCCCAGGAATGCCTGGGCGGCGCCGGCTACGTCGAGGAATCTCTGCTGCCGCGCCTATACCGGCAAGCGCCGTTGAACTCGATCTGGGAAGGCAGCGGCAATATCCAATGCTTGGACGTGCTGCGCGCCCTGGCGCGCGAACCCGAGGCCGGACGCGCGGTATTGGACGAGCTTCGCCGCAGCCGCGGCGCCGATGCCGCGCTGGATGCCCGCATCGCCGAACTCGAACCCGTGCTGGACGGCAGCGTGCGCATCGAGGAAGGCCAGGCGCGGCACTGGGGCGAACGCCTGGCCCTGGCGCTGCAGGCCGCCGTGCTGCTGCAAGCGGACAGCCCTTGCGCCGAGGCCTTCTGCCGCAGTCGCCTGGGCGGCGCGCATGGGCTCGCGTTCGGCACCTTGCCCAACGACATCGGTTTCGCGGAGATCCTGCAGCGGGCGCTGCCGGAGTGAACGCCTTGCGGGCCTTCGCCTTGCTGGCGGCGCTGGCCATGTTGGCGGCTTGCGCGCGCGATGGCGGCAACGCGAATCCAGCGCCGCCGCGCACCGGTGCGAACGCGCCGGCCCTGCTGCCGCCCGCGCAACGCGCCGACCGCATCGAGATCGACAAGTCCGAACGCCGCATGCGCCTGCTGCGCAAAGGCGAGGTGATCGGCAGCTATCGCATCGTGTTGAGCGACGCGCCGGGCGGCCACAAGTATCAACAAGGCGACGAGCGCACGCCCGAGGGCGAGTACCGCATCAGCGAGCGCAATCCCAACAGCGCCTTCCACTTGTCGCTGCGGGTGTCATATCCGAACGAACACGACCGTCGCCAGGCGCGCGAACGCGGCGTCGATCCCGGCGGCGACATCATGATCCACGGCGGCACTTCGCCCTGGTGGCGCGAGGACTGGACCGACGGCTGCGTCGCGGTCAGCGATGCCGAGATCGAGGAGATCTGGGGCCGCGTGCCGAGCGGGATCCCGATCCGCATCGATCCCTGACTTCGGCAGCCCGATGTCGGCAGCATGAAGTCGACAGTTTGAAGTCGACGGTTCGATTCAGCAGATAGAGCGCTGCGCGACGCCGACGCGTTCGCGTCGCCGCGATTCAGGCGCCCAGGATTTCTGCGCGGCGCTTGCGGCTGAGCTTGGACAGCGCTTCCTGGTACGACCACTCGACCAGCTCGCGCAGGTAGTCGGCCGGCACGCTGCGCACGTCGACGATGGTGACCCAGCGGAAGCGGCCCATCCAGCGCGCTGGCTTGATTCCGGGCACGCCGGTCAGCTCCAGGAAGCGCTCCGGACTGGCCTTGATGCTGAAGCGCCAGCGTTCCGGTTCGCTGGTCTTGAAGTAGGCGTAGGTCTTGTCGCCGACCGCGTAGGTGAGGATGTTGGACGGGTGGCCGTGCAGGGTGGACACGGCGCCGGGGAACTTCGCGCAGAATTTCTTCAGCTGGGTCGTGTCCATGCCGGCGCGGTCCTCGCCGTCAGTCCAGGAACTGCAGCTTGGCCAGTTCCGCGTACAGGCCGTCCTGAGCCAGCAACTGTTCGTGGCTGCCTTCGGCGACGATGCGCCCGCGGTCCATCACCACGATGCGGTCGGCCTTGAGCACGGTCGCCAGACGGTGCGCGATCACCAGGGTGCTGCGGCCTTCCATCAGGGTTTCCAGCGCTTGCTGCACGGCGCGTTCGCTCTGCGCGTCGAGCGCGCTGGTGGCTTCGTCCAGCAGCAGGATCGGCGCGTCCTTGAGCAGGGCGCGGGCGATCGCGATGCGTTGCTGCTGGCCGCCGGACAAACGCGCGCCGCGCTCGCCCAGTTCGGTGTCGAGGCGTTGCGGCAGGGCATCGATGAAATCGGCGGCATGGGCGGCGCGCACCGCCGCTTCGACCGCGGCGTCGTCGGCCTCGAGGCGGCCGTAGCGGATATTGTCGCGCGCGCTGGCGGCGAAGATGGTCGGCTGCTGCGGCACCAGGGCGATGGTTTCGCGCAATGCGGCCGGGTCGAGCCGGCGCGCGTCGATGCCGTCGACCCGGATCGCGCCGGACTGCGGATCGTGGAAGCGCAGCAGCAGCGAGAACACGGTGCTCTTGCCGGCGCCCGAGGGGCCGACCAGGGCCACGGTCTCGCCGGGACGCACGCGCAGGCTGAAGTTGTCCAGCGCCGGCAGGTCCGGGCGCATCGGGTAGTGGAACGTGACGTCGTCGAAGG
This sequence comes from Lysobacter sp. Root667, assembly GCF_001427715.1. Classification (NCBI taxonomy): domain Bacteria; kingdom Pseudomonadati; phylum Pseudomonadota; class Gammaproteobacteria; order Lysobacterales; family Lysobacteraceae; genus Lysobacter; species Lysobacter sp. Root667. The sequence continues at coordinate 377,958 of NZ_LMHF01000014.1, forward strand.
CGAGTTCGCCGCGCACCGGCTGCGGCAGCGCGTCCGGATGCGCCGGCGCCTCGATCGCGCTTTCCTCGTTGAGCAGTTCGCTGATCCGGCCCATGCCGCCGGCCGCGCGCTGCAGGTCGTTCCAGACTTCGGCCAGGGCGCCGACCGAGCCGCCGGCGATCAGGGCGTAGAGGATGAACTGGCCCAGGGTGCCGGCGGTCATGTGGCCGCGCGCGACTTCGTGCGCGCCCGACCACAGCACCAGGGTGATGGCGCCGAAGATCAGGGTGATGGCGACCGCGGTGACCAGGGACTGGATGCCGATGCGCTTGCGCGCGGTCGCCACTGCGACCTTGAGCGCGGCGTCGAAGCGGCCGCGTTCGTAGGGCTCGCGTGCGTGCGCCTGCACCGTGCGCACCGCGCCCAGGGTTTCGCTGGCCAGGGTGTTGGCGTCGGCGACGCGGTCCTGGCTGGCGCGCGAGATCTTCTGCAGCCGGCGGCTGCCGATCACGATGGGCAGCACGGCCAGCGGAATGCCCAGCATCGCATAGGCGGCCAGGCGCGGCTCGGTGATGAACAGCATGGAGATGCTGCCGATCACGGTGATCGAGCTGCGCAGCGCGACCGACATGCTGGAGCCGACCACGCTGCGCAGCAGTTCGGCGTCGGCGGTCAGGCGCGAGACCAGTTCGCCGCTGCGGCTGCGGTCGTGGAAGCCGGCGTCCAGGCCGATCAGGTGGGTGTACAGCTGCTGGCGCAGGTCGGCGACCACGCGTTCGCCCAGCAGCGAGACGAAGAAGAAGCGCGCCGCGGTCGCCAGCGCCAGCGCCACGGCGACCCCGAACAGCAGGATGAAGGCCTGGTCGATCGCGCCGCCGCCCTGGCTGAAGGCCTGGTCGATCATGGTCTTGAACGCCGGCGGCAGGCTCAAGGTGGCGGCGCTGGACGCGGCCAAGGCGATCAGCCAGGCGACGAACAGCCCCAGGTGCTTGCGCACGAAGGGCCACAGGGTGCGCAGGCTGCCGATGGGCGCCTTGGCAGCGGCGATCTTGGCCGACGGGGTGTCGGCGGTGTCGTTCTCGACAGTAGCGGTCATGGAGTATCGGCGTCTTCGGCGCGCAGGCGTACACGATCACGGGTGGCGTCGCGCAGCTGCGCTTTCAAGGCGTCGAGGCGGTTTTCCGGCAAACGGATGCGCATTCGCACGCCTTCGGCAGCGAAATCCTCGTCCAGCTTCTCGGCGCCGTGGGCCGCCAGGGCCGCATGCACGGCGCCGGTGTCCTCGAAAGGGTAGTCCAGGCGCGCGCCGCGCAACACGATCAGCTCGCGGCGTTCGGCGCGGCGCAGGCATTCGGCCGCGCAGCCGCCGTAGGCGCGCACCAGGCCGCCGGCGCCGAGCTTGATCCCGCCGTACCAGCGCACCACCACGGCCACGACCCGGTCGTAGCCCTGGCCTTCGATCGCGGCCAGGATCGGCCGGCCGGCGGTGCCGGCCGGTTCGCCGTCGTCGTTGAAACGGTACTGGGCGCCGATCCGGTAGGCCCAGCAGTTGTGGGTCGCGGCCGGGTCGGCGACACGGGCCAGGAAGGCCAGCGCGGCCTCGGGCGTGTCCACCGGCGCGGCCAGGGCCAGGAAGCGGCTGTGCTTGACCTCGATCTCGTACGAGGCCTCGGCGGCGAGCGTGGCCGCGCTCAAGGCGCCGGGCTCATCGTTGCAGCGCGCGCAGATCGTCGGGGATGCGCACGCGCGGATGCGATTTGCGGAACAGGACCAGACTGGCGCGGGCCTCGTCCAGGCGGCCGGCGTCGCGGCGGGCGCGGATCCGCTGCAGCCAGTCGGCGCGGTCCAGGCGCGTGTCCTCGGCCACCGGCGGCAGCGCGATCGCGTTGCGCTGCATGGTCACTATCGACTGCGTCGCTACCGGTTGCGCGGATTCGACATCGGTGCGCTTGACGCGTGAGCCGGTGACTTCGATGCGGTCCAGGGTCGTGGACTGCTTGGCTTCGGCTTCGCGCCGATCCTCGGCCGCCTCGGCCGCGCGTCGGGCCTTGGAGCTGGCGAGGCTGAAATCGTCGGAGTCGGCGCCCGCAGCGGGAGCCGGAGCCGGCGGAGCTGCGGCGGGCATCGGCGGCGCATACCTCGGTGCGGCGCGCGAGGTGTCGGCGATGCCGGCCATGCTGGCTGCGGCATCGGCCGGCGCGGACGCCGCAGCGGCGGCTGCGTTCTTGTCGGTGCGCTGGCGACGCACGCCGGGCGCGGCCGGCGAGGGCGCGTCGCTCTCCAGGTAACCGTAGGCGTCGGCTTGCGCCGGTTCTTCGGCAATTTTGGCGGCGGAAGCGGAGGCAGCGGGCGGCGGTGGCGGCGCAGCGGGCGCCGGCGCCGCATCCCGTAGGCTCAGCTCGCGCTTGTTCATGCGGGCTTGAGGCAGCGCCGGCGGCGGAGGAGGCGGCGGCGCGATGGTCTGGCGCGGCCGCTCGATCATCTCGGCGCTGGTGTAGGCCGAGTCCGCGGCTTCGTGGCTGGGCGCCTGCACCGAGGGTTCCATCGGCCGCAGCTGCCAGACCACGCCCACCGCCAGGGCCATGGTCGCGGCCACGCCGACGCCGGTGATCAGGCCGCCGGGGATCGCGCTCAGGCTCCAGCGTCGCCGCGACCGCTGCTGCGGGCGCGAGCCCGCGGCCGCGGCATGCGCGGCGGCCAGGATCTTCGCGTCGAGCGCGGGCGAAGGACCGTCGTGCGGCCCCAGCCGCGCCAGGCGGTCGGCCAGGGCGCGTTCTTCGGTCGTCAACGGATCGGGGGTCTGGTGCTTCATTCGTTCAGCCTCGATCGCAGCTTGTCCATCGCATAGCGCAGCCGCGATTTCACGGTTTCTCGTCCGGCGCCGGTGATGTCGCCGATTTCCTCCAGGCTCAGCTCCTGCTCCAGCCTCAGCAGCACGACCTCGCGTTGCTCCTCGGGCAGTTCTTCGATCGCGCGCTGCAAGCGGCGGCGCTGTTCGAATTCGGACAGTTCGCGCTCGGGCGTGGTCGGATCGGGCACGCGCGCGGCGCGTTCGTCGCCGTCCTCGGGCGTGGCGGGGCGGTGCTTGAGGCCGCGCCAGTAGTCGTTGAGGCGATTGTGGGCGATCCGGAACAGCCAGGTGCTGAATGCGGCGTCGGGTTTCCAGCCGTGACGCGCGGCGATCACGCGCTGCCAGACGTCCTGGAAGAACTCGTCGGCCAGCGCCGAATCGCGGACCTGGCGCAGCAGGAAGCGGTACAGCGGGCCGCGGTGGCGCGCATACAGGGTCTCGAACGCCGCCGTATCGCCGCCCGTCCAGGCCAGCATCAATACGTCGTCGCTCGCGTCCGCAGCCGAATTCATCCGCGGCAGGGTACGGGTTGGCGCCGCGAACGGGAAGCGCTGGCGCTCCGATCGGGCGGCCCAGGTGGGGGCGGTCGCCAGTTGCATATCCGGACGAACGGCCGGAGGGCCGCGACGGGGTTGGCGGATCGGGCGCGGCGGACAGGCTATCCTGCGCTCAGCGTCGAAGGACGCAAGGCAAGGGGCCTGGAGCGGTGCAGACAACCGGAAGGCCAGCAGCGGGCGCGAGCGCGGACATACCTGGACCGGGCGACGCGCTCGCGGACGCGCTGTGCGAGGGACTTCCCGCGGGCTCGCAGGTGGCTGTGCGCTGGCTGGACGCGCGCGGCTTCGCCGGCGCATCGGTCGCTGCCGGGGCGGCCGAGCTGGCCGCCGCCGCCGAGCGCCTGCTGAACGGTGAGGCGCCTGCCCCCGGCCTGAACGATCGCCTCGAAGCCGCCTGGACCCTGGACGACGGCACCCGCGCCGCGCTGTGCGCGCAGCTCGGCGCGCCGCTGGCCGACGCCGCGCGCGCGCCCTGGCTGGCGCTGGCCCAGCGTCTGGTCTGCGCGCAACTGCTGGCCGCGCGCGCGCAGGCGCGGGCCGAATCCCTGGAGAAATCCGAACGCCTGCAGCAGGCGCTGTACGAGATCGCCGATCTGGCCGGTTCGGATCTGGAAATGATCGACATGCTGCGCCGCATCCACGGCGTGGTCGGCGGCCTGATGTACGCGGAGAATTTCTACATCGTGCTTTACGACGACGTCCGCGACAGCCTGCGCTTCCTGTACTTCGCCGACCGCATCGACACCTACATCGCCGAGCCCGAGCGCGAGATCCGCGCCGCCGAGATGCCCAACAGCCTGACCCTGGCGTTGCTGCGCCATGGCGAGCCGCTGCTGGGCTCCTCGGCCTCGATCCGCGAACAGCTGGACGTGCGCCAGGACCTGACCCACGGCCCCGACAGCGAGGACTGGCTGGGCGTGCCGATGCGCCGCGACGACCGCGTCTGCGGCGCGATCGTGGTGCAAAGCTACGACCGCCCCAACCTGTACGGCGACGAGGAGCGCGCCTTGCTGGCGTTCGTCGCCCAGCACATCCTGACCGCGCTCGACCGCTTCCGCGCCCGCGAGGAGCTCGAACGCCGGGTCGCCGAACGCACCCAGGCGCTGCAGCTGAGCAACCGCGATCTGCAGGCCGAGATCATCGAGCGCCAGCGCGCCGAACGCCTGCAGCGCGCCTTGTTCCGGATCGCCGAACTGTCGATCACCTCCGAGACCCTGGAGCGCTTCTACGCCCAGGTCCACGACGTGGTCAGCGAACTGCTGTATGCGCGCAACTTCTACATCGCCCTGATCACCGACGACGGCGAACACCTGGGGTTCCCGTACTCGATCGACGAACGCGATCCGACCCGCGAAGGCCGGCGGCTGTCCGCGGGCCTGACCGAATACGTGATCAAGCGCGGTCAGGCCCTGCTCGCCGACCGCAACCGCATCGCCAGTCTGGAAGCGGCCGGCCTGGTGCGCAGCCTGGGCTCGCAGGCGCATTGCTGGCTGGGCGTGCCACTGTTCCGCGACGACCACGTGGTCGGCGTGATCGCGGTGCAGAGCTACTCGCCGGCGATCGCTTTCACCGTGCGCGACCAGGAGCTGCTGACCTTCGTCGCCCACCACATCAGCAACGGTTTGGCGCGCAAGCAGACCCAGGACCGCCTGGTCGCCGCGCATTCCGAACTCGAGCAGCGCGTGGCCTCGCGCACCCGCGAGCTGGCCCAGGCCAACTCCGAGCTGCTGTCGCAGATCGGCGAACGCCTGCGCGCCGAGCAGCAGCTGACCCACCAGGCCTTGCACGACACCCTGACCGGACTGCCCAATCGCGGCCAACTGCTGGAACGGCTGGAGACCGCCATCGCACGCGCCCAGCACGACCCGCAGCGCCACTTCGCGGTGCTGTTCCTGGACCTGGACCGTTTCAAGCTGGTCAACGACAGCGTCGGCCATTCCGCCGGCGACGAGCTGCTGATCGAAGCCGGGCGCCGCATCGTCGCGGCGGTGCGCGCCGACGACACCGTGGCGCGCCTGGGCGGCGACGAGTTCGCGATCCTGGTCGACAATATCGACGGCCTGCGCGTAGCCGAGGAGCTCTCGCACCGCATCCTGCGCGCTCTGGGCGAACCCTGCTGGATCGCCGGGCGCGAGGTGTTCCCCTCGGCCAGCCTGGGCATCGCGATGTGGCACTCGCGCTACCGCACCGGCGCCGAGCTGCTGCGCGATGCCGACGCCGCCATGTACCGGGCCAAGTCGGCCGGCCGCGACCGTTGTGCGGTGTTCGACGAGGCCATGCGCGAGCAGGCGGTGCGCATCCTCGATCTGGAAGCCGATCTGCGCCGGGCCATCAACGGCGACGGCTTCATCGCCTACTACCAGCCCATCGTGCGCCTGAGCGATCACAGCATCATCGGCCACGAGGCCCTGCTGCGTTGGCGTCACGAGCGCCGCGGCCTGCTCCTGCCGCACGACTTCATCGGCCTGGGCGAGGACAGCGGCCTGATCGAGGAGGTCGACTGGCTGCTCTACGCCCAGGTAATGAAACAACTGGCCCAGGGCGGCGAAGGCTATGTGTCGGTCAACGTCTCGCCGCGGCATTTCCGCGCCGCGGATTTCGCCGACCGCCTGCTGCGCATGATCGACGAGGCCGGCGCCGACCCGCATCGGTTGCGGATCGAGATCACCGAGGGCGCGCTGCTCGACGACGTGCCGCGCGCCCTGCGCATGCTGCGCACCCTGCGCGGTCACGGCGTGCTGGCGCAACTGGACGACTTCGGTACCGGCTTCTCGGCGCTGTCCTATCTGCACCGGTTCCCGATCGAATGTCTGAAAATCGACCAGAGCTTCGTGGCCGGCCTGGTCGGCGAGACGCGGCCGGAGAGCGTGGCGGTGGTGCGCGCGATCCAGGCCCTGGCCGGCACCCTGGGCATCCACACCATCGGCGAAGGCGTGGAAAACGAAGCCCAGCTCGCGGCTTTGCGCGAACTGGGCTGCGCCTACGGCCAGGGTTACCTGTTCGGACACCCGGCCGAGCACGCGCAAGCGCCCGTGCTGCGCGCGCTCAGTCGCTGACGCTGACCGCGCTGGCCGGGGTTTCGCCGCCGATCTGACGGCGCGCGCGTTCGATCAGCTGCACGAATTCGCGGCGCTGGCCCCAGCGGTCGTCGAGCTTGCTGGCGCGCGCGCTCGCCTCGATCCGCGCCCAGCCCCAACCGTCGTAACGGGTGCCGCCGCGCAGGGCGTCGGCGAACGCGGCCACGGTCGCGGCGAAGCGCATCGATTCGCCAGGCTGCGAGCGCAGCTGCGAACGCAGGATCGGGGTCTGGATCAGGCGGCTGTCGTCCTGGCCCGGACGCTTGTAGCGCAGCTTGAGGTTGGCGATCTCGCCGCCGTCGCCGGCCTGTGCGGTCGCCGCGTTGCGGTAACGCAGCGCCGGCAGGCGCGCGGCGGTGGAGCCGACCGGGGTGAGTTCGTAGAGCGCGGTGACCTCGTGACCGGCGCCGATGTCGCCGGCGTCGACCTTGTCGTTGTCGAAGTCCTCGTGCCGGAGCACGCGGTTCTCGTAGCCGATCAGGCGATATTCCGAAACCAGGGCCGGATTGAACTCGATCTGGATCTTCACATCGCGGGCGATGGTCAGCATGGTCGAGCCCATCTCCTCGACGAGCACCTTGCGCGCTTCCTGGATGGTATCGATGTAGGCGTGGTTGCCGTCGCCGACGTCGGCCAGCTTCTCCGACAGCGCGTCGTTGTAGTTGCCCTGGCCGAAGCCCAGCGTGGTCAGGGCGATGCCGCTCTTGCGCTGGTCGGCGACCAGGGTTTCCAGCGCGTTCTGGCTGACGGTGCCGACGTTGAAATCGCCGTCGGTGGCCAGGATCACCCGGTTCACGCCGCCTTTGACGTAGGCCTGCTTGGCCATCGCATAGGCCAGGCGGATGCCGTCGCCGCCGTTGGTGCTGCCGCCGGCCTGCAGGCGGTCCAGCGCGTCGAGGATCTCGCTCTGGCGGTCGCCCGGCGTGGGCGGCAGCACCAGGCCGGCGGAACCGGCATAGACCACGATCGAGATGCGGTCCTGCGGCCGCAGCTGCTTGGCCAGCAGCGAGAACGCGCTTTTCAGCAGCGGCAGCTTGTCGGGCTGGTCCATCGATCCGGAGGTGTCGATCAGGAACACCAGGTTGGCCGGCGGCAGCGTCGCCTTGGGCACGTCGTAGCCCTTGATGCCGATCATCAGCAGCTGGCGTTGCGAGTTCCACGGCGCCGGCGCCAGTTCGGTGGTGACGCGGAACGGCGTTTCACGCGAAGTCGGGGCGGGGTGGCCGTAGTCGAAGTAGTTGATGAACTCCTCGGCGCGGACCGCATCGGCCGGCGGGCGCACACCTTGGTTGAGCATGCGGCGCACGTTGGCGTAACTGCCGGTGTCGACGTCGATCGAGAACGTGGACAGCGGCTCGTCGGCGGTGCGGCGGACCGGGTTGTCTTCGTGCGCGGCGTATTTCTCGGTGTTGCTGGCTTGCTGCTGGGGCTGCAGTACGCCCATGCCGGCCACGGCTTGCGGTGCCATCACCGGCGACGCAGTTTCCATCTGCACGCGCTTCATGCGGCTGCCGGCGACGTCGACGCGCTCGGGCAGCGGCGGGGCGAGTTGCAGAGCGTATTCGGCGTGGCGCGGTTCGGACGGCGGCGCGGGCGGCGCGGCCGGGGCGACGACCAGGTTCGCAGCGGGAAGCTCGACGCTGCGGGTCGCGTTCTTGTCGGCGGCGGCTTGCGCCGAATCGGCGGCGGAGACCGCGCCACGCGCCGCGGCCAGCTCGGCCGCCGACGGCGTGTTCTGGACCGCGTAGCGATCGACGCGCTGATCGGTCTCGGCCGCGCTGGGCGCGTCGTCGCGGGTGCTGGAGTGGCAGGCGCTGAGCGCGAGCGCGCTCAGGACGGCGACGAACAGGAGGGAGCTGGGGTAGGGCAGCGGCTTGGCGTTCATGCGGGCGGTTCCCAGGGAGGTCCTGGGTGCAAACGCATGGCCCGCGCGAGTGGGGTTAGGCCGTCGTGCCGGCTTTCCGTGGGAGCGGCACGAGCCGCGATCGGCCGCCCACCCGGGCTCGAGACCGCGCAGCGGCTTGGAGTTTCGATCGCGGCTCACGCCGCTCCCACAGAAAGTAGGAACGGGCGTTTAAGGGGTAGCCTCCCGCTTGGGCGGGCAGCCGATCGCGGCCTACGCCGCTCCCGCGGAAGGCGAGAACGGGCGGCTCACGCCACCGGGTCGCGGATCACCAGCAGGCGCTGCTCGGTCATGTCCTCGATCGCATAGCGCACGCCCTCGCGGCCGAGGCCGGAGTGCTTCACGCCGCCGTAGGGCATGTTGTCGACGCGGAAGCTGGGCACGTCGCCGACGATCACGCCGCCGACTTCGAGCCGGTCCCAGGCGCGCATCGCGTGATCCAGGCGGCCGGTGAACACGCCGGCCTGTAGACCGAAGTCGCTGTCGTTGACCTGGGCCAGGGCCTGGTCGAAATCGTCGAACGGGGCCATGAACGCGACCGGGCCGAACACCTCCTGGCGGTACAGATCGCTGTCGCGCGGCACCTTCTCCAGCAGCGTCGCCGGCAGCATGTTGCCGCGGCGTTCGCCGCCGGCGATGAGTTTGGCGCCGCCCTTGCGCGCGGCCGCGACCCAGGACTCGATGCGCTTGGCCGCGGCCTCGTCGATCACCGGACCGATGAAAGTGCGTTCGTCGCGCGGGTCGCCCATGCGCAGCTTCGACACTGCGTCCTTGAGCTTCTTGCGCAGCTTGTCGTAGATCGCCGCATGCGCGTAGATGCGCTGCACGCTGATGCAGCTCTGGCCGCTCTGGTAGTAGGCGCCGAACACCAGGCGCTCGACCAGGTGGTCCAGCGATACGCCCGGGTCCTCGTCGACGATGCAGGCGGCGTTGCCGCCCAGTTCCAGGGTCACCTTCTTGCGGCCCGCGCGCGCCTTGAGCTCCCAGCCGATCAGGCCGCCGGTGAAGCTCAGCAGGGCGATGCGCTCGTCCTCGGTCAGCGCCGCGGCGTCTTCGTTGGAGCAGCAGATCACCGAGAACGCGCCCTTGGGCAGGTCGGTCTCGGCCAGGACTTCGCCGATGATCAACGCGCCGACCGGCGTCTTCACCGCCGGCTTGAGCACGAACGGGCAGCCGGCCGCGATCGCCGGGGCGACCTTGTGCGCGACCAGGTTGAGCGGAAAGTTGAACGGGGTGATGAAGCTGCACGCGCCCACCGGCACGCGCTTGACCATGCCGCGGTAGCCGCGCGTGCGCGGCGAGATCTGCAGCTCGATGATCTCGCCGTCCATGCGCGTGGCTTCGCCGGCGGCGATGCGGAAGGTGTCGATCAGGCGGGTGACTTCGCCGCGCGCGTCCCTGATCGGCTTGCCGGCCTCGATGCACAGCGCCAGCGACAGTTCCTCGTGGCGTTCGCTGAAGCGCTTGACGCAGTGTTCGAGTACGTCGCGGCGCGCGTCCGGAGGAAACGCGGCCATGGCTTCGCGCGCCTTGTGCGCGGCCACGATCGCCTTGCGCACCACGGCGGCGTCGGCGAAGGCGACCCGGGTCGCGACCTTGCCGCTGTACTTGTCGAGCACCTCCAGGTCGGTATTGGCCGCGACCGGGCGGTTGGCGAGGTAGTAGGGGTAGCTGCTCTTGAGTCCGGAAGAGGCTGGTTTGGATTGCGGCCTGGATTGCGGCTTGGACGCGGACTTCGATGAGGACTTGGCCATGACGGATTCCGATTGCGAACGGGATGATCGAAGGGGCTGGGGCTCAGCGCACTGCGGCGCTCAGGCGCGGGATGTCTTCGTTGAGGATGCGGTCGTCGTCGGCGTAGTCGATCGGCACCTCGATCAAGTCGACGCTGGGCGTGTCCAACGCGCGCTGCAGCAGCGGCAGGAACTCGTCGGTGCTGGCCGGCCGGTGTCCGCGCGCGCCGTAGCTTTGCGCGTATTTGACGAAGTCCGGGTTGCCCAGGTCCATGCCGAAGCTCGGGTAGCGTTCGTGCGCCTGCTTCCACTTGATCATGCCGTAGGCGTCGTCGCGCAGCACCAGCACGGTCAGGTCCAGGCCCAGGCGCACCGCGGTTTCGATCTCCTGCGAGTTCATCATGAAGCCGCCGTCGCCGCAGACCGCGAGCACGCGCCGGTCGGGATGGACGATGCGCGCGGCCATCGCCGAGGGCAGGCCCGCGCCCATGGTCGCCAGGGCGTTGTCCAGCAGCAGGGTGTTGGGCCGGCGGCAGCGGTAACCGCGCGCGAACCAGAGTTTGTACAGGCCGTTGTCGAGACAGACGATGTCGCGCTCGCCCATCGCGATGCGCACGTCGGCGACCAGGCGCTGCGGCACCAGCGGATAGCGAGGGTCGGCGTTGCGCTCGTCGATCTGCGCGTCCAGGGCGTTGCGCACCCGGTCGAAGAAGGCGAAGTCCCAATGCGGCTGCGGTTCGATCGCTTCGGACAGCTGCCAGACCGCATTGGCGATGTCGCCGATGACTTCTATCTGTGGGAAATACACCGCATCGACTTCGGCGCCGGCGTAGTTGACGTGAATCACCGTGCGCCGGCCTTCGCGCATGAAGAACGGCGGCTTCTCGATCACATCGTGGCCGATGTTGACGATGCAGTCGGCGGCGTCGATGGCACGGTGGACGAAATCGTGGTCGGACAGCGCCGCGTTGCCCAGCCACAGCGGATCGGTCTCGTCGACCACGCCCTTGCCCATCTGGGTGGTGAAGAAGGGGATGCGCAGCTTGGCGATCAGGGCGCGCAACTGGCGCGCGGTGGCTTTGCGGTTGGCGCCGGCGCCAACCATCAGGATCGGGTGGCGCGCGCGCATGATCGCGGCGGCGGCATGGGCGATGGCCTTGTCCTCGGCCAGCGGGCGGCGCGAGTACGAGGCCGGGATCAGGCGCGCCTCGGTCGGGTCGGCGGCGATGTCCTGCGGCAGTTCCAGGTGGGTGGCGCCGGGACGCTCCTCTTCGGCGCGCCGGAAGGCTTCGCGCACGCGCGCCGGGATCGCGTCGGCGGAGACGATCTGGCGCGTGTACTTGGTCAGCGGACGCAGGGTGTCGACCACATCGACGATCTGGAAGTGGCCCTGTTTGCTGGTCTTGATCGGCTTCTGCCCGGTGATCATCAGCATCGGCATGGCGCCGAGCTGGGCGTAGGCCGCGGCGGTGACCAGGTTTGTCGCCCCGGGACCGAGGGTGGACAGGCAGACGCCGGCCTTGCCGGTGAGGCGGCCGTAAGTCGCGGCCATGAAGCCGGCAGCCTGTTCGTGGCGGGTCAGAACCAGCTTGATCGAGGAGGTGCGCAGCGATTCGAGCAGGTCCAGGTTCTCCTCGCCGGGGATGCCGAACACGTATTCGACGCCTTCGGCTTCGAGCGCGGCGACGAACAGATCGGACGCCTTGGTCATGCGGGACTCCGTGTAGGGCTGCGCCCGAGTCCTGCGATCCTCGCCCAGATCGTGTTAGCGGTGGGCGATGGCGGGGCGCCCGTGGCGGAACGCTGCGTCGCGTCGGGGGAGGGCGGCGGCAGGCGCGGCTGCGGCGGCGTTCGTGGTGGCGCTATCGCGGCTTACGCCGCTCCCACAGGACAGCAATCGCGCCTGTGGCGCCCGCGACGCTGGTCGGTCGGAGCGCTCTTACTGTGGGAGCGGCGTAAGCCGCGATGAAATCCACCCGCAACGCGGCCCGAACCGCGCCTGGCCTCAGGCGGCTCCGTCGCCGCCAGGTTCCCCGCCTTCCACCTTCAGGCGCAGGCGTCCGTCCTGGACCCGCGCGCTCAGGCGATCGCCCGGCGCGGCGTCGAGCACGCTGCGCACCACGTGCCCGTCCTCGCGTTGCAGGATCGCGTAGCCGCGGGCGACGGTGGCCAGCGGGCTGACCGCTTCCAGCGAACGCGCCAGGCCGCGCAGGCGCAGCGCCTGATGGGCGAGTTGGCGCACTACCGCCGCGCGCGGACGCGGCGCGAGCACCGCCAGGCGTTCGCGCAGGGCGGCGAGCCGGCGTTGCGGATGGGTCGCGCGCAGCACCGCGTCGGTGTGGCGCAGGCGCGCGCGTTCGCGTTCCAGCCGGCGCTGCCAGGCCGCGCTGAGCCGACGCAGGGCCTCGGCCTGGCGTCGGCGCAGTGCGTCCAGGCGCGCCTGCGGGCGCAGTGCGTTGAGCCGCAGCGCGGCGCGGTCGGCGCGCTGCATGGCCTGGCGCAGGCGTTGCAGTTGCTGGCTGCGCAGGCGCGCGTCGAGCTGGCGCAGTCGGCGCAGCAGTTCTTCGCGATCCGGAACGATCAGTTCGGCCGCGACCGACGGCGTCGGTGCGCGCACGTCGGCGGCGAAATCGGCGAGGCTGAAGTCGGTCTCGTGGCCGATCGCCGACACCACCGGCACTTCGCAGGCCGCGATCGCGCGCGCCAGGCGTTCGTCGTTGAAGGCCCACAGGTCCTCCAGCGAGCCGCCTCCGCGCGCCAGCACCAGCACGTCGTAGCGGTCCGAGGCGGCGGCGCGCTGCAGCATGGCGGTGATCTGGGCCGCCGCGCCTTCGCCCTGCACCGGCACCGGCAGCACCTCGGCCTGGATCAGCGGGAAGCGCCGCGCGAGCACGCTGAGCACGTCGCGCACCGCCGCGCCGCTGGGCGAGGTGATCACGCCCACGCGCGCCGGGAGTCGCGGCAGCGGGCGCTTGCGCTCGGCGTCGAACAGGCCCTCGGCCTGCAGCCGCGCCTTGAGTTCCTCGAACGCGCGCCGCAGCGCGCCTTCGCCGGCCTCTTCCATGTGGTCCAGCACCAGCTGGTAATCGCCGCGCGCTTCGTACAGGGTCAGGCGGCCGCGCGCGAGCACGCGCTGGCCCTCGCGCGGGACGAACTTCAGCCAGCTGCTCTTGGGCTTGAACATCGCGCAGCGCACCTGCGCACGCGTGTCCTTGAGCGTCATGTACAGGTGCCCGGACGACGGGCGCGAGAGATTGCCCAGCTCGCCCTCGACCCAGATCAGCGGGAACGTGTCCTCGAGCAGGTTGCGCGCCAGGGCATTGAGCTGGCTGGGCGTGAGGACGTGGTCGGGCGCGGGGGCGTTCATGTTCGGGCAGGGATTACGGCCGGATACCGTACTGCGTTTGGGGCCGGGATTGGGGATTCGGGATTTGGGATTCGTTAAAGCGGGAATACGCGTCGCGCAGGCGGATCCGCCCGCGCGGCCTTACAATATCGGCATGAATTCCGACGCTCCCTTGCCCTGCGCCCCTTCCGGTTTCGGCCCCCTGCCGCGTCGCCTGACCCGTAGCGTGCGGGTCGGCGCGATCGAGGTCGGCGGCGGTGCGCCAGTGGTGGTGCAGTCGATGACCAATACCGACACCGCCGACATCGCCTCGACCGTCAAACAGGTCTCCGAGCTCTGGCGCGCCGGTTCCGAGCTGGTGCGGGTCACGGTCAACACCGCCGAGGCCGCCGCGGCGGTACCGCGGATCGTCGACAAGCTGGCGATGATGGGCATCGACGTGCCGATCATCGGCGACTTCCACTACAACGGCCATCAGCTGCTTAGCGCCGAGCCGGCCTGCGCCGAAGCCCTGGGCAAGTACCGCATCAATCCCGGCAACGTCGGCTTCGGCAAGAAGAAGGACAGCCAGTTCGCGACCCTGATCGAGTTCGCGATCAAGTACGGCAAGCCGGTCCGCATCGGCGCCAATTGGGGCTCGCTGGACCAGGCGCTGGCGGCGACCCTGATGGACGAGAACCACGCCCGCGCCGAACCCTGGGACGCCGGCCGGGTGCTGCGCGAGGCGCTGATCCGTTCGGCCCTGGATTCGGCGCAGCGCGCGGTCGAGATCGGCCTGCCGGCCGACCGCATCGTGCTCAGCGCCAAGGTCAGCGGCGTGCAGGAACTGATCGCGGTCTATCGCGAACTGGCCAACCGCGGCGATTACGCGCTGCACCTGGGTCTGACCGAAGCCGGCATCGGCAGCAAGGGCATCGTCGCCTCCAGCGCCGCCCTCGGCGTGCTGCTGCAGGAAGGCATCGGCGACACCATCCGCATTTCGCTGACGCCCGAACCCGGCCAGTCGCGCAACAACGAGGTCATCGTCGCCCAGGAACTGCTGCAGACCATGGGCCTGCGCGCGTTCACGCCGATGGTCACCGCCTGTCCGGGCTGCGGCCGCACCACCAGCAGCTTCTTCCAGGAACTCGCGCAGAAGGTCCAGGAACACGTGCGGGCGAAGATGCCGGAGTGGAAGATCAGCCACCCCGGCGCCGAGAACCTGACCCTGGCGGTGATGGGCTGCGTGGTCAACGGGCCCGGCGAATCGCGCCACGCCAACATCGGCATCTCGTTGCCCGGTACCGGCGAAGCGCCGTCGGCGCCGGTGTTCGAGGATGGCGAGAAGACCGTAACCCTGCGCGGCGAGCGCATCGCCGACGAGTTCGTCGACCTGATCGACCGCTACGTCGAACGCAACTATGCTGCCCGCGCGCCGGGCGCTTGAATCCCCGCACGGCGACGGCGCGCAGGCGCTGAAGCTCGAAGCGCGCTTCGGCGCGGCATTCCTGCGCCGTTACGGCCTGCGCCTGCTGCTGGTGTTCGTCGGCCTGCTGCTGCCGCTATGGGCCTTCGCCGAACTCGCCGACGAAATCCACGAACAGGAAGCGATCCCGTTCGACGTGCCGATCCTGCAGTTCGCCCATTCGCTGGCGCGCGAGGGCTTCGACAGTTTTTTCGTGCCGATCAGCCAGCTCGGCTATCTCTACGGCGTGGTCCCGTTCGATATCGGCTTCACTCTGGTGCTGGTCTATCTGCGCCGTTTCCGCGAAGCGACCTACGCCGCGGTCGCGCTGGGCGGCTCGGCGCTGCTCAACCTCGCCGCCAAGCAGGGCTTCGCGCGCGACCGGCCCTCGCTTTGGGAATCGATCGCGCCCGAGCACAACTACAGCTTCCCCAGCGGCCATGCGATGGGCTCGGCGACCCTGGCCTGCGTGCTGACCCTGCTGGCCTGGCGCACCTGCTGGCGCTGGCCGGTGGCGGTGGCGATGGCCGCGTTCGTGACCCTGGTCGGCCTGTCCCGGGTCTACCTGGGCGTGCATTACCCCTCCGACATCCTGGCCGGCTGGTCCGTGGCCACGGCCTGGGCGGTGGCGGTGTATCTGATCGCGTTCCGCGGCGGAGTGGGGCCGTGGCTGGAAGTAGGTCGGCGCCCCTAGTCGCGACGCTATTCACGACTAGCCAAAACCAGCCCCGTTGTTGCGGGCATTCCCGGGCGTCGGCCGGGTCAGCCAGCACCAGCGGACACCGTAAGGCTGGCCGATTCTTGCATCGCGGCACATGCCGTCTCGCCAATTCTGTGCTTAGCCTGTGCCCGGCGAGGTAGGGCGATTCGCATCTGCGCCCGTTATCGATGAGGCCGGCGTCTGGGGAGGCGCCGGCCGATGTCTCTTGCGGCTTGCGGCCGGTCGGGCCTCGCTCAGTACCACTCTCCCATCTGGGCCATCGGTTCGGCGCTTGCCGTCGGTGGGCGTATGCATTGCGGAATTCGCATTAAGGGACGTTGCACATGTCGATAAGAATCAACCGATGGACGATCGGGCTGGCGCTGGGTGCGCTGGCGGCGATCGCCGGCGCTACCGTCATGCTCGGCGGCGTATCCGGCACCGGCAGCGGCCCGATCGGCGGCGCGCCGCCGGCCACCGCCGGTGGCAACAACGGTGAGCCGGAACAGCAACTGCGCAAGTACATCGTGGTCTACCGCGAGGCGCCGCTGGCGACCTACCGCGGCGAGGTCCAGGGTCTGCCGGCGCCGGAGCGCATGCCCGGCGAGGCCGGGGTGCCGCAGATGGCGCGTGCCGCCGCGACCGCGGCCGGCGAAGGCCGCGTCGACGTGCGCAGCTCGCGTGCGCAAGCCTATGTGCGCCACCTCGAGGGCGCGCAGCGCCAGCACGAGGCCGGCATCGCCGCCGCAATCGGACGCCCGCTGCGCGTCGAACGGCGCATGCGCCACGCGCTCAACGCCGTGGTCGCCGACATGAGCGAAGGCGAGGCACAGCAGGTGCAGCGTCTGTCCGAGGTGCAGTTCGTCGAGGAGTACCGCGAGTACGAGCAGGACACCGACGTCGGCCCGACCTTGATCGGCGCGCCCGCGCTGTGGAACTCGCCGACCAGTCCGGTCAAGGGCGAGGGCGTGGTGGTCGGCATCATCGATTCGGGCATCAATTTCGGCAGCCCCTCGTTCGCGGCCACCGATGAGCAGGGCTACACCCACGTCAATCCGCTCGGCGCCGGCACCTACCTGGGCACCTGCGCCGCCGGCGGCGTCGACGCCGGGCGTTGCAACGACAAGCTGATCGGCGGCTACGACTTCGTCTGCGCCGCGCCGGGCAATACCTGCGGCCAGGCCAACATCCGCGAAGAGCCGGGCTTCGGGGATACCAACAGCCACGGCAGCCACACGGCCGCGACCACCGCGGGCAACTTCCGCACCGTCGCGTTCAAGGGCCGCAACAGCCTGATCTCGGGCGTCGCGCCGCACGCCAACATCATCGCCTACGACGTGTGCTACACGAACACGGCGACCGGTCGCGGCCTGTGCCCGAACACCTCCTCGGCGGCTGCGGTCGACCAGGCGGTCGCCGACGGCATCGTCGACGTGCTGAACTTCTCGGTGGGCGGCGGCGAAAACCCGTGGAGCGACGCGGTCTCGCTGGCGTTCCTCAATGCGGTCAATGCCGGCATCTACGTCGCGACCTCGGCCGGCAACAGCGGCCCGGGTCCGAACACGATGGGCCACCTCGAGCCGTGGACCGGCTCCACCGCGGCCGCCCAGCACGGCCGCCAGGACTTCAATCCGGTCCTGCAGGTCACCGGCCCGGGCGCCGTGCCCGCCGCGCTGAGCGCGATCGTGCTCAATGAAGGCACCGGCGGCGTCGCGCTCACCGCGCCGATCGCGCCGAGCACCACGCTGCGCGTCAGTCCCGCTATCGACGGCGTCGACGACGGTTGCGCGGCGTATCCGGCCGGTACCTTCACCGGTGCGATCGCGGTGATCCGCCGCGGCACCTGTTCGTTCACCATCAAGTCCGGTAATGCCGCCGCGGCCGGCGCGATCGCCGTGGTCATCGCCAACAACGCGGCCGGCGGCCTGATCCCGACCATGACCGGCGCCACCATCCCCGGCTTCGCGATGCTGCAGACCGACGCCAACGCGGTGCGCGATTTCCTGGCCGGCAATCCCGGCACCGCCGGCATCAGCGTGCTGGCGATCCCGAACACGCCCGACGTGCTCGCCGATTTCAGCTCGCGCGGCCCGGCCGGAACCTTCGATCTGCTCAAGCCCGACGTCACCGCGCCGGGCGTCAACATCCTGGCGGTGGTCTCCGGCACCGCGATCAGCGGTTCGGAAAACGCTGTCGGCCTGATGAGCGGTACCTCGATGGCCTCGCCGCACCATGCCGGCGCGGCCGGTCTGCTGCGTCAGGCACGCCCGACCTGGACCGTGCCGGAAGTGAAGTCGGCGCTGGTGATGACCGCCGAGCAGCAGGTGTTCAAGGAAGATTCGATCACCCCGGCGACGCCGTTCGACCGCGGCGGCGGCCGTCTTCGCGTCGATCTCGCCATGCGCGCCGGCCTGGTGCTCAACGAGACCCGCGCCAACTACCTGGCCGCCGATCCGGCTACCGGCGGCGATGTGGCCAATCTCAACCAGCCCAGCCTGGCCAAGGCGCGCTGCGTGGAGCGCTGCGTGTTCACGCGTACCTTCCGCAACACGCTGGCGGTGCGCCAGGGTTGGACGGTAAAACTGACCGGCCTCAGCGGCACGATCACGCCGGCGCTGTTCACGCTCAATCCCGGCGAGAGCAAGGCGGTCAAGGTCACGGTCAACAGCTACCAGCTGCCGGCCGACGGTTCCTGGAACTTCGGTACCCTGACCCTGACCCCGACCTCGATCGGCACGCTCGACCAGCCGACCCTGCGCCTGCCCGTGGCGGTGTCGGTGCCGCCGCCGGTGATCGCGCTCAATCCGCTGCAGATCGCGGCGACCCTGCCCGTGGGCGGCAGCGGTTTCGCCAACTTCCGTATCGACAACCTCGGCGGTTCGCGTCTGGATTACACGATCGACAACACCGGACAGGGCACGCGCACCTTGCTGGATGCGCCGCGCGGCGCGGTCAGCAGCGGCTTCCGCTCTACCTCGTACACGGATCCGGCGACCGCCGGTTCGGCGGCGCAGTTCAGCGCCGACGATTTCACCGTGACCGAGGCCACGCGCATCGTCTCGCTGTACACCGAGGGCTTCGTTTCCAGCAATCAGCCGCTGGCGACCACCGCGACCAGCCTGACCTGGACCCTGTTCCGCGACAGCGGCAACAACCCGGAAGGCAATCCGCAGGCCTCGCCGGGAGTGGCGGTGTGGAGCTACACCTCCGCGCCGACCGCCGCCGGCGTCGCCATCACCGGCGCCAATATCGGCCTCAACCTGACCGCGGCCGGCCAGAACGTCGATCTGCTGCCGGGCCGTTACTGGCTGGTGGTGAACGCGCGTTCGAGCTTCGCCAACCGTTGGGTCTGGTTCGGCTCCAACAGCGGCGACAACGTGTTCCGCACCATCACGGTCACCACCGCCGGCGCCGGCGCCTGGACCGCGGGCAGCGGCTTCGCGGGCCTGGCCTGGAACGTGGGCGTGTCCAATGCCTGCGGCGCGCCGTGGATCGGCGCACCGGTGAGCGCGATGGGGCGCGTGAACCCGGGCGCGGTCGGCATCAACGCCCAGGTGCAGCTCAACGCGGCCGGCCTGAGCGCCGGTACGCACGTGGGCTACATCTGCGTGGCCAGCAACGACCCGGTCAAGCCCAAGGTCGCCGCGCGCGTGGTGCTGACGGTCACGCCGTAACGTTCGAACGCTAGTTTCGCCGGGCCCGCAACGGGCCCGGCGGCTTTTTCAGATACCGGCACGGGCCGCGTTGCACGGCTCATCCAAACGATTCCTAAGGGGGAACGCAATGAAGCACACGCACCACACGCTCCTGGCGACCGCATTGCTGCTGGCCCTGGCTGCGCCTGTTTCCGCGCTGGCCGGCGAGCCCTGCCTGCTCGACGACGGCATCGGCGGCAGCACCACCGGCGGCGCTACCGCGGCCGGCGGCGGCGCCACCGCTTGCGGCAGCGGCGCCACCGCCAGCGGCGACGGCAGCACCGCGGTCGGCTCGGCCAGCACCGCTAGCGGTACCGGCAGCACCGCGCTCGGCGCCGACAGCGTCGCCGGCGGCGATCAGAGCACCGCGGTCGGGCAGGGCGCCCAGGCCGGTGGGTTCGGCGCCACCGCCACCGGCAGCGGCAGCAACGCCAGCGGCGAATTCAGCACCGCTACCGGCACCGCCAGCGAAGCCAGCGGCCAGTTCAGCAGCGCCAGCGGCGCCGGCGCACGCGCCACCGCCGACAGCGCCACCGCCAGCGGCAGCTTCAGCGAGGCCAGTGGCCTGGGCAGCACCGCGCATGGCTACAACGCCATCGCCAGCGGCGAGCTGAGCAGCGCCAGCGGCAGCGGTTCGCTGGCCTCAGGCGAAGCCAGCACCGCCAACGGTGCGGGCGCCACGGCCAGCGGCAAGGGCAGCACCGTCAGCGGCGCGCACAGCGTCGCCAGCGCCGACGGCGCCACCGCCAACGGCGGCTGGGTCGACAAGGACGGCGACGGCGTGGTCGATCCGGACGAAGTGACGACCGCCAGCGGCCTGGAGTCCAGCGCCTACGGCGGCGGCGCCCAGGCCACGGCCGATCAGTCCAGCGCCTTCGGCGGCCGCAGCCTCGCCAGCGGCATCGGCAGCACCGCGTTCGGTCACGGTGCCCAGGCCACGGCGCAGAACGCGACCGCGATCGGTCAGGGCAGCAGCGCCAGCGGCGCCAACAGCGTTGCGCTGGGTTCGGGTTCGGTCGCCGACCGCGGCAACACCGTCTCGGTGGGCAGCGGCGGCAACGAGCGCCAGATCACCAACGTCGCAGCCGGCACCCAGGCCACCGACGCGGTCAACCTGGGGCAGTTGCAGTCCACCGCCGCCGCCACCCTGGCCAGCGCCAACAACTACACCGACACCGTTGCCGCGAGCACCCTGTCCAGCGCCAACAGCTACACCGACTCGCGCGTGACCAGCAACAACGCGGTGGTGCTGAACCAGGCCAATGCGCACGCCGACGCCGGCGACGCGGCCACGCTCAACGCCGCCAACACCCATGCCGACGCCGGCGATGCGGCCACCCTGCGCACCGCCAACACCTACACCGACACCCGCTTCGCCCAGGCGATCGCCGCGCCGATCGCGGCCATCGACGATCTGCGTTCGGACATGGAGTGGGGCTTCGACCGCACCGACCGCCGCATCGACCGCGCCGGCGCGATGACCGCGGCGATGGTGCAGATGGCGACCTCGGCCGCCGGCATCCATACCAAGAACCGGGTCGCGGTCGGCGCGGGTTTCCAGAACGGCGAGCAGGCGCTGTCGGTCGGTTATCAGCGCGCGATCAGCGATCGCGCCACGGTGACCTTCGGCGGAGCGTTCAGCAGTTCGGAAAGCTCGGCGGGCGTCGGCCTGGGTTTCGGTTGGTAAGACTTCTCTGGGAAACTGCGGTACGTGAACGGCGCCCTCGGGCGCCGTTTTTTTTGCGACGGTCGTGCGGCTTCCATAGCGGAACCCCGCCGTAGGATGCGGTGATAACCGCATCGTCGTGTAGTCGCGGTTTCGAGTTGCGGTCTCGATAACCGACGTGCTGCACCCCTCTCTTTGAAGGGCGCGCGCCGAGTCGCCGCCTTCGGTTAGTTGCGTCGGGCGATGCGGTGCGCCTTCGGCTTACCGCATCCTACGGACGTTGAAGCGTGTTGAAGATGCTGCGAGTCAGCGGTACGCGCGTTCGCGCTCGGCCTGCAGGCGCTGGCGCAGGTACTCGTCGCGGGTGAGCCCGCCCGGAATCTGTCGCAGCGCCATCACTTCGGCGACCACCACGGCCTCGCGCTGCTTGTAGGACTGGAAGCGCGGATCGTTGCGTTGCTGCGCCAGATACTGCGCGTTGCGGCGCTCGGCCAGTTCGCGGTACTGCGTGGCCAGCGCCTCGACCTGACGCATTTGTTCGGCCTGGTCCGGCACGGTGGCCTGGATCAGGGCCACCCGCAGCAGCATGGTTTCGCCCGCCGACAGTTCGCCGGCGCGCTCGTAACCGTCGATGCCGCGTTCGACCCTTTGCGCCTGGCGCGTTCGTTCGGCCGCGCTCAGCGCCGCGGCGTCGCGGAAGAAGCGTTTGGCATCGTCCCGGAACCCTTGCCGGTCGCGATAGGCGCGCGCCTGCGGGGTGCGGATCAGCGCGGCCTGGGTCGCCTCCGCCGCGCTGGCTTGCGCGCCGCCGGCCGGAACGCTCGCGCGCGATTCGCGCGAGCGTCCGACCAGCGCCGCCGCGGCCAGGGCCACGATGGCCAAAGCGACCAGCAACAGCTTGGTGCGCGTCACGGAGCGCGTACCTCAGCCCAGCAGCTGGTCGACCAGCCAGTACAACAGGTTGAACGGTTTGGCGCGGTCGGCCTGATCGTTGGCCTCAGACGCGTCCAGCACCTTGCCGTTGCCGTCCATCACGCTGTCGATGAACTGCTTGAGCTGCAGGTTCTGCGCCTGCACGTCGCCGTTTTTGAAGTCGACGATGGTGGTGCAGTGGCTTTCGTTGAGCGCGCGGTACTGCGGGAAGTAGCCGCCGAAGTTGTCCAGAGTGTTCAGACGCGCGGACAGGCGCTGGGTATCGGCGCCCCACTTGGCGTGGATCAACGCTTCCTTCGCGGCCTGGGTCGGCGCCGCCTGGATATCGGGGTGGAAGCGCTCGTAGGAGTACGAGGAGTAATTGAGGTCCTGCCAGAAATGGGTCGCGCCGAGCCGGTCGCCGACGTGCTTGTTGGCGAGCGCCGGATACAGCGAACCCAGTTCGTCGAGATCCAGCTGCGGCAGGCCGCTGGCCAGATACGCGAGCGGGCCGTTCGGCGCGTCCAGGCCCCAGGCGCCGCGAATGTGCGCCATCAGCGGTTGCGACGGGTACTGCGACGGATCGCCGTTGCGCGGGGTCGGGAAGATCGGGCCGGAATCGTCGATCAGGAAGCTGCGGGTGGGCGCGAGATCGCGGCGCAGCGGATCGTAGTTGATCAGGCTGCCGGCGCCGCCGGCGCTGCAACCGGTGCTGAGCATCTGCCCGGGCCGCGGCAGGTTGTCCTTGAGCCAGGCCACCACCGCGCGCGAATTGCGCAGGCCGTTGTGATGCCAGACCAGCGGCGGGGCCTGGTTGCCGGGATCGGCGTAGACCGCGACTTTGTCGCCGCCGTAGATGTCGCCGGTGCAGTAGGGCACGTAGACCATGTTCCAGTTCTGGGTCTTGACCCCGTCGAACGGGCTGACCCGGGTCACGAACGGGCTCACCAGGCTGGCGCCGGGATTGAGCAGGCGCATGTAGTCGTCGGGAATGCCGTGCGGATTGCGCGCGCCGCGGATGCCGCTCTGGCCCGAGCAACTGGCGTAGTCCCAACAGGCGCCGCCGCCTTCCATGTAGATGATGGTGTTGGTGGTGTCGGGCACGCGATTGACGAAGATCTTGTACGGCGAGCCGTCGCCGCAGACCGCGCCGGTTTCGGCCGGCAGTTGCACGGTCTGCCACTGGTAGTAGGCGCCCGGGCTGAAGCCGTCGGCCTTGGCCGCATCGCGGCTCAGCAGCGGGTACTGGCCCTGGCGCTGCGCCGGCTGCACCGGGTTGTTGGCGCGCGGCGGCGAGACCAGGTTGCGCAGAGTCTGGAAGAAACCGTAGTCGCCTTCCTCGGCCAACAGCGGCGGGCTGGCCAGCGCGAACGCGCCTCCCAGCAGAACGACGGCGGCGTATCGGGTATAGGCCATGGCCTTGCTCTCCTTTGCATGCGATGAGTGCGGGCGATGCCCGCGCAACGCGGCACGATTCCGGTCCCCTCGGTCCGGCGCAGCCGCGGCAGCCCCCTGTCCATACTGCTGCGTCTGGATATCGCCGCCGGCGCGGCAGCGTCAACGCGTATCGCGCGCATGCCGCCGATTGGCCGCAAACGCAGCCCTGCGTGTCCGTTTATGCCCGGAATCCGGTCACGGAACCGGGTTTGGCGCCGCACCGGTTCGTGCGCCGCAGCATGGCGCTGCGGCGGATCGGCCTTATTCGCCCGGCGCGGCCGCTTCGCTGACCGCGTTCGAGGCCGCGCGTCGCGCCAGCACCGCCTCGCGATGGGCGATGTAGGCGTTGGAGGCCAGGATGATGGCGGCGCCGGCCACCGTCCAGCGGTCGATCGATTCGCCGAACCACAGCCAGCCGGCGACGGCGACCAGCGGCAGCTGCATGAAGCTGATCGGGGTCAGGGCCGAGACTTCGCCGAGCTTGAGCGCATGCGTCCACAGCACCTGGCCGCCGGTGCCGAGGATGCCGGCGGCGATCGCCCACACCCAGACGATGCCCTGCGGCCATTGCCAGACGAACAGCGCCGGCAGCAGCGACATCGGCACCCAGAACAGATAGGTGTAGAGCACGATGGTGTTGGCCGAGTCGACCCGCGACAGCTGCTTGATCTGGATCGCGACCACGCCGCTAAGCACCGCCGCCAGCAGCGCGATCAGGGTGCCGGCGCTGAAGTCCGACGAGCCCGGACGCACGATCACCAGCACGCCGACGAAGCCCAGCGCGACCGCGGCCCAGCGCCGCGCGCGCACTTGTTCGCCCAGGAACATCACCGCGGCGATGGTCACGAACAAGGGCGTCGAGTACGACAGCGAGATCGCCTGCGCCAGCGGCAGGTGGCCGATCGCCCAGAACCCTGCCAGCATCGAGCAGATGCCGATCGCGCAGCGGATGAAGTAGCGCGGCAGTTGCTGGGTGCGCAGCGCGGCGCGGTTGGCGCCGATCAGCAGCGGCAGCACCGCGAGCAGGCCGAAGAAGTTGCGGAAGAACGCGATCTCGAAGGTGTGCAGCGAAGCCGAGGCGAGCCGGATCACGATCGCCATGCAGCCGAAGCACAAGGTGCTGGCGAGCATGTATGCCGCCGCGCGCATCGGTTGCGAGAGCGGCGCGCTCACCAGCGTGCGCCGATCAGGCGCGGCTCGGGTTCGATGGCGACGCCGAAACGGTCCTGCACGGAATCGGCGATGCGACGGGCCAGATCGAGCAACTGCGCGCCGCTGGCCCGGCCGTGGTTGACCAGCACCAGCGCATGCGAGGCGGCGACGCCGGCATCGCCGTCGCGATGGCCTTTCCAGCCGCAGGCATCGATCAGCCAGCCGGCCGAGAGCTTGCGGCTGTCGTCGTCGGCACCGCGGAACACCGGCAGCGCGGGGTGTTCGGCCAGCAGCGCTTCGGCCTGCGCGCGCGGGACGATCGGATTCTTGAAGAAGCTGCCGGCGTTGCCGAGCACGGCGGGGTCGGGCAGCTTGCGGCGGCGGATCGCGATCACCGCCTCGGCGACGGTGCGCGGGGTCGGCGCGTCCACGCCCATCGCCGCGAGTTCCTCGCCCAGGCCGGCGTAATCCAGGCGCAGCGCAGGCGTGCGCGGCAGGGCGAACTCGACCGCGGTCACCAGATAGCGGTCGGGCGCGTGCTTGAACAGGCTGTCGCGGTAGGCGAAGCGGCAGGCGTCGCTGTCGAAGCGGTGCAGGGTCGCGGTCGCCGGCTCGTAGGCTTCGACCGCGTGCACGAAGTCGCGCACTTCCACGCCGTAGGCGCCGATGTTCTGGATCGGGGCGGCGCCGACCGTGCCCGGGATCAGGGCCAGGTTTTCCAGGCCGGCGTAACCGGCCTCCAGGGTGCGCATGACGAAGCCGTGCCAGGGCACGCCGGCGTCGGCGCGCAGGATCGCGCCGTCGCGGTCGGGCGCTTCGCCCAGCACTTGCACGCGCTCGCCGGTCAGGGCCAGCACCGCGCCCTCGGGGTCGCCGGCGAACAGCAGGTTGCTGCCGCCGCCCAGGATCAGGGCGATGCCGTCGCGCAGTTCGGGCAGGCGCAGGGCTTCGTCCAGGCGCGCGGCGTCGGCGACTTCGGCCAGCACGGGCGCGGTCGCGGCCACGCCGAAGGTGTTGCGTCGGGTCAACGCAGCCTCGCGCAGGAGGCGGACGGCGTCGCTCATACCGGCGGCACGTTACCGCGGCTCGGCGCTTCCTTGCGGCGACGCATCGCCTCCACGCATTCGTTCACCAGCGCCGGGCCGCGATAGATCAGCCCGGTGTAGCACTGCACCAGGGCCGCGCCCGCGGCCATCTTGGTGACCGCATCGGCGCCGGACAGGATGCCGCCGACGCCGATCATCGGGATCGATTCGGGTAGGCGGGTGCGCAGCATGCGCAGCACCGTGGTCGACTGGCCCATCAGCGGACGCCCGGACAGGCCGCCCACTTCGCCGGCGTGGGCAGCGCCTTCGATGGCGATCCGCGAGATGGTGGTGTTGGTCGCGATCACGCCGTCGACCTGCAGTTCCCTGAGCACGCGCGCCGCGGCTTCGATGTCGTGGTCGGACAGGTCGGGCGCGATCTTGACCAGCATCGGCACGCGCTTGCCGTGCCGCGCGCCGTACTTCTCCTGCGCCTCGCGCAGGGTGCCGATCAGGCGGCGCAGGGATTGTTCTTCCTGCAGCTCGCGCAGGCCGGCGGTGTTGGGCGAGGAGATATTGACCGTGATGTAGTCGGCCAGGGGATAGACCCGTTCCAGGCACAGCAGGTAATCGTCTTCGGCCGACTCGTTCGGGGTGTCCTTGTTCTTGCCGATGTTGATCCCGAGCAGACCGTTGCGACGGTGCGCGCGTTCGACGTTGCGGACCAGGGCATCGACGCCCTCGTTGTTGAACCCCAGGCGGTTGATCACCGCTTCGTGCTCGGGCAGGCGGAACATGCGCGGCTTGGGATTGCCGGACTGCGGCCGTGGCGTGACCGTGCCGACCTCGACGAAACCGAAGCCCAACGCCAGCAGGGCGTCGATGTGGGCGCCGTTCTTGTCCAGACCGGCGGCCAGGCCGACCGGGTTCGGGAAGGTCAGGCCGAAGACCTTGGTCGGGAACGGTTTGGGCCGGGAGCCCAGCAGCGGATTGAGGCCGGTGCGATAAGCCGTTTCCAGCGCCGTGAGGCCAAGACCATGCGCTCGTTCGGCATCCAGTCCGAAGAGAAAGGGGCGGGCGAGGCTGTACACGGGATCGCAGGCGTCCGCTGTAGAACGAACGAGCATTATCGCCTATGCGGCGCTCGCGAGGCGAGCGCGAATGCGCTGCGAGAGGGCCGGAGCGCCAGCCCGGGCGGGGTCGCCCCTGCCGCAGTACAGTGAAAACGCCATGAAACCCGGAGCGGACGGGGCGGCGGCGTCGGCCCGCCCGGCCCAGGCGAGACGTCCGGCGCTAGCTTCCGACCCGGCCGCTGCGCAAGGCCTGGGCCCAGTCGCCACGGCCATTGCGCAGGGCGAGCGCGGCGGCGGCCTCGTGGTCGTAGTCGACCGCGCGCAGTTCGGCGCTCCAGCGCCCGCCGGCATCGTCGAGGATCGCGTAACGGGCGCGCGGATCGCCGACCTCCATGTCGTGCGGGCTCGGATGCTCGGAGTGATAGGCCTGCAGGCCGACGCTGCCGGGGTTCACCAGCAGCCGGCCGTCGTCCAGGCGGGTCGCGCGCGGGATGTGGGTGTGGCCGCACAGGATCACGGCGTGGCGGATATCGCCGGCCTTGTCCGCGGCTTCGTCCGCGGTGGCCGCGCGCGGCACGCCGGCGTCGAGCTGTTCCAGGAAGTATTCGAGATCGTCGCGCGGGCTGCCGTGGCAGAGATACACCGCATCGTTCAAGGCCAGCGTCGCCGGCAGCGCGGCGATCCAGTCAAGTTGGTCCGGGCGCAGCAGGTCGCGGGCGTGGGCGTCGGACGCGCCCATGCCCGCGCGCGGTTCCAGCAGTTGGCGTTCGTGGTTGCCGCGGATCGTCGGCAGGCCCAGGCCGATCAGCAGGTCGGCGGTTTCCACCGGCTGCAGCGGGCCGGACAGGATGTCGCCGAGGTTGACGGTGACATCGCAGGCGCGCGCGTCGATATCGGCCAGCACCGCGCGTAGCGCGCCGAGATTGCCGTGGATGTCCGAGACGACCGCGATGCGCATGCCGTGCTCCCGCAGCGGGTCCGCCTGGGCGGACCCGCCTTCGTTACAGTACCGACCTCAGAGGTCGAACTTGATGCCCTGCGCCAGCGGCAAGGCGTCGGAGTAGTTGATGGTGTTGGTCTGGCGGCGCATGTAGGCGCGCCACGCATCCGAACCCGACTCGCGACCGCCGCCGGTTTCCTTCTCGCCGCCGAACGCGCCGCCGATCTCGGCGCCGGAGGTGCCGATGTTGACGTTGGCGATGCCGCAATCCGAGCCCGCGGCCGACAGGAAGGCCTCGGCGGCCTTGAGGTTGGCGGTGAAGATCGACGAGGACAGGCCCTGCGGCACGTCGTTCTGCAGCGCGATGGCCTCATCGAGGGTCTTGAACTTCATCACGTACAGGATCGGCGCGAAGGTTTCGGTCTGCACGACCTCGGCGTCGTTGCTCAGGCCGGTGACGATGGTCGGCAGGACGAAGTTGCCCTTGCCCTCGATCGCCGCGCCGCCGGTCTCGACCTTGCCGCCGCTGGCCTTGGCCAGCTCGACCGCGTCCAGGTACGCCTGCACCGCGTCGCGGCTGTTGAGCGGGCCCATCAGATTGGCCGGGTCGGTCGGGTCGCCGATCTTCTTCTCGACCTGCTTGAACGCAGCGACCAGCTTGGCCAGCACGTCGTCGTGGATGGACTCGTGCACGAACAGGCGGCGGGTGGTGGTGCAACGCTGGCCGGCGGTGCCGACCGCGCCGAACGCGATCGCCGGGATCGCCAGCTTCAGGTCGGCGCTGGCGTCGACGATGATCGCGTTGTTGCCGCCCAGTTCCAGCAGCGAACGGCCCATGCGGCGGGCGACGCGCTCGCCGACGTGGCGGCCGACCTTGGTCGAGCCGGTGAAGCTGATCAGGCCGATGCGCTTGTCGTCGACGAAGTTCGAGGCCAGCTCGGTGCCGGCGTCGTTGAACAGGAAGAAGATGTCCGGGAAGCCGCCGGCGCGCAGCGCTTCGTTGCAGATCTTCATCGAGGCCACCGCCGACAGCGGGGTCTTGGGCGAGGGCTTCCAGATCGTGATGTCGCCGCAGATCGCCGCGATGAACGCATTCCAGGCCCAGACCGCGACCGGGAAGTTGAAGGCCGAGATCACGCCGACCAGGCCCAGCGGATGCCACTGCTCGTACATGCGGTGGCCCGGGCGCTCGGAATGCATGGTCAGGCCGTACAGCTGGCGCGACAGGCCGACGGCGAAGTCGCCAATGTCGATCATTTCCTGCACTTCGCCGTCGCCTTCCGGCTTGGACTTGCCCATTTCCAGCGCGACCAGCGAACCCAGCGCGCCCTTGTGCTGGCGCAGCGCGTCGGCGCACAGGCGGATGGCTTCGCCGCGGCGCGGAGCCGGCGTGGTGCGCCACACCGCGAATGCGGCCTGGGCGCGCTCGACGATGGTGTCGTAGTCGCTCTGCGAGGACGCCTGCACCCGCGCCAGCACTTCGCCGTCGGTCGGGTTGATCGATTCCAGCACGCCGGCGTCGCGGGTCGCGGCCCATTCGCCATGGCCGAGGTAGGTGCCGGACTCGAGATCTTTCAGGCCGAGGGCGGTCAGAACAGCGTGCGTCATCGCAAAAACTCCAGAATCGGAAACATAGAAAAATCCGCACATCGATATGCGGGATTGCGTGTGCAGCCTGGCGACCCCGACACGATTCGAACGTGTGACCTTCCCCTTAGGAGGGGGATGCTCTATCCAGCTGAGCTACGGGGCCATGCTAGGAAAATCAATCGCTTGCGTGGCCCGGGTGCGGCCGTTGCAGATCGCGCCGCAGCAGCCGGCAAGGCGGGCGAGGCCGGCGAACCGATCCGGCGATTGTACTCGGCCCACCGCGGACGCCGCCATGCGGGTTCGCGGCGACCGCCGCTTGCGAGTCCTCGCATCGGCCTCGAACCGCCTGGCCCGCTTGCAGCGACCGCTTCGATCGGCGTGGCGCTGCACGACGGCATGCCTTCGCTTGGGCCGCGCTCACGCCGTGTTTTCGACATGGATTGCGGCGCTTGAATGACGCGAATCGATACTCGCTCGAATGATGGAGGCTTCGGGCCGGCATCGCGGCTGCGTCGTTGCTCGCTCGCCCGGACCGATGCCCAGGCCTGCGAGTCGGCGACGGTGCCGGCCATGCCTGTCCCCGCTGGCCGCTGGGCCATCCGACGGCGGCAAGCGCCCGCGCGCCGGCTTTGCGGCCGCGTCGGCGCTCGCCGTGACTGCCGTTCGTGACCTCAAAAGCACCGTTGGGCGGGGACAGCGACGCCGGGGCGATTGCGTGCGCCGGGGGCATGAGAGGGGGCGTGGAGGCGCCACCGCCATGCCGGAGGCGGCACCGCGACGGTTCGCGGCGACGGGCCGACCCCGATGGTTTGCCGGCGTTGGAGCCGGTCTGGCGCCTGCTCGCCCGCCGTCGCGCCCCCGGCCCGTGCCACCGCCGCGCCGGTCTCACGGGCCGCGACCTAGGCCGGCCGGACCCCGCCGCTACCCGATCCCGGGGATTGCCCCCGGCGGGACGCCATGTAATCTTTGCGCCGGGGAAATGTGCGCACTGTCACGGTATTTAGTGTGCCGAGCAGCACGTTTAAGGCATCACGGACTCGATCGACTCGATCCGACCAGGGGGCTCCATGAATCGCTTTGGGAATGCGGCGGCGCGCGCGTGTGCGTCGTTATGGAAGGCTGCGAATACCGTCAGGCGCGATGCGCGCAAACCGATGGTTCTGCTCGGACTGCTGGCCTTGCTGCCGGGTCTGGCGCTGACCGGTACCGCCCACGCGCAAAGCTGCGCGGTCGGGGAGACGCCGGCGGCGTTCGGCTACACCGGCGGCGAGCAGACCGTCACGGTCCCGGCCGGCGTGCATTCGCTGACGGTCTATCTGAGCGGCGCGCAAGGCGGCGCCGGCCGCAGCGGCGCCGGCACCATCGGCGGCAGCCCCAATTCGCCGGGCGGCGGCGGCGGCCTGGGCGGACGCGTGCGCGGCACCCTGACGGTCACGCCGGGCGCGGCTCTGTCGATCTGGGTCGGCGGACAGGGCTCGCAGGCGGTCAATCCCGGCGGTCTCGGCCAGGGCGTCGACGGCATCGGCGGCGGCGCCACCGATCTGCGCGTGGGCGGCAACGGCATCGGCAACCGGGTCGGCGTCGCCGGCGGCGGCGGTGGCGGCGGCAACGCCGGCTGGAGCAACGCGGACGTGATCGCCGGCGGTAACGGCGGCGTGGGCGGCGGCGGTGTCGGCGGCACGGGCGCGAGCGTGCCAGGCGGTCCCGGCCCCTACGGCGGCGGCGGCGGTTCGGTCGGCACCGGCGGTGCGGGCGGCGGCGGCTGCGGCGGCTACCCGGCGACGGCGGGCAACGCGGCCAACGGCAACGGCGGCAATTCTTTCAATTTCTCCGGTTCCTTCATCGGCGCCGGCTACGGCGGCGGCGGCGGTGGCGGCGCCACGGTCGGCGCGGGCGGCGGTGGTGCCGGCGTCGGCACCGTCACCTGTCAGACGAACTGGAACGGCGGCGGCGGCGGTGGCGGTGGCGGCAGCTCGGCGGCCACCGGCCTCAGCGCAGTCGTCTTCAACAACGGCGTGCAGACCGGCAACGGCGCGGCCTTGATTTGCTTCGCGCCGATGGAATTCTCGGTCGGCGGCCCGGCCAGCGGCCAGACCGGCGCAGTGACCCTGCAGCTCAACGCGACCAACCCGGTCAGCAGTCAGCAGGTCGTGGTGGCGCAGGCCGCCAGTAGCTATGTCTTTCCCACGCGTCTGCCGGTCGGGGCGAACTGGAGCGTGAGCGTGCTGGCGCCGCCCGCCGGGCAGTTGTGCTCGGTCACGCCGAACAGCGGCAACGCGATCGGCGCGGACCTGAACAACGTGGCGCTGAGCTGCGTGACGGTGACGACGACCATCGCGCCGACCACGCTGCCCAATCCGGTCTACAACACCGCTTACTCGCAAACCCTGACCGCCAGCAGCGCCAACGGCGGCACCGCCCCGTACACCTTCGCGCTGAGCGCGGGCGCCTTGCCGCCGGGCCTGAGCCTGAGCGCGGCGGGCGTGCTGTCAGGCACGCCGACCGCGGCCGGTACCTTCAACTTCACGGTGCAGGCCACATCCAGCAACGGTTTCAGCGGTACCCGCGCCTACAGCGTGACGGTGGCCAAGATCGCCCAGGCGATCGCTGCCTTCGCCGCCAACCCGGCCGCGCCGACCTATGCGCCGGGCGGCACGTTCACGGTTTCGGCCAGCGGCGGCGGTTCCGGCAATCCGGTCGTGTTCGCCAGCACCACGCCGGCGGTATGCACGGTGGCCGGCAGCACGGTGACGATGCAGGGCGCGGGCAGCTGCGCGCTCACCGCCAACCAGGCCGGCAACGCCAACTACGACCCCGCGCCGCAAGCGCTGTTGAACGTGAGCATCTCCGCCGCGGCGCAGACGATCAGCAACTTCGCCGCCAATCCGGCCGCACCGGTGTACGCGCCGGGCGGTACGTTCACGGTCTCGGCCACCGCCGGTCCTTCCACCAGCCCGGTGGTGTTCGCCAGCACCACGCCGGCGGTATGCACGGTGGCCGGCAACACGGTGACGATGCAGGGCGCGGGCAGTTGCGCGCTCACCGCCGACCAGGCCGGCGACACCAACTACAGCGCGGCACCGCAGGCGCAGTTGAACGTGGGCATCGGCACGGCCAGCCAGGTCATCACCGGCTTCGCCGCCAATCCGGCCGCGCCGGTGTATGCGCCGGGCGGCAGCTTTGCGCTGTCCGCCAACGGCGGTCCCTCGACCAGCCCGGTGGTGTTCGCCAGCACCACGCCGTCGGTGTGCTCGGTCAGCGGCAACACCGCGACCATGCTCAGCGGCGGCAGTTGCGCGCTCACCGCCGATCAGGCCGGCGACGCCAACTACAGCGCGGCGCCGCAGGTGAGCTTGAACGTGACGATCGCCGCGGCTGCGCAGACCATCACCGGTTTCGCCGCCAACCCGGTCGCCCCGGTGTACGCACCGAACGGCACGTTCTCGGTGTCCGCCAACGGCGGCGCGTCGGGCAATCCGGTCGTGTTCGCCAGCACCTCGCCGGCGGTGTGCACCGTCGCCGGCAGTGCGGTGACCATGCTGGCGGCGGGCAGCTGCGCGCTCACCGCCAATCAGGCGGGCAACGCCAGTTACAACGCCGCTGCGCAGGCAACGCTGAACGTCACGATCGGCGCGGCCACGCCCAGCCTGAGCTGGATCGGCAACGTGGTGAAGACGGTGGGCGAACCCGCGTTCGATCTGCCCAATCCGACCAGCAGCAACCCCAGCGGCGCTTTCACGTTCACCAGCAGCAACACCGCGGTGGCGACCGTGAGCGGACGCCAGGTGACCATCGTCGGTCCCGGCACCGCGACCCTGATCGCGACTCAGGCGGCGACGGCGAACTACGTGCAGGCTTCGGTCAGCACGGGTCTGGCGGTCACCGCGCGACCGGATCCGACCCGCGACCCGGGCGTGGTCGGTCTGCTGCAGGCCCAGGTCGACGCCAGCGTGCGCTTCGCGCTGGCGCAGCAGTCCAACATCCGCGACCGCCTGCGTCAGCTGCGCCACGGCAGCAGCAACCGCTCCAGCAACGGCCTGAGCCTGAACGTGAGCGGTGGCCGCAACAGCAGCCTGACCCTGCCGGCCGCGCAGTTCGTCTCCGACGATGCGGTGCGCCTGCCGCCGGGCTGGGGCGTGTGGACCGCCGGCACCATCACCGCCGGCGATCGCGAGGGCCGCAGCGGCAGCGAAGGCTACAACTTCCGCAGCGACGGCATCACGGTCGGCGCCGACTGGCGCGTCAACGAGAACTTCCTGTTCGGTCTCGCCGGCGGCTTCGCCTGGAACGACACCGACCTGACCCGTTCGAGTTCGCGCCTGGACGCCGACCAGCGCTCGCTGTCGCTGTACGGCCTATGGCGCCACGGCGAGCATCTGTTCGTCGACGGCACCTTGGGTTGGGGACGCCTGGGCTTCGACATCAAGCGCTGGAGCGATCCGGCCGCCGCGGCCGCCACCGCCGAGCGCGACGGCACCCAGTCCTTCGGGGCCCTGACCGTCGGCTACGAACGCGCCAGCGAACGCATGACCCTGACCAGCTACGGCCGCTTCGATGCCAGCCGCACCCGCCTCGACGCGTACCGCGAGTTCGGCCTGGGCATCTACGACCTGTCCTACGGCTCGCAGACCGTGAAGAACAACGGCCTGGCCGTGGGCCTGGAAGGCAGTTATCTGGTCCAGGGTTCCAACGGCGTGTTCCGGCCGTACTGGATGCTCGAGTACCGCGACGCGATCAGCAACAGCAGCGATGTAGATCTGAACTACGTGGTGGCGCCGCTCGCCAACGACTACACCCTCGGCCTGCGCAGCTACGGCAACAACGCGCTGATGTACGGCGGCGGCGTGGACCTGGACATCTCCGCGGGCTGGAAGCTGTCGCTGCTGCTGCGTCGCGAGCACGCTTCGGGCCAGGATGCCAGCACCAGCTTCGGCCTGCTGCTGTCGTTCAACCCGCGTGCGCAGCCGATGTCGGCACCGGTGTCGGGCCTGAGCGACGAAACCCAGGCCACCGCCAAGACCGGCGAGTGAGCCGGGCCACGGCCGGCGCCGCAGGGCGCCGGCCGATGGCGGATCGGAATCGAACGGGCCCGCCGGCATGCGCCGCGCGGGCCTTGGTTTTTATGGCGTACTGGTTTGCCGCGCGCTAGACGGCGACCACCGGCTCGGACTCGGGCCCGGCCTCGGCTTCGCGCTGCTGCAGCATCCACATCTGCGCGTACACGCCGCCGCGGCGCAGCAGTTCGCCGTGCTCGCCGCGCTCGACGATGCGGCCGGCATCCATGACCAGGATCTGATCGGCGTCCATCACCGTCGACAGTCGGTGCGCGATCACCAGAGTGGTGCGGCCGACGCTGATCCGGTCGAGTTCGGCCTGGATCGCGCGCTCGGACTTGGAATCCAGGGCCGAGGTCGCCTCATCGAAGATCAGGATCGACGGATTCTTCAGCAAGGCCCGCGCGATCGCCACGCGCTGCTTCTCGCCGCCGGACAGTTTCAGGCCGCGCTCGCCGACCGGGGTGTCGTAGCCGTCGGGCAGGGCGGCGATGAAGTCGTGGATGTGCGCGGCGCGCGCGGCGGCTTCCACGTCTGCGCGCCCGGCTTCGGGCCGGCCGTAGCGGATGTTGTAGTAGATCGTGTCGTTGAACAGCACCGTGTCCTGCGGCACGATCGCGATCGCGCCGCGCAGCGAGGACTGGGTCAGTTCGCGCAGGTCGTGGCCGTCGATGGTGATGCGGCCGCTGTCGACGTCGTAGAAGCGGTACAGCAGCCGCGCCAGGGTCGACTTGCCGGACCCCGAATGCCCGACCACCGCGACCGTTCCGCCGGAGGCGATCTCGAAATCGATGCCGCGCAGGATTTCGCGACGCGGGTCGTAGCCGAAGCGCACCTCCTCGAATCGCACCCGCGGCCGGCTCGGCGCCAACGCGACCGCGCCGGGCGCGTCCTGGACGTCGTGACGCTCGTCGAGCAGGCCGAACAGCCGCTCCATGTTGGTCAGCGACTGCTTCACCTCGCGGTACATCATGCCCAGCATGTTCAGGGGCGCCGACAGCTGCAGCAGGTAGGCGTTGACCAGCACCAGGTCGCCGACCGTGAGTTCGCCGGCGACCACGCCGCGCGCGGCCAGCCACATCATCGCGGTCACGCCCACGGCGACGATCGCGCTCTGGCCCAGGTTGAGGATGGCCAGGGTCTTGGTCGACTTGACCCGCGCGTTCTCCAGCGAGCGCAGGTTGTCGTCGTAGCGCGCGGCTTCGTGAGCCTCGTTGTGGAAGTACTTGACCGTCTCGTAGTTGAGCAGCGAATCCACCGCGCGTTCGTTGGCGCGGGTGTCGGCCTCGACCGCGGCGCGGTAGTAGCGCGTGCGCCACTCGGTGACCGCGAAGGTCCAGGTGCCGTAGGCGACCAGGGTGATCAGGGTGATGCCGGCGAAGCGCCAGTCGTAGGCCCAGACCAGGACCGCGGTGACCAGGGTCACTTCCAGGACCACCGGCACGATCGAGTACAGGGTCCAGTCCAGCAGGTCGGTGATCGCGGTGCCGCCGCGCTCGACGTCGCGCGCCACGCCGCCGGTGCGACGGCTCAGGTGGAACTTCAGGCTCAGCCCGTGCAGGTGCCGGAACACCCGCAGAGTGACCTCGCGCGAGGTCCGCGCCATCACCCGCGCGAACACGATCTGGCGCAGCTCGCCGAACAGGGTGGTGCCGACGCGCGCGGCACCGTAGGCGACCAGCAGCGCGACCGGCAGCACCAGCAGGCTGGGAGCGACGTTGAGGCCGTCGACGATGCGCTTGAGCACCATCGGCACGGCCAGGTTCAACAGCTTGGCGGCCAGCACCATGCCCAGTGCGAGCAGGATGCGGCCGAGGTAGGGACGCAGGTAGGGCAGCAGCTCGGTGATGACGGAGAAGTCGTCGCGCGAGCCGGCGGCGCGCGCCACCGGCGCGACCTCGGTCTCCACGGGAGAGGGGGTGTTCATGCGGGAACCGGAGGGGGAATGGCGAGGAGGATAGGACCTCAATGGCGCTTGAGGTCAAGTTGCGCGTTCAGCATCGGCCGCCGACGCGGCGGTTTCGGCTGCCGACGGGTTCAGCGCAACCGCTGGCTTGCGCGCAGGCGCGATTCGCGCGCCTCGCCTGCGGGCGCGGCGCGAGGCGAGGGCGGCAGCGGCGCGGATTTCAGGGTTGGCGCGGTGCCGGCCGCCATGCCGGCGGGCGGATCCGCCGGCGGTATCAGCGGCTGCGAGCCGTTCATCGGCAGCGGGCCGAACACCTCGGGATTGAGCAGGCCGAAGGCATCGCGGCAGTTCAGCAGCGGGTAGCTGCGGCCGCGAAGCGCCGCGTCGTGCGCTCAGCGCCCGCCCGACGCCGCCCGCAACGGCGCCATCGGCCCGAGTTCGTCCGCCATCGCGCGCAGAGTTTCGATCGCCGAGCGCCGGCTCTCGTCGGCCACGCGCACGCGCCGGCGCCGGCCGTCGCTGCTCACCGCCAGCCAGCCCTGCTGCTCCAACTGGGCGACGTACTGCGAGGCCAGCGACACGCTGCAGCCGAGCAGACTGGACAGATCGCCGATGCTGAGCCCGGGCGTGCTGGCGGCGTAGAACAGGATCTGGCCGCGCTTGGGATTGCCGAAGGCCTCGGTCAGGGCCGAGGCCAGCGCCGCGGTGCGTTCGGTCGCGGCCGCGGCATGCGCGGTGATGCTGCGGCCGCGGCCGGATCCCGAGGCCGCGCCGATCTCGGGCAGGGCGTGCGCAGGCCAGGTGACGGGGAGGTTCATCATGGCAGCAGCCGGCCGGCGAACGCGCCCAGCGAGCGCGCGACCGAGCGCCACGAGCGCGCTTGTCCGATCACGCTGGCTTGCGGCAGCAGCGCGGCGAGCACGCGTTGCGCGTCGCGGCCTTCGCGCACCGCGCGCGCGAGCAGGTTGCGCTCGTAGTGCGCGAGCGCGGCCGCGATCGAGTCGCGATGACGCGGCGCGGTCAGCGCCTGCGCCAGTTCCAGCGCGTCGAGCAGCTCGCCGGCCTTGCAGTCGCGCAGCAAGGTCGGCGCCATCCGCGCCGAGGCGCCGAGCAAGGTCATCGCGCCGCGCTCGGCCCAGTAGCGGTCGGGTGCGCTGGTCAGCAGCGGGCGCGCGTTGAAGGTCGGTTCGGCGGCGTCGATCAGGCGCAGGAATTTGGGATCCCAGTGCGCGAGCTGCTGCTTGAGCAGAGCGCGCGCCTGCACCGGATCGTTCCAGTCCACGCCGCGTAGCGACCAGTCGCGCGGCACCCGCAGGGCGATGCGCAGATCCATGCCGCGCAGGCTGTTGCGCTGCAGGATCAGCGCCGCGTCCGGGTCGCGCACCGCCAGGCGGTCGCGGTCCAGCCACAACGCGATCCGCGGCACGCGCAGTTCCGGCAGCGGCAGTTGCGCTTCGACCAGGGTCACGCCCGAATAGCGCAGCCCGCTGCCGGTCGCGTACGGACGCAGCAGCGAGCAGGCGCCGTCCGCGCCGATCACCAGGTCGGCATTGGCGCGCGCGCCGTTGGCGAAGTTCAGGCGCTGGCTGCCGTCGTGGGCGCCGGTCAGCGAGGTGAAGCGGCGGCCCCAGAGCACGCTGCCGGGCAGCAGGCTGTTCAGCAGCAGATCGCGCAGCAGGCCGTACTCGATCCGCCATTGCAGGGCGGCGCGCGTGGGCAGGGCGCTGTCGCGTTCGCGCCGGCCCTGGGCATCGAGCAGGCGGGTGTAGCTGCGCTCGCGTTCGCAGCAGCGATCGAACAAGGGCCCCAGTTCGGCGCTGCGCAGCGCCTTGATCGCGGGTTCCTGGTCGATCGCCAGGGTGCGCCGGTACCAGGCCGGATCGCTGGCGCTGCGGGCCTCGTGGATCTCGACCTCGACCCCCTGGCGCTGCAGCAGCCGCGCCAGGCACAGGCCGCCGAGGCTGGCGCCGACGATCGCGACCTTGCGCCCCAGCAGCGGGAATCGGGCGTTACCTGCGCTGCGCGGCGCCGCCCTCACGGCTGCGCTGGACGCGGGCAGGGCGGCATCGGCCGGAGCGGCGCGTCGCAGGGCAGGGGATAACGGCAGCGTCGAAGGCATGCGCGGGATTCGGACCGTGGGGGCGGCGACCATCGAATCCTAGGCAGCGCAAGCCCCCAGCCGATTTCGGCTATCCATCGTTTTGTTTCACTGTGTTACAGAGCATGGGCCGCCACCCGCCTTCGGCTAACCTGCGCCCCATGGGATCCGCCTACGCCATCGCTGCGCCCACCGTCCTGGTCGTCGACGACGACGACACCATCCGTTCCATGCTGGCGCGGTTCCTGGGCGACCACGGCATGCGCGTGCTCGAGGCCGGCGACGGCGTCGGCATGGCGCAGCGCATGGCCGCCGAACCGGTCAGCGTGGTCCTGCTGGACGTGATGATGCCCGGCGACGACGGTTTCACCCTGTGCCGCAAACTGCGCAGCACCAGCCAGGTGCCGGTGATCCTGCTGACCGCGATGAACGGCGATACCGACCGCGTGGTCGGCTTGGAACTGGGCGCCGACGACTACATCGCCAAACCCTTCAACCCGCGCGAACTGTTGGCGCGTATCCGCGCCCTGTTGCGGCGCGCCGACGCCGACTGGCGCGGCACCGCGCGCGCGGGTTCCGAATACGCGTTCATGGGTTGGAAGCTCAACGCCCGCCATCGCAGCCTGGTGTCGCCGCAGGGCGCGCTGACCGATCTCACCAGCGGCGAGTTCGACCTGCTGCTGGCATTCCTGGAGCATCCGCAGCGCGTGCTCTCGCGCGATCAGCTGATCGACCTGGTCAAGGGCCGCGTGCTGACGCCGTTCGACCGCAGCATCGACGTCCAGGTCAGCCGCCTGCGGCGCAAGATCGAGGCCAGTCCGCAGCGCCCGAACCTGATCAAGACCGTGCGCAACGAGGGCTATATCTTCGCCGCCGACGTCAGCGTCGCCGGCGAGGCGCGCCCGCGATGAAGCCGCGCCTGTCGCTGGCGCGGATGCGCCTGGCGCCGCGGATCGCGATCGTGGTGCTGTCGACCATGGCGATGACGCTGCTGATCGACATCGCCATCGGCATGGCCCTGCGTTCGACCGGGCCGACCCTGGTCGACGAACAATCGCTGGTGCAGCAGGCCCTGGACGTGCGCAGCATGGTCGCCGGCCTGCCGCGCGCGCGCCGCGCCGCCGTGGCCGAACAGGCCACGCATGCGCGCAAGGTCGAGTTCGCCCTGCTGCCGCCCAGCGACGATCGCCACGGTCCGCCGCTGTCGGGTCTGATCGAAAGCATGCGCCGGCGCCTGGTCGAAAACCCCGACACCAGCGGCGGCGCCTATGCGGTATCGATGAACAACCTGCCCGACGAGCACGGCCGCGGCGTGCGCCAGGTGACCGTCGTGGTGCCGCGACTGGGCGCGGCGCGCGGCGAGATCCTGTCGGTCGCGGCACGGCCGTTCGTCGGCGTGTCGTCGATCTCGGCGCTGCCCTTGGCCGACAGGTTCGCGCGCCTGGCGCCGGTGGCGGATCCGGAGAACGCCGGGACCTTTACGAACGATGCGGGCATGCCCGAGCCGCCGCCGGTCGCCCTGCCGCCGGGCCTGATCGCGGCGGCACCGCCGCCTGCGGGTGCGATCGCGGTGGCACCGACGGAAGGTGCTGCGCCGAGCGCTTCCTGGGCCGCGCCGCCGCCCGAGGGCGCGCCGCAGATGATGCTGGTGCACGACGAGGCGGGGCTCCCGCCGATGCCCGACGTGGCGGTCCGTGCTCCATCCGAAGCGCGGACGGCGCTCTCGCCGCTGGGCCGGATCGGCATGATGCTGGGCTCGGGCGTCGGTCCGGCCTTCCTGGAAGGACTGCGCGCGGATGCGGCGCTGCCGCGCATGTCGGTCGCGATCGAGCTGCCCGACGGCGACTGGCTGCTGGCCAGTCCCGGGCGACCGAGTCCGCGCTGGCTGCAGCATCTGTTCAAGCTCAGCGGCATGGCCTTGCTGATCGTCGCGGTCGCCGGCCTGTCGGTGTGGACCGCGCGCAGCTTCCTGCAACCCTTGACCAAGCTGTCGCAGGCCGCCGAGCGCCTGGGCCGCGAGCGCGAGCCGACGCCGATCGAGGGCATGACCATCCCCGAATACGCCGCGATCGCGCACAAGTTCAACGAGATGCAGGTGCGGCTCAAGCGTTTCGTCGACGACCGTACCCAGCAGCTGGCCGCGATCTCGCACGACCTGCGCACGCCGCTCACGCGCATGCGCCTGTTCGCCGAGTACGTCGACGACGCCCATCGCGAACGCCTGCTGGGCGAGATCGCGCAGATGGAAACCATGATCTCCGGCTGCCTGGCCTTCGCCGGCGAGGACGCCAGCCTGGAGCCGCACCAGACCGTCGATCTGGCCTCGCTGCTGATCAGCCTCTGCGACGACGTCGCCGACGCTGGCGGCGACGCGCTCTACGATGGTCCCGATCACGCCTATCTGCCGTGCCAGCCGATCGCGATGCGGCGCGCCTTCGCCAACCTGATCGACAACGGCTGGCGTTACGGCGACCGCGTGCGGGTGTCGCTGCAGGAAACCGAATCGGCCTTGCGGGTGACCGTGACCGACGCCGGTCCCGGCATCGCGCCGGAGCAATACGAGCATGCGTTCGCGCCGTTCCGGCGCCTGGACGAAGCACGTGCCCGTCATGCCGGCGGTTCCGGCCTGGGCCTGTCGATCGCGCGCAGTGTGATCCGTGGCCACGGCGGCGACATCGCGCTCGCGCCGGGTGTGCAGGGCGGCTTGCAGGTGCGGGTCGAGTTGCCCAAACCGACCTGAACGCCGCACCGCGGCGGATCGCGCCGCGCATTGTGCCGATCCTGCCTGAGCCACGTTCGAGATGTTGCAGAAACGTGTGCGCATTCCATACGCAACATAAACGCAAACGCGACCGTTCGAATCAGTTCGAAGCGTGAGCGCGCGCGCATCGCAACACTCGACCGCGTCGCAAGACGACAGCAGGACGGTACGCGGGTGCAGGCGCAACGCCGCCGACGCGCACACGAACGACGGGCCGGATCGCCCTCCACTCCACCGCAGGCGACCGTCGCCCGCGCCGTCGGCGCACGCGCCGCGATGGCTTGCGCCCGAAGCCGCGCCGACGCGGCCAGGACCGACAGGGGCAGCGATGATGCAAAGCGACTATCACCACTACGGCAGCCAGGAAGGTTGGGAAAGCGTCGAAAGCGGGCAGCTGATCGACAGCGACCACGCTCCTTCCAACGACGGCTTCCAGCTCTATCTGGTACGCGACTTCGGTAGCGTGCGTGTGTCCGGCAGTTCGCCGTCCTACTGGCTGCAGTTGCGCGGCCGCTCGCGGATCGAGAGCTGCGAAGGCCGCTTCGCGCTCAATCGCGACCAGTGGATCGCGTTCGACCGCGACAGCGCACCGCGCATCGACGCCGAACGCCGCGGACTGATGATCGGATTCAGCTGCAAGCCTGCGCTGATGCGCGAGATCGAGCGCCATGCCCGCATCGACCTGATGCCCGGCGACGGCCGCGTCGACGCCGCGCAACGGCGCGCACTGGTGCGGCTGTGGCGGGGCTGTGCGACCGCCGCCCCGGCCCGCGGCCTGCCCAATCAGCGCTTGGCCGCGTTCCGCATGCTGCTGGCCTACGTGCACGAAACCCAGCACGAACTCGACGAACTGCTGGAGCGTTGCCCCGGACGCCGGCGCGCGCGCCAGCGTCAGGTGCTAGGTCGCCTGCAGCGCGCCAAGCTTTATCTGCGCGGCAATGCCCACCGCGTGGTGCTGATGGACGAACTCGCCCAGCTCACCAGCTTCTCGACCTGGTGGATCTCCAAGACCTTCCACGCCGTCTACGGCATCACCGTGCAGGCTGCCTGCGTGAACCAGCGCGTGCAGCAGGCCTGCGAACTGCTGCGCGAAAGCCGCCTGTCGATCGGCGAGGTCAGCCACGCCTGCGGCTTCGATTCGCCGTGCAGCTTCGCCCGCACCTTCCGTGCGCGCATGGGCTGCACCGCCAGCGAGTACCGCGCGCTGCAAGCCAGCGGCCAGAAATCCGCAAGTCCCGCGCCCGGTTTGCGCACCCGGATGCGGCTCGCCGCGCCGTAGTTTGGCCTGCGTTTAACGCGTCGATAACAAGGCGCGGACGCTACCACCACTACGAGGGGACATCGCTAGATGAAGCAGTACGCCACCACCTCCGCAGGCCGCCGCGCGCGGCTGCCGCTGGAAATCGCCATCGCGCTCGCGATCGCCGCACCCGTCGCGCAGGCGCAGGACCAGCCCGCCGCCGACGCCAAGGCGCCGACCGAGATCGACCGCATCCAGGTCACCGGTTCGCCGACATCGAAACTTCGCAGCCGATCTTCACCCTGACCCGCGCCGAGATCGACAAGCAGGGCGTGACCTCGGTCGCCGACGTGCTGCAGCGCATCTCCACCAACGGCGCCGCGCTCAACACCACCTTCAACAACGGCGGCGACGGCTCGGCCGGCATCAGCCTGCGCAACCTCGGTAGCGGTCGCACCCTGGTCCTGGTCAACGGCCGTCGCTGGACCACTCAGCTCGACGGCACGGTCGACCTCAATACCATCCCGGCCTCGATCATCGAGCGCGTGGAAGTGCTGAAGGACGGAGCCTCGACCATCTACGGCTCCGACGCCATCGCCGGCGTGGTCAACATCATCACCCGCCGCAACTTCGAAGGCGCCGAGGCCGGCGCCTACATCGGCCAGTTCGGGCAGGGCGACGGCATGCGCCAGGCCTACGACTTCAGCCTGGGCGTGAGCAACGGCACGGCCTGATTGCGCAGGGTCCGGAACCAGGTCGCCGGATCGTCGTCGAAAGCCTTCTCCAGCGCGTGGCCGGGTTCTTCGGCGGGCAGAGCAACACCGGCTTCCCGGGTTCGTTCGTCGATCCGCGCGACAACAAGCGCTACGTGCTCGGCAACAACAACAGCTTCGTTCCGTTCAGCTCCAATGTACACGGCTACAACACTGCGCCGGACAACTACCTGCTGACCCCGCAGGAGCGCAAGTCGCTGTTCGCGCAGGGCACCTTCGACATCACCGACAGCCTGACCTTCCGGGTCGAGACGCTGTACAACCAGCGCCTCTCCGAGCAGTTGCTCGCGGCCATGCCGGTCACCGGCCTGACCCTGAACAAGGACAGCATCTACAACCCGACCAAAGGCACCGCGGGCGCGCGCGACCTGATCAGCGTCAGTCGCCGCTTCCAGGAATCCGGCGGCCGCTCATTCAACCAGGACGTCAAGAACTTCCATTTCTACGGCGGCCTGGAGGGCTATTTCAACTTCGGTGAGCGTACCTTCGACTGGGACGTAGGCTACCGCTACGACCGCAGCGACGAGAACACGATCACCTACGGCCTGTTCAACCTGACCAACCTGCGCAACGCCTACGGCCCGTCCTTCGTCGACGGCGGCGGCGTGGCCCGTTGCGGCACGCCCACTGCGGTGGTCGCCGGCTGCGTCCCGATCAATCCGCTGGGCGGCCTGGGTTCGATCAGCAAGGAGGCGCTGGACTACGTCTCGTTCACCGCCCACGACTCGCGCAAGGTCGAATCCAAGAGCTATACCGCCAACATCAGCGGCGATCTGTTCGACCTGCCGGCCGGCCCGCTGGGTTTCGCCGCGGGCTATGAGCACCGCATCGAAAGCGGACAGTTCGACCCGGACGCGTTCATCGCCGCCGGCCTGAGCACCGGCAACGGCAGCAAGCCGACCGCGGGCAGCTATTCGCTCGACGATCTCTACGCCGAGTTCGCCGTGCCCGTGCTGGCCGACCTCCCATTCGCGAAGTTGCTGGATTTCTCCATCGCCACCCGTTATTCGGACTACAGCAACTTCGGCGACACGCTCAACAGCAAGTTCGGCTTCCGCTGGAAGCCGTTCGAAGACCTGCTGATCCGCGGCAACTGGTCGGAAGGCTTCCGCGCGCCCAGCATCACCAACCTCTATGGCGGCGACGCCGACACCTTCTC
Source organism: Lysobacter sp. Root667 (assembly GCF_001427715.1). Lineage (NCBI taxonomy): Bacteria > Pseudomonadati > Pseudomonadota > Gammaproteobacteria > Lysobacterales > Lysobacteraceae > Lysobacter > Lysobacter sp. Root667. The sequence continues at coordinate 422,029 of NZ_LMHF01000014.1, forward strand.
CAGCTACGCCGATCCGTGCTCCAGCCACTCGGGCAAGCGCAGCGACCCGACCGTCGCCGCGCGCTGCACCGCCGACGGCGTGCCCGCCGGCTACACCCAGTCCGGCAGCGGCTCGTCGCGGCAGACGGTGGAGGCGTTCACCAACAAGTCCAACCCGGACCTGCAGCCGGAAACCTCGGTCAGCAAGACCCTGGGCTTCGTCTACAGCCCGAGCTGGCTGCAGGGCTTCGACATCGCGGTCGACTGGTACCGGATCACCATCGAGAACGCGATCACCCGGCCGACCGCGCAGTTCGTGCTCGACAAGTGCTACTCCGGCACCGCCGGCGAACGCGCCGTGTACTGCGCCTTGTTCAAGCGCGACAACGCCTACCCGGGCAACCCCGGCACCATCACCGACATGGACCTGCCGCTGCTGAACCTGGCCGAGTACGAGGTCGAAGGCTACGACGTCACCGTCAATTACCGCCTGCCGGAAACCGCCTACGGCAAGTTCTCGATCACCTGGGACACCAGCTACACCGCCAACTGGGAAACCAAGACCACCAAGGACTCCAAGCCCGAGCAGCGCCAGGGCCTGTACCTGCCGCAGGACCCGTACTGGCGGATCAAGTCCAACCTGTATCTGGACTGGAGCAAGGGCGATTTCGGCGCGACCTGGGGCGTGCGCTACAAGTCCGGCATCGACGAGACCTGCCCGGCCTCGTTCAAGGCCTACTGCTCCAGCCCGGACACGCTGGAGAACCACCTGGGCGCGGTCACGTACCACGACATCCAGTTCCGCTACAACACGCCGTGGAACGCGACCGTCTCGATCGGCGCCAACAACGTGTTCGAGAAAGAGCCGCCGCTGGCCCTGACCGCGCCGTACAACCAGTTCGACCAGCAGTACGACGTGCCCGGTCGCTTCTACTACCTGCAGTACCGACAGCGTTTCTGAGTCGCGGGCCTGGCCTGCCGTCGCCGCCGCGGCCGTTCCGGTCGCGGCGGATCGACAAGACCCCGGTACCGAAGGTGCCGGGGTTATTCCGTCGGCGCCTCCCGCTCATCGACGCCGCGACCGCTGAGGATTGAGCGGCCATGGCCGCCGTGTCGTCAGAGCGCGAACACCACCGTCTTGTCGCCGTTGAGCAGGATGCGGTCGTCCAGGCAGTAGCGCAGCGCCTGGGCGAGCACGCGCCGCTCGACGTCGCGGCCGATGCGGATCAGGTCGGTCGGGGTGTGGTGGTGGCTGACCCGTTGCGTGTCCTGTTCGATGATCGGCCCTTCATCCAAATGCTCGGTGACGAAGTGCGCGGTGGCGCCGATCAGCTTCACGCCGCGCGCGTGCGCCTGATGGTACGGACGCGCACCCTTGAAGCCGGGCAGGAAGGAATGGTGGATGTTGATGCAGCGCCCGGCCAGCTTGGCCACCAGCGCGGGCGACAGCACCTGCATGTAGCGCGCCAGCACCACCAGCTCGGTGCCCGTGCTTTCGATCAGCGACGATAGCGCGGCTTCCTGCTGCGCCTTGTCGTCCCGCACGACCGGCAGGTAGTGGAACGGCAAGCCGTCCAGATCGAGGTGGCGGTAGCTCTCGCGCGGATGGTTGGCGACCACGGCGGCGATGTCCATCGGCAGCTCGCCGATGCGCCAGCGATACAGCAGGTCGCTCAGGCAATGGTCGAAGCGCGATACCAACAGCATCACCCGGCGCCGCTCGGCCAGGTCCCGCAGCTTCCAGTCCATGCCGAAATGATCGGCGACCATGCCCAGGTCCTGCTGCAGGCGGCCGTCGTCGATCGCGCGGCTGTGGTCGAACACCGTGCGCATGAAGAAGCGGCCGGTCTCCGGGTCGCCGAACTGCTGCGACTCGATGATGTTGGCGCCATGCATGAACAGACGGCCGGAGATCGCGCTGACGATGCCGATGCGATCCGGGCAGGACAGGGTGAGGACGTATCGGCTCGCGCTCATCGCAGGGTCCGTGGCGGCGCGGCCGCCGGTGTGGGGTAGCGGGCTGGCCTGCGATCTCGATCCGTTCGACATCGAAGACCAGGGTGGCGTTCGGCTCGATCTGGCGCGGCACGCCGAGTTCGCCGTAACCTTACGCGGCGGGGGTCCTGCACCGGTACTTGCTGCCGGTGGTCATCCGCATCATGCCCTCGTGCAGCCCGGGCATCACCTGGTTGAGCGGAAATTCGGACGGAAGGTCGAAGCTGCCTGGCGTTGGACATAAGGCTGCGTTCCAGCGGGCTGCGCACCAGCGCTGTGCGGCGGCCGGAGCAAAAACTTCACTTGGCCCATGCCTCTAGCCCTTCGAGAAAGGACTCCAGCTCCTCGCCCCATGTTCGTCCGATGCGGGCGAAATACAGGCTGATGTCCGGCGCTTCGCGCACTGCGCAGTCGTAGGTGCGCTGGATCGGGAGAGTCTCCAACCCGAAGGGTAGATCCGTGCCATCGAATTCCAAGTGAAACTTGTAGGCGCCGTTCGGCCTGGAAACTTCCCATACGCGGATAGGTTGCCGTCATCGCCGGACAATTCATCGATGATACGCCAATGACGCCTTTCCAAGTGGCTGCGAAGATCGTGTAGATGCGCTTGGCTCATGATTTATCGCCGCACAATTCCAGAATCAAGCTGCGCCGCGATAGCGGCATCGGCTGGAATGAACTGTCAGGCGACCAGCCCCCTGCGTTCAAGTATTCCACGCAGATGCTCAGCTTGTTCATGGTCGATGCCGGATATGCGTACGACGAAGTCATGGAACCATGGATTCGAGTGCGAAGCATCGAAATCGAACTCGATGTTGAGATCCTTCCCAAAACATGTCCCTGCCAGCTGCGCGATATCATCGCCGGCATCATCGAAGTTCCCTTTTCCGTAGCAGTCTTCGAGCAACCGAACGGGGATTCTCAGCTCCCGGGTGGCTTCCTTGTCTCGCATGATCATGCAGCGCCTGGTGTTTTGCTTCCCGGCTAGCCGGCGATCTCGAGCAGCTCGACATCGAAGACCAGGGTCGCGTTCGGCTCGATCTGGCCCGGTACGCCGTGCTCGCCATAACCTTGCGCGGCCGGGATCCAGAATCGGTACTTGCTGCCGGTGGGCATCAGCATCATGCCTTCGCGCAGGCCGGGCATGACCTGATTGAGCGGAAATTCGGAGGGATGGTCGATCGCATAGGTGTTCTCGAACTCCTTGCCGTCGAGCGCCGCGCCGACGTAGTTGACCCGCACCGTGGCGTCGGCCGCCGGCTTGGCGCCGTGGGCATCGCGGACCACCTGGTACTGCAGGCCCGATGCGGTCGTGACGATGCCTTGCTTGGCGCCGTTCCCGGCCAGGAAGTCGCGGCCGCGTTCCAGGTTCTTCTTGGCCAGTGCCGACTGCTCGGCCTTGCGCTTGTCCTGCAGCTGGCGCACGAAGTCCTTGCGGATCTGCTCGACCTGGGTTTCGTCCAGCAGCGGCTTCTTGCCGGCGTGCGCGGCGCGCAGGGCGGCCACGACGGTGTCGATGTCGACTTCGTCGCGGACCGGCGCCACCTGCTTGGCCAGATCCAGGCCGACCATGTAGCTGGTTCTGGCGCGGGCGTCGTCCAGACGTACGGGCGCCGCGTCGCTGGAGGCGGCTTCGTTACCGCTCTTGGGCTGGCATGCGACCAAGGCCGCCGGCAGCAGGACGATCAGGCAGGCGTGTGCGACACGGTTCATGGATTCGTTCTCTTCTGAGTGAAAGTTGCCACGGGCAGGCGACGCAGCGCCGAGCTCAATCGTCGACGGCGAATGTGACCATCATGCCCATGTCCTCGTGCTCCAGATTGTGGCAATGGAGCATGTAGCGCTGGATGCCGGAGTAGGGCTGGGCGAAATCGATCGCGATGCGGACGATCTCGCCCGGCCACACCACGACGGTGTCGCTCAGGCCCAGATCCTGCGGTCCCAGGCCCTGGCTGGTGACCTTGCGGCTGCGCACGTCGGGCGGGCTGATGCTGCGCGAGACCACGCGGAACTGGAAACCGTGCACGTGGATGGGGTGCGGCATGCTGGTCATGTTGTTGCGGATTTCCCAGACCTCGCGGCTGCCGCGCTTGACGGTGAACACCGGATCGTGGCCGACCTGATGGTAGTTCCAGTCGTTGATGAACCAGGTGCCCTGGTCGTCCATGCGCAGGCGGATCGGCCGCACCGGCCAGCCGTTGGTGTCGGGTGGTGGCGGCAATGCGCTCAGCGTCGCCGGCACCCTGATGGGCGCTGGCTTGGCCTGGCGTCGTTGCGTATCGCTGCAGGCGGCGACGCAGAACTGCATCAGGTCCAGCGCATCGCCCATCGGCGCCGCGCCCGGATGCTCGCCCATCGGATCGGGCGCGAACGCACCGGACTCGTCCTCGTTCTCCATCGCGACGTATTCCAGGCTGCGCAGCAGCACGCGGGCGCCAGCGGGCAAGGCGCCGAAATCGACCAGCACGTCGATGCGCTGTGCGGGCGCGAGAAACACATCGTCCAGCGTCCAAGCCTGCGCCAGCAATCCGCCGTCGGTGCCGATGAGCTGGAACGGCAGTGTGCGGCCTTCGTGCTCGAACCCGATCCGCAGCATGCGCGCGTTGGCCGCATTGACCATGCGCAGGCGGTACAGCGCCGGCAGCACTTCCAGGAAGGGTTCGGGCGTCCAGTTCACCAAGACGCGGTTGCCGATCCAGTCGTCCGCGCCCTGGCGATAGACGATGCCGTTGTCGGCGTCGACCTGCTTGTCGGCGATGAACAGCGGCAGGTCGCGTTCGCCCCAGCGCAGGCCTAGGCGTTCGCCGAGCGCGCGATCTTCCTGGTCCTCGATCCGCAGCAGGCCCGCCAACCCGCGCTGCAGCTGTTGGCCGGTACGTTCGTGCGGATGCGCGTGATACCAGTACAGCCCGGCACGATTGTCGATCCTGAACCGGTAGCGCGCCCGGCCGCCGGCAGCGACCGGATGCAGGCCGCTGCCGTCGTTGGCCTCGTCCACGCTCAGGCCGTGCCAATGGATGGTCGTGTCTTCCTGCAAGGCGTTGTCGAGCGAGACCTCGACCGTGTCGCCCTTGGCCGCGCGGAGCAGCGGATTGGCGACGGCATGGCCGTCGGCGTTGCCGGCGTAGTGCCAGACCAGGGTCGGCTTGCCGCCGAAGATCGGGAATGCCGCGGCGCGTGCGCTCAGCGCCAACGGCGCCGACAGCGCGACTTCGGCGAACAGGCCGTCGCGGCCCGGCAGGCGCAGCGGCGCCTGGAACGGCCGCGCGTTCGGCAGCCCGGGACCCGCATGCGAGTCCGGCGTCGCCGGCGCGGCGGCGTGATCGTGCGCGCGCTTGCGCCTGAGCAACCAGGGAGCGGCGGCCGCCAGCGAGGCTGCGGCGGCGAGTCCGACGAACAGGCGGCGACGCGTCGTGTCAGTCATGCAGGCTTTCTCACGCGCGCGTCCTGCACGCGGACCAGACAGCGCCGGTCGGTCGGCCCGGGCGCCGACACGCCCGCGCTGTCGCTTCGCGTCGCGGGCTTGGCCATGCCTCAGCCCAGCGCCTTCTTGACCAGCGCGCGGACCTTCTTTTCCTCGGCGGCGTCCAGCGACTGCAGCGCGAACGCGGTCGGCCACATCGCGCCGTCGTCCAGCTGGGCCACGTCGTTGAAACCGAAGGTCGCGTAGCGGCTGTTGAACTTGGACGCGGCCTGGAAGAAGCACAGGATCTTGCCGTCGTCGTTGGCGTAGGCGGGCATGCCGTACCAGGTCTTGGGGACCAGCGCGGGCGCGACCTCGGTGACGATCGCATGCAGCTTCTTGGCCAGCGCGCGGTCCGCCGGCGGCATCTCGGCGATCTTGGCGATCAGATCCTTTTCGCTCTCGGCCCGATTGGCCTGGGCCTTGAGTTCTTTCGCGCGCTCCTTCATCGCGGCGCGTTCTTCGGCCGAGAAAGCCTTGGATGCGGTCTGGCTTGCGGCAGCTTTCTTCTTCGCGGTCATGGGAATCTCCTTGTGCGATCGATGGCCGGAGGGGCAGGTCGCGTCGCCGGGCGGTGCCGGATCGGGCCGAGGCAGGGTAGCGGCGCAGGGGCGGCGAGGCCAGCGCCGCCCGCTGGCGAGACATCGAAAGCGAATGCTCCAGCACACTTCGTCGATGCGGACGTGATTGCCGGCGGGATCGCGGAACGCGCAGTCGCACCGTAAGGCTGCACCGTCGGCTCATGGACGACCTCGGCGCCGCTGGCCTGCAGGCGGTCGAAAATCGCGTCCGGTCCGGACAAGCCCCATGAAACTGCGGTTGTTGGAGCTTTGCGAGGGCCGGCGGGGGAGGGAGGCAGCGAAATGCGCACACAATATGTGACTGCTCCGAAGAGGCTTTGTGCTCAATGAGATTCCACAGGCCATTCATATACATGTCGGACGTGACAGTGAAACGAGCAGCCATGCCCTGGCCGACGCGCCGGGCACTGATGAATACGGCGCCTCCTGCAATAGGGTAATCAGCCGATAGCTGGCGGGGTCGGTCTTGAAGGCCTCATTCGTCGGCTCAGGAACGGCCTTGCTTGCGCCAGCGTCGTGAACGCCACGGCCAAGGCCATCGCATGCCGTAGGAACTCGCCGCCGGGTGCCGCGGCAAGGCCGGCTGATCTCAGGTCCCGCCGTAGCCCGGCGCTGGCGGGCGTTCGTTTCCGCGGCCGTGGCCGGTCGCGCGCCATTGCCGCAGCGCCGTGCGCAGCGGCAGCCACAGGCGGCGGTAGAACCACGAGACCACGCGTCGTGACGGCGGCACGCGCCGCGCCAGGCCTTCCTCGATGGTGTACACGCACGGCGGGCAGATGCCGCACGGCCGCCCGCGCAGGGGCGTGTGGCAGAACCATGTCAGCTCCATCAGCTCGCCCCAGCCCGCGGCGTTCGCCGCGCGGTCGATGCCGACCTTGTCGATATGGAACAACGGAAAGCTGAAGGAACCGAACAAGGTGTGTTCCGCCGACCCCGTGTGCGCGCGATCCACGCGCATGCTGCGATAGCCGGCCGGGTGCGCGAACTCCTGCGCGTATCCACGCAGCAACGCCTGCACCTTGTCGTCCACGTGCACGCACAGCTCCAGATCGGGCAGGGCCTGCTGCCGGCAGAACGCGGGCAACCATGCGTACTGGCTGCCGATGTAGCTGCGACGGCGGATCTCGCGCAATGCGGCGGCGATGTCGGGATCGACCGGAATCCCCTCCACCGCGAATCGGCGCAGCGGTTGCAGCAAGGCGCGAGTGTGCGGGTGCGATTCGCGCAGGGCGGCGGTGATGCGTTCCACCGTCTGGATTTCGCGCTGCGTCGAGGCGCGCGTGGGGTCTTCCAGGTAATACGGCACCACCTCGACGCGATGCTGCAGCAATAACTGCAGCAGCCGGAATGTCGAGTCCCAGCCGCCGGTCCACAGCAGGTTGACGGGCGAAGGCGTGCGGATGTCGTGCGCAGAGGTCATCGTGGGTCGCGTGCTTGCACGATAGCGGTGCAGTGGCGAGGCTCGCACGTCACGTGTAACGAAAGATGAACCGCAATTGTGGTTCGTGGATCGGATGTACGTGCGATGTGAAACATTTGTTGTAAAGCGTGCGCAGGATGTAGGAATTTCGCTTACATCGCGTTAAATCGCGACGTGCGTGTCAAAGCGACGTGAACCGAGCCGTCGTTTCCTGCGGGTATGCTCGGTCGCGACTCAGCGTCTATCCATTCACGCCGGATCGCGGCGATGCTGCGACCACCTCAACGGGCAGGGTGCATGTCATTGGAGAACAGCTTCCACACGCGCGCGGTTCCCTCGTTTCCGAGTATCGCGATGCATGCGGGCACATGGGACCGGGAGACCTTCTGGGCCTTCGCCGATCGGGCCAAGCAAGCGACCGAAGCATTGGCCGAGCAGAAGATGAGAGCGCTCACCCACCTGCCGGTCGACGCCCTGCGGCGGTTCTGCACGCAGTACCGCTTTTTCACCATCGACTACATCAGCGATCTCGCACTGCTGCTGGCCAAACTGCCGTTCGGCGGGCTGCGCAGCTTGCTCAGCCAGATCCTGTCGGAGGAGCTGGGCGAGGGCGACGCCGCCCGTGCGCATCCTGAAATTTACGACCGTTTCCTGGCCAGCATCGGCGTGCCGCGCGAGCAGATCGACACCGGCCTGCCGGCGAACCGCGCGATCCTCGGCGGCCTCACCGACGAGTTGCGCAAGCGCGGCCCTGCCTTCGGCGTGGGCCTGCGCGGCATGGGCGGCGAGTGCCTGTGCCAGACCTACCTTTCGGTGATGTTCGAACACCTGCGCCTGCATCCGTACATGCGCGAGAACGCCGATCGCATCGACTGGGAGTTCTGGACCATCCACACCGGCGAGGAAGACATCGTCCACGGCGAGCTCACGCGTGCGGCGATCGATGCCTACATTCGCGAAGACTCCTCGGTATTGCCCGAGCTGGCGCAAGGCTACGAACGCAGCATCACTGCCTGGAACCAGTTCTGGGAGAGCATCTTCGACGCGTGCGTGCCGCAGCGGAGGGTGGCTTCATGAGCGCGATCACGCAGTTCCATCTTGCCTTCCCGGTGCGGGACCTGGACGAAGCGCGGCATTTCTATGGCGAGCTGATCGGCTGCCCGCAAGGGCGCAGCGATGTGTCGTATCAGGACTTCGATTTCTTCGGCCATCACCTGGTGGCGCATATCGCGCCGGACGGGAAACCGCTGCAGGTCGGGCGCTTCGACGGCGAGGCGGTGCCGATTCCGCACTTCGGCATGAACCTGGATCGTCGGGCATGGGAGACACTGGCCCGCCGCCTCACCGATGCCGGCATCAAGTTCGAGGAAGAACCGCACCTGCGCCTGAAAGGAAAGCCAGGCCAGCATGTGACGATGTTCTTCTTCGATCCCTCGGGCAACGCGCTGGAATTCAAGTCCTTCGACGACCCCGAGCAGACCTTCATCCCGTAAAGGACGCCCCATGCGCGAGGCAAGCGTACACGATGCCGGCGCGACCAGCGCACAGCGTCAGGAAGCGCCATCGTCTTCATCGGCCATGCGCGACGACCGCGCGCACGTGCTGCATTCGTGGTCGGCCGCGGGCGCGAACGATCCGGTCGTCGTGACGGGCGCATCCGGCGCGCACTTCCAGGACGAGAGCGGCCGCCGTTATCTGGATTTCTCCAGCCAACTGGTCAACGTCAACGTGGGGCATCAGCATCCCCGGCTGATCGCCGCCATCCAGGCGCAGGCCGCGACGCTGTGCACCATCGCGCCCTACCACGCGAACGCGGCGACCAGCGAAGCGGCTCGATTGATCGCGGAAGTCGCACCTGGCGATCTCAACCGCGTGTTCTTCACCAACGGCGGCGCCGAAGCGGTGGAGAACGCGATCCGCATGGCGCGCCTGCACACCGGGCGGCACAAGGTGCTCACCGCCTACCGCAGCTATCACGGCGCCACCTCCGGGGCGATCGCCGCCAGCGGCGACCCGCGCCGCTGGCCGTCCGAGCCTGGCGCGCCGGGCATCGTGCGTTTCTGGGGTCCGTACGCGTACCGCTCGGCCTTCCATTCGGCCGACGAGGCCGAGGAATGCGAGCGCGCACTCAAGCACCTGGCCGACACGATCGCCCTGGAAGGCCCGCGCGGCATCGCCGCGATCCTGCTGGAAAGCGTGGTTGGCGGAAACGGAGTGCTGGTGCCGCCCGACGGCTACCTGCTCGGCGTGCGCGAGCTGTGCGATGCGCACGGCATCGTGATGATCGCCGACGAAGTGATGGTCGGCTTCGGCCGTTGCGGCGCGTGGTTCGCGATCGATCGCTGGAACGTCGCGCCCGACCTGATCACCTTCGCCAAGGGCGTCAACTCCGGCTACGTACCGCTGGGCGGCGTGATCATGAGCGAGGCGATCGCCGGGAGCTTCACCCAGCGCCCGTATGCCGGCGGCCTGACCTACTCCGGCCATCCGCTCGCCTGCGCAGCGGCGGTGGCGTGCATCGGCATCTACCGCGACGAAGGCTTGATCGAACGTTCCCGCACACTCGGCGAAACCGTGCTGGGCCCGGCATTGCGAGCGATGCGGCAAGGGCATCCGTGCGTGGGCGACGTGCGCGGGCTGGGCATGTTCTGGGCGCTGGAACTGGTGCGCGATCGCGGCACGCGCGAACCCCTGGTCCCGTTCAATGCCAGCGGTGAGGCGAACGCCCCGATGGCCGCGCTGGCGAAGGAATGCAAACGCCTCGGCCTGTGGCCCCTGCCGATGGGCAACCGCCTGCACGTCGCGCCACCGCTGAACATCGCCGAGGACGAACTGCGCGAGGGGCTGTCGATCATCGACGAAGCGCTGCACGTCGCGGACCGGTATTGCGCCGGATAAGCCGATCCCAGCGGATCGCAGAAACGCGAAAGCCCCGGCGAGCCGGGGCTTTGCGTCTGGAACGAATGGTGGAGCGGAAGGGGATCGAACCCTCGACCTTCGCATTGCGAACGCGACGCTCTCCCAGCTGAGCTACCGCCCCACGTAAGGTTAAAAGTGTAGCGGCCCGGGCGCGGGTGCGCTAGTCCTGGGCCGCCAGCAGCGGGGTCAGGCCGGGCTCCAGCGCGGTGCGGCGCCAGCCGGACAGGGCGTCGGGCCAGTCGCCGTGGTCGAGCAGGGCTTCCAGCCAGCGGCGCGAAGCGAGCACGCCGTCGGGCAGGCCGAGTTCGGCGCTGCGCGCGGCGACTGCGTCCTGCAGTTTGCGCAGGCGCTGTTTGTCGCGGTTCTCGCCGACCGATGCGTCCGGCGCCTGGTCCTCGTCGGCCAGGACGGTGCTCAGTGCGGTCCAGACCGCGTCGCCGAGCTTGCGCGGCGCTTTCGGGTGGGCGTCGAGCTGCGCTTGCAGCAGGTCGCGGTCGGCGGGATTGGAGCGGGCGATTGCGACCGCGAGTTCGTTGTCCAGGATCCAGCTGCGCGGGCGGTCGTGGTCGCGCGCGTAGGCGTCGCGCCAGCGCAGCAGGCGCAGCAGGCGGCGCTGGGCGTTGCGGTCGAGGAACTGGGCGCTGCGCATGCCCAGGTGCGGCCAGGGCTCCAGGCCTTCGTGTTCGGCGTTGTGGATGGTGCGCTGGGCGTCTTCGACCAGCCATTCGCGGCGGCCGAGCAGGCCGAGCTGGCCGTCGAGCGCATCGTGCATCGCGAACAGGTGGCGGACGTCGTCGGCGGCGTATTCCAGCTGAGCCGGCGACAGCGGGCGGCGCAGCCAGTCCGAGCGGGTCTCGCCCTTGGCCAGGGTCACCCCGGTGAGCTGTTCGACCAGTTTCTGGTAGCCCAGTCCGCCGCCGATGCCGGCCAGCGCGGCGGCCAGCTGGGTGTCGAACAGGGGCTTGGGCACGACCTGGCAGGCGTGCTTGAACGCGACCAGGTCTTCGCTGGCGCTGTGCATGATCTTGAGGATCGCGGTGTCGGCCAGGATCGGCGCCAGCGCCTGGGTCATGCCCGGTTTGAGCGGATCGACCAGCAGGATCTCGTCGCCGACTGCGATCTGCACCAGCGCCAGCTGCGGCCAGTAGGTGCGCTCGCGGATGAATTCGGTGTCCAGGCCGATGCGGGCCGGCCGGGTGGCGAAATGTTCCTGCAGGGCGGCAGGCTGTGAGATCCAAATGGGCATGGTGATCTGAACGTGTGCGGGACGGTGCGGCGGCGCCGGCGCGACGAAGTTGCCGCGGCGGGCGACAATAGCCTACTTTCGCCCGATCCGGGCCCGCACCGGCCGGTGCGGCCCCGGCCCGGCCCGGTCGAATCGCTGGATAGAGCTGGCTGGACAAAGCTGCGGAGGACGTTTGCGCGCACTGGCATTGGCAGGTTTGACGTCGGTCTTGCTGTTCGCGGGTTGTACGCGCGAGCCGGCGGCGCCGGCCACGCCGGGCGCGGGCGCCGGGCGCACGCCGATCGTGACCATCAGCGCTGACCAGGCGGTGTCGCCGGTGCCGGCGTGGCGGCCGCCGCCGGTCGAGGTCAGTCAGGCCAACGCCAAAGCGCTGATGAGCCGCGCCGATGCCGCGCTGGCCGCCGGCGCGCTGTACGCCGACGCCGATTCGGCGATCCCGATCTACTACGCGCTGGTGCAGTACGCGCCCAACGACGCCCGGTTCGCGGCGGGGTTCGAGCGCGCCCTGGCGATGCTGATCGTGCAGGGCGACCAGGCCCTGTCCGAGATCGACGACGACCCCTTGCGCCTGCGCGGCGCGCACGAGGCGGCCGCGGTCGCGCGCGCGGTCGCGCCGGAGAACAAGAAGGTCGACGCCTACCTGCAGCGCGTCGATCGCGCCGATCAGGCCCAGGAAGCCAACCGCCTGGGCGAAGGCGAACTCAACGCCGGCCGTATCGGCGAAGGCGACGTAAACGGAAGCGGCAAGGGCGGGGCGCTGGCCTATTTCCGCGAAGCGCTGTCGCTGCGCCCCGGCGACGTACGCGCCAGCCAGGGCATCGCCGCGGCCGAAAGCGCGCTGATCCGCCGCGCCGAGATCGCCGCCGACCGCGACGACTACGCCGGTGCCGAGCGCTGGCTGGCGCTGGCCGCGCAGGTGCGGCCGAAGATGAACACCGCCGCCGACGCGCAGGGCCGCATCGCCACCCAGCGCGCCGCGCGCGTGGGCCGCCTGCGCGACCTCGGCCTGGCCGCGCTCACTCGCGAACGCGGTATCGAACAGGCGCGCGAGCTGCTGGGCAACCTGCTGCGGATCGCGCCGGCCGGCGATCCGGCGGCGGTCGAACTGCGCGAGCGCATCGACCTGGCCACCCATTACGGCCTGTTCCGCCCGGGCCAGACCTTCACCGAGGCGATGCAGAGCGGCGGTCGCGGCCCGGCGCTGGTGGTGATCCCGCATGGCGCGTTCCGGATGGGCGCCGAGGCCGAAGAGGCCGGCTCCAGCGACGCCGAGCGGCCGACCCGCAACATCCGCTTCGACCGCGGCCTGGCGGTCTCGCGCACCGAGATCACGGTCGGCGAATTCCGCCGCTTCATGAACGCGACCAAGCACCGCGCGCGTGCCAGCCGGCGCGGTTATTCCACCGCCTACGACGAGCGCAGCGGCAACCTGGTCCGGCGCGGCAACGTCGACTGGCAATCCGACTACGCCGGCCGCCCGGCCGCCGACGATATGCCGGTGGTGCACGTCAGCGCCAAGGACGCGATGGCCTACGCGGCCTGGCTGTCCAAGCAGACCGGCCACCATTACCGGCTGCCGAGCGAGGCCGAGTTCGAATACATGCTGCGCGCCGGCAGCGTCCAGGCCTATCCCTGGGGCGAGGGCGCGCCGCTGACCCGGGTCGACAACCTGACCGGCGCCCTGGACGCCTCGCCGACCGGCCGGCGCTGGAACAACGCCTTCGCCGGCTATGGCGACAACGCCTGGGGGTCGACGCCGGTGGGACGCTACCGCGCCAACGCGTTCGGGCTGCACGACGTCGCCGGCAACGTCAGCGAGTGGGTCGGCGACTGCTGGCACGACAGCTACCGGCGCGCGCCGCGCAACGGCGAGGCCTGGGTCAATCCGGGCTGCCGCACGCGCGTGCTGCGCGGGGGCTCCTGGGCGAGTTCGCCGGCGCAGACGCGCTCGGCCTGGCGCCAGGGCAGCGACGCCGACACCACCAGCGCGCGGATCGGCTTTCGCGTGGTGCGCGATATCTGACACGATGGGCGCCAGCGGGACGGGAACCACCGGACCGGCGGCGCCACCAGGCAGGACGGAGGAACTGAGATGAGGATCGACCCCTTCGGTAACGCGCAGCAGCAGGGCGGACAGCGGCGCGGCTTCGGCGGCATCCGCTGGTGGATCCTGATCCTGTTCGCGGGCTACGCGGCCTGGTCCTGGTTCGGCAGCGCCCAGACCGATCCCTACACCGGCGAGAAAGCGCACTACGGCGCCAGCGCCGACGAGGAAGTGCAGCTGGGCGCGCAGGCCTTCCAGCAGGTGCTGGGCGACGCCAGCCAGCAGGGCGCGCTGGTGCCGGCCAACGACAAGGTCAGCCTGCAGGTGCGCGAAATCGCTCAGCGCCTGATCAACCGCGTGCCGCAGGTCACCGCCGATATGGCCGCGCAGCACCAGCAGCAGGCGCCGACCGACTACCAGGGCTTCAAGTGGGACGTGGCGGTCATCAATTCCCAGGAAGCCAACGCCTTCTGCCTGCCCGGCGGCAAGATGGCGGTGTACACCGGCCTGCTGCCGATCGCCGAGAACGAGAGCGCGCTGGCGGTGGTGATGGGCCACGAGATCGCGCACGCGCTGCTGCGCCACGGTTCGCAGCGCATGGCCCAGCAGAAGCTGGTGCAGATGGGGCAGATGGCCGCGGGCGTGGCGCTGGGCGGGATGGACCCGCAACAGCAGCAGGCGGTGATGGGCGCGCTCGGCGCCGGCGCGCAATACGGCTTCGTGCTGCCGTACGGGCGCAATCACGAGACCCAGGCCGACCAGGTCGGTCTGATGCTGGCGGCGGCCGCGTGCTACGACCCGCGTCAGGCGATCCCGCTGTGGCAGCGCATGGAGCAGTTGGGCGGCGGGCAGCGTCCGCCGGAGTTCGCTTCGACGCATCCGGATCCGGCCAACCGGATCCAGGTGCTGCAGTCCTTGATGCCGCAGGCGGAGCAGTACTACCAGAAGTATTGCCAGGGGCAGCCGCCGCTGAAATAGGCGGCGTTGGGTCGGGGAGGCGCGCGCCGTCGCGATTTCCGCTCTGGCCTTGGGGTAGGAGCGGCGTAAGCCGCGACCGCGAACTTCGGCTGCTAGCGGGGTTTCGCTACGGCTCTGCTTTCTGTGGGAGCGGCGTAAGCCGCGATTGCGAATTCCGCTTGCTGCGTTGGTTTCGTTCTTAAGCAACAGCTTCCGCCCGCTGCGCGYGYGGGYCACTTTCTCTTGCCACYCGCCTTGGGGTAGGAGCGGCGTAAGCCGCGACCGCGACCTTCGGCTGCCGCGCTGGCTTCGATTCGGATCGGCTTCGCTTTCTGCTTTCTGTGGGAGCGGCGTGAGCCGCGATCGCGAAYTCCGGCTGCTGCGTTGGTTTCGTTCTTAAGCAAAAGCTTCCGCCTGCTGCGCATGCGTGCCACTTTCTCTTGCCACCCGCCTTGGGGTAGGAGCGGCGTGAGCCGCGACTGCGACCATCGGCTACCGCGCTGGCTTCGATTCGGATTGGCTTCGCTTTCTGCTTTCTGTGGGAGCGGCGTGAGCCGCGATCGCGAATTCCGGCTGCTTTGCTGGTTTCGTTCTTAAGCAACAGCTTCCGCCCGCTGC